>CAWAYO010000053.1:0-97546 GCA_963786085.1 uncultured Acidobacteriaceae bacterium
GAGACGGAAACACCAGGCTTGCCATCGGCGCGCCACCGGCAGCAGGCGTCTGAACACTGACCAGGGACTTCAACTGCACATTCATATTCGTTACCGTGGTCTGTATGCCGCCTGCGCTCTGCGCGCTCTGCTGAATCTGGTCCACTACGCCCTTGAACGAGTTCGCCACGTCGTATGGCGAGGCCGTCTGGTACGTAGCCGCGGCAACTTGACCCTCGAGACTCGTGATCTGAGCGGCCTGCTGAGCGATGGTCGTATTGGCATTGTTCAGTTGCGTCTGCAAATTGGCCTGAGTTGTCTGGTCTGTTTGCACCTGCGTATTGAGTGCGTTGATCTGCGAGGTCTGCAGCGTCACGAATGTATTGATTTGCGTCAGCAGATCAGCTGGAAAATTGGTAATCGCGCTCAGTTGGTTTTGTATTGCCGGCCAGCTTGGAATGATGTTGAAGGTAACTGCGGTTGACGTCACCGGTGCGGTGCCGGCCGCGCCCTGGTTCTGCACTGTCACATTTATCGTCGCCACCGCTGCCAGGTCTGCGGCGCCAATTGCTGCAGTGAGCTGAGTCGAGCTCACTGCCGTCGTCGTTCGAGCGGACCCGTTCCACAAAACGGTTGAGCCGCTACCGAAATTGCTTCCAAGAACCGTCAGCGTAAAGTCGCCGCCGCCCACCACCGCGCCCGCTGGCGACAGGGAACTGATCGCCGGATTCGTATTGAAGAAGATAGGAAGCCTTATCGGTTTATCGATGATCCCAATTGGACCGCCCGCGATCGCCAGGTCTGGCGCCTCAGCGGGTAATTTCGAAAGCGCGGCGGGGGCCGCCGCCTCTGGCTCAGTCGTCGGGCGCGTTGCATTCGGCGCAGTCTGCTCTTTGGCCGCGCTCTTTTTCTCCTTGGACGGATTCTTCCTTTTGGGCACGTGGGTCCTCACTACTTAGGTGCTCAACATGGGTTAAGTGCTCAGGATGCGCGCAGTCTGCGTCGCATCGTCTACTGCCACAACCACGGTGGGGATCGCCGCATTCGAAGGCACGTACTGGATGACGTACCACACGCGTGCGGTGGCGTTGAAGTTGGTGATGATTACATACACGTTGCCCTCTGCGTCGACCGTCGCCCCTTGCGCGTTCTTTGTTGTGACGAAGGGCGCGCCGCTGGCGAGAGCCGCCGCCTGCGCTGCGGCTGGCGTCATCTGCGGCGGGGTCGTCACCTGGTCGCCGCTCTTGGGCGGAGGAACCGGTACCAACGTCAGGTTGATCTCCGTGGCCGCATTTGCGTCGTAGTTGAACTGATTCTGAAAAGATGCACTGAGCGGCTGGGCGATAATGCGAAATCTTGCCGGGCTCAGCAGCAGCGGCGAGCCGCCCACGTTTGGCGAGCTCTGCGTCTGGTTGTCCTGCGTTATGCTCATCGACATCTTGATCTGCATGTTGACGGTAGGGAACTGGTACCAGGTCGCCTGCAGTCCATATTGCGAAAGCACGGGATCGGTATCGATCGATTGCTGGACAGCAATGGAGTTGTTATCCAGCGCCTTCTGAGCATCGGCGATACCCTGGCCCAGAGCGATAATCACGCTCTCGATTGGTGCGGAGAAAGTTTCGACTGCATTCGCCAGCGGATCTGTCGTCATCGGAACGCCTCAAGAAAAATCGTTATGCTTCACTCGTGTCCGCGCTTTTACGAAGTCACATTCACAATCGGAGTCTTCCCCAGGGCATTGACCGTAATCGTCTGTGGCGTTAGCCGCAGATTTGCAGGAACCGGCTTAAGAGTTGCGGTCACGCTCGATGACGCATCGACCGAGTAAGAATAAGTATTCTGGGTCCGGAAATTTACGTGCGATCCGAAGGCGAAGATCCCTATCGTCTGCGTTCCGTCCGTTTCGGTCTGCGTTACCTGCCGCAATGCAATCGAAACCTTCAGCGCGATATCAACTTCTGTGAATTGGTAAAAGGTCGGCAGCAGCCCGGCTTGAAGAGCAGTAATCGGAACCGGGTCGGAAGCGACAGCGGTAACGCGCGCTCCAGTCACTTCAATCGATGGCTGGCCTGAAATCGGCACGGTCAGCGGCTGTGGTGTAATGACCTCCGATACTTCCGGGATGATGTCGACGTAGGTGTTCGACAAGGCAATCAGTGTTTGCACCGCCGCCATATCGAGTGCATGCTGGCCGTCGGCGATACCCTGCGCGATGCTCCGAATCATCTCCCCGAATTGCACTTCCTGCAATTCGCTTCCAACATCTGTGATCGTGGGTGCGGTTGCCATTGCTCCTCCGTGCGGAACTCGTTATCGATTCAGCCGCCGTCCTAAAGGACGAAGTCAGCGGTGTTCACGCGCGGAACGATAACCGTGATTCCGGTCCCCCGCACGCTGTTTCGGTCGATAACAGCTAGCTCTGATTGACTTGTACGTTCGCGGGATTCATGGCATTTACCAGAATGAATCTCGGCATGATGGCTTTTGGCGGCGGTACGCAGGCCAGCGTCGTCTGTAGCGAACTCGAGCCTTCGACTGAGTATGAATACTTATTTGAAAACGATGCGTTCACGTGCGAGGTCACGCTGCCGGAGCTGAAAAAGAATCCGCGATTATTGCTCTGCGAATCGATCGTTACCGAAAGGCTGTCGTCAGTCTCGGTCGTACTGGTCACCGACATCTTGATCAGGATTGTTGAATTTGTGAACTGGTAAAAGGTCGGGTTTACCCCGGCCTGCAATAGCGTCATCGGAAAGCTGGGTGCAACATCAGCATCCACATGAACGCCGGTCACGATCACAGGATTGTTATGCGCATCGGTCAGGCCAACTTCCACGCCGGACGATAACACCTGAACCTGGCGGGGCTCGGGTGTCAGCGTCTCCACCACGTCCGGCACATAGTCGAAATAGGTGTTTGCCAGCACCTTTACTAATTGGATCGATGACATGTCCAGCGCTGCCTGGCTCCGCGCAATCGCCGAAGCCATGTCGTAGATCATCTTTCCAAACGGGACACTCGCAAGTTCTGCTCCGACGTTGGTTGCCACGGAAACCCCCAGTTCAACGACTGTTCAGCTTCACATCATGCATCGGTCGCCTTGCGTTTATTAGGTAAGCAGGCAACTCGCCGAGCCGGCCGGATCTCATCGCATCCAGCCGGCTCCAGACCGCTTCTCCAGATGCTAACTCTGGCTGATCGTGACCTTTGCTGGATCGATAGCATTCACCAGGAAGAATCTCGGCATCATGTTCTTCGGCGGCGGGACCGGATTCAGCACCGTCGACATCGAGCTCGATCCAGTCACAGAGTACGAGTACTTGTTCGCGCTCGTGAAATTCACATGGCTGGAAACGGACCCCGACGCGAACAGAAAATCGGCAGACGCTGTTACCGACACCCCGACGCTGAAGGTATTTGAAGATTCCTGCGTGCTCGTAATCGACATCTTCACTTCAATCTGCGAGTTCGTGAACGCATAGAAAGTCGGGTTCACGCCTGCCTGTAGTAGTGTCAGGGGGAAGGAATCTCCGACATCCGTCTGTACAAGTACGCCTGTAATCATGACCGGATCGCCATTCGAGTCCACGAGCGGAGCGCCATTCGCACCCTTGACCTGCCGTGGATTCGGAAGAAGAGTTTCCACCACGTCGGGAACATAGTCGAAAGTCGTCCCGGCAAGAACCTTGACCAGTTCAATCGAAGCCTTATCGAGGGCAATCTGGCTTCTCGCAATGGCCGAGGCCATGTCGTAGATCATTTTGCCGAAGGGTACACTTGCTAGTTCTGCTCCAACATTTGGCACCAGACACCTCCTTGGGTTTTGCTAATGGCCTACTGAGGCTTAACTTGAATCTGTTTCGCCAGGTTCTCCGCAAAAATTCTCTGTAGCCGGTCCGCCGCGTATCCGTTCGGGCTCAGGCTCACGCCTCCCACCAGCTTCACACTCGGATGTGCCTGCACAAACGGCACCATGCTGTCATCGAAGGCTCCGATGATTCCCGTCTTCATTACCATCAACGTCACGCCATTATGTTTACGTATGTGGTGCTGTACATCGCGCGACACGGCCTGCGAAAAATCTCCGTTGAAGGCAACCATGTACATCTGGAAAGCCATGGCGGATCACCTCGTACCAGTCATTGCATACGGCGATTTTGCTGAGTGCAGTCGGCGCAGCCATGCAGCGGCGTCTTCCTCACTCGGGGTGTAATGCGTTTGGCAGTTCACGCGCCCGCGGGCAGCTAGGCTACGTAACATAGCGGAATTGGTCAATAGAGAGCGCGCTAACCTCACTGCGTCAGCGTCGTTCTCCGTAGTCAGTTCCGGCCAAAGTATCTGCTGTGCTTCTGATCTCTGCCAGCCGATGCAAGGCACGCCATAGAGAGCGGAGTCCAGCAACGTCGCATCGGGAAGTCCGCCGTGAACATTGAGCAGTACAACGGACTGCGCAAGATCATATCTCGCTTCTTCCCAACTGTCCAAGAAAACGTGATTAAGCCCTTCGGGTGCCTCGGCCTCCGCGCCGGTCTGCACCGCGACCCATCCCCCAAGGATGGGGAAGATGCTCTTCAATTCGCTGAAGATAGCCTCATCTTTCGGCCCCACACCGATATACGCGGGCGACCGCACCACGCGAACGCCGCCCACCTCGCAAGCCTTCTGGATCGCCGGAATCCGAACATCCGAAAGATGTCCCTTGGTATCCGCAATGATTCCCGCCTCCAGTCGGCCAAACTTGTGCTCCACCACATTCACCTTGACCGAGCCGGCTGGAACACCCGGGATGTACTTGCTCACCAGGTTGTCTGGAAGCGACTGCGTCGCCACCACTCGCGACATTCGCTTGCTGTTATTTGCCACAGATCGAAGCAGCTCATCCCACTGGTCGAGAACCTTGCTCCAGTCATACGCCACTGCAAACTGTGCCGCCTGTTTCGACCGCTCCGCCAGCAGTTCGCGATCGTCATAGAACATCGCCAGCTTCTGCACGGCATCGTCAACATCGATCAGCGCCCGCCGGATGCCAAACTCGTTCTCACTCCACTCGGCAATATCAATCGCCTCGCCATGCCCCCGCACAAGTTCACGGCTGGCGCTGTAGTCGCTCGCCATGGGAACCGCCCCCGCAGCCGCGGCCTGCAACGTCGGAAGACCAAAGCCCTCACCGCTCGACGCCAGCAGGTGAACGTCCGCAGCCCGGTAATACATCGCAAGCTGGCTCAACGGAACCCCGCCGCCTTTCTGCAGCTTCATCCCTGGAGTAAACCGCACCTGTGATTCAATTCCGAGGTGCCGTAAATCGGCGCGAACGTCATAGGAGTAAATGCCCGACTTGGTGAACTCGTCCTCTGGATCGGTATGCAGGTGGAGCAGCGCATCCGGACGGCCCACCGCAAACTTCGCGAAAACATCCAGCAGCCGCGGAAGCATCTTGCGTGGCTGGTTGCGGCTGTCGGAAAGAATCAAAAATTTCCCCTGAGCATCAACCTCCGCCTTCGCCTGCTCGCGATCCGCCGGTGGATAAAAGAAGCTGCGGTCCACGCCATGAGGGATGTATTTGCAGTTGATCCCCGACTTGCTCGCAGCGGTTCTTCCGAATTCGCTCATCGCAATCGGGATATCTACCTCCGTGAGCATCTGGATCCAGCTTTGCGGCAGTGCGCCGCCTTCCATGTCGCCGTCGATAGGGAAGTAGAGCGCCCAGGGCGTATCCGTCAGCTGCATCTGGCGCCGCACGTGCGGAGCGGAAAAGTATGGCAGCCACCACACATCACCCAGCGCAATCACAATCTCCGGCCGATAGCGCACCAGGAACGGAAATAACGATCGGCTGCCCAGCATGCCCGATGCCGGAAACACCCTGCAGCCGTTCCAGTCCTGCTCCTGCTTGCTCTGCCACCCGATAATGCTCACGCTGTGGCCGCGCTTCACCAGGCCTTCGCACACGAAGCGCGTGACATTACCGAAGCCTGACGGTGTATCGGGACTGTCGGAGATCCACAGGATGCGCATGCCGCGTCACCGTCATAGTGCGTTGAACGAGCGAAGCATATCAGCCTGAGGAAGCAAAGTGTCAACAAATTTGCCAACGCATCGGCTAATCAATACGAGTGATAGACTCCCCCTGACATGGATAGCCACATGGATATCCCGGATCTCCCCAATCCCGATCTGCCGCCCGGCGCAGCCTACACTGGAGTAGCTCTTCTCGGCTGGATGGACCGAGCCCAGGCCATCCGCTTCCTCACCGAGGACTGCGTCTTTGAGCAGCCAATGACTCCCACAGCCGCTGAATCGCTTTGGCATGAATGGCGCGAGCGAGCCGCCGCGCTTCCCCAGCGGGAAGCCCCGGCGCCCGAGCCAATCCCGCTCACTGCGGAAGAAAATACTCATGCCGCACGCTTTCTTCAATTCCTCTCGGGCATCGGAGTCTCCGGCGTGCAGGTCCTCAAGCTGGACCCGATGCAGCTGGTCGTCGCCCAGCATCACATCGTCATTGACGTCACGGCCCGCCACGCCGGAAGCTGCGGCAACGACTCTGATTGGATGGAGCGAACCCTGCCAACATCCGCCGGCAACCCCCAGTTGAATATGAACTTCGTGCGCAGGAACATGGACACAGAAGTCACCATCGAACTCCCACACGCGGAGTTCATCTTTGGCGTCCATCCCCACGGCGGTTTCGGCCCAAAGGAACTCCTCAGTTACGGTATGGTCTTGAGGGCAGGGAACAGAATGCTCCTCGGCAAGGGCTATCACCGGCTCTACGCTCGCGTCTCGAGCACTGGCGGAAGCCTGCCCGAGCGCCTTTCCCTCGTTGCACTTGATCCCGGCGTGCTGACGCCGCCGGCACGCGCAATAGCGTCTGACGATCCCGGTCTCGACATCTTCGGAGCGCGGCCCGCCGTGTTCGCCGACTTCTTCACCGAGGGCCTAGCAATGCCCGTTTATCTCCGCAAAAAGCGCTACCAGCTCCAGATTCAGGCCCGCTGGGTCGCCGTGAACGAGTAGTAACTGTGGCCTTATCAGCTGTACTTACTTCCGGCTAGCTGCGCCTGATCTCGAGTTTTAAGTTACGAAAAATTTCGGTCGGAAATCAGAACTTTCCTTTTGACTCATGGTGATCCTTGGTGTACCGTCGCTACTCGTCGTCAAAAGCATCTTCGGAATTGGTACGTCCGGGAACTATAACTCTTAAGTCGACTCGACCCCCAGATTTAAAGCGAGCGACGATCCGGCGCGATTTCTACGGTGCACGGTAATTCCGAAAAAGCAGTAAAGACGCCTATTCGTGCAGCCTAGCACCCCGTTCGTGCGGCTCCCTTGTTATTCCCCGCAACGCACAGTCAGGAAGGAAAACCCACATGTCAGAGACTCGTGTAGTCCTGCCGGGCAGTCACCGTCAGGCCGCAGCCGGAGCCGAAAAAATTGGACCTGCCCCACAGTCAGTCCAGGCCCACGTCACAGTTTATGTCCGCGGAAAGAACAAGCCGCTGCCCATTACGCGGCCCGGACATTACATAACCCAGGAGGAATACACCGCCGCCTACGGAGCAAGTCCTAGTGACTTCCTGGCCGTGCGCGACTTCGCAAGGAAATACAATCTCACCCCCAAAGACGAAAATGCCTCGACTAGATCCATCAAGCTTTACGGCACGATCGGCGATCTCAGCCGCGCCTTCGGCGTCACCCTCGATCAGGTGACGATTCGGGGAAAGACCTACCGGCACCGCACTGGCGACATCACCATTCCCGACAATCTTCTGCCCATCATCACCGCCGTCGTCGGGCTCGACAACAGGCCGAACGCCGACCCTCATGTACGCAAGACCCATCCGAAGACGGTAGCTGAGGCTGTTGCAGCTCAATCCTTTTCTCCCGTCGCCGTCGGGCAGCTATACAGCTTCCCAACTGGCCTGGATGGCACAGGGCAGACCATCGCCATCATCGAGCTTGATGGCGGATTTCTGCAAACCGATATGGACGCCTACTTCCAGGGCCTCGGCCTTCAAACCCCCACCATCACCGTCGTGCCTGTTGACGGCGGATCGAACAAAGTATCTACAGGCGCAGCCACCAACGCGGAACTTGAGGTTGCGCTGGACATTCAAGTTGCCGGCGCATTAGCACCCAAGGCAAAGCAGGTCGTCTATTTCTCCAACACGAGTGACCAGGGTTTCCTCGATGCCATCAACGCTGCCATCGTTGCGACTCCGCAACCCACGGTGATCTCCATCAGCTGGGGCAAAGCTGAAGCCGGATTCACCGCCCAGATGCGCCAGCAATTTGAGACCGCCTTGCAGCACGCTGCCCAGCTTGGAATCCCCGTTACGGTCGCCTCGGGAGACAACGGCTCGTTCGACAGTACGAGCGCATTGGCTGTCGATTTCCCCGCCGCCGCTCCGCACGCCCTCGGATGCGGTGGCACCAACCTGCTCGTTTCCGGCAGCACCATCTCCAGCGAGACCGTCTGGAACGCGGTCGTAACCGACTCCACGGGTAAGCAGACTCGCGGAGCCACAGGAGGCGGCGTCAGCCAGTTCTTTCCAAAGCCCGACTACCAGTCTTCCGTCACCGTGCCAACCCAGCCCACCGGCACGGGAGGCGGACGCGGCGTACCTGACGTCTCAGGCGACGCCGATCCCGCCACCGGCTATCAGGTACGTTGCAAGGGGAACAACATCGTCCTCGGTGGCACGAGCGCTGTCGCGCCTCTCTGGGCCGCCCTCATTGCGCGCTTCGGCCAGAAGGTCGGGAAACCCGTCGGGTTCCTCAATACCTTCCTCTACGGGGCTGGCGTCTCACCCGCCGGCTTCCGCGACATCGTCCACGGCAACAACGACAGCACAGGCAAAAACGGACTCTATCAGGCCGCGACTGGCTGGGATCCCTGCACCGGCCTGGGAAGCCCCCACGGCAGCACGCTCCTGACAAAACTGACTGCCACGCTGCCTCCTACTCCTACGCCAACCCCAACTCCGACGCCGACACCAACCCCAACCCCAACTCCGACACCGACACCAACTCCGACACCGACACCAACCCCCACTCCGACACCGACCCCAACACCCACGCCTCATCCAACGCCGACCCCAACGCCTACTCCAACCCCTCACCCAACGCCCACCCCTACACCGACACCAACGCCTCATCCGACGCCGACGCCTACGCCTACGCCAACTCCGCACCCCACGCCGACTCCGACACCACACCCGACACCAACCCCGACGCCAACTCCTCATCCGACGCCGACCCCCACCCCCCATCCAACCCCGACCCCCACGCCTACTCCGCACCCGACACCAACACCAACTCCAACTCCGACTCCCACGCCTACGCCAACGCCCACTCCCAGCACGGGTGCGATTGGCCCTCTGGGTGCGCCGTTTGACTATCGTCTGCCGCCGCCAACGCCGGCGCCCCTACCCGCCCCAGCACCCGCAGCTGTAGTTCCCGCTTTGGCGTCCATCCTCGGCGGAGGCTCCAACGCTGTCGCACTGGTCGGTGTCGTCGGAATTGCCGCAGTCATGGGCATGGTGGCCACAGCCGGCATCGTTGCAACCGTCGCCATCGCCAAGGAGAAAGAATGAACGAGATAAAAGCGCTTGCAGCGCGTCTCCTTCAAAATCCGGACCTGGTGAAATCCATCGTCAAGAACCCGCGGGCTGTCGCCCAGCTTGCGGGTCTGGACGAGGGCAAGATCAAGGTCTTGGCCGGTCTCGGCAAATCCCTGTCCGGACTCCTCGCTGGTGCCGGAAAGCCCGCAGTCACTCGTGCGGCCCCCCCGCGCGCTCCACGATCGCACTCGACCACAGCGGGTTCACTAGGCGTAGGAAATACCGCGATCGTCAGCGCCGTCTCGCTCACAGCCATTACCGGAGCAGTTGTGGCAGTCGGCACGGTTTCGGCGGTTGCATTAAGCAAGGGCCGCAAGGCCCGCACACCTTGATTGTCTTCTGGCGGAGTAAGTCGCGTGAACGCATCCACCAATGGTCTTCTCTCCCCCAGGCCTGTCATCAGTGTCGTCATTCCCGTTCGCAACGAAGGGCAGCGGCTCCATGCTGCTGTCTCTTCGATCGTCTCCGGACGATCGGATCGCTTCCCCCTGCAAATCGTTCTAGTCGATGATGGCTCTGCCGACGGCTGCTGCGATGGCCTGTCCGAAGCCTGTTCCTGGCGCGACGATCTCGTCCGCGTAGACGTCGTGCGTCTGCCGCGCTGGTCGGGCATTCCCTTTGCCCGCAACGCCGGAGCCGCTGCCGCGCACGCCCCCATTCTTTTCATCACCGACGCCAATGTGCTCTTTCCTCAGAACTGGGATCTGCCCATTCGCGAGCGCATCGCCGCCAACCGTGTCCTTTGCGCGACCATCGCCGACACCGACTCGCCCTTCCGCGGCTACGGCTGCACACTGCTCATTCCATCCATGGGCGTCGACTGGATCCGCGATCCTCGTCAGTACGGTGGTTATGTTCCCATCGCGCCCTGCTCCGGAACTGCAATCACGGCAGACCTCTTTCGCCGCGCCGGCGGCTACGACACCGAGATGCCCGTCTACGGGGCCGCGGAGCCTGAATTCAGTGTCCGCCTCTGGCTCTGTGGCGCGGAAATCGTCTCCATGCCCGACCTCGTGCTCCATCACCGCTTTCGTCCAGCGTCCGAGCGCCAGCCGTTTCTCGACGCCATTAACAAAGTCTTGCTGCGCAATTACCTCCGCTTTGGACTCCTTTATCTCGATCAGCAACGAATAGCGCAGTTGATGCACTATTACTCGGAGCAGTCGCCGTCGCACTTCGCCGAAGCACTGCGTTCGCTCTCCGCAGATGACGTGTGGCCGCGTCGCCGGCTGCTCGAAGAACGTTTGCCCGTACGCTTTCCATCGTTTGTCGAGCGCTTCGGAATCCGCGACGCGTTCGGCCAGTTGGCTAATAGCTAGAACCCCGCTCGTCTGGAAACAGGCGACAGTAGCAACCAGAACCTATCTCGACCTCGGAAGAATCGAATGCCGCGCCTTGAACCGACCGTCACTGCTTGCATTCCCTATTACGCCGGGAAGCGCTACATCCGGCGCGCCGTCGAAGGCCTTCTCGGGCAGACGTATCGTGACCTGCGCATCATCGTCGTGAACGACGGCGATAAAGATGCCCCTTGGGATCAACTTGCCGACATGCGCGATCCACGCCTCGTCCGCTTCAGCCTTACCCGCAATCACGGCGGCCCGTTCTTCGCCAACGCCGTCGTCATCCGCACCGTCACCTCTCCGTGGTTCCTGGTTCAGGAGCAGGACGACTGGAGCGATCCGCATCGTGTCGAGTATCTGCTGCATCTGGGCACCACCTGTCACGCCGACGCCGCCGTATCGGCGCACGTCTTTCACCGCGAGAACATCGACGGAAGCTCAACCCCCGTCACTGTCAAATGGACTCATCTCGGACGCTGCACCTGCCCCATCTGCCCGTCCGGTAGCCGTTGCCAGCAGTGCTTCGTCGATATCGAACTCACCCAGCAATACCGGCATCGCGCCCCGCACACCGGGTTGTTCCGCGCGGAGCTCCTGCGCCGCATCGGAGGTTACTACGCTGGCCTTCATCTGCACTTCGACTCGCTGCTGATGAACCTCGTTCTCATGACCGGCAGCATCGTCCACACCACCGCGCCACTCTATCACCGCTTGCTCCGGCCCGATTCGATCACCCACTGCCCGAGCACCGGCTTCGCCTCCCGCGCTTCCTGGGTGGAGCGCAAAATTATCGAAGGCCTGTATCAAAGCTCGTTTACCGAATACAAGCAGTATCTGCGCGGTCAGATCAGCAGCGACAAGCTCGCCAACTCGATACGCCGCCGCTGCCAAAGCCGGCTGACCTCGCAGGACTGGCAGGAGCTCAACTTCGAAACCGGCCGTCTCTCCGCGCACCTCAGTTCCTGCGGCTGGCAAAACTGAAGGCTGCCGGCGAAAGTGATGGCTTCACCGAATGACACTGCCGTAACCGCATCGGTCCCGTATTTCAATGCGCGGAATTATGTCCGCCGCGCCGTCGAAAGCCTTCTCTCGCAGACTCATCGCATGCTCACCGTTGTCGTCGTGAACGACGGCGATCCGCACCCTCCCTGGGAGGAGCTCGCTCACATCGACGACCCGCGTCTGATCCGCTTCAGTCTTGATCTGAACTACGGGCCCTACTTCGCCCATCAGATAGTGCTCGGTGCCTCAACTACGCCTTACTTCCTCGTGCAGGACGCCGATGACTGGAGCACGCCGACGCGCGTGGCCTCTCTGCTGAATGCGGTCGTCAGCGAAGGTTCTGATCTCGCCTTCTCTGCATGGCAGCAATACCGCGCCGACGTGAACGGGTACCTGCAGCCCGACTCCGTCCGCTGGCGTCGCCGACTGCCGGGCGATCCGCTCCTCGCCCCACCCGGACAGCGCGAACTCTTCCTCTTCGATCCAATCCTGAACGAGCACTTCGTCAATCGCGCCGCTCATCACGGCATCTTCCGCAGGGAAGCACTGGAAAGAATCGGAGGCTACTACGCCGGCTTCAGGATGAATTACGACACGCTACTGACGAACTTCCTAGTCATGACCGGCCGTATCTCCTTCGTCGAGGAGCCTCATTATCAATACGTCATTCGTTCCGACTCACTCAGCCACAGTCCGGCAACCGGAGTCCGCTCCCCGATCCGCATCGCCACCAAGCAGCATCTTGCTGCCATGTACCGGGAGGCCTTCGAACAATACCGCGCGTGGACCCGCCAGCAACTGTCCAGCGCGGAATTCACCGATCGCATCCGCCAACTCGCAACGCGTCACGTTACGCCCGAACTCCGCCACGCCCTCGAAGTAGAGACGTCGCGACTCGCCGCCCTGATCCGGAATCAGCGCCGCGGCTAGCCTGAGTTCCGACCATTACGCCCTCTTCACGTTCAGAAGCGCCGCTTCACTGTACGGCTCCTTGATAATCTTCGACTGAACCGCGCTGTCATTTAGAAATCCACCGAAGCTGATAATCATCCCGCAAGCACACAGACAGCCGACTTCTTTTACAAAAGTCTCCATCGCATGCTTGTCGTCGCGATGAACATAGCGGCCCGTCTCTTCCACCTGGCTAAACTCCTTCGGCAGAAACCTTGCGTCGGCAAAGTGCGCCACGAGCATTTTTTCAACATATTCCGAGTCGGTGGCAATGAAGACCGGCACGTACCAGGGAATGCGATAGAGCGAATGCAGCACTGCATCCAGCTCTGACTTAACGCGGTGAATCCTGTTCTTCTGGTTCGGTAGTTCCATCGCCCGCACGCGTATACCCAGCCGGTGCTCCATGCGGTTTGCTCTGACGTATCCTTCCACCTGCGTCTGAAGCGGGCTGCATGGCCTCGCTATGAGCTGCGGAAAAGGGCGTGGAACCAGGTTCGCTAGCGCGCCCGAGCCCGCCAGGTCCCATGAAAAAAACCGCTCGCCTGGCGTCTCGCCCGCGCGTAGCATCCGAAGCGGCTCACCCTCGTAAGTGAATTCTCCGTACTTCTCGCAAAAGTACTTAATCGCCTTGAGTTCTTCCGTTGAGATGTTTCGTATCTCTACTCCCGGAACCGGTGCGAATAGATCTTCATGCCGGTAATTGGAAACGGCGTCCGTCACCCCCCACAGCATTCGCACCGCATAACCATGCCGGTCCGCGAAGGCTTTCACCTGCCTCAGCATGAGGTAACGGTGGCGCACACCAGCGTAAGCAGTCGCTGCGCAAACGACCAGCTTTGCCATCTGCGAGATCCTCCGGCGGGTAGAACACGTGTCCTTCTTTCCCGCTTGCGCTAGCGTCGCATAGAGAAATTACAGCAACTTCATCTGATCCACTACACCCTTTTCACATGCATAAACGCTGCTTCGCTGTAGGGCTCTTTGATGAGCTTCGACTGCACCAGCCCCTCGTTCAGAAATCCCCCGATGTTGATGACTTTTCGACACGCGCACAAACAGCCCACTTCCTTGAGAAAGGTCCTCATCGCAGTTTTATCGGCGCGATGAACATAGCGTCCGGTCGCCTCTACATGATCGAAGTGCTTGGGGAGAACCTTCGCATCCGCGAAGTGAGCAAGAAGTGTCTTCTGCACATACTCCGAATCCGTTGCGATAAACACCTTCACATACCAAGGAATCCGGTACAGCGAATAGAGCACCTGGTCGATTTCTGACTTTGTGCGATGCAGCTTGCCTCTTTGAGTAAAGGACTCCGTTACTCGCACGCGAATGCCTAGCCGGTCCCGGATTCCGTTGGCGCGGACATAAGTATCGATCTGCGACTGCAGAGAATGGCACGGTTTTGCATGAAGAGGCGGATAGGGCCCTCTTACCGCTCGCGCAAGCGTCTCGGATCCCGCGAGGTCCCACGAGAAGAATCGCTCGCCCGGTATCCTGCCATCGCGCAGCATCAAGAATGGCTCGCCGTGGTAGGTGAAGCCGCCATCTCTCTGACAGAAGTAAGAGAGCGCAGCCAGTTCTCCTGCTGAAATATTCCGCACCTCAACGCCCGGAATCGGCGCAAACAGCTCTTCATGCTTGCAATCCGATACGCCACGCGTCACGCCCCACAAAAAGCGCACCCCATAGCCGTAGCGCTGTGCGAACGCCTTCACTTGTCGCAACATCACATAGCGGTGCTTGACCCCGGCATACGCCTTTGCCGCGCACACCACCAGCCTTGCCATCTGGAGACACCTCCGCAGGATCGTGGATTGAAGTGCCTTGGCGTTACATGATCTTCGACCTGGCGCCGAAACGCATCAGGCCGCCGGCATCGGAGTCGATTGCGAAGCAATCAGCTTCCACTTGCCGCGGTTTTTCGAAAACACCCGCAGATAACGGAACGAATGCCTTCGCTTCGGAGAACTGAGCGTAGCCACGCCCGTGGAAACAGCAACATTGCCCAGCACTTCGATCGCCCGCTCGGAGTGAACGTATTGCGTAAACGCTCCTGCCGACGACTCCACCGCCTGCATGAACTCCTTTTTCGTCTGCGGCAGACCATGAGACGTCGCCCCGCGATATCCGTCATCGACGAGTTGCTCGACAATCTTCGATTTGCCCAGAAGACGGGCCGCCATCCATGCATCCTCCGTCTGCGACAGCAGGGCGATCTCGCTCGTCTTGTCTTCGGGCTTGCTGGACGGTTGTTTCCAGGCGCGTTCTCTCGCCATTTTGTTCTCCTGTTGAGCCGGAAAGTCGGCTTGCGTAAGGTGGGCAATGCCGCCGGGACCGAACGGCGCAAGTTGTTGAACGCAGCCCCGTGCTATTGAGTCGAGGGAATTATCCAAACCCTTCGGTGAACTGTCAATAAATCTCGCAATACGTCTGGTCTTATTGGCTAACCGTCTTTAAAATGCCGCAGCATGGCAACCCAGACGACAAATCTCACCCACTTTCCTCCCGCCTGGATCGGGTGGATCGAAGAGAATCGAATCCTCGGCATCGAGGAACCACTTTTGGTTGACATTCTCGTCAAAAATGGTTTCGACCGCAGCGCCGCCCGTGAACAGGTATCCCGCTCATCCCTCGAAATAAAGGGCGCGGAGAGGGTCGCTCGCAAGCTCCGGAAACTCGAAGCCATCATGGCCGCATACTCCGACCTCTGGTTGCAGAGCAAGCCCGGCAAGTACGTCAAGCGTTGCACCAATCTCGGACCCGATGAATTCTTCCGTTCCTATTACTCTGTCAACCGCCCCGTCATCTTTCAGGACGGCCTCAAAAGCTGCCCCGCTCTAGCCCGCTGGAATCCTGACTATCTTAAGGCACGCTGCGGAAACGAAATGGTCGAAGTCATGTCCGGACGCAGCCGCGATCGCGACTACGAAATCAATTCCAACCAGCACAAAACCCGCACCCGACTGCACGAGTTCGTCGACCGCGTGAAGCAAGCCGGCCAGACTAACGATTTCTACATGGTTGCAAACAACCGCTCGCTCGAATCACCGAACATGCAGAGTCTGCTCAACGAGGTCCACATCCTTGACAACATCCTCGACCCCGCCCGCGCGCTGTCGCGCATGTTTCTCTGGTTCGGTCCCGGAGGAACCGTCACTCCGCTTCACCACGACGCGATGAACATCCTGCTGGCGCAGGTTTACGGCCGCAAGACCGTCACCCTCATCCCATCGTTCCAGACTCCCTGGGTCTACAACCACATCGGCGTCTACAGCGCCGTCGACTGCGAGAAGCCCGACTACAACAAGTTTCCATTGTTCCGGAAAGCCACGCAGCTCAAGGTTCTTCTTGAACCCGGACAGGTCTTGTTCATCCCCGTGGGTTGGTGGCACCACGTCCGCTCCATGGACGTCAGTATCAGCCTGTCATTTACGAATTTTCGCAGCGCGAACGACTACGTCTGGGAGGATTGAGCAACCACCACGGCGGAGTATCAAGTCCAATTCTGAGCCCTGAGCCCTGAGCCCTGAGCCCTGAGCCCTGAGCCCTGAGCCCTGAGCCCTGAGCCCTGAGCCCTGAGCCCTGAGCCCTGCCTTTTATGGAATAATCTTCACTTCGACGCGGCTGTCCTGAATGTGCCCCATCTTCTCGCGCTTTACTTTCAGATAGCGCTCAAAAGTTTCCTGCGGCTCAACCTCGGCGGATATCCTCTCGGCCACAACGATGCCCGCAGCCTCAAGAGCCTCTACCTTCTCAGGATTGTTGGTAATCAGCCGTACTGAACCGACGCCAAGCTGCCGCAGTATCGCCGCCGGAAGCTCGAACTCCCGGCAATCCGGCCGGTAACCCAGCTCCACGTTCGCTTCAACCGTATCGAAGCCCCGGTCCTGCAGCTCATAGGCCCTCAGCTTGGCCATCAGGCCAATGCCGCGCCCTTCCTGCTGCTCATATATAAGGATGCCCGCGCCCTCCTCGGTAATCCGCGCCAGTGCCAGCTCCAGTTGCTGCCGGCAGTCGCACCGCAGCGAGTGAAACACATCTCCCGTCAGGCACTGTGAGTGGATTCGTACGATCGGCGCCTCGGCGTGAATGTCGCCCATCACCAGCGCGACCGCACCTTCGATCCGCACCGGCGGTGGTGTTCCGCCCGGCTTGCACGGTTCCGGCGAAACTACTCTTCCTTCAAACCCGAGAATCCGAAAGTGTCCCCAGCGGGTA
Organism: uncultured Acidobacteriaceae bacterium; assembly: GCA_963786085.1. Lineage (GTDB taxonomy): Bacteria > Acidobacteriota > Terriglobia > Terriglobales > Acidobacteriaceae > Silvibacterium. The sequence goes on from CAWAYO010000053.1 coordinate 17,120, forward strand.
GGGAAGTCCGCATCGGCTACTTTCCGAACACTTTCTAAAGGCATAACAACATTATAGATGCCGGACAGCGCAGGTCGATTCACGCAGACACTTCAGCAGCATTGAAGTTTCAGCCCATCACACCCAGCTGTTCGAGATGATGCTGCATATGGGTCAAATAATCCGTCGCCAGAAAGCGCAGAGTAACGGGCTCGCCGGCGCCAATCCGGCAAACCGTCTCCAGTCTGGAAGAGGGAAGGTGCGCAATCACATGCGCGAGATAGCGGTTGTACGCCGCCCATAATGAAACCAGCAACAGCCACTCCGCTTCCTGAACAGCCTGGACCTTCACGTTGGCTGACTGATCGTAGCCGGGAAACTCCAGTGACGGCTGAAGAGCCGCCCGGACCAACCGCTGGTGGTTGTTCGACGCCGAATCGATAAGGTGCCCGATCACCTGCTTCCGCGACCACCCGCCCGGCAACAGCGGCGTCCTGCTCTCCGGCTCGGAGATTGCACGCAGCTTCGGCTCCGCGGCTTCGATCATACGAACCAGCCTTTCACTCACCTCTTTCATTCGTCTCTCCCGCTTGCAGATTTTATCCACCTTGTTGCTGCCAGCAATTCCTTCAGCCGAACCCGAGGGTCTCCGGCGTAAAGTAAAGATTGTGATCGAGTCACGCCTCATCCTCATCACGCTTCTCGTCAAGCTCGGCGTCGCGGCCGCAGTATCCAGTGCGCTCGCCCGTGCCCGCACCTTTCAGAACCTGCTCTTCAACCAGAACCGCAAATCCTCGCAAACCCTCGCGCTGCTCGCCTTCATCTGCATCCCGCTGGCGCTCGGAGTCTGGGTTCGGCTCGTCGTTCCCAACTTCTTCGCCGCGGACATTTCCTTCGAAACCACCATCATCCTCGGCATCCTGCTTGGCCCCCTGTCAGCGCTCGCCGGCGCCGCGGCCCTTTCGCTGCCCGCCATGCTGCACCACGAATATCTATCTCTGCCTTTCCTTATGGCGGTTGCGATCACCGCCGGCCTCTATGGAAAATTCGTCGAGGAAGAAGAGGTCTGGTCATTCTCGCCCTTCGTCGATCTCAGCATCTACCGCTGGATTCGCCGCAACATCCGCAAGCCGCGCATCGACCGCCAGGTCCTTTTGCTCATTCTCATTGTTGGCATGGAGATCGTCCGCGACTGGATTCACAACCTCTATCCCAACCGTCTCTTTGCTCTCACCACGAACAGCTGGCCTGTTCGTCTCGCTATCTGGGCCTGCGCAGCAGTCGTCGTCGGCATTCCGCTCAAGATCTGGAACGCCATCCGCACAGAGCGCTTCCTCGAAGAGCAGAAGCGGCTCCTCCTCGAAGCCCGCCTCGACGCCCTGCAACGCCAGATCAACCCTCATTTCCTCTTCAACACACTCAACTCCATCGCGTCGCTCGTCCGCTTCCGCCCCGAACAGGCCCGCGACCTCATCGTCAAGCTGGCCAACATCCTTCGCGCGCTCCTCAAGGATCACGACTCCTACGTCCTGCTGCGCGACGAACTCAGCTTCACCGACGACTACCTTGGCATCGAGGTCGTCCGCTTCGGCGCCGACAAGCTGAACGTTGTCAAAGAAATCGATCCCGCCACACTCGACCTTCCCGTGCCCAGTATGTTGCTCCAGCCGCTGGTGGAGAACAGCATCAAGCATGGCCTCGAGCCCCGCATCAGTGGAGGAACCATCACCCTCCGCAGCCGGATTGAAGCAGGTCGCATGATCATCGAGGTGGAAGACGATGGAGTTGGCATCGACCCCAGCCGCTCGCGCTCAAGTGGCGTCCTCCGGGGCACCGGAATCGGCATGAAAAATGTTCGCGAGCGATTAGAAGTGCTCTTCGGAGACGGCGCTCACTTCGACGTCACCAGCCGCCCCGGCCGCGGAACCAAGGTGACCTTGGCCATTCCCGCCACTCACGAGAGCGACGACGAGCCTCAGCTAACCCCAGCCCCTGCCCGCTCCAGCACCCGCTCGTAGTACGCCTCATACTGCGGAATGATCCGCGTAGCGCAGAACTTCTTTTGCGCCGTCTGCCGGCCCGCGGCCGCCATCGCGTCGTGCTTCGCATCGTCGCTCAGTAATTCGATCGCCGCCTGCGCCATGTCATCAACATCGCCGACAGGGAAGAGCCGGCCATTCACGCCATCCTCTATCAGTTCCGGAACCCCGCCCACCGCCGTGGCAATCGTCGGCACCCGGCACGCCATGGCCTCCAGTGCCGCCAGTCCGAAAGATTCAAGCTCGCTCGGCATCAGCATCACGTCAGCCAGCGGAAGCACATCGCTCACACTAGGGAGTTTCCCCAGAAAATGAATGCGGTCCTGGATACCTTTGCGCCGCGCAATCCACTCCGCCTGCGACCGGTCAGGCCCGTCGCCGATCAGCAGCAGCCGCGACGGAATCTCGTCCGCCACTCGCGCAAATACTTCCACCGCATCCACCGCTCGCTTCACCGGCCTGAAATTCGACAGGTGCACCAGAATCTTCTCGTCCGCCTCCGCAAACTGCGCGCGTGCTGCCTCGCGAACCTCCGGGTTCAACGGCGTATACACATCGCAGTTCACAAAGTTCGGAACCACCTCGATCTCCCGCTTCACCCGAAATTCCTGCACCGTCTTCTCGCGCAGGTAATTCGAGATCGCCGTCACCCCATCGCTCTGGTCAATACCGAATCGTGTGATGGGCAGATACGAATGGTCCAGCCCTACCAGCGTAATGTCCGTCCCGTGCAGCGTGGTCACAAAGGGCAGCCGGTGATTCCGCTCCGCCAGCATCTGCCGCGCCAGGTATGCCGAAATCGAATGAGGAATCGCGTAATGCACATGCAGCAGGTCGAGCTGGTAATACGCCGCGACCTCTGACATTCGCGTCGCCAGCGCCAGGTCATATGGCGGATACTCAAACAGCGGATAGTTCGAGACCGGAACCTCGTGATAGAAGATCCCGTGTTCCCGCCCCGTCAGCCGGAAGGGCTGCGAATACGTAATGAAATGCACTTCATGCCCGATCGCAGCCAGCTCGATCCCCAACTCCGTGGCTACAACGCCGCTTCCGCCATACGTCGGATAGCACGTGATGCCGATCTTCATAGGTTCACCCGCATTCCTGCCCAGTCTCCTGCTCTTGCGTTCCTTTTGGACGAGCCGGGCACCTCACAGGATTCAGTCAAACGCCGGAAGCCCGCTCATTTCTCCGCGTTGAGCCGCCCGAAATGCGTCAGCGCCATCTCTGGGTGGCCGCTCACGTAGGCAGGGACCACATCCAGCAGCGCCGCATGCTCGATCACCCGCGACTCACGCAGTCGCGTTCGCACCGCGTCAAGACTCGCATCGATATATCCGGGATGGCACACCAGTTCCCAAGTTCCCTCGGGCATCGCCTCCAGAAACTGCCGGAGCGCCTGCGACTCCAGCGTGCCCGTCGCCAGCACGCCGACCGCACCATCTGTCGTGGCCAGGCCCGCGTCACTTACCAGCCGCAGAAACGTCCGAAGCCTCGACCGTAATAGCCTCACCTGCCACAAGCGCTTTGACGCTGCTCTTGGGGTTGCCGTCAACGCCCATTCCGGCTCGAATGGGTTACGAATCGCGCCTACTCCACACGCTCGCGCCGCCCGCAACAACGGCCGCAGCACGCGCACAAACATGTGGGTGTGCTTATGCGTATCCACATGGGTTACATGAATTCCGGCGGCCTGCAGACGCCGGATTTGCGCCGTCGCTTCCGCTTCAATCTTGTCCTCGGAAATTTTGCCCCGCATCAGGTCGCGGACGAACGCTCCCAGCGTCGGACGAAACTCCCCCGAGACCCCAGCCAGTCCGCGAATCTCGCTCCGCGGTAGGGCCGGCCGTCCATCCACCAGCACAACATGACACCCCACACCCAGGCCTGTGTGCGCCGCTGCCTCTTCCGCTGCGGCCTTGAACCCGTCTGCAGTTGCCATCAGCGTCGCAGACGTCAGCGCACCGGCCTCCTGCAGTTCGACGACAGATCGGTTCACGCCGGGTGTCAGCCCGAAATCGTCAGCATTGAGGATGAGGGAGGGCACGCAACTCACGATAACACCGAGGTGCTATGGCAATTTCTTGTCGTATTTTCTTACACTTCAGCTGGCTAGTTCTCAAGACGTGTCAACCAGCAACACGACACTCAGAAAGGATGGTGCCGATAGCAGGAGCTGTTTTGAGGTTTTGCTTAGGTTGGATTCTGCCTGTATATGGTTCTCGCTCTCAAGCTTTATCTGATACTGAGCCCGGTGCTGTGACATTTTCGGAAGTGCGGTAGCTGAACGGTTAACGTAAGACCGACACAGATCACCCGAAAATGTCGTAGAATTTTGGAAGTATGCCGCCTGTAGAGCAGATAGGGCGGCGCAATTCTTCCGGTTCGATCCGGGCGGTTAGCTCAGCTGGTTAGAGCGCCTGCCTTACAAGCAGGAAGTCGGGGGTTCGAGTCCCTCACTGCCCACCATGCATCTCCTTGCATGAATTGACGTCAGGCTGTTTTTTATAGGGCTACACCTGAAGAACACAACCAGATAGACATCCAACGGTATGTGCCTCCCGGTGTTCGGCTTTCCAGCTCTTGCTGAACGTTGAAACGAGATGCAATTTTTGCCGATAACACTCTTGGTTGTGCATGCAAAATACTCTGCTTGACATTCTGATCCTCGGGTTGCTGGTGTTGCTCTTCGGGTCGATCTATCTCACCCGTCCCAGCGCACGCCTCCGCTACTGGATCATCGGCTGGCTCTTTGTACTTGCGCACTTCGCCATCCTGCTCATCAACCCGGCAACCGATAGCGGAGTAGGTCTTGCCGCCTCCGCCGGACTGAGCGCCCTTCTTCTTAGCGCTGTCTCGTTCATGCTCGCCGCGCACCGCGTGCGTCTTGGTCTGAAGATCGGACTCCTGCACGTTGCAGTGCTCTCGTTTCCTGCGATCGTTTACATCTTCGCCGCGGTCTTCGATGTCGCCCGCGCTCCCGTGCTCGTCGCCCTTGGAGGAGTCGCCGAGGCCGGCGTCATCGTTGTCTTCCGGCGTCTCTGGTTGCGCCACCGCATCGTACAGAGATTCGCCTGGCTCTCTGCCGTCGCAACCGTTTGCTGGATCGTCTACGTCGCGCTTCACGGTCAGGCATGGATCGGTGCCTACGCCTTTCTTACCCAGTTCTATCTCATCAATGCTGTCCTTTACCGGCACGATTTCCGCCGCTGGTCCATGGGGGTTATCACCGCGGTTGGCGGTCTGGTTGCATGGGCTGCCGTCTTCCCGTGCGCTCTGGCGATGGCTGCATTCTTCCCCCACCATTCAGTCTCCAGCGAGCTGTGGAACTTGCCCAAATTCTTCGTCGAGTTCGGCATGATCCTCACCCTGCTCGAAAGCGAAATCATTGCCACCAGCAAGCAGCGCGAGGAATACCGCGTCCTCTTCGACGCCAATCCTCTCCCCATGTGGATCACCGAAGTTCACAGCCATAACTTCCTGAAAGTGAACCGTTCGGCGATCCTGCATTATGGCTACTCGGAGGACGAATTTCTCTCCATGTCGCTCGCTGAAATCTGTCCTCCCGAAGATGCACCCGAACTTGACGGCCGTCTCAAGAGTGAAAGTGAGGCGACCTTCATCTCCGGTCCTTGGACCCACATGAAGAAGGATGGCACCCGGATTCAAGTGGACACCGCCTCTCACAGCATCCTCTTTGAGGGAGGCAAGGCCCGTTTCACGCTCGCCCAGGACGTCACCGAGCGGCAGCAACTCCACGACCGCCTCCTGCATCAAGCCAACCACGACGCCCTCACCGGCTTGCCCAACCGGCTGCTCCTCACCGATCGCATGGAGCAGACCCTGGCCTCGGCATCCCGTCACGGCAATCTGGCCGCAGTCATCTGTCTCGACCTCGATCGCTTCAAGCAGATCAACGACACGTATGGCCATGCGGTTGGCGATCTCTGCCTCAAAAAGCTCGCCGAACGTCTCTGCGCGCGGCTCCGCGCATCTGACACCGTTGCCCGCTCCGGCGGGGAAGAGTTCACCGTCTTGCTCGGCGATCTGTTAACCGCGTCCGACGCCGAAGTAGTCGTTGCCGAGCTGCTTTCCGGCATCCGCCAGCCGTTTTTCGTCGACGGCTACAACCTCGACATCTCCGCCAGCATCGGCATCGCGCTGTACCCCACTGACGGTACCGACGCGCAGGCTCTGTGGCGCTCGGCGGACACCGCCATGTACCGGGCGAAGCATTCCGGCGGCAATCAGTACGTCTTCGTCTCGAATGAGATCTCTGCTTCTGCCTCCGAAGCTAACGAAATCGAAGTTTGCCTTCGTCACGCGCTGAGAGAAGACGGCTTTGAAATGTATTACCAGCCCCAATTCACAATGGACGGCTCCCTCTGTGGGCTCGAAGCGCTGCTCCGGTTGCACCACCCGGTCGAGGGCATGATTCCGCCCCGCCGCTTCATTCCCGTCGCGGAAGAAAGCGGCCTGATTGTGCCCATCGGCAATTGGGTTCTCGAAGAAGTCTGCCGCCAGATCACCGAATGGCAGCGTCAGGGCCTGCCCCCGGTTCGAGTCGCGCTCAATGTTTCTCCGCTGCAGTTCATGCGCGCTGACTTCTCCGTCCAGGTTCGCGCCGTTCTGGCCGCCTTTCAAATCGATCCTGGCCTCATCGAGCTTGAACTGACTGAAACCACCGTCATGCGCAAGTTGGATGAGATCGCGAGGCAGATGCTCGACCTTTCCAGCATCGGCGTGCATTTTTCCGTCGACGATTTTGGAACCGGTTACTCCTCTCTGCGTCATCTGCACCAGCTCCCCATTCAGACCCTCAAAATCGATCGTTCCTTCATCGAGCGGATCGGCGATCCCAACGGAACCTACGCTATCGTGCAGGCCATTCTGTCGTTGGCCCACAGCCTGCAAATGCAGGTCGTCGCCGAAGGAGTCGAGCGTAGTGATCAGGTGGAAATCCTGCGCGATCTACGGTGTGACGTGATTCAGGGTTTTCTGTGGGGGCGTCCCCAGGCAGCCAGTTGCATCCCCGACCTGCTTGCCTCTGGAGTTGCCGACCAGTGCGCCCCCGCAATTTCAATGAATCCCTCGCAAACCCCGCATAGTCAATATCCATCCCTCGGTTAGCCGCCACTCATCAGCTCTTCAGCGGTGACAGTTAGCCGTCCGATCATCCCACCCCGCTAAGCCCTGATCGCTATTGACTGTCCTGAGCTCTCGGCTCCCAATCAGCTATAATCCGCGAGGTTGCATTTGATAACTCCCGGTGCAACTTGCGCTCCAATGTATCCGGATACATTCCTGGAGGATTAGCTCTTGAAGTATGCGTCTTGTCTCCCTCGTCGCGCCGTCTTTCTTGCATCCCTCGCCCTCTTCTCCGCCGGTATCGTGTGCGCCCAGGCAGCCTTCGAGTCGCCCGACCAGGTCATCAAATCCCTTCCGCCGGACGCCGCCAAGGTAGTCACGCGCCTCGGCGAGCTCAGCAATCTCCCATCGGGGGAGTGGCGCTACCATGAGGGCGACATTCCCCACGGCGAAAGTCCCTCGCTCGACGATTCCTCCTGGCCGGCAGTAAAACCGCCTTCCGACAGCTCTACGGAAGCCGTCTGGTATCGCCAGTGGATCGAGGTTCCGAAGGCGCTTTCCGGATACGACCTCACCGGCACCCGGATCTGGTTCCAGTTCCGTGCTGAAGCGAATGGGCCCATGCCCGAAATCGTCTACTTCAACGGGCGCCGCGTCGCTCTCGGCGACGACCTTGAACCCATCGTTCTTTTTGATGACGCGAAACCCGGCGACCGCGTGCTGGTCGCCGTCAAGCTGCTCGCCACCGTGGACAAAAAACGCTTCCGCGGCGCGCCCATGAAGATTGATTTCTCCGCTACCCGCCCTAACCCCGAAGATGAGCGCAAGGAATTCATCTCCGCCGCTCTCCTCATCCCCAGCCTGTCTACAAACGTCTCGGTGGACCAGGCCACCCTCCTCAAAGCAATTACTTCCGTCGATCTGGGCGCTCTCGATGCGGCAAACCAGGAGAAGTTCGACGCCTCCCTGAAACAGGCGCAGTCCACTCTCGAAGCCCTGCGCCCGAGGATGCAACAAGCCACGCTGCACCTCACCGGCAACTCACACATCGACGCCGCCTGGCTCTGGCCTTGGACGGAGACCGTCGACGTTGTCAAACGCACGTTCTCGACTGCGTTGCAATTGATGAACGAGTATCCCGACTACACCTTCACCCAGTCCGCTGCTCAATACAACGAGTGGATGGCCGACAAATATCCCGCGATCAACGATCAGATCAAGCGCCGCATCAAGGAGGGCCGCTGGGAGATCGTCGGTGGCATGTGGGTTGAGCCCGATCTAAACATGCCCGACGGTGAATCGACTGCCCGCTCCCTGCTCATCGGCAAGCGCTGGTACCAGCACGAATACGGCGTCGATGTACGCATCGGCTGGAATCCCGACTCCTTCGGATACAACTGGCAACTGCCCCAGATTTACAAGAAATCCGGTGTCGACTATTTCGTCACCCAGAAGATGGAGTGGAACGACGCCAATAAGCTGCCCCACTACTTCAAGCTCTTCTGGTGGGAATCGCCCGACGGCAGCAAGGTTCTCACCTATTTTCCGCACGACTATGCCAACAACAATCTGGACATCGTGCGTCTGTCCGCCGATCTCGCTCAGGCCCGCAAAGTTGCTCCCGGCATGAACGACATGATGGACCTCTACGGCATCGGCGATCACGGCGGCGGCCCCACCCGCGCCATCCTCGACGAAGGCGATCACTGGGCCACTGGCGACAAAGTCGTTCCGAAGATGCAGTACGGTACCGCCCAGACCTATTTCTCTTCCGTCGAAAAAGAGCTCGCGCCGTCTTCTCCTGAGTGGGACTACAGGAGCATCGCTGCCGGTTACCGTGAGCCGTCTGCCGTTGCTGGCGAAATCGCCATCCCCACCTGGAAAGACGAAATGTACTTCGAGTACCACCGCGGCGTCATGACCACCCAGGCCAACCACAAGCGCAACATGCGCGAAAGTTCGGAATGGGCGCTTGATGCCGAGAAGTACGCGTCACTCGCATGGCTCGATGGCAAAAAATATCCCGGCGACGAATTGACTGAAGCCTGGAAGAAGATCACCTTCAATCAGTTCCACGACCTGGCAGCTGGCTCCGGCATCGGCGTTATCTATAGGGATGCGCAGCGCGATTATGACCAGGTCCGCTGGGCGACCAACGAGATCTCAGCGGCCGCAATCAAGACTGTTGCCGCGCGCATTAACACCAGCGGCGGTCAGGGTGTTCCCGTCCTCGTCTTCAATTCGCTCGCATGGGAGCGCTCTGGACTCGTCACCGTCAGCGTCCAGCTCCCTGACCCAACCTCCAGCGTCTTCGTGCTTGACTCTGAAGGCCACGTCCTGCCGTCACAGATTCTTTCGAGTGACGCCGGCACCCACAGCTTCAAACTCCTCATTCAGGCTCACCACGTTCCGTCAATGGGATACGAAGTCCTGCACGTCGTGCCCGGCACGAAGCCTTTCCAAAGCGACCTCAAAGCCGACGGCCTCACTTTGGAAAACTCTCTGCTGCGCGTCACCGTCGATAAAACCACCGGCTGCATCACCAGCCTCTACGACAAGAAGAGCAATTTTGAATCCATCGCCTCCGGCGGCTGCGGCAACGAGCTCCAGTTGTTCCGCGATACACCGAAAGACTACGATGCCTGGAACATCGACCCCGGCACCCTCGACCGGCCACCGGCCAAACCTGGCGCCGATTCCGTGGAACTCGTAGACCACGGACCTCTCACCGCCTCCATTCGCGTCACTCGCCACACGCAGAATTCGAAATTCGTGCAGGAGATTGTTCTTCACCCCGGCTCTGATCAGGTTGACGTCGTTAACGACATCGACTGGCACGAGACTCACGAACTCCTGAAGGCCGCATTTCCCCTCGCCGCATCCAGTCCGATGGCTACCTACGAAATTCCCTACGGCACCATCGATCGTCCCACCACGCGCAACAACAGCTGGGAGAAGGCGCAGTTCGAAGTGCCCGCTCTCCGCTGGGCCGATCTCGGCGATGGCAGGCATGGCTTCAGCCTCATCAACGAATCGAAGTACGGGTACGACGGGCGCGACAACGTGCTGCGACTCTCCCTCCTCCGTTCGCCGGTCTGGCCTGACCCCGAAGCCGATCGCGGCCACCATCACTTCAGCTTCGCGCTCTATCCGCACGCCGGCGACTGGAAGCAGGCGCTTACAGTCCGTCACGGATACGAATTCAATTACCACCTGGATGCGATGCAAGTCGGCTCACACACCGGTGCCATGCCCGCCCGTCACTCCTTCGTCGCCGCCTCACCCGAAAACGTCGTTCTCACCGCGATGAAGAAGGCGGAGGACAGCGATAGCCTCGTGTTTCACCTGTATGAATGGGCAGGGAAGTCCGGTGCCATCGAACTCTCCGTTCCACCGGGGGCCACCGGAGCGAGCGAAACAAATCTGCTTGAGCAGCCTCAGGGGTCCCCGCTTGCGGTTTCAGAAGACAAGGTCAGCGTTCCCGTTAAACCCTACGAAATCGTAGCTGTACGTGTAGATTATTCGCCGCATGGGCAAAAATGAGAGTCATTCGCGCCGCCCCCGCCGACGAGTTTCGTTCGAGGGGCGGCCGGTTGTGTTTGACCTTACGTGCCGCCTTCGTTAGACTCTAGTTACGCAGTTACTTTCCAGAGAAGAGCCCTGTTCGCAGAGTCGTGCCATCCAAACCTGGGTGAGTGAGTGTAGGAGACGCGCACTTGGTTTTGTCCTGCCACCGCATCAGCAGTTGTGCAGTCCCGTACGATCCGGCATAACTTCCAGATGAGAGCGAGTTTTCAGCTGATCACAAGAAGCCCGATTGTCCCCGGTAAGTTGTCGATACGGACGCTCTTTGCGCTGGATTCTCTATCGCATTCGTAAGGTCGCTTTTCTGGTCGTTACCCGTGCAATAAGAACGTTTCGGGAACTGCCTCAGGAAGTTTGTAGTTCAAATTAAAAAGTATCCCGGACGGCCCCGATGCAAGATTGAAGGATCGGGCTCCGGCATTAGGCAAAAGTCACTGTTACAGATGGATTCCCCGAGATCCCTTCGATTTTGTGGAGTTTTTGCAAGTTTTCCTGCGTTCCTCCTGGCGAGAACGCAGATGGCCTGAGCTTAGGCCGACCATAAGGAGCGCATAGGGATGCAAGGCTGGGCAGTTCCCCCCCAGGGACCACAGCAAGCTGTAGGCGGCACGGCACCAGTCGCAGATCATTCTGTTATCACGCCCGCCGACTTCCGCAAGATTCTTATCAAGCGCAAGTGGGTCATCATCATCGGGCTCGCCATCGGCATTGCCTACGCGATTTTCTACATCGTCACGACAGTGCCTCAGTACGAAGCAACTGCCCGTCTCCACATAGACCTGAGCCGGTCAACCAACATTGGCATCGAGGACCTGATCGAGCAGAAGCTAAGCGGTGGCGAGGATACCTCCGAGAAGCTGCAAACAGAAATTCGCATCATGCAGAGTGAGTCCGTCGTGATGGAAGTGATCAACTCGCTCGATCTCTACCATAAACCTCCGTTCTCGGAGCTCTTTAAGCAGCAGCGTTATAACGGTACGCTGTCTCCCGTGCAGCGCTTCAGGCTCATCAACACCTTCCAGAGCGCAACCAAGGTGGTCATTCTGCCTAACACGGAGATCGTGGAAGTTCACTTCCAGAATTCCGATCCAACCGTCGCGGCGAAGGTCGCCAATTCTATCGTCGATGCATATCTCGATCGTGATCTGCGGTCGAGATTCGAAGGCACTACGCGCGTATCCAACTGGCTTACCCAGCAGTTGACGACAGTCAAGAAGCAGGTCGAGGACTCGCAGAAGTCCCTGACCGACTATCAGCGGCAGAACAACCTCCTGACCCTCGATGCTGAGGGCGGAAACCTGCTTACCGATAGCCTGCGCACAGTCAATCAGCAGCTCGCCGAAGCGGAAGCGGACCGCATCGTGAAGGAAGCGCGCTACAAGATGGCGCAAACCCGCAATCCTGACCTGCTTATTTCAGTCGCGCCCGGTACCGTGCTTGGCGGCCTTCGCTCTCAACAGGCGGCCCTCATGGTGCAGGCGGCGCAATTAAAGTCGAAGTTTGGGCCGGATTATCCCAAGGTGCGTGAACTCGACAAGCAGCTGAGCAGCGTGCAGGCCGACATCGATTCGGAAATCAACGACCTGACCAAACGCTTCCAGGAGGAGTACAACGCCGCAGTCAAGACTGAGTCGTTGCTGCAGGACCGCCTGAACACGACCAAGCAGGAAGCCTTCAAGGAGAACGAGTCGGCTGCGCAGTTCGAGATCCTTAAGCATGGCGCTGAGTCTGCCTCGGAGCTCTATGACGGCCTGCAGATGAAGCTCAAGGAGGCGGGTGTCACCGCCGGCCTGAACTCCAACAACGTCGACATTATTGACCGCGCAAGCATTCCTCCTTTCCCCGTACTTCCGAAGAAGGGCTCTGCGCTCATTTTCGGATTCCTTGGAGGCCTCATCGGCGGCATTGCCCTGGCTTTCTTCTTCGAGAGCCTCGATGATACAATCCGCACGTCCGATGACGCTGAGGCGATCTCTCAATTGCCCACCCTGGCCGTCATTCCGCATTTCGTCGTCGCAGGGCGCAAGGGAGCTCCGACCACGCCGAGCGCCAAAGTCGAGCAGCAGCGTCTTCTCAAGGTATCGCCCGATCTGGTTTCTTACGTCGATCCGCAATCGATCGCCGCTGAGGGTTTTCGCACCTTCCGGTCTTCGATCCTGCTGTCCGCCGTCGATCACGAGCCCAAGCTGCTGTTGATCACCAGCAGCTTCGCCGCTGAGGGCAAGTCGACCTGTGCCGCTAACCTCGCGATCTCCTTTGCTCAGCGGTCCGCCCGTGTCCTCCTTGTTGACACCGATCTGCGCAAGGGCACACTGCACATGAAATTTCGGCTTTCGAATCGTGCCGGACTCTCCACGCTTCTGTCTCGTGAGTCTGGCGCAGAAGCATACGAACATCCGCTGCCAGAGCTTCCCAATCTCACCGTACTGTCGCGTGGCCCGATTGCGCCTAATCCCGGCGAGATGCTGGCTTCTCGCGCCATGGAAGAGCTGCTCACGCAGTGGCGCTCAGAATATGAGCACATAATTCTGGACTCCTCCCCAATCCTTGCTGTTGCCGATACGTTGAGCCTGGCTCCACAGGTCGATGCCGCCTTCATCCTTGTGCGTTCCGGTGTGACACGCAAACGAGCGCTGATTCGAGTCCGCGAGCAGTTGCGCCGCGCCAGCGGGCGGGTACTGGGCACAGTGATCAACGACGTGGATCTACGGATGGAAAATTACTACACCTATTCGAAGCGCTACGATTACGGATACAAGAGCAATTATGGAGCCGGGTATGGAGTTACCGATGACGAGAAATAACTCTCGGAGCAACGGTCTTCCTGGACTTCTGGTTTTCGCTCTCTGCTTCGGTGTTGCCGTCGCGGGATGGGGCCAGAGCGATCCTGGTACGTCTATTCCATCACAATCCGATTCCACTCAGACAGGTACTGCTCAGGCGGATCAGCAGTCCAGCCGTCCACCAACCATCTCCATCGGTGCCGGCGACCAGTTAGATGTCGAGGTGTTCGATACTCCCGAACTTTCCGGCGCGTCCCGTGTAAGCCAGTCCGGCGAAATCAATATTGCAGTGTTGGGCAATGTTCAGGTGGCTGGTCTTACCCCCATTCAGGCCGCGCGCAAGATCGAAGCTGAGTTGAAGTCTCACGGCATTCTGATTGATCCTCACGTCACCGTAGCCATAGCCGAGTACGCTTCTCAGGGAGCTACGGTAACCGGCCAGGTGCACGTTCCGGGTGTGTATCCGACGGTCGGAAACCGCAGACTTCTCGACATGATTGCCCTGGCTGGTGGGGTAGCCCCTACCGCCGGCCGAGTTGCAACCATTATCCATCGCGATGACCCTCAGCATCCTCACGACGTGCATCTGGTTGCAAACAACAACACTTTGGATGCACAGGAAAATCCCGTCATCTATCCCGGTGACACGGTGGTGATTGATAAGGCCGGAATCATCTACATCATGGGTGATGTCGGCAGAGGGGGTGGATACCTGATCGACAATAATGAGCACCTTTCGCTGTTGCAGGCGCTCACTCTGGCCGGCGGCTGGACCAAGACCTCGGCTCAGAGCAAGGTGATATTGATTCGGAAAGTTCCGCAAGGCAGGGAAGAGATCAAGCTGGATGTCAGCCATGTCGTCCATGGCGAACAGGCTGACATCAAAGTTGCCAATGGCGACATCGTTTACGTTCCCTCGAGTATCGGCAAAATCTTCGCCTATCAGGGAATTGCAGCCGTTGTTCAGGGTGCCGAACAGGCCGTCGTCTATGGAGCGGTTTATAAGTAGTGGTGAGCGGGATGCCGTTCTTTGATCCACTTGCGTCCCAGGCTGGTCTAGGAGAAAAGGCGCACAATTGGACGCAATGAGAACAGCGTCGCCGGTAATGCAGTTCAATTCGCCGTCGTTCTCTCCACCGCGGTTGGGCGAGGACGTCGCGCCGCCTCGCGCCATCTACGTCATTCACTTTCCGGCGATTCTCACTGTCGCGGCGCTTGTCAGTTGGGTACTCAGCACAGACCTGGCGATGGCTGCCGCGGCTGCCGTTGCCGCTGTCATTGCGCTTTACATGCTTTGGGATTGGTTACTGCGCGAAGGCCCTACCCGCTTTTCCACCCTCCTGGCGATCACGCTTCTTCTTGGTTATGGGCTGGGAGCCTTGAACACATGGCTGACGCTCCCCAGGGGCAACCTGTCTTTGGCGGAGTTTCTTGGCTCCGACCAAGGCGTTCTTGCCCGCGGTATGGCTGGTGTACTTCTTTCAGCGGCACCCCTCTGCTTCTTCGGCGAATTATACGAACGGCCGCTTTTCGGTCGGGAATTTCGAATCTCGCTCGACCAGCAGACGTACATGCTCATATTTCTCGGGACCGTGGCGACCGTGATCGGCTTCGTGACCGGATCCCTGGGTTACATGGGCGCGCAGAATACTACCGGCGAGCAGTTAGGGGTCGCTCCCGCCCTTATATCGTGGCTGTTCCCCCCTCTGACCGCGCTTGCCATCGGCGTCTTTCTCGTCACGCCCCGCGGTTTCGCTAAGCTGTTAAGCGGAGTTTGCGTGTTTGCCTGCTTGCTTGCTTGATGCTTGTCGGCAGGCGAATCGTTTTCTACGCTGCTATGGAGGTGCTGTTCGCGCTGCGGCTCGTCGGGATATCGTTTGAAGGGAACATTCTTCAGGAAGGTCTTATTATTGATGGTGTTAGGGGCTATCGTCGCAGTTGGGTTCACCGTATTCATGCTTATTCGCTTGGCGGGTTTTGAAAATCCTAATGACGCCAGCCGCCTATCTATGGAACATCGGATTGAGACCGTAATGAGTCTGGGTCAAAGATGGCACCGCCTTGGCTCGCGCCGACGAAGCGAACCAGAGCAACGTGCAAAAGAGGACCTTCGTGCTGGGCTTCTTTGCCGACGTGTTGGAGGGCAGCTCCCGGCGCACACCTGGTCTCGGGCGGGATCTCGCAGAATACATCGGCTCTGTTGTTCCAAGAGTTATCAATCCGAACAAGGATCTCGTCCTTCGGCGAAGAGTCATTCGCTGACGAATTGTTCGGTCTGACATACACCGATGCGCCTAACTCCATTCTCACGAATGGTGCCGTCGATTTTGGTCTTCTGGGAGTTGTTGCTTACCCATTGCTCATTGTGTTGATTATGCGAGTCTCGATTGAGGCTCTCTCGCGTTTTCTACCGCCGCTGCCCATGGCGATCATAATATTGGGTGCAATCTTCGCCATGTTGCAGACTGAGACTGCGACGTCTGCCTACTTTGTTTCGATTAGGAACGAGATAATTTTTGCGATTATTCTTTTCCTCTATTCGCGATTGCCGAAATTTGGATTGCGGAGAAATTAGAACGCTGTAATGATCGCGATAAAATAAGCTATGGCTACAGAATTAACGCTGGCCCGGCAGATTGCCCTCAGCTTGATTTTCAGTTGCGCCGGAATTGCGTCCGGCCAGAACGCTTCCGTTCTGCCTCCGAGCGGAGCCGGCTCCTCAGGCGGTTCAGGCGGCTCCGGTGCAGTTGATTATTCCTCTTCCGCTAGCCTATCGGATGTCAACGCAGACTCCTCAGTTGCAGACGCTAGCGTGAGTGCCACCCCTTCCGCTCTGACGGCAAGCGAATCAGGCGGCGGAGGCTCTTCCGCTCATCAAAGCACCCAACACTTGGGCGGTTCTCTCAGTGGAGGGAATCAATCGCCATCGAACTCGGCAACCAGCGCCTCGCGATCCGGATCTTCCCGGGGAGCAGCCGCATCTGCTTCATCGAATGGGTCCGGCGCGAGACAGTCATCGCACTCCGGCCAGGGAGTTGCGGCAATGGAATCGGGTCTGACCGGGCACAAATTGGAATCCGCAGCGACCGGCGCGAAGCTATCCAGTGCACAGGCAAAGGCCAGATTAAGCGAAGAAGATGAAGCTCGATCCGGCTCAGGATCGGCAGGGGGAGGTGGACAGTATCCCACCGGCTTCCCCGATAGCACTAGGAATACCGCTGTGCTTAGTCCGCCAGACCCTGCGAACAACTCCCTATTTGTTTTTGATCCCGCGGTCGGCGGGGAGTTTCCGGACTTGGCGGAACGTGAGTTTCTCTCCCCTACGCTTCGTGTTGGGAGGGGATCTTCCGGAATGGGAAAGAAGCAAGATCTATACCAGCGGATTGAGCAACGGCTTCGCAACTATCGAACCGAAGATGAGCCAAAAGGACACGTGAAGGCTTCTCCCGCGAATCAACAAACCCCTTCTCTGGAGTCGTCAAGGTCGGGATTGAAGTTTTAACACCGCGTTTCTCCTTTCGAAGCATTCGGCGGCCAAAGACTTGACCTTCCGCAATTTTGCGGCGCGGCTGTGAAAGATGTCTTCCTCGATTTAGTCCTCACTGTGGCTGTAGATCAAAGATAACGAAATCATTTCCCTCTTGGTGGTGCACATCAGCGACTGGCTTTTGGCAGAATTCGGCCCGCATCTTTGGAGAGGCAGGGCCGCCGCGAAGAGGCTCAACCGCATGAAAACATCCGGTATAACCTTCTCGGGCGTTCGCTATGTAATAGCGCGCGTGATAGGCGCTCAACACCGAGATCAGGTTTTCCTGTCGCTTGATCCGTTCAAGAAAATGGCGGTCCATCATCAGCCCCTCGGTCTGGATCATCGGATCTCCCAGCACGTAGCCAGGCTCCCCGCCGAAGTCACCCATCGCATAAATGCCAGGATGACCCGTCGCAAAGTGATGCAGCGCAACTGAATCTTCGAAGCGGTGATCGTCTTGGGCGTTCCAAGTATTGCCAGCCAGCGCAAAAACGCTAGCGGCGATTGCGATCGCCGGGAGGGCAGCCCACCGGCTCACTCGTCCCAAGCGATCCCTGCTGAACCAGAATGCTAAGCTGATGCAAAGAGCCGGACGCTCGACATATCCGTACCAGTCGTTAGGCCTCCAGTCGCTAAGAAAGGACAGTACCGTAAAGTAAACCACGGGAAACAGAACGACAGCCGGAAACACCGTCCTCTGCGCTCGTTGCAATTTCCGGAAGTTGAAAAGAATGACGGCAGTACTGAAAAGAATAAAAGCGACCTGAAGGTGTTCTTTATCAATGTTGGAAGGCAGCACCTCTTTCCATGTGACCCAGGAGAATTGTGTGTGCGGCTTGAGCTGTTTTGCCACGCCAGATACCGGAAGAAGCAGCCCAAACTTTACCTTGTTGACAACCAGATAGACCAAGAAGGGAACCAGACCAAGGGCGAACGAGGCGATGCGTCTTGGAGAAAGCTGCTGTCGATAATCGCGATCCAGCAGCAACCCCACCCCCAGAAGGCCGACTAGGAAGCCGGCATCCAGCCGCGACAAGATTAGGAGAGAGCAGATGATGCCTGTCCAAAAGGCACTCCTAGCCGTGGCCATACATCTTCCCTTGAGCACTCGAAGTGTCAACAAGAACGCCAGTGGTGTCGCCAGTACCACCTCCATGCCTGTATAGAACCTCCGGCAACAGAAGACCGCTATCCACAGGGCCAACGGAGCAGAAATTGTTGTTTCTACCCCGGATAGCTCCAGGATCTCACGGCCCCAGAGAAAACATGCCACCGAAGCGGCAAGGCAGACTGCGCCTACAAACACGAGAATGGCAGTCCCCTTTGCGGTAAAAACGCTGAACGCCGCCAGCACAAGCATCCAGAGAGGATGGTAGCCATTTGTCGAGACGATGCCATTGAAGGTCGAGCCGTGGCCTGCTGCAAAGTTCTGGGCGACGACGAGGTAATAAAAGAAATCGTCCCGCACATACATCATCCAGGAATAGCTCGACATTGCCGCGATGGCGACGCATGCCGCAATTTGCAAGCCAAGGAGCCAGGGTGCCCAGTCTCGAAACAGCAGATATATCTTTTGTAACGACAAAACGCCGGCAACTGGCTTGATTTCTTCCTTAATCATTTTTTACCTTGGCTTTTAGCTTGGCTCAATACAGAGAGCAGAGTTGTAACCACTCCAGCGAATAGCATCTGCTGGCGGCCGCGATCTTACTCAGAAACAAGTTATTGCTGCAAGTGTAGGATACCTGAACCTGAAAGCTCTAAGCGATCAATTTCGGCTTTATACGCTTGGAGCCTGGCTGGTGGTAAGCATCTACATTCCCGCACGCGCGTTTGCGCTAAAGGACATTGACGATAACTGGAAGTGGCGGGCGAGGCCGGCAACAGTGCCGTCTGCAACAATTGACACCGAGCGGTGATCAGGCCTTCTCGATCACCAGTGATTCAATTACCACCGGCTTGCTTGGCTTGTCCTGTGAATTTCGCGACACCCGCGAAATTTTCTCCACCACGTCCTGTCCCTCCACAACCTCGCCGAAGATGGTGTGCTTGCCGGTCAGCCAGTCCGTGGGAGCCACTGTGATAAAGAACTGCGAGCCGTTCGTGTTCGGCCCCGCATTCGCCATCGCCAGCTTGCCCGGCACGTTAAACTTGTGCGGAGATCCCTTCGTCTCATCGGCAAACTTATAACCCGGTCCGCCCATCCCATTACCGGCCGGATCTCCGCCTTGAATCATGAAGTCGGGAATCACGCGGTGAAAGATTGTTCCATCGTAGAGCTTATCCTTGCTCTTCTTGTTCGTCACCGGATGCGTCCACTCCCGTGCTCCCTCGGCGAGCTCTATAAAGTTGGCAACCGTATTTGGCGCTTCCTCTGGAAACAACTGGCAGACGATCTGCCCTTCGCTGGTTTTGAAGACGGCATAGGTTCCGGGTTTACGTGACATGATGAACTCCTTCAGTTGTGTTGAGCTTATTGAGGTTTCGCCGCCTGCGTAGCGCTGTTTGTAGACGAAGGCGCGCTGCCGGCCGAAGGTGCTGCGCCCTGCGAAGCCGAAGCGGGCGATGGCGGCATAGGCTGACCTTCACGCACGATGGTTACCTTCTTCAAAATCACCGGATCAATCGGCTTGTCCTGCCCATCGCGCTCTACTCGCGCAATCGACTTCACCACCAGCACGCTCGATTCGTCGCACTGCCCGAAGATCGTGTGCTTCTGGTTCAGATACTCCGTCGGAACCTCGGTAATAAAGAACTGCGATCCGTTCGTGTTCGGACCGGAGTTTGCCATCGCCAGCCGCCCCGGCACGTCAAAATTCAGGTTTGGATCGAACTCGTCTTTGAAGTAATATCCCGGATCGCCCATCCCCGTTCCCAGCGGATCGCCGCCCTGGATCATGAAGTCCGGAATCACCCGGTGGAACGTCGTCCCGTTGTACAGCGGCTTCCCATGCATCTTCTGCTTGGTGTCAGGATTGGTCCAGTCCTTCGTACCCTCAGCCAGTCCGATAAAGTTCGCCACCGTTTCCGGAGCTTCCTTCGCGAACAGCTTGCACGTGATACGGCCCATCGATGTGTCGAGCACCGCCGTCGGTCCCGTCGGCTGCGGACTCACCTGCGCCTGCGAGCCCGGCGAGTCGGGCAGGTCCTGGCTTGCAGGGGGGCTCGCCGCGGGACTCGATGCCGGAGGAGTAGAAGCTGGAGGAGTGGCCTGCTGCGTGACACCAGCTTGAACAACGGCGAGCATAAACAGCAGAATGGAGACAAAACGGACCGGCGTTTTCATGCAAATTCCCAAGAGGACAGACTACCGCGCCGGGCTCTCCTTCGCAAACTGCGCCCGCGCATCGTGCAGACGCCGAAAGATCCGATCCTCCCCAATTTCTTCCGTAAGATGGTGCCGGTCCATATCCGCTTTTAGCTCCGACTGCACGCGCGCGAACGCCAGTACGACGCCATGAGAAGCCAGCTCGCGGTACACTTCACCGATCACCCGCGAAGCGCTGTAGTCTACGTGCGTAATCGCCTCGGCGTCTATCACCATCCACCGCACATCCGGCGTGGCCAGGTCCCGGATCTCTTTTGCAAATCGCGCGCCATTTGCATAGAAGAGCGCCGCGCCGAATCGATAGATCACCAGCCCTGGCTGCGTCACCGTACCGGGAACCGGCGGAATAATATCCCACGTCTTCGCGTCATTGAAGATCAGGACGCCTGTGTCCGGATGGTAGCTGTGGTGCACAATCCTCAGCAGCGAGATCACCATCGCCAGCACGATGCCTTGTTCCACTCCCACCACGACGACGCAGGCGGCCGTCGCAATCGCCAGGGCGAACTCCTGTGGGCTCTCCTGCCGAATCGACCAAAGCTTGCGCAGGTCGATCAGCCGCACCGCAATAAGAAACACAATCGCCCCCAGCACGCAGTGCGGAAGATATTCGAGTGGCTTCGTCGCGAAGAGCAGCACCAGCGCCACCACCGCCGCGGTGGAAACCTGCGCCATCTGGCTGCTTCCTCCGGCGCCCTCCACCATGGCCGTCTGCGTCGGGCTCCCGTTCACCACGAAGGTTCCGCTCAACGCCGCAGCCGCATTGGCCGCCGACAACCCGACCAGATCCATATTCTCGTCCAGCACTTGCCCATGCCCTTCAGCGTAGATCCGTGCAGTAGCCGCGCTCTGAGTCAGGATCATCACCGCACAGGCGCCTGAAACCCCAATCACCGACTCGGCCTCTGTCCACCCTGGCCACGGAAAGCCGAAGTGGGGGAATCCGCCGGCAACCGGCCCGATCACCGCGATGCCATGAGCCGAAAATTGCCACCACGCGCTCGCCGCAATCGCCCCCGATACGGCGATCAGGGCGCCCGGCGTCTTCGGCGAAAGATGCCGCAGGCCGAGAATTAAGGCGAGCATTGCAAGCGAAAGAGCCAGTGTCGGCAGATGCACATGCGGCAGGCCGCGAACGACTTCAGCGACCTGCACAAGCGGCCGCCGTGAATGTACCGGAACTCCCAGCATCTCCCCCAGCACAGTGAAGCCGACCTGAAATCCCACACCGGTCAGAAACCCCACCAGCGCCGTCTGCGATAGGAAATCCGCTAGAAACCCCAGCCGCAGCAGTCGCGCCAGCAGCAGCCACGCCGCCGTCAACAGCGCCACCGTCGAGGCCAACGCAACATACCGCGCGCTTCCGATCGGCGCCATCTGGGAGAGACCCCCAGCGAGAATTGCCGCTGTCGCCGAGTCGGCGGCAACCACCAGGTATCGGGAGGATCCGAACGCCGCGAACGCCACCAGCGGCAGCAGCAGCGTGTACAGTCCCGTTACCACCGGAGTTCCAGCAATCTTTGTGTAGCCGAGCGATTGTGGAATATTTACTGCCGCAAGCTGCACTCCGGCAGCCGCATCGCGGATCACTCCCGACAACGTCAAAGGCCGAACGCTTTGGAAGAGACTCTGCCAGCCGCCTCTCGAACGCGACGGCCTGGCTCCCGAACCTTCGTCCACTCGACCCTGCTCCTCGGGCTTAGGTATTTGAATGCATCAGACCTTGATGAAAATCCGCCGCCGGTAAAGCACATAAGCCGGCAGCCAGCAGACCGCGACAAACCCAAGCGAGTACAGCAGCGACGCAAACGCCGGATCGGGCACGACCGCAAGAATCGAATGATACAGCCACTGTTGCAAATTGCCGCCCGAGCCCATGTGAATGTTGTCGATCCCGCCGGCCAGCAACTCGGAGAACACGTACGCCACAATCGCGTTCATTCCAAACACCAGCAGCGGCATAAATGTCCGCGACTTCCTCACCCTGTCCTCGCTGGTCTCAGGAGCCCGAATGATATCCACCACCCACATCGAAAGCGCCAGCAGCAGCAGACTCAGTCCGCCGGCAAACAGCACAAACGAGCTCGTCCACAGCTTCTTGTTCAGCGGGAACCAGATATTCCAGATTCCGCCCGCCAGCACACACGCCATCCCCGCGACAGCAATGCCGCGAGCCTTCTCAGCAACGCTCCGTCCTGTCCGCAGCCAGATGCCCGTCAGCATCCCCATCAGCGCCGTTCCTACCGCGGGAATCGTGCTCAGCAGCCCCTCAGGATCGCGCGTCCGCTCGTAAAGGTGCGACGCCGGAAAGATATGCCGGTCGAGCCACGCCACCAGGTTGGCGTCGCGATCGAGGAAGGGAATATCGCGCCCCGGCATCCCGTATCCTGGCACCGGAACATAGCGCATCAGCACCCAGTATGTCCCCAGCGCCGCCACCGCCAGCACCAGCTTGCTCTTCCAACCCGGACTGATCAAATACAGCGACGCCACGATGAAATAGCAGATCGCGATCCGCGGCAGCACTCCGTAAATCCGCAGCGTGTGCAGATTGAAGTGCGGAAAGCTGTTGACCAGCAGCCCGAGTAGGAAGATGATCACCGCTCGCCGCACCGTATGCAGAAAGATCGACTGCTTCGTCGCTCCCTGCGCCAGCCGCGCCTCGGTCGAGAGCACCGTCGATATGCCCACCAGAAACAAGAACGTAGGGAAGACCAGGTCTGTCGGTGTGAACCCGTTCCAGTCCGCATGTTTCAACGCCCAATAGGCTCGCGAGCCGTCGCCATTGTTGTTGACCAGGATCATGAACCCGATATCCAGCCCGCGCAGCACATCCAGCGAAAGCATGCGCGCAGGCTTGGTACGAATACTTGTTGTGGCAGGATTGGACGTTGCTGTACTGGGAGCGCTCATGGTTTCGATTGCGCCGATTTTACTGCAAGCGAACCACGTAGCGAAACGATTCAATACCTAATACCGTTTCACGCGCATGATCTTCCACACCGGCTCGTTATCGGCATACACCCTCCATTCCGAAATGCAACCGTCGCGCACCCGCGCCTTCCATGCCGCCGGAATCCTCCAGCGGTTCTCAACCTCCAGCTTACTGTCGAGCCGGTACGTCCCGTGCGCATAGCCGAAAAGCCCGGCGTATGTGCCGTTGCTGAAAGCCTCATCCACCTGGATCGAGTAATCCGGAAACCAGCTGAAATAAGCGCGCCAGCCCTTCTCAACCTGGCGCCGCCCCCGGACCTCCTGGCCCAGACCGTCGATAAAGACAAAATCTTCGGTCATCATCCTGCCAAGACCGGACAGATCGTGGCAGTTGATGTAGTCGACAAACTCGAGAGCAAAATCGGCTGATGTCTTCTTGAGAGGTTGGGGAGCCACACCCGGATTCTACTTCGCTTTCGGCCGCTTACTCAGTATCCGGACGCTTATAAGGCACCTGAAGGTAATGTCTCGCCTCGTTCAGGGCCCCGCCTGTATTGTCGTTCGTCTGGATAGCTTGCCGGTACTCCGTCACCGCGCGATCCCGCTGCCCCGTCACGTCAAAAATCTTTCCGATCTGCACGTGACTCCACACCTCGGTCCACCTCGGATCGTCATCCCCGCGCAGGCAGTCCCGATACGAGTTCACTGCCGACTGGTAATTCCGCTGGTTGAAGAAAATCTCCGCGATGCGATAGCTCGCCAGCGAGCTCTGCGGATTCGCCTGCAGCGCCTTCTGATACTCCGCCAGTGCGCCGCTGATGTCGCCCTGCGCTACCAGTTGCTGTCCTTTCAGAATCGACACCCGCACCTGCATCGCCGGCGTGTTCTTCAGCACCCAGTTATCCGGATCAATCAGCACATGCCGCGGCCTCCCGAAGGTATCCACCACGTACTGCGAATCCGTGCCCACCACCGAAACTCGCTTGTTCTCCGTTTTGCCGTCGGTCTCAATACGCAGATCGACCGGCATATTGAACAGGTCCAGATCCTGCTGAATCTCCCCGATCGTCCGGAACCCCTTGTTATTTCCCAGCCGGTAAATCGCGTACTTGTTCGTGAACGCCGGCGCGCCCGTCCCATCCAGCCACTGCGCAAAGAAAGGCGTTAGCTGTTGTTGCGATTGGGCCTCAGCGACTTTCTCAAAGTCGCTGTTCTTGATCCCCTTGTCGGTAAACTGTGAAAGCGTCGCCCGCAGAATCTTGATAAAGCTGTCGTCGCCCACCTCCCACCGCAGCATGTGGAATACGAGCGCGCCCTTCTCCAGTGTCATAGATTGAAACTCCGGAGAAAACGGGCTCAGCCTGCCCGCGCTCGACAGAGGAATGGTGTCGTAAGCCAGCGCACCCGCCGAAACATCCAGGATCGCCGTATCCAGCGCCGACTTGCCTGCAGAGTCTTCCAGATACATCAGTTCGCCGTACCGCGCCATCCCGTTCGTAATCCACGCATCGTTCAACGACGCCGGGCTGATCTCGCTCCCCCACCACTGATGCGCGATCGTATTCGACAGGATCCGGAAGTCCGTCTTACCTCCGATGCGGTTTCCCGCCACCGCCGCAATCTCTGGAGCCCAGTACGTCGGCACCGTATCGTCGGGCAGCTCGACAACATTCAGAGTACTCGACTCCGGCAGCCCGAACGTCGACGTGAAGTACGCAAAGATGCGCAGCGCACTCTCCCCGTAGTCGTGCGCCGCCGCCTTGTGCGCATCCGTGGTGTAAACGTGGATATTCGCCGCCGGCGAAAACGCCGGATTGAACTTCCCGGCGATGATCGTTCCCGGAAATCCAGGCTTCTTCCAACTGAAGTCGTACTCGTTCTCGCCGCCCGCAGCCGGCTTGGCGCTGCCCTGCGCGCCGCTGCCGATCACCATATAGCCCGTCGGCACCTTCACGTGAATATCGGCCGTGAAACGATTCGTCTCGTACCCCACCATCGGGAACCACCGGCCGCCATACAGCAGGTACGACGCGGGATCACCCACGTACGCCATCTTCAGCCCTTCAACTGGCCCTCCGGCATCGCTCTCCAGCGCGCCCGAGTAGTAGAAGGTCCACGTGTAGGTCTGTCCCTTGCTCAGCGGAGTCTGCGGAGTAATCCGCAGAGTAGCCTCAGCCCCACGCTCGCCGCTGAGCGAAATATTCTTCGAATCGGTAACCTTGTCCACCTTGAGCGCGCCATGCAGGTCGAACACGGCTGTCTGCACGGGATCGAGAGCCGTAAACGTAATCCGAGTCACACACGTAAGCATGTGCGTATCCGGCTTCAGTTCTGCGTCGATGTTGTAGCCGGTAATCTGAATCGGCACTCTGTCGGCTGCGCGGGCTCTCGGCCCTGCGAAAAAAACAACCGAGGCAAATACGAATGCGATACGCAGGAGCTGGGCAGGCCGGTGTGCGAATCGGGATGTGGTCATGACAGTCGAGTTAGCTTTCCTCGCGTGACTGGTTCTCTTGAAGCACTTCCATTGTGATGCGGGCAGTCCGGTCTATCGCCGATTCGCCGCCCTCATTGTCTTCGGCCTTGAGCATACCCGATATCTGGCGCAAACCCGCAATCATACCGTCGCGTGCCGGGCTCTCTTCGAGTAGCGGCCGCAGGTGTGAGACGACATTCTCCGCCGTAAAGTCACCCTGGATCAGCTCCGGAACCGCCCGCCGACCCGCGATCAGATTCACCATCGCAACATGCGGCACATCCACCACCCGCTTCGCCACCGCATAGCTCACCGGCGACACCCGATACACCACCACAAACGGATTCCCGATCAGCGCCGCCTCCACCGTTGCCGTGCCGCTCGCCACCACGCTTGCTCTCGCATGATGCAGCGTAGCCCGGGCATCATGGGTAATCGTCACGCCCGGAGCCTTCGGCAACATCGCCTTCACCTCCGTGCGCTGCTCTTCTGTCAGCGTCGGCGCCAGCGGAAGCACAAATTCGTAGTCACCTTGACTCTGAAGCAGAGACGCCGCCCGCAGCATCTCGGGCAGGTTGAGGCGCAATTCCTTCAAGCGGCTGCCGGGGAGCAGCCCTATCCATTGTCGGCTTGGGTCCAAATGTTTGGACGAAGCGGTCCCGCTTTCGCGAGCGAACTCCTCGCGCGAGACCACAGGCAGCGCCAGGTCCGCCAGCGGATGCCCGACGAAACTCGCCTCTACCTGCCGCTCCCGATAGAAGCTCTCCTCAAAAGGGAAGATCACCAGCATCCGGTCCACATACTGCTGCACCTCGCGGATGCGGTACTTCTTCCACGCCCACAATTGCGGCGAGACAAAATACACCACGGGCACCCCGGCCCGCTTCAGATGCTTCGCCAGCGACAGGTTGACATCCGGAAAGTCGATCAGCACCGCGATGTCAGGCTCCTCCGACTTGATAGCTGCCTTCAGCCGCCGGTATTCTCCATAGATCCGCGGCATGTGCAGAATCACCTCCGTGATCCCCATCACCGCCACATCCTCGGCCCGCACCACCCGCCGGAACCCCAGCGCATCCATGCGCTGCCCGCCTAGTCCGAAAAACTCCGCATCCGGAGCCAGTCGCCGCAAAGCCGGAATCAGCAGCGTCCCGTAATGCTCGCCGCTCGCCTCGCCCGCTGAAATGAAAATTTTCGTGCTCTGGCTCATTCGTGGCTGAAGACTCATTGTATTGGTAGTTTGCGATTCACTTCCTTATGCTCACTTCAAGGCGCATCGAATACGTACAGGAGAAGTGCAAGGATGTCCAGCACGCGAAAGCACCTTCTGGTAGCCGGAATATCTTTTGTGGTTCTGCTCGCCGTGGCCCTGCTCGGCAGCTCGCTCGTCCCGCTCTTCGGCGTCGTAGGTGCCCGCATCGAGCGCATCCTCGGCGCCACCCTCTTCACGTTGGGCAATCAGCCCCTCACTCCGCTCTCGCTCATCAAGATCTCATTGTTCATCGTAGTGCTGGCATTCGGCGCTCGCGCTTCGATGGTGGTCCTTCAGAAAAAGCTCCTCACCCACACCGGACTCGCCACTGGGCAGCAATTCGCGCTCGCCCGCGTCATCTCCTACCTCATCTTCACCGTAGGGCTGGTCATCGGCCTGGAGTCGCTAGGGCTGAATCTCAGCAGTCTCGTAGTTCTCGGCGGCGCGCTTGGACTCGGCGTAGGTCTGGGCCTGCAAACCGTCGTCAGCAACTTTGTCGCCGGCCTCATCCTCCTCATCGAACAGCCTGTCCGCATTGGCGACCGCATTGAAGTCGGCAGCACCTTCGGCGAAGTCGTCGCCATGAAAGCCCGCAGCATGTGGGTCCGCACCAACGACAACGTTGTCATCATCATCCCCAACTCCGACTTCGTCGAGAAGAGCGTCACCAATTGGACAGCCAACGACCCTCGCGTGCGCTTCTGCCTTCCCGTCGGAACTTCCTATTCGAGCGATCCCGCCCAGGTCCGCGATGTGCTGCTGAAGATAGCCGCTGCGCATCCCGACGTGCTGCGGGATCCTCCCCCCGACGTCGTCTTTCACGACTTCGGAGATAGCAGCCTCGACTTTCTGTTGCGCGTCTGGACTGAGACCAAGGTGCCCATACCGGCAGTTCTCAAAAGCGATCTGTACTTCGCTATCTTCGAAGAGTTCCGCAGGCTCAACATCGAACTCCCATTCCCGCAGCGTGATCTGCATGTCCGGTCGATATCACCCGAGGTGGTGTCCACTCTCTCGCCACCCCCGACCGATTTCCGCCCACAGGCGTGAAATGAGTCAGGCTCGCGGAGACCGGATATCCGGCTGGTTGCTTGCGCCGAGCCGTTCTTTCAGAATCAGCTGTCTTTACGGTAGAGCAGGTCGCGGATCGCTTTTCTGCGTTCCTCGTTCATTTCCTTCGTCGCAGCATCCTTAGACCCTTGAGTAACAGCCTCGCTCTCATCAGACGCACTACACTCCGGGCAGCGGTTAGCGAACCCCGGCTTACCGGGCCTCAACTCAAACTCCTCCCCGCAGATAACACAGGTTTTAGTAGGAAACGGCATAACACTCTATGATACCGCCGTGACGCGGCAAGCGATGCCGTCGTCGATGCCGCCGGGAAGCAGAAATGTCCCCGGATCTTTATGGTTGAGTCTCCAGATACGCGATCACATCCGCGATGTCATGCGATGACAGTCGCTTCTCGAACGGAGGCATGTATTGTCCTCCCTTCAAAATCCTTCGACGCGTCTGTCTTTCGGTCGGTCGAGGCTTCCGGTCAAAATATCCGGCCAGCGAAGGAACATAGCTTGTCTGCCCTGGCCGGGGAACATGACACCCGGCGCAGTCCTTCCGGAACAGGGCAGCGCCATGTTCCGCCGAGGGCTTGTAGCATCCCCCGCAGCCAATCATCGCCAGCGCGCACAGCACCCGCAGAAGTCTCAACGGCATCCGCTATCGCCCTGCCGGGAGCAGCCCGTAGACATCCACCTCTCGCTTGGCAGCCACATACACATGACCGTTCACGATCGTCGGAATGTTGAATCGTAGCGCCGTTCCAGCACGGTCACGCCCGGCATTCTGTTCGCTGTTGTAGAGTTCATGCGAAATGTTCGAGGCGTCTGCCGCATGCAGCACCGCGGTCCTGTCCGGCGAATTCCATCCCTTCGAGCTCAGCACCCAGACAATGCCATCCTTCGTGCCATTCGCGGAAACCGTCGGCGTCGCCGCGTGATCCGGAAGCGCAAAACTGCTTGCCGCCTTGAACACCAGCTTCCCATCCTTAACCTCGTAGTCGCGCACCGCGTCACTATCGCTCAGCACGTAGACGTTGTGGTTCCAGTACGCCATCGAGCCGTAGATGCCGCCCTTCGTCGAAATCACCTGCACGGCCTGGCTGTTGTTATGTGGCTGATAGTGTCCCAGGTGATCGCGATTCAGCAGATACATCCCTGGAGCCTTCCCGCCGACAACCAGCAGGTGCGAATGTGGTCCCGGCTGATCCGGCAGTAGCATCGGGCCGCCCGACCCCAGATCGTTGTCATCCTTATCTAGCTCAGCGGCATCGAATGGCGTGAAGTAGTCGCTCAGATGCAGACCACGCCCGTCGAGGCTGAGCTTCAGAAGCGAATCCCCGTAGTCGCTGCCGCCCTTCGCCGCGTCAAACTGGCCGTTGCCCGTCGCGGCAAACACATTGCCATCTTTATCTGCCGCAATCCCTGTGTCGCTGGCCCATATTCCGCTGTCATCGGCATTCGGAGATGTATTGAAGACTCCCCGTTGTTTCAGGGTCCGGGCATCGTATGCCATAATCCACCCGTGGTACGGTCCCACGTCGCACGACGATGCCCACGACAGATACACCACTCCGTTCGAAAGCAGCAGCGCCGCTCTGGGATTCTCACGCAGCGGATCAAACACCAGATTGCCGTCCCTGCTGCCCTCCCCTTGCCCGGGCACAGTCGCCTGTATCTTCACCGGGCCGCCGAATTTCTCTACTCCCGTCGTCACAGCCAGCGCGTGCAGTTGTTGGTAATACTCATTCCTGGCGAGGGTATGCTCTTTCTTTGTACGAGCCAGAACATACAGTGTTCCCGTCCGCGCATCCATCACCGGAGTCGAGGTGATCCCAACCTCCGGCCGAATGAAAAAGCATTGTGTATCCGCCTGGGAAAGCGTCGTGGCGCCGTCCTTCAAGAAGCTGACCTGCCACAGCGGTGTCGAGGGCTTCCCATAGGCGTCGAAGGCATAAACGCTGTCGTGCTCCGTCGCAACAAACACCACATCGTGTCTGCCTTTGCCCGGAATTTCCACCCCGGCCAGAAACAGCGGCTGAGCATAGACATCTCCATCCACCTTCATCGTGAATAGCTTTCCGAACTGCCGCGAATTAACATTCTGCGGAGTCAGCGCTGTCTCATTCAGATTAGCCCCGGTGCGCGCGTTATCGACCTGAGCAGTCGTCATCTGGGCCCGAGCAGCCAGTCCAAAAGCGAAGACAAAGATCACACCACAGCAGGTGAGCAGTCTCATGCAAACCTCATCCCCCGAAACAGATTCCGGACACTTCAGTTCGACTCCACGCCGACCAACATATCACCCTCACCAGACCTGGAAGTTGCGTTTTTGCTGCCAAGCTCACCATTTCTGCAGGGGAAGGCCGTGCTATTCAGTAAATTATCTGAGCGAAAAAAATACCTGCGGATTTCCCTAAGGCAATCCGCAGGTGTCTGCTGTCACGTTGGATGGTCTGTTTCGTACCCTTGTCTAGTTAGCCGCGATTCCGTTGAACCCGGAAGTCGGATCGACGCCCCCGGCCGTGCCCACGTTGGTGAGACTGCCATCCTTCTGGATCGCGAAAATGCCGATCGTCCCATTCCCCGAGTTCAGTGTGTAGAGGAATTTGCCGTCGCTGCTGATAGCAATGTCGAGGTTGGTGGCACCCTCAGGATTCTCGCCCACCACCGTGCCTCCTAGCGGAGTCAACGCACCAGTGGCCGAGATTGCAAATCCTGAGATTGTTGAGGAGGCTGAGTTGGAAACATAGACGAAGCGGCCGTCAGGCGTGATCGCATTCCAGCAATTTGCCGCTCCCTGTGTTGGCACGCTGGCGCTGGTCGCCGAGAGCGTACCGTTCGCAAGAACGGCATACGACGAGATCGCCGATCCGTTCGCTACGTTTGCTGGCCCGGTTTCAGAGACGATGGCCGTCCCGCCAGGCGCAAACGCAACTGCAAAAGCGCCAGGCCCGGCACTTGGATTGACAACGATCGGCGACAACGTGCCGTCAGCCTTCACTTTGAAGACGTCGACATCGTTAGTTAGTCGCTCGGTCACTGCGAGGAATTGGCCGTTGGGACTAAAGGCGATCGACGACGCGCCTGAAGTATTGGTGCTGAGGAACGCGAGTGAATTCTTGATCGGGAACAGGTGATTTCCAATCAGCCGAAAACCAGTAACGTTGCTGCTGCCCCCGGTATTGAGCACATACACAAGGTTGCCGTGCTGCGCAATTGCATTGGGCTCACTTCCCCCGGACAGCGCCTTATCCACGAGAAAAAGTCTGGAGCCGTTCACAGCAAATACGGAGATGTCGCCACTGCCCGCATTGACCGCAAACAGCAAGCTATGATCCTGGCTGAGCGTCAAAGCCCCTTGAGATGCAAGCGGATCGGTGTTTCCTCCGCTGCCCCGGCCTCCGGTTGAAAACTTGTGTACCTCCAGCAGGGAACCGTCTTGCGTCCTTGCATATGCAATTACTTGGTTTCCGTCTGCCGCGTTCGTCATGGCAAAGACAGCGTGCGCGTTATATGCATCGTTTCCTTGTGCACTGGCGCCAAAAGGCACTGCCAATGTAGCCAACGCTAAGAGCATGGATACGCGTTGCGTCCGTTTACGCATTACTGCACTCCTCAATTGCTGAATTGCATGCATCCGGACCGTTCCAAACAAATCCGCCCGCACGCAGCGATGAGACATCGATCGGTTGTCGCTGGTTACACAGCAGATCCGAATCATCGATGTGCTCTTTGTAACGGGATCGAAAGTCACACATGGCATTGCATGTGCGCCGGGCGCCTCATCCGGCCACATTTCTTTTCGATGAATTTTCAGCTTGAAGTCCAACGAGAAAACTAGAGAAAATACACTAACGCGTTCTAAGTGTGTAACCACCTGCACGCAATCGTTATCTAATCGGTCCCCAGCGCCAGTGTTGGCGTGAGCCCGTCCATCGGAACACCCAACTCCTGATCCTTATATTGCAACTGATACAGTTTCCAATAAATCCCGTGTTGCGCCAGCAGTTCCTGATGGCTGCCCATCTCCCGTAACTGCCCCTTGTGCATCACCAGAATCACATCCGCCTGCTGCACAGTAGAGAGCCGATGCGCAATCACCACCGAAGTCCGTCCCTCGATCATTCGCTCCAGCGCCAGCCGCACGCGCATCTCCGTGTCCGTATCCACCGACGACGTCGCCTCATCCAGAATCAGAATCCGCGGGTTATGCGCCAGCGCCCGTGCAAAGTTGACCAGCTGTTTCTGTCCGGTGGAAAGGGAGTTGCCCCGTTCCCTTAGCGGCTCAGAGTAACCGCCCGGCAGCGATGTGATGAAGTCATGAATATTCACCTGCTCCGCGGCCAGCCGCATCTGTTCGTCCGTGATCCGCTCCGTGCCCATGCGGATATTGCTCTCGATCGTCCCGCTGAACAGCACCGGATCCTGCAGCACCACCCCAAAATGCTGCCGCAGCTTAAGCAGATCGTGCTCGCGAACATCCACACCATCCACCAGCACCTGCCCGTGCTGAATATCGTAGAAGCGCATCATCAGGCTGATAATCGTCGACTTACCCGCGCCCGTATGTCCCACGATCGCCGCCGTCTGGTCCGGCGTAATCCGGAACGAAACACCGCGCAGAATCCACTCGATCTCCGTCATCGCGACCAGCTCATCCGCGGTCGCCCGCGCCACGCGCACCTTCATCTCCTCGTCCAGCCGTTGATATGTAAACCACACGTTTACAAATTCAATGCTGCCCGAGTTGTCCGTCTGCTTCGGATGCGTCGGCGACACAATCTCCGGCTGCGTATCGATCAGCTTGAATACGCGCTCGCTCGCCGCCATCGCCGCCTGCAGAATGTTGTACTTCTCGCTCAAATCCTGAATCGGCCGGAAGAACCGCTGCGAATATTGAATAAACGCCACCAGCACGCCAATCGACACCGCCCCGCGCATCACCCCGCGGCCGCCAATCCAGATCACCAGCGCAATCGCCACCGAGCTCAGAATTTCAACAACGGGATAGTAAAGTGCATACGCCAGAATCGAATCCTTGAACGCTACCAGGTGCGTCTTGTTCACCGCCTCAAAATCGAGGTACGCGCGCCTCTGCCGGTTGAACAACTGCACCAGGCTCATCCCGCTGATGTGCTCCTGCGTGTAGCTGTTGATCCGCGCAATCGCCGTGCGAATCCGCCGATATGAATCCCGGACATACTTGCGGAAGATCCGCGTCGCGACAAAGATGAGCGGCAGCACGGAGAAAGCCAGCAACGCCAGCCACCACTTCATGCGCAGCATCACGAAGACGATCCCGGCCAGCACAAAAATGTCTTCGAAGATCGCGAACACGCCCGAGGTGAACATCTCGTTCAGCGCATCCACATCGCTCGTCAGCCGTGTCACCAGCCGTCCCACCGGATTCCGGTCGTAAAATCCCACGTGCATTCGCTGCAAATGCCCGAAGATCTGCCGCCTCAGGTCGAACATGATCTTCTGCCCGGTCCACTGCATCAGGTAGGTCTGGATAAACTCCAGCACAAAGCTCAACAGCAGCGAGCCAAGATAGATCAGCGCGATCTGCGCGATACCCCGAAACGGATCGGCGCTCAGCCACCGAGCCAGAAATGCGGTCCGCGGCGTCGGATGCGCCGTCATGTAGCGGTCGATTGCGACTTCCGTCAGGTACGGCCCGAGAACGTCGCACGTCGCCTTGATCAGAATCGCCCCAATCGAGATGAACGCCGCCCACTTGTAGGGATAAAGATAGGTGAGCAGCCGCCGCATCAGCCGGCCATCGTAAGCCTTGCCGATAACGTCATCATCCTGCTGCGAAGCAGCCTTTTTCTTCTCGTCCTGCCGGGCTTTTTCTTTGTCCGAACTCGCCATGAGCGCTTTCTCTATTCTACGGGAGCCATGGGCCTGCTTTCCGGTCGGACAGCAGTCGCCTTTTGCTCGTTGGCTAGAACGATTAAGGCAGCAATTGCCGCCATTTTCTGATCCTGGGTCCATGGTGGCCCGAGCGAACGGCCAGCATCAGAAACCTGTTGCGAGACTCGATTCGCGGCCGGACCAAACGTCGCCTGCATATGTTGGGCGAGGTCACGTTCTCGAAAGCCGGTGACCGGAAGCTCTAGACAGTCGCAGGCCTTTGAAAAGACCTCTCGGTAAAATTCGCCTTCCGCCGCGTGAATCAGCGGGTGTGAGGCGAGAATCTTCGCAAGAGGCGGCAGCGGACGGCCCGCAGCCAGCAGGACCGCGCAACCCACTAGACGATATTGGCCGCTCAGTTCGTCTCTCAAGTCCCGCACAGCTGTCAAAGCACGAGATTGCGAAGCGTCAAAATACTCCCTGAGAAAGTCTTCCGCCTCCTCGGGCTCGAGACTCTTCGCAAAATGATAGGGCTGCTTTCCTCCGCGCGCTCCTGTAGGGACCACAACAATTCGCCGCCGTTGAATCACATCCACCGTCTCTGCGTCATTCCAGACTGCCACCAGCGCTCCCCAACCGGAGTGCATTCGAACGCCGATCGCTGCTCGCCTCATCTCAGTTTTTGTTCGGTCCCGCTACATCGGATGTGTATCTCTATCCGCCAGATGCGAAAATAGGAGACGAGATGGAATCCCTCGGCCTTTACCTCTCGATCCCGTTCTGCAAATCCAAGTGCACCTACTGCAACTTCGCCTCGGGAGTTTTCCCGGCGGCTCATTTCGAGCAATATATCGCGCGGCTCGAACAGGACCTGTCCTCCATCCGCAACCAGGCCGAACGTTGGAGCGCCACACTCCCCGAAGTCATCGATACCATTTATCTCGGTGGCGGAACCCCTTCGCTGCTCCCGCCCCATCTCATCCAGCGCCTCTTCTTTGCGATACGCCGGGAATTCGTCACTCTGCCCAACGCTGAAATCACCATCGAGTGCGCTCCCGGCCAGCTCGACGACCAGACTCTCGCCGCCATGGTTGAATGCGGCGTCAACCGCATCAGCTTTGGCGTGCAGTCCTTCGTCGACTCCGAAGCGAAACATACGGGCCGCCTCCACACGCGCGACATCGCGCTGCGCGATATCGAACGCGTCCGCCGCAGTGGCATCCCCCAAATCAACATCGACCTCATCGCCGGGCTCCCCGGCCAGACGTTCGCTTCGTGGCACGAATCACTCAACGTCCTCGCGGAAAGCGACATCGAGCACGCCAGTATTTACATGCTCGAAGTCGACGAAGATTCGCGCCTGGGCAGGGAAGTCGTCTCGGGCGGACTCAAATACTACGCACCCCAGGTTCCCCCCGACGAGGCCATCGTCGAGATGTACTCGGAAGCCGTCGATCTCCTCGCCCTCCACGGTCTCGCCCAGTACGAAATCTCCAATTTCGCGCGTCCCAACAGGGAATCGCTCCACAACCTGAAGTACTGGCAGCGCAAGCCCTATCTCGGTATCGGACTCGATGCCCACTCCATGCTGCGCACCCGATCCGGGGCTGCACTCAGATTCGCCACCACCGACGAACTCGAACCGTTCCTCACCTCACCGGGATGGGACAACCCGCATCGCTTGTCCCGCAAAGAAGAGGTAGAAGAGGCTTGGTTCCTTGGGTTGCGACTGAATGAAGGCGTAAACCTCCGCAACCTCCACGCCGAATTCGGTCCGGTAGCCAACTCCTTCGAGCCCATCCTCACCGACCTCGAATGCGATGGCCTCATTACCTGGACCGGCAGCCGTGTCGCTCTCACACCACGCGGACGACTCGTCTCCAATGAAGTCTTCGAGCCCTTCGTTTGTCTTACCGCTGCCTGACCCCCTTCCGCTATCTCTCTCTCCAGATTAGAGATACTCCCCCATAGCCCAACAGATATCGACGTTGCGTCTTAATGCCGACTGTTTTAGTCTTATATCCAGCGTGATCGATGGAGGGACGTCTTTGCCGAGGGTCTGGTCACAGCCTGGTCCGGAAGTTGAACGCGCGAGTTTCTCAGAGGCAGAGGTGCGATGTCGAAGGGCCATGCGGTATTGAAGTTCCTGCGGAAGATACATCTTTACATCGGCGTTTTTACTACTCCCGCGCTTTTTTTCTTTGCAATAACCGGGGCGTTGCAGACCTTCAGCCTGCATGAGACGACGCAGGGCAGCAACTACAAGCCGCCCGCCTGGATCGCCTCTCTGGCGCAACTGCATAAGAAGCAGACGACGGTGGTGCCTCCGCGCAGGGCACGGCCCGCTGCGCCGGAAGCGAGCGGCCCAACGGATGCTTCCCGAGCAGCGGCAGCGCAATCCCGACCTCCCTTAGCAATGCAGCGCCAACCCCCAGCACTCAGGCCGTCCAGGGCAGGGGAAGCATCGGCTCCGCAGAAGAGTCATTTGCCGATGAAGATTTTCTTTCTTTTGGTCGCCCTGAGCTTGATGACCTCTACCCTGACCGGAATCTATATGTCTTGTAAATACAGCCGTGGATGGTGGGTGCTTACCGGACTGCTTGTGGCCGGCGTGGTTGTGCCTTTGCTTTTGCTGCCATTCTGAAATGGGCCCGACAAGGCGATAAAATTCTTCCCATGCCCCTCACTGCCGCCCAGATCTCCGCGAACCCTGCCGAATACGCCGCCAGTCCAGCCACATCGACCCCGGTTTACGGTATCGACCTCCGCAGCGACACCGTCACCAGGCCCACCCCTGCCATGCGTGCCGCTATGGCGGCCGCCGAGGTAGGAGACGACGTCTACGCCGAAGACCCCACCGTCAATCGCCTAGAAGCCCGCGCCGCCCAGATCTTTGGCCGCGAGGCAGCAATCTTCGTCCCCACCGGCACCATGGGCAACCAGATCGCCATCCGCCTCCACACCCACCACGGACAGGAAGTGATCGCCGAATCCCGCGCTCACGTCGTCGACTGGGAGATGGCCATGGCCTCCGCCTTCTCCGGCGTCCAGCTCCGCACCGTCTTCGCCGAGCGCGGCATCGTCACCTGGCAGCACATCGAGCAGACCTGCCGGAAGGGAAATGATCACCGCGCCGGAACCGGCCTCATCACCCTGGAGAACTCCCACAACATGGCCGGCGGTACCGTCACTCCCGTCGACGTGTATCAGGACATCTTCTGGCGCGCCACCGAGCTACGCCTCCCTGTCCACCTCGACGGAGCCCGCGTCTTCAACGCCGCCACCGCCCTCGACATCCCCGTCGCCGAGCTTACGTCCGGCTTCGCCAGCGTCATGTTCTGCCTGTCGAAGGGACTCTGCGCGCCTGTCGGCTCTATGCTCGTCGGCAGCCGCGACTTCATCGACCGCGCCCGTCTCGTCCGCAAAGCTCTGGGCGGAGGCATGCGCCAGGCAGGAATCCTCGCGGCCGCCGGTCTCATCGCCCTCGAAGAAATGCCAAAAAGATTCGGGGAAGACCACGCCAACGCCCGCTTCCTTGCCGAGAGCCTGGCCGAGCTCCCGCAGGTCGAAATCGACCTCACCACCGTCCAGACCAACATCGTCATCTTCACCGTGCGCGACTACCCAGACCCCACGCCCATCCTCGACAAGCTCAGGAAACGAGGAATAATCGCCGGCACCGCCGCCGATCACCAGATCCGATTCGTAACTCACAACGACGTAGATCGTGCCGCCTGCGAAGAAGCCGCCCGGATCGCAACTGAAGTGATCGCAAGCTCTTGAAACTAAGCACTCGCGCCGGTGCTTCCGGAGATACGGAAAAGTATTCCGCAACCTCGCGTGCGTCGAACGGCTCTATATAATTAAAAGATATGCCGAAGTATTCCATCGTCGTCCCCTTCCACAACGAAGAAGAGAACATCACCGCCATGTACGACCGGCTCAAGGCCGTCATGGAGCAGATCGGCGAAAGCTTCGAGCTGGTTCTCGTGGACGACGGCTCAAGCGACCGCAGCTACAAGCTGCTCGAGGAGATCGCCGCTGTCGACAGCCGCGTCCTCGTCGTCAAGTTGCGCCGCAACTTCGGTCAGACCTCGGCCCTCGCTGCCGGCTTCGATCACTCCCAGGGCGACTTCATCCTTGCCATGGATGGCGACCTTCAGCACGACCCCGCCGAGATCCCCAATTTCCTCGAAAAGCTCGAAGAGGGATACGACGTTGTCAGCGGATGGCGCAAGGAGCGCATCGACAACTTCGTCATGCGCCGTTTCCCGTCGCGCATCGCCAACTGGCTGATGGCCAAGCTCTCCGGCGTAGACATCCACGACTTCGGCACCACCTTCAAGGCCTACCGCCGCGAAGTCATCCACAACATCCCGCTTTATGGAGAGATGCACCGCTTCATCCCCGCGCTCGCCGCCTGGTACGGTGCCAGCATCTGCGAAATCCCCATCAAGAACGTCAACCGTGAACGTGGCAAGTCGCACTACGGAATCGGCCGGACCTTCCGGGTCTTCTTCGACCTGCTCACGATTCGTTTTCTTCTCAAGTACATGATGCGCCCGCTGCACTTCTTCGGGCTCTTTGGCGCGCTCGGCGTTCTGCTCGGAGGCGGAATCTCCGTCTTCCTCGCCGCCCTCAAGGTCTTCACCCATCAGCACGTGATGGATCAGCACGGCCCCCTCTTCGTAATCGCCGGAGTGCTCATCCTCGCCGGCATTCAGTTGATCGCCATCGGGCTCCTCGGTGAACTACAGGTGCGCCACTACCACACCTCATCGCAGCGCGCTCCCTACACCATCGACCGCCTCGTGCGCCTGCGCGCCTCTGGCGAACAAAGCCTCCTGCACGAAGACTAGACCCCTCAAGGTCGTGGCGGAGGAAACACTCCAAGCTGTGCCATCAATCCGACTATGTCCATGATGATGCGTGTCTCTTTGATGCGGCCTTGTTCGAACCTGTCGATAACCATTCCCCACACTCGGACCCGCCGGCCCGTCGCGGGTACACCGAGAAACTCGCCGTGATGAGTGCCGGTCCATTCGAAGCGGCTCGCTACTTTGTCACCCTCTGAGATCTGCTCTTCGATCGAAAAGTTCAGGTCGGGGAAGGCCGCGCGCATGCCGCGCAGAATATCTTTCAGTCCTTCCAGCCCTGGCCCCTGACCGGGCAGCGGAACCTGCTCGACTACGTCCTCCCATACAAACTGCGCAGCCGAGTCCATCTGACCCTGACTGATGACTTCCGCGGCAAAACGTCGAACGACGGCAGCATGATCTTCCCTCAATGCATTACCTCTCTTTTCGGTGCTGGCGCCCGATGATAACTGCCGCTGCTTTCACGCAATCCGGATAAATCCCCGTGAGTCAGCTTCCGGGCACCTGGTCCGACTGCGAGCAGAGACTCAAAAATGATGGAAGGTCCTGAAGTGGCTGACCTCTTCAATCCCGATAAGAGCCAGCGTGATCACCGATAGCGCGAACTGCAATCGCTCCATCCTTATCTTGCGAGGAGACACCGGTATCCGCCGCCACTGCGCCGCCGGATGATTGCGAAGCCGCCAGATGCGTCTCAGGATCAGCAAATTAAGAACCGAGCCGACGAGGGCCAGCACCACCATCGGCACGCGAATCCAGTTCGCATGAAAGTGGTCCCAGACCGCCCCGGCCTGGAAAGCCGCCATAAGCGCTCCCGCTCCGATCAAAAGCCGAAGCCCATCGAGCGCGGTAAAGAACGTGCAGACACTCTGCAGAAGCGCAAACACGAAGCCCGACCATGCGACTACAGTTTGAGCGTTGGTCACCTGAGATGGCAGCAACTTCAAGTCTGTTTCCGCAGCTTTTGGCGGCTCGCTGGACATCACCGGCATAGAAGAAATCACAACATCTGACTCGCAGAGTGTCTGATCCGATTCTACATTCTGCGCACCGTCTCGTCAGGGACCCCCCAACTCAATACCACCTGTCTTTCTTCGCCGTTTGAATCCCCTCTGCTAAACTCGGCATCGGCAACCGTTATGAAAGCCATACAGATCCAGCAGACCGGCGGTCCTGAAGTCCTCACCCTCACCGATCTCCCTATCCCCACTCCCGGCCCGGGCGAAGTCCTCATTAAGATCGCCGCGTCCGGCGTCAACTTCATCGACATCTACTACCGCGAAGGCCGCTACAAGACCGCGCTCCCCTTCATTGACGGACAGGAAGCCGCCGGCACCATTGAAGCTCTTGGCCCCGGCGTCACCGGCTTCTCGCCCGGAGATCCCGTTGCCTGGTGCAACATCCTTGGCAGCTACGCCGAATACGCGACCGTCGCCGCCGACCGCGTCGTGCCCGTACCAAAGCACCTCGATCTCAAACTCGCCGCCGCCGTCCTCTTGCAGGGAATGACCGCGCATTACCTCTCGCATTCCACCTTCCCGCTCACGTCTGGAGACACCGCCCTCGTCCACGCTGCTGCCGGAGGCGTTGGCCTGCTCCTCACGCAAATGGCCTCGCAGATCGGTGCTCGCGTCATCGCCACTACTTCCACCGAAGAAAAGGCCGCCCTCGCGCGCGAAGCCGGAGCCGCCGACGTAATCCTCTACACCCAGTCCGACTTCGAATCCGAAACCAAACGCCTCACAAATGGCCGTGGGGTCGACGTCGTCTATGATTCCGTCGGCAAGACCACCTTCGAAAAATCCCTCAACGTCCTCCGCCCCCGCGGCATGATGGTCCTCTTCGGAGGCTCCAGCGGAGCCGTTCCGCCCTTCGACCTCATCGAGCTTTCGACCAAGGGCTCACTCTTCGTCACTCGGCCCACCCTCAAGCACTACGTCCTTACGCGCGAAGACCTGCTCGCCCGCGCCCAGGCTGTCCTCTCAGCCGTCGACGACGGCAACCTCAAGGTCCGCATGGAGCACACCTACCCTCTGGGCGAAGCCCGCCAGGCTCACATCGACATCGCCGGCCGCAAGACCACCGGAAAGCTGCTTCTAATACCGTAACGGATCCGTAGCGTCTGCCATCAGAGATAAGGACCGTCATGACCGAACGATTCGACGCCATCATTGTTGGCACCGGACAAGCCGCCAAGCCTCTCGCCGGTGCACTCGCAAAAGCAGGAAAGAAGACCGCTTCCATCGAAGCGAAGCACGTCGGCGGAACCTGCGTGAACGAGGGTTGCACTCCCACCAAAACCATGGTCGCCAGCGGCCGCGTCGCCTACCTCGCCCGTCGCGGCGCTGATTACGGAGTCAACACCGGCCCTATCTCCGTCAACCTTGCCACCGTCCGCCAACGTAAGCGTGATGTCGTCGAGAGCTTCCGCTCCGGCAACGAAAAACGTCTGACCGGTGAAAATCTCGAACTCATCTACGGATTCGCCGACTTCACCGGCCCCAAAACCCTTCACATCGCCCTGCGCGACGGCGGCTCCCGCACCCTTCAGGCCGACTGGATCTTCCTCAATACCGGCCTCAGCGCCGCCATTCCATCCATCCCCGGACTCCTCGACATCCCTTTCCTCACCAACGAGTCCATCATGGAGCTCGCCTCCGTCCCCGATCATCTCCTCATCATCGGTGGCGGCTACATCGGCCTCGAGTTCGGACAGATGTTCCGCCGGTTCGGCAGCCGCGTCACCATCATCCACCACGGCCATCAGCTTCTCGGCAACGAAGACCCCGACATCGCCGACGAAGTCCACAAGATCCTCACCGAGGACGGCATAGAAGTCCTCCTTGAAGCCCATACCCTCGCCGCCGGCTCCGCGCAAAACGGAAAGGATGTCCAGCTCACCGTCCGGCTAGGCTCAGAGACGCGCACCATCACCGGCTCTCATCTCCTCGTCGCCGCCGGCCGCACGCCCAACACCACCGCCCTCAACCTGTCCGCCACTGGAGTCGACGTCGACTCCCACGGCTACATCAAGGTCAACGAATACCTCGAGACCGGTGTCCCCGGCATCTACGCCATTGGAGACGTCAAAGGCGGTCCCGCCTTCACCCATATCTCCTACGACGACTACCGCATCATGCAGGCCAATCTCATCCACGGAGAACGCCGCAGCATCAAGGACCGCATCCTGCCCTACACCGTCTTCATCGACCCGCAGCTCGGCCGCATCGGCCTCACCGAAACTGAAGCCCGCAAGCAGGGCCTGAAAATTCGCGTGGCAAAAATGCCTATGACCAGTGTCGCTCGCGCTATCGAAACCGACGAGACCCGCGGCTTCATGAAGATCATCGTCGATACGGAATCGGAGCAGATCCTCGGCGCCGCCGTCCTCGGCATTGAGGGCGGAGAAATCGCTACCATCGTCCAGATCACCATGGAAGGGAAGTTGAAGTACACCGCCCTCCGCGACGGCATCTTCTCCCACCCAACCCTCGCCGAATCCCTCAACAACGTCTTCTTCAGTTGGACCGACGACAACTGAAGCTGCGCTTGGATGGAATCAGGGGCGCGTGGCAAGAATCTGAAAATGCGCAGTCGCCACCGTAGAAACCGGCCATAGCGTCCGGGCAATCGTG
Source organism: uncultured Acidobacteriaceae bacterium (assembly GCA_963786085.1). GTDB lineage: Bacteria > Acidobacteriota > Terriglobia > Terriglobales > Acidobacteriaceae > Silvibacterium. Next base: position 59,542 of record CAWAYO010000053.1, read on the forward strand.
CGAATCGCATTAGGTTCGGCGCGCCAGTCGAGCGGCGGCAGCACCTTGGTCTTGAAGCCGATCGCTCTCAGCTCTCTTGCCAGGCCGAAGGGGTTGATGAGGCGTTCCTGTATCATCCCGTTCTCCGGATTGATGCACTGTGCGTAGCGCTCAGGAGGCTTTGACCCCGTCTTGTGAGCTTTAACGAACTCGGCGATCTGGCTGTTCAGATATCCGCGAGTCTCGATCGCCAGCTTTCTGCATGCCTCGTCGGAAAGCTCAGGAAAGTGTCCCCTGATGTAGCGCAGCCGCAGCTCCGTTAAATTGGTCCTCAATCCACGCTGTGCCAGTTCCTTGGGACCACCGCTCTCCGTAACCTCCCACAGCTTTTTTGTGCGCCACACGCTCCTGGGGGCCAGGCTGTTGCGATCGTCCACGATCAGCATCGATCCTCCCCGCCTGAGCACGCGAAATGCCTCTGCATAGCAGGGCGTGTTTGCCGGCAGGTGCGAAACCGTATCTTTCATCAGCACGCCGTCGAACTCGCCCCCGGAAAAAGGCAGGTGCTCTCCCGTAGCTTCCTTGAAGTCGACACTCCGAATGCCCATCAGTTCCACGAGCCGGGTCGCTCCGGCTACCTTCTCCGGAACTACGTCAGTGCCTGTTACAGATGACGCTCCCGAAGCGTGGAGGCATATGTCGAACACCCCGAAACCGCACCCCACATCCAGAACCCTGCCGCTCCACCCTGTCTCAGCGATCACCGCTCGCGCGTGGTTGACGTAGGCATCAAAGGGCTCACCTTTAAAGTAGCGCCCGTAATACCGGTTAAAGTCGACGTCTATTTTTTCCGTCACCTCTTGCGGCGACATCCGAAAAACATTTGCAAACTGGGAAAGAATGGCACTGTCCGGCATCTTTACTGTCCTTCCTCAAAAACCATGAGGGCCCGTGAAACTCCCGCATAACGTCTGCGGGATAGTCAATTCCCGACACCTGGATTTCCAAGGACTTGTAAGCAATTGCTGCAATTTTGCGCCGGCACCGCTGGTTTACTTACGTCTCAGCTCTGCTGGTGTCCGAACCTCCACAACCAAACCTGATTTCGGTTCTCGCAAAATGGTTGTTTTTACTGAAGAACGAACCCGGGGGATAGCGACCGCATGGTTCCTCGCTTGCGAATTCGACGCAAGTGCGGATGACCACATCTTTGCACGTAACTGCGGGAGGCACAATTCCGAATTCCGCTGCCCCGCCCCGCCAGAAATGACGTCAGCCTTCAGCCGCAACCCTCAGTCCATCAACCAAACCAAACACCATCTTGACAATTTATTTCAGTGGTGGCTATACTCCGCCCGCCTCAGTAAATCGAATTACTTATAACGGAAACCTCCAGATTGGATAGTCCGCGCGAAAGTGGGCCAGCGTTAGTTAACAGCTTGTGAATCAGGGAGAGCCACATGTTAGTTTCAGCCAAAAACTATACTCAGGGATCTTCCGGGAATGGAATCCGGCAATCCCTCCGCCTGATCCCGATCCTTGCGCTCCTCTATGCCACTCACCTCAGCGCGCAAACCGTTGCGACTTATGACTTCGAAGACGGGACTGCCCAGGGCTGGACCTCCTTCAACGGCGCCAGCACTCCAACCAACAGCACCGCCGCGTCATACTCCGGATCACACAGCCTGCTCACCACCACCAGCTCCAGCGGCGCCGGCGGGCCCTCCATCGCTCTCAACACCATCCTCCAGCCCGGAGCAAAATACACCATCACCGGTTACGTAATGCTTACCTCCGGTGAGGCCGCCACCGACGCCAACTTCACCATCAAGCGCAGCGACCCCACTTGCTCCGGAGGCACCTGCTACGACACCATCGGCACCTACCAGGTGCCAGTATCCGATTCCGGATGGGTACAGATCGGCGGGAGCTACACCGTCAGCACCACTGAGACCGCCCTCACCCTCTATGCCCAGTTCGTAGGACCCACCACCGCCCAGTCCTTCTATCTCGACGACGTGGTCATCACCCAGACCGCGCCACCTCCCGGCGGAACACCTGTCGCCACCTACAACTTCTCCGACGGTGGCCTCGACGGCTGGGTACCCTTCGGCTCCGCAACTCTCGCCAACGCCGCTCCGCCCGTATTCGACCCGGCCGGTGACTCCCTCAGCCTCCTCGTCACCAACCGAACCGCGGGCTACATGGGACCCAGCCTCAATCTGCTCAGCGTCCCCAACCTGGCCGCGGGAGCCACGTACCAGGTCACCGCCTACGTCTTGCTCGCCGCTCCCGACAGCACCAACCCCACCGCAACACTCTCCATCAAGACCGCTGACTGCGCCACCACTGGCGGCTATAGCAACCTCGCCACCTCCGCGGCGCTCTCCAGTAGCGCCTGGACCAAAGTTCAGGGCACGTTCAGCTTCAGCGATCTACCCGGACCGCCCACCAGTCTCATCCTCTACATGCAGTCGAGCAGCGCGACCGATTCCTTGTACATCGACGACGTCGTCATCAGCGAACTCGCGCCTCCGCCGCCCAGTCCCAGCCAGCAGGACAACTCCGGTATCTCAACCAACTTTGAAGACGGAGGCCTCGACGGCTGGTCCTCACGCACCGGATCATCTACGGTGACCAACAGCACCGCCGCCGCTCACACCGGAACGCACAGCCTGCTCACCACCGGCCGCATCGCCAACTACGACGGCCCGCAGATCAACGTCAGCAACAAGATGTACCCCGGCTCGAAGTACAACATCAGCGCGTGGGTCATGATCGACTCCAACGATGGCTCCAGCCACGTCATCAACATGAGCCTGCAGACCACCCTCGACGGCAACACCAGCTATCCCAGCATTACCCCATACCCCGGCATAACCGTTCCCGCCGATGGCAATTGGCACCAGATCAACGTCATGGGATACACCATGGCCAACAGCTACGACCCCGGGGCTGCGTACCTCTATTTCCAGACCGTCCCCTCATCCGGCAACGATCTCGTGTCGTTCTACATCGACGACTTCCAGTTCTCTTACGTCGCCCCTCCGGTCATCCAGACCGACATCCCCTCCATCTACAAGACCTTCGCCGATTTCTTCCCCGTCGGCGCTGAGATCGATTCGACCGACCTCTCCGGACCCCACGCCCAGCTCCTCACCATGCACTTCAACAGCATCACGTCCGGCAACGACATGAAGTGGAGCTCCGTCGAAAACACCAAGGGCGTCTATACCTACACCACTGCCGACGCCGAAGTCGGCGAGGCCGTCTGCAACGGTATGCGCATCCGCGGACACAACCTTGTCTGGGCGACCGGCGCGCAAACCCCCGCCTACGCCACCGGAGACGGCACCAACTCCGCCGCCAACCAGGCCCTCGTCACCGCTAATATTCAGGAGCACATCCAGTCCGAGGTCCAGCACTTCGGCTCGCAGGTCTACGCGTGGGACGTCGTCAACGAGCCCCTTGATCCCTCGCAGCCCGACTGCCTCGACCACGGACCCTTCTATCAGGTCCTCGGCAAGAGCTACATCGACATCGCCCTTCAGGCCGCCCGCCGATACGCCCCCGCGGGAACCAAACTCTTCATCAATGACTACAGCACCACCGACCCCAATCGCCTCGCCTGCCTCGTCAGCGTCGTTCGCGATCTCCGCTCCCGCGGCATCCCGCTCGACGGCGTCGGACACGAGATGCACAACGCCATCAACTATCCCACCGTCGAATCCATGGTCCACGCCATCGACACCATGCACGAAAATTTCCCCGCTCTTGAGCAGCAGGTCACCGAGCTAGACATGAGCGTCTACAACGCGGGAGACACCGTCTCCAACTACGGCAACAACATCCCGCTCTCCGTCCTCGCCGAGCAGGGATGGCTCTACAAGCACTACTTCGAAGCCTTCCGCCGTCTCAGCGGCAAGCTCAGCGCCGTCACCTTCTGGGGCATGGCCGACGACGACACCTGGCTCGACGGCTTCCCGGTCACGCGCACCGACTACCCATTGCCCTTCGACATGAATCTCCAGGCCAAGCCCGCCTACTGGGGCATCGTTGACCCGACCCACCTCCCCGGCTACGGTCTCAAGTTCGAGATCACCAGTGACACCGGCAATCCGCACGCCCGTGTCATCACTCTCACCGCCACCAACGGAAACGTTGGACCTGCCTATGCCACCCAGATCACCAGCTTCTCGCTCAAGCAAATCTTCGGACGTCCATGCTCGCCTGTCGTAACCCCGCCCAGCGCGTTCCCGGTCCTATTCGGAGACATCGCTTCAAGCTCTACCGCCAGTGCATCCTTCACCATTGACTTTGCCGGATGCGACCCATTCGCACACTTCATCCTGAAGGCGCCCTGGAGCTCATCCGTCTACCACACCGGCACATTTATATGGGAGCTGGATGCAGACAAAGACCGCGATGACCGCGGCGGCCACGATCACGACAACCAATAATTCCGGTGATCAGCGGAGAAGGGAATTAGCGTAGATGGCCAGCCTGTGGCGACCCACGCCACAGGCTCCGGCGTTCAGTCCGCGGTCCCGACTCCCACTTCATTGAGGTGCTCCAGCAGTTCGGCTGCATTTTGATACCGCCGCCTAGTCTCCTGAGTCATTGATTTCTCGTATAAGTTGTGGGTGAGTGCGCGGCGAGAGTAGAAGTAGCGAATCGAGCGATGGAGGCCAGGATCTGGTCTGCGGACTTGGTCCATCGAAAGGGTTTGGGCTGTTGGTTGTGGGCAGCGATGAATTCGCGGATCGCCGTTTCGAGTTCCTGCACGCTGGTGTGTGAACCGCGCTTGATCTGCCGTTGTGTAAGCAGTGCGAACCAGCGTTCCACTTGGTTGAGCCAGGAGGCATGCGTGGGAGTGAAGTGCAGGTGATACCGTGATCTTTTTTGTAGCCACTGGCGGACCAGCGCTGTCTTGTGTGTGCCGTAGTTGTCCAGCACCAGATGGATGTCCAGATCGGCAGGAACGGCGGTGTCGATTTTCTTCAGGAAGTCGAGGAACTCCACCGAACGATGGCGTCGATAGCACTTGCCAAGAACGTTGCCGGTCGCGATATCCAGAGCGGCAAACAGGCTGGTGACGCCATGTCTCTTGTAGTCGTGCGTGCGCCGCTCCCGTTGTCCGGCCCGCATGGGCAGCACAGGCTGGGTACGGCTGAGTGCCTGGATCTGCGACTTCTCATCCACGCACAACACCAGCGCATGATGGGGTGGATCGAGATAGAGCCCAACAATATCCCGCACTTTGTCGATCAGCAATGGATCAGTCGATAGCTGAAAGCTCTCTGTGCGATGCGGCTTCAGTCCAAAGGCACGCCAGATGCGGCTGATGGTGGACTGGCTTAGACCGGTTCTGACTGCTAGCATGCGGCTGGACCAGTGCGTCGCTCCCTTCGGAGTCTTCTCCAGCGTCAGCCGCACCACCTGCTCGATCTTCTCGTCACCGATCTCACGCGGCGCTCCCGGACGCGGCTCATCGCCCAGCCCCGCCACTCCCTCAGCTATAAAGCGGTTGCGCCAGAGACCAACTGTAAATCCTGTCGTGCGCAACTTCGCTGCTACCGCCGCGTTGCTTGCTCCACCCGCACACTCTAAAACGATACGGGCGCGGAAGGCCACCGAACGAGCGCTGCGAGACTGCCGCGCTATGCGCTCCAACTCGGCTCTTTGCCCTGGGCTTACCACCAGCTCATGCTTCTTCGGCCGTCCACGACGAGACTCCATGCCTCACCATAGAACGCCTCCCATCTATATGCAACCTACTTGTGACTCAGGAGACTAGTTTTCCAAAACAATCGGCCCACCCATTCTTAGTCCGCCTCATTCCGCCTTGAGCCGTTTGACAGTAACGATTTAATTCGCTCAAAATAGACTAGTTTTGATCGTGACCTTGGGCTGATCCTGTCTGAACCCGGGCTCTGAAAGCTCCTGAATTCAATCCTTCAATGTCTCAAAACGGATAGGGATAAGAATGTCATTTGCAGGTGGCCGTTTCCCCACTGTTCTTTTCGCTCTGCTTGCCCTCGGTTTCATCTCCGCGCAAGCGCAGGTCTCAGCGAATCTGTCCGGAAGAGTCACCGATCCCTCCGGTGCCACCATCCCGTCCGCATCCGTGACTGCTACCGACACCGACACCGGAACCTCGCGCACCACCCTCACCAATCAGTCCGGACAATATGAGCTCTTCGAGCTCCCCGTTGGGCACTACGAAGTCCACGCCAGAAAAGACGGATTCGCGGAAAGGATCCGCACCGGAATCTCCCTCGTCGTCGGCCAGGACGCCACCGCTGACCTCACCCTCCAGGTGGGCCAGGTTCAGCAGCAGGTAAAGGTCACCCAAAATGTTCCCATCGTGAACGCCTCTACCCAGGACATCTCCGGCCTCGTCGGCGAGCAACAGATTCGCGACCTGCCCCTCAACGGCCGCAGCTACGATCTCCTGCTCACCCTCAATCCCGGCATCGTCAATTTCACGTCGCAAAAGACCGGCGGCATCGGCGTGTCAAACTCCACCACCGGCAATAACTTCGCCGTCTCCGGCAACCGGCCGCAGCAAAATCTCTTCCTCCTTAACGGCGTCGAATTCACTGGAGCCGCCGAGAACAACATGCAGCCCGGCGGTCCCAGCCAGCAGTTGCTGGGTGTCGAAGCAGTCCAGGAATTCAACGTCCTCCGCGACAATTACGGAGCCGAGTACGGCAAGCGTCCCGGCGCGCAGGTCATCATCGTCACCCGCTCGGGAACCAACCATCTCCACGGATCGGCCTACGAATTCCTGCGTAACAACGCACTCGACGCCCCCAACTACTTCGACCAGGGCTCAGCCCCGCCCTTTCAGCGCAACCAGTTCGGAGCATCCCTCGGCGGACCTCTGAAGAAAGACAAATCCTTTCTCTTCGGAAACTACGAGGGCTTCCGCCAGCACCTTCACCAAACCTCAGTCGCCTTCGTGCCCGATCTTGCTTCGCGCGCCGCCGCCGTGCCCAGCGTCCAGCCGCTCCTGAACCTCTGGCCCACGCCCCCTGCTGACGCGCCCGATTTCAACGGAATCGCCCAGGTCTTCAGCAGCCCGCTCCAGACCATCCGCGAAGACTTCGGCACCGCGCGCTTCGATCAGACCTTCTCGCCCAAGGACACCTTCTCGACCGTCTACACCATCGACGACGGAGCCGACAACACCGCGACCACCGCCAATCCCTACAGCACCGACATCCTCACCCTCCGCGAGCAAGTGCTCAGCCTCGACGAAACCCACGTCTTCTCGCCCTCCCTGCTCAACGTCGCCCGCTTTGGCTACTCCCGCGCCGGATACTTCTTCACCGGTGAACCCACCCCCGGCACACCCGCCACCACTGTCCCCGGATTCATCGCCGGCCGTCCTGTCGGCGCCGTCGTCGTCGGTGGCAGCGCCGCCTCGAACCCGCAGGCCCAGGTCGGCCTCGCCGGAAGCAACAACGGCAGCAATCTTCCCATCGCCCGCAATCTCTATACCTACGAAGATCGCGTCACCTGGTCGCACGGCCGCCATCAGTGGAGCTTCGGTGCCTGGTTTCAGAACTTCCAGTCCAACGAGACCATCAACCTCAGCCAGTTTGGACAGGCCACCTTCACCAGCCTGCAGACATTCCTCACCGGGACCACCAGCAGCTTCCTCTACAGCCCCGCACCCACTGAGATGAACTGGCGCTCCCTCTTCGGTGCCGTCCACGCCCAGGACGTCATCCGCCTCAACCCCCACCTCACTGTCAGCCTCGGCTTCCGCGGTGAGTTCTCCACTGGCTGGAACGAAGCCCATGGCCGCGCCGCCAACTACACCTTTGACGGACGCACCATCTCCAGCCTGCCCCACATCGGAGACCACGCCTTCACCACCAACAACGCGAAGTTCCTGCCCCAGCCCCGCATCGGCATCGCCTGGAGCCCGCGCCCCGATCGCACCGTAGTCCGCGCCGGCTTCGGCATGTACAACGAGCTGCAGGACGCCCTCGGCTACCGCATGGATCAGAACGCGCCCTTCAATCCCACCTACAGCATCGCGTCCTTGCCAGTCTCGAGCCTGCCCATCAATCCCGGCGCGCCGGCTCCGGCAAAGGCTCTGCTCGTCCCCGGCGGTGTCCAGCCCGACCTGAAGATGCCGACCCTCATCTCTTATTCGCTCCGCGTCGAGCAGGAGATCACCCCCAACACCTCGCTCACCATTGGATACGTCGGCTCGCACGGCTACCACGAGCTCATCGGTGTTGACGGCAACCAGCCCGTGCCGACCATCTGCCCGGCAGCGCCGTGCCCGGGCGCCTATCCCGCCAATTTCCCGGCGCCGCTCGCCGGCTCCGCCGTTCCTGCCGGCTCCTACTACATCCCCGTCGGAACCCCCAAGGCCAACCCCACCCTCGCCAACACCTGGACATGGTTCTCATGGGGCGACAGCAATTACAACTCGTTGCAGGTCGACTTCAATCACCGCTTCAGCCATGATCTTGCCCTGCGCGGCGTCTACACTTGGTCGCGCGCCCTCGACGATGGAGACTCCCTCAACCAGACCACCGCCGGCAACGCCCCCGGCCTCGTCTCCAATCCCTATAACCTGCACGCCGACTACGGACTCGCCACCTACGACGTCCGCAACATCGGCGTCATCAGCGCCGTTTATATGCTCCCCTTCGGACGCGGCAAGATGTTCGGCAACGACCTCCACGGCTTTTCCAACTTCGCCGCCAGCGGATGGTCCGTCGACAGCATCGTCACCCTGCAGTCCGGATTCCCGATCACGCCCCAGCTCAGCTACAACCCCTCCAACAACGGAGACACCCGCAATCCCGTCCGCCCCTTCATCAACCCTGACTTCCACGGCAAGACGATCATCGGCAAGCCGTCGCAGTGGTTCAATCCCTCCGCATTCCTCGCGCCTCCAGCCAACAGCGGCTTCTACGGCAACCTCGGCCGCGATACTCTGAGCGGACCGGGCCTCGCCACCTGGGACTTCGCCGGCGCAAAGGACACCACCCTGCGCGAAGGCCTCACCCTCCAGTTCCGCGGAGAGCTCTTCAATATCCTCAACCGCGCCAACTTCAACACCCCCAACCTGATCACCTTCACCCCATCAGGAGTCTCCGGAACCGCCGGCGCTATCAGCAGCACCTCGACAACGTCCCGCCAGGTCCAATTCGCGCTGAAGCTTCTCTGGTAGGAAGACTGAAGGTTCCGATCCGCGCAGGCGCCTGATTCAACCATAGGGATCACGGCGCTGAATTCATGAAGACGAAGTAAACAAGGCCAGCCATGCACGCGAACCGCCCTTGAACGATAAGCGAGCAGCCTGCGCGCACCTTCGCGCCTCCATCTCAAAGTTCTTTTCGATTGGCAAACTTGCTGGCATAGTAGTAGCGCGGTTAGAACAACTGTGAACTGAGCCACAGATTGTCTCGTGTGCTGCGACACAGATACCATGACTGTCCCCGGCTGGTAAGTCGCTGAAGGAGCTTTCTCATGGAACCCTGCGGTCCGGCTTCACCCCGCCGCTATCCGATTTTCTGTCAGATCGCTCTGCGCCTCCTCATTCTTTCCGCCGCATTCGCAGCCTCCATCGGAATCCTTCTTCCAAATGCCTGGGCTGCCCCGGCCGCGACGACCACCACGCTCACCGTCACCAGCGCCGGCTCTGGCGTATCGTCTGTCGCCTCAGAAACCGTCGTCACGCTGACCGCCGCCGTTGTCTCCGGACCGACACCCGTGAATCCCGGCCATGTGAAGTTCTGCGATGCGTCAGCGACCCACTGCGAAGACTCAGCCCTCCTCGCCACCGCCCAGCTCACCCCCGCCGGAATAGCCACTTATAAATTCCGGCCCGGTCCAGGAAACCACGAGTATCAGGCGGTTTTCGTTGGATCGAAGAGCTTTGTGACGAGCACATCGACCACGGCGGATCTAACCGTGACTCTTGCCGGGAAATATCCAACCACAACCGCAATCGCATCCTCCGGCTCGCCCGGCAACTACACGCTAACTGCGACGGTGGTCGGCATCGGCAGCAGCACTCTTTCCCCGACGGGCGACGTCTCCTTCCTGGACACGACGAACGGCAACGCCTCGCTGGGAACCGCCGCATTGGGAACAGCCATGGGCGGGACCGGTTTCACGACCGGCCCTACATCTGCCACCGGCTCCGCACCAACGACTGTCGCAGTAGGTGACTTTAACGGGGACGGCATCCCCGATCTGGTGACGGCCAATTCCGCCGACAATACGATGAGCGTGCTGCTGGGTAACGGAGACGGAACTTTCACCCTCAAGTCCTCGCCCGCTGTTGGCGACGCACCCTACTCCTTCGCAATAGGCGACTTAAACGGGGACGGCATCCTGGACATGGCCGTAGCCAATTGTGGCAATTGCAGCTATCTCAATTACAACAGCAATACGGTGACCGTGCTGCTGGGCAACGGAGACGGCACCTTTACCACGAAGTCCACACTCACTGTCGGCACGTCACCCCAGTTTGTCGCGATAGGCGACTTCAACGGGGACGGCATTCCAGACCTGGCGGTGACCAATGGGAGCGACGATACGGTCTCTGTACTTCTGGGCAACGGAGACGGGACCTTCAGCACGAAGTCTACGCTCACTGTCGGAACGGCCCCCCGATTCCTCGTGGCAAGCGATTTCAATGGGGACGGCATCCTGGATTTGGCGGTAGCCAATTCTGGCGATAGTACGGTGACTGTCTTGCTCGGCAACGGGGACGGAACGTTCTCCATCAAATCGACGCCCGCTGCCGCCACTTCTAACCTCGTTCTCGTGGTGGGCGATTTCAACGGGGATGGCATCTCCGATCTCGCCACTGCGAATTATGGTGTGGTGACGGTGCTGTTGGGCAACGGAGACGGGACGTTTACTGCCAAGACCTCGCCGGCTACAGCCTATTACTACGTCGGGATTGTTGTGGGAGACTTCAACGGCGATGGCATCCTGGACCTTGCGCTGGGCAGTTGCGGCCATTGCGGCGCCACCCTGGTGCCGGTACTGCTGGGCAACGGGGATGGAACGTTTTCCGCCGGCCCCGTGCTCAATACCGGCTATTTACCCTTCTCGCTCGCGGTAGCCGACTTCAATGGGGATGGCACCCAGGACCTGGCTTCGGCAAGCTTTGACGACGACACGGTGACAGTGTTGCTGAACCAGATCACCGAGACAGCGACGGCCACGTTGAGCAACGTTTCCGTGTCCGGCACAGCGACGCATCTGGTCGAGGCCAGCTATCCCGGCGACTCGAACTTCAGCGGCAGCACGTCGAACACCGTGAATGTCGCCGTTTCGCAGATTCCGACTACACTGCAGCTCTATTCCAGCGTCAACCCATCGATGCAGGGAGCCCCAATCACGCTGACGGCAGTTCTCAGTCCCTACGATTCGGGAAGCTATAACGCTACCAATGAGACCGTAAGCTTCTACAACGGGGGAACGGTCCTTGGAACTGCCAAGCTAACAAGTGCCGAGCTAACAAGTTTCGGAAACAGCATCGCCGCCTCAATTGTCGTCACTTCACTACCGGACGGAATCGATGCGTTAACCGCCGTCTATCCGGGCGATGGCGTTTTCAGCGCTGCCACTAGCAATTCCGTCCCGCAGGCAGTGGGTGTACCCTTTCCGCCGATTCCCAATTTTGTAGTGACCGTAACCACAGACACCACCACCGGCGTGGCGTCGAATTGCACTGGCTCGCCGACCCCGAACTGCAGCCTTCGCGACGCATTGGCCGCGGCTTTCGCAGCCGGCTCTGGCAACATCACCTTCAGCCCCACAGTCTTCGCCACCGCGCAGACCATCACGCTGGTAAACGGCAGTCTGAGCATTCCGTCACAGGCGACCATCACCGGCCCGACGACCGGCAGCGGCGCGTCTCTGACAAACCTGGTCACAGTAAAAGGCGGCGGACCAGTCTTTACGATTAACTCAGGTGTCACGAATGCAGCCATCTCCGGGCTGACGATCACGGGCGGTTTTTCGGGGGCCGATGGCGGAGGCATCCTCAACAACGGTGTTCTCACGGTATCCAACAGCACGATATCGGGAAACAGCGCGAACGGTTACGGCGGCAATAATGGCGGAGGCATCGAGAATTTAGGCACCCTGGCGCTGATCAACAGCACGGTCACGGGGAATAGTGTGGCGACTGATGGCGACATTGAAGGCGCCATCGCGGCGGGTGGTGGTATCGATAACCAGGGGACGTTGACGATAACCAACACCTCTGTCGTCGGCAACAATGCTACGGGCTACGTCTACGGCGGTGCGGCCAACGTATACGTGTACGGAGCCGGCATCAACAACTACGGCACGCTGACGATGACCGATAGTGTCGTTGCCGGAAACAGCGCGAACGCGAATGCCCAAGGCAATCCTTTGTGGTACGCCGTTGCCGCCGGCGGAGGCATTGACGGAGGTGTGACGACGGGCACCAACAATATCATCTCCGGAAACGTCACGAATGGATCGGAGGATGACTGCGACGGCTCGGGCTGCCCAGCCAATGGAGTGACCGGAAACATCATTGGACCGAACGCGCTGCTCGCCCCGCTCGGCAACTACGGCGGCCCGACTCAGACCATGCCACCATTGCCCGGCAGTCCGGCGATTTGCGGCGGTCGGGTGACGGACATTCCGACAGGCGTAACCACAGACCAGCGTGGCCTCCCACGGACCAGCACCTACGGCACCAATCCTCCCTGCGTCGATTCCGGTCCGGTTCAAACGAATTACTCTGTGAGCTTCAGCACGGAGCCTCCATCCAGCATTCCAGCCGATAACAACTTCACCGTTGCAGTGCAAGTCAAAGAAAGCGGCGACCCTTTCCCAGTAAGCGGTATTGGGATCTTGATTGCTCTGGCCACGGGGAACAGTGGAGCACTCAACATTAGCAGTCTGACCACCAACTCCGCGGGAATCGCCGCAGCCAGCCAGCTTCAGGTCAGCGCTCCGGGTACGGACAATACGCTCATGGCGACGCTGCCACTGACAGCTTCCGGGATCACACCGGCGGCGACTCGCAGTTCGACGAGTACCGCATTTGATGTCACACAATCCAACGGCGTTCAGGTGACTCTCGGGGCGTCCCTCTTGGGGCCGGCATTTATCGTCGATGGCATTTCCTACACCGCGCCGGTAACGCTCACCTGGCCTATCGGCTCGCAACACACACTGTCGCTGACTTCTCCCCAATACATTTCGGGAACGCAATACACCTTTGCATTGTGGAGCGATGGCGGAGCCATCAGTCACACCGTGACAGCGTCCACGGCCACGATTGATTACACGGCAACATTCAATGTCGCTTATCTGTTAGCACTCTCAGCAAGCCCGTCCCAGGGAGGAACTATCACTCCCGCATCGGGATATTATCCCTCGGGCACCATCGTGAATCTGACAGCAACGGCGAACGTTGGTTATGTGTTTGCGGGCTGGACAGGCAATGTGAGTTCAGCGCCAACCGCGAACACCACAGTCACGATGAGCGCACCCGAGACGGTAACGGCCAACTTCAACGCGATCCCGCATTACATTGTTACAACCAACCTCGACGACGCCACGGGGACCGCGGCGAATTGCACTACGCCAGGACCAAGTTGTAGCCTGCGCGATGCGCTCGCCGCAGCGGCCGGAGACACGACATCTGGCGCGGACATCACCTTCGATCCGACCGTCTTCGCCGCGTCCCAGCCTGTCTCGGCGAGAACGATCACGCTGGGCAGCGCAGGCACATTGAATGTTTCGTCAAACACGCGGATCTTCGGCCCAACGACGGGCAGCGGCGCGACCCTGACACAACTCGTCACGGTGAATGGCAACAATCAGTTCACGGTCTTCGGAACCGCCGGAACGAACGACGTCCTTTCCGGACTGACGATCACAAACGGCAATGGCGGCGGTATTAGCAACGGCCTCACGCTTACTGTGGTCAACAGCAATATTTCCGCGAATAACGGCGCCGGGATCAGTAACACCGGCACGCTGACGGTCAGCGCCAGCACGGTTTCCGGGAATATTGGCGGCGGAATCTTTAACAACGGCGGCACCATTACTGTGGACAGCAGCACTCTTTCTGGCAATAGCGCAGGTGATGGCGGCGGCATCGCGAACGCATATTCCGGTACGGCGACGGTGACGAACAGCACTATCTCAGGGAATAGCGCTTCCAATTTTGGCGGCGGGATCGAAAACGACACGTTCGGTGGCACGGTCACGTTGACGCTGATCGGAACCACTATCTCCGGGAACAGCGGCGACGGGATCCATATCGGGACATCTCCGGGTTCTGCCACGATAACAGTGATGAACAGCATTGTCGCCGGAAACACCACGAACGGAACAGAGGACGACTGCGACGTCGACTTCGGCCTTGGCTGTCCCGGGAATGGCAGCGGGAACGTCGTAGGGGTGCCTCCTCTACTCGCCCCGCTCGGAAACTACGGCGGCCCGACTCAGACCATGCCACCATTGCCAGGCAGTCCGGCCATCTGCGCCGGTCTGATCGCGGACATCCCCGCAGGCGTAACCACAGACCAGCGCGGCCTCCCGCGGACAACCACCTACGGCAGCAATCCTCCATGCATCGATTCCGGAGCAGTGCAGACTCACTACGCGCTCGCGTTCAACACTGAGCCGCCGGCGATCGTCGCTCCTAATGCCAACTTCACCGCCGCGGTGCAACTCAGCGAGAGCGGAAATCCCTTCCCCGTCGGCGGAATCACCGCCCCGCTGACCCTGGGCGCCGGCAGCACCGGCAGCCTGAGTGGCGGCAGCGCGGCCACAAGCACGACAGGCATCGCCACTTACTCCACCCTTCAGGTCAACGCGAATGGTTACGGTGATACCCTGGTCGCTATGCTGCCGTTGACGGCTTCAGGAATAACGCCTCTGGCCACCGCCAGCGTGACCAGCACTGCGTTCGACGTCATCCAACCCGGCAGTCCGGTCGCCGAACCGATCATCAGTCCCCCGACCGGAACCTACACCAGCCCGCAGACGGTGATGATCGCCGATGCGACGCCCGGCACCGTCATCTACTACACCACCGACGGTACAACCCCCAGCCGCTCATCGCCCACCTATTCGGGCACGCCAATCACCGTCAGCATCACGCAGACGATCAAGGCGCTGGCCGTCGCTCCGGGTTACGTCACCAGCCCCGAGGGGGTGGCAGCCTACACCATCGCCGCGCTTGCTCCGGTGATCAGTCCACCCACTGACTTTTATTTCCCGCCCATCTCGGTGACCATCACCGATGGAAGTCCGAATGCCGTGATTCACTACACGACCGATGGCACCACGCCGACGCCCACTTCACCTGTGTACGGAGGCACGTTTACCGTCACCTCACCGGAGCGCGTGCGGGCGATTGCCACAGCGCCCAACCTGGCTCCGTCTGCTGTGACCAACGCCGATTTCGACGTGATGTTTGCGGCGGCTGAGCCGATCATCAGCCTTCCATCCGGAACCTACACTAGCCCGCAGATGGTAATGATCACGGATGCGACCCCTGGCGCGGTCATCTACTACACCACTAACGGCACGACGCCCAGCCGGTCTTCAGCGGTCTATTCAAGCGCCAGCCCTATCATGGTGACCTCGTCGCAGACGATCAAGGCGCTGGCCGTCGCTCCGAGTTACGCCACCAGCCCGGAGGGCGTAGCAATTTACACGATCACTCCATAGAACCAATCTGCCGCGTGGCCGAGAATTTCCGTATTCTTTGGTAGAATAGAAATATAAGGATGAAGAGGGTCTGACTGCCTGTTCGGCTGTCAGGCCCCTTCGCTTTTTTGCATAGGGATTAGGCAACACATTAGAAATCAAACGATTACAGGCCTGGCACCCGTAAGCCCTGTCTCTTGTATGAGGTCAGGCAAATCATTGATTTTATGGGAGAAACTCGCAAAGTTCTTATTTTCTATGAGTTACCAAACTAGGCCAACATGAAAGTTGCTTTGAATCAATGAGTTACACGTGAATGGCTCACACCTGGGGGCAGGGGGGGTGCCATCCCAGTCTCCAAAACGAGAATTTACCGTCCTCTACGTCGCAGGGCCACCCTCGCCGCATAATAACCGCACATCCCGTGAACCCCACCCCCCGGAGGCGTCGACGAAGAGCACAAATAAAGATTCCGGTCCGAAGTCGCATACTGCCGCATATCCGGCCGAAACAGCATCTGCCGAACCGACATCGCCCCACCACTGATATCGCCGCCGACTAGGTTCGCATCCCGCGACTCCAGCCAGGCCGGCGTCGACACATGCCGTGCCAGCACGCAATCGCGAAATCCCGGAGCAAACCGCTCGATCTGCTCCTCGATTCGCTGCGTCATATCTACGGTCGACCCGTTAGGAACATGGCAGTAAGCCCACGCCGTATGCTTTCCCGCCGGAGCCCGCGTCGGATCGAACAGGCTCGGCTGCGTCACCAACACGAAGGGCCGCTCCGCACACCGCCCATGCGCCATCGCCCACTCCGATCGCGCGATCTCCTCCATCGTCCCCCCGAGGTGAACCGTAATCGCCCGCTGACACTCCTTCGCCCGCCACGGAATCGGCTCCGACAGCGCATAGTCCACCTTGAACGCTCCAGGTCCTGGCTTGAACCGCTCCAGCGACCGCCGGTATGACGCCGACAGCCGCTCCCCGGCAATTGCCAGCAGTTGCCGCGGGCTCACATCGCTCAGCACCAGCCCCTGCGGAAGTTCACCCACCAACCCTATCCGCCGGGAAAGGTGCACCTCACCGCCCAACTCCCGTAGATGCCCAATCAGCGCATCCGTGACCGCCTGCGTTCCACCCCGGGGCACCGGCCATCCCACCGCATGCCCGGCCCCCCCCAGCACCAGCCCCACCGCCGCACTCAACGGCTCATCCAGCGAAAGAAAGGAATGCGCCGCCAGTCCCGCAAACAGCGCCCGCGTGCGCACACTCTTGAAATGCAGCCTGCAGAAGACGGTCGCTGGCAAAACCGCATTCATCCCGAACCGTCCCAGAAGCACAGGATGCCGCGGGAGATGCAACGCCGGCCCAAGCACCTCGCCGGCGAACTCCCGCCAGTTCTCCGCCAGTGGCGCGAATATCCTTCTCCACGCCTTCCCGTCCACACCAAACGCCGCCTCCGCATCACCCAGATCACGCTCCAGCACGACCGCAGTTCCATCATCCAGCGGATGCGCCAGCGGCGCCGCCCCATGGATCCACGCCAGCGCATGCGATGCCAGCGGCAGGCTCGAGAAGAAGGGCGATCCCACCGCCATCGGAAGCACTGCCGATCCGAAGTCGTGCTGAAAGCCGGGAAGCGTCAGCTCTATTGTCCGCGCCGCGCCGCCCGGCTGGCCCTCAGCCTCGAACACCTCGACGCGCAACCCCGCTTGCGCCAGCGTGATCGCGGCGGCGAGACCATTTGGCCCGGACCCGATTACAGAAGCGTGACCCATATCTAATTATGAGGCGGCAGTTCCTGTGGCCAAGCAATCACTCCAACCTTTCCGTCAGGCTGCAGCGTGAGCACCGGAGCATACAGCCCGAGCAGTTGCCTCCGCCACCAGTTGCCGGTTTCCCGCTTCTCCTTCATCGACGTGAACCAGTATTGCCACAGCACCGCGCGCACATACTTCGGCGGAGCCCCTGCAAATGGATTTCCCTTGAAGAGCGTCAGAACATCCCGGCTATTCGTCAGCAACCGCTCCTCCGCAAGCGGCACCAGCGTGTTCTGCTGCCAGTCTCCCAGCGACGCGAACCACAAATTCCAGTCGAACCGCGGCTGGTATGGCGCATATATCCCCGGCGCCCCATTCAGCGCCTGCGGCTTGTACCGGAAGGGGTACGCCGTCCACGTCGTCCCATCGTTCGACCCCTGAAACTCGATCTCATACCGCCCCCGTGTCATCACGGCAAACAGCCCGTATTGGTTGGCAATCCGAAAGGGCTCAAGCATCCTCACCGGCGCCATCGGCAGGGGCGACCCCGAAAACGGCATCCGAATCATTTCCGCGGTAGTCACGTACGCCACCCACGTCAGCATCACTGCGGTGACCGCCAGACCCATAGCGGCGAAGTTTGAGGGCTTGCGGTGCTCCAGCGGAGGCCCGTCCTCCTGCTCCGCGCTGTTGAACAGCGACATCGGCGCTTCGGCTTCTGGAAGCGTGCCCTCTCTCTCTTCTTCAGCCTCCACCCTTGGCCGCCAGCGCGCTGGCAGGTATCGTAAGAGAAACCAATCGTCGAGCAGAAGGAAACCAAGCGACAGCACCAGGTAGTTCAGAAAGGTGTAATTCGCCGTCAGAATTACCCCAATCTCCCACGGCGTGACGATGAAGAAGCAGATCAGACGCGCCCGCCGCCCGAAAAAGAACAGGCACACAATCCCCAGCTCCATCACCAGCGTAGCGCCCGCGGTCGAGACATGAAACCAGTGCGGAAGATGTTCTACATACCATCCAACCCATGTTGGCAGCGGTCCGTTCTGGTAGTACTCATCCATCGCCGTCAGGTGGCGCCACTCCGGATCGCCGCTCAGCAGCTTCACCATCCCCGACTCGAAGTAGATGCGGAACCATTCCCACTGCAGCAGAAATAGACTCGCTCGCGACGGCGGACTCTCGCCCCATCCTGGCCGCACCTCTGCAGGGCAGAAGAACAACGCGATGAAACCGGCCTCCAGCAGCATCCCATCCGACTGATACCCTGAGAAGTCTTCCGCCGCCGCAACAAACGACAGGTAGCACACAAAGCAAATAAAGAAGCTCAGACGCGGCCACAGGTTGAACAGTGCTACAACGGACGCTGCCAGCCCGATCCAGCAGAGCGCCATCAGCATCGCATTGCTCGAGGAGAGCCACAGTAGCGTGGGAGCGAACCAGTAACGTGCCGCAGGCATCGATCGTCGTACCAGACCGAGATACTGCCCCGCCGGCTCCGCTCCATCCGGGCCGATCAGCCCGCGAATCTGAAAAAGCAGCGAGTAGAACGCCGAAAAATAAATCGCTGCCAGCGCCCGCAAAAAGATCCAGCGGGGAATATGCCGCCCTCCCGGTCCGAAACGCGGATCAAAGAGCCACCGGAGAATGCCTGCCGGGCTGCGCTGCATGCTGAGGGCAGAATAGCGCGTTCCGCCAGATCGGGATAATAGTGTCACTCTGATACCTCTTGATCCGTGCGTTCCCTTTATGGAACGCGGCCGAACAAAAGACATTACTTAAGTGCGGAGCCTGTGCACTCTGCACTCTACTCTTAACCCGTGCCGCCCTATGCTGTACGCAGTTTTCACAACCAAGCTGCTTACCGATTCACTTGTTGTCATTTTTGACGCGGAGAGAAGCGCTGTGCCTTTGCCTGGATCTGAGCTGGTGAGTGCCGTAATTCCAACGCGCAACCGACCTGAATTAGTCGTGAAAGCCGTGCAATCCGCATTGCGCCAGACCCACCCTCGCATCGAAGTCATCGTCGTCATTGACGGCCCTGATCCGCCGACCGAGCGTGCATTGGCACAGATTCACGACCCTCGTCTCCGCATCTACCTGCTTGCCGCCAATGTCGGTGGCGCCGAAGCCCGAAACATTGGCGTCCGCGCCGCCCGCGGCGAGTGGGTCGGATTCCTGGACGACGACGACGAATGGCTACCGCAGAAAATCTCCCTGCAACTGGCGGCAGCTTACGCAAACGAGGCCGCCTTCCCCGTCATCTCCTCGCGCCTGATTGTTCGTACGCCGCGAATGGATTTCTCCCCGGCCGTCCACACATGTCAATCGGACCAGCAGGTTAGTGAGCACCTCTTCTGCCGCCGCCTGGACGACGGCCCCTGCGCCATGCAGACATCCACGCTTTTTGTGCAGCGCAGCCTTATGGTCGCCGTGCCCTTCCGCCGCGGCCTCAAACGCCATCAGGACTGGGACTGGCTGCTCCGCGCATCCATCCATCCCGGCGTCCGCTTTCAAGTGATTTCTGAGCCTCTGACCATTTTCCGCATCGAAGACGGCCGCCCCAGCGTGAGCAGGGCGCTCGATTGGGAGTTCTCACTGCAATGGGCGCGTGGCATGCGTGCATACTTCACTCCGCGCTCGTATTCATTCTTCATCGCCACTGAGTGCATCTCCCGCGCAATCAAGAGCCGCGCCGGTTTAACCGTCTACGCTCGTCTGGCGTGGGAGTTCATCGCTTGCGGCGTCCCCACGCTGCGCTCCATCGTTTGGCTCGCCGCCTTTACAGTCTTCCCCCAGAACCTCCGCACCTGCCTCCGGCGAGTACTTCGCGGGAGGCGATCCGCAAGCTCCCTGGCGCCGGCACCCACCGGGGCCGTTATCCAACCTGACAATCTCTAACGGAGCGAAAATGCAGACGACCGGATACACGCAGAACTTTCTCAGCGGAACACAGCAGGTCGCCGGCCTGGTAGACGTGAGTGAAATTGAACGTATCATCGATGTGCTCTGCGAGACTCGCTCGGCCGAGGGAAGGTTATTCTTCCTCGGCGTGGGCGGCGGCGCAGGGAATGCCGGACACGCCGTCAATGACTTCCGGAAGATTGCGGGGATTGAATGCTACGCTCCCAGCGACAATGTCTCCGAGCTGACTGCACGCATCAACGATGATGGCTGGAGCTCCTGTTACGCGAACTGGCTGCTCGGCAGCCGTCTCAAGTCCAGGGACACGCTGTTCGTTTTCTCCGTCGGCGGAGGCTCCCTTGAAAACAACGTCAGCCCCAACATTGTCGAAAGCCTCAAGCTTGGGCGCCGCGTCGGCTCGAGAATCGTAGGCATTGTCGGCCGTGACGGCGGCTACACGGCCCAGGTTGCGGACGCCTGCGTGGTGATCCCGACGATCTCCGGAGACAACGTCACCGCGCTCGTCGAATCCTTTCAGGCCGTGATCTGGCACCTGATCGTATCGCATCCCCGTCTGAGAAAGAACGAGATGAAATGGGAGCAATTGGGAATCGTCGGCAGCGAGCGGTCTTTCTCGATCGCGATGGCGTGATCAATCGCAACGTCTACAATCCAGCAACGGGCGAATTTGAATCCCCTCTCACCGTGGCTGATTTTGCATTAATTCCAGGCGCCCTCAACGCGATGCGCGCATTGCGCTCGGCTGGCTTCTGCCTGTTCCTGGTTTCGAATCAGCCCAACTTAGCGAAAGGAAAGTCTACGCTTGAGCAACTCTCCGCCATCCACCAGAAATTCCTGTCGGGATTGGCCGAGGCGGCAGTGGGCTTCGCAGAATTTTATTACTGCTTCCACCATCCAAATGGCGTCGTCAGTGGTTATTCACGCCACTGTGAGTGTCGGAAGCCATCGCCGCATTTCCTGCTAACCGCCAGTTCACAATTTGATGTCGATCTACGGCGGTCCTGGATGGTTGGCGACCGGCAAACGGATATCGAGTGCGGCGGAGCGGCCGGGACCCGCACCATCCTGATTCAGTCAGCACGGCCACATGCTGGCGAAGGAACCCGTCCCGACGCTGTCGCGCCCGATCTTCGCACCGCCGCTCAACTGATTCTGAGTGCGGACCAGAGCCGTGGTTCATCGTCTAAGCGATTGCCAGGGCATTCGTTTCAATCCGGTAGGCGGCCGCCACCGCATCTCTGTAAAACATGCTTACCGTTTCGAGTGAATAAGCCGTCAGATCTTTCCCTACGAGACTAAGCTTCTGCAGAATCTCAGGAGGGACGGTGATGATATGGCAGCCGGCGTCATTGGCCTGAAACACATTGAGCAACTCACGAGGGCTGGCCCATAGCAGCTCCGCCTTTGGCCGGGACCGTAGAAGCTCCGCTGCCCGCTTCATCATCGGCACGGGATCAACTCCGGTGTCGGCTATGCGTCCTGCAAACACGGAAACGATTGCTGGCGTCGCCGGGGCAAGCGCCTCGGCTACCTGCTCAACTTGATCGAGTGTAAGTATGGCAGTTACATTTACCATGACTCCCGATCCCGATAGCCGTCGAATCAGCGGGCCCATAAATTCACCGGCCTGATTTGTGACCGGAATCTTTACATTTACATTTTTGCCCCACCTGGCAATCGCTAGGGCCTGAGCCTCCATGCCTTCGATATCATCAGCGAAAACCTCGAGCGAAATCGGCCTGTCCGATACAACGGATAGCAGCTTGCGCCCGAAGGCTTCGTAATCTACCACGCCGGCCTTGCGCATGAGCGTAGGGTTGGTGGTGAAGCCCTTGATCCATGGATTCGTGCGGTAGATAAGGATGGTGTCTAAGTCGGCGCCATCGTAAAACAGTTTGACTTTCAGGCTCTCGATATCCGGCATGTCTTCTCCTGGGAACGTCGAAATTGGCTATGCTCGAATTGAATCCACTGAATCCCCGAGTGTGTGGCTATTCATAGCCGGCTCGGAAAGGCGACGCGGCCCGGCAAGCCACTGTCGCAGAACGAGCAGCAGAAACTGCGTGTTCCCGAAAAGATAACGCCGCCACAGCCGTCTCGGTTCGCGAATTAGCCTATACAGCCATTCCATCCCCAGCGCGTGAGTCCAGCGCGGCGCCCGTTTACGCAGGTCGGCCTGAGTGTCGAGGCCAGCCCCGACGGCGATCGCCGCGCCGATCGGCAGGCTTGGGCAATTCTCGTGCATCCAGATCTCCTGCTTGGGCGCGCCAAAAGCAACACAGAGAAGATCAGGCGCAGCATCCGCGATCAGCTGCCGGATATGGGCCGACTCCATGCTGTCGCGCTCAAACCCGCGCGGCGGGCAATAGGTGCCCGCGATCCTGAGCGCGGGATAGCGCCGGCGAAGATTTGCTGCCGCCGCGGCTGCCGCCCCCGGGAGTCCTCCCAGGAAGAAGACGGAGAAGCCGTACCGCGCCGCCTCAGCACAAAGACGCTCCATCAGATCGCCGCCGGTGACGCGCTCCGGAATAGGCTGCCCCAGCAGACGCGACGCCAGCACAACCGAAATCCCGTCAGGAACCGAAAGATCCGCCGCCTGCAAAGCCTCGGCAAATCGTCGATCGCGTGCCGCCAGTGTTACCAGCTGCGCATTTGGGCCGACAATCAAAAGGGGCGATAGTGATTCGCGATGTTTCAGTCTGTGAATGACCCAGGCCACCGCGTGGTCCATGGGCACCCGGTCGACAGAAACCTGATCCATGACAAAGCGCGGAGGCTTGGGGAGCGGAGCGGAGTTGAGCGGCGATAGTTGCATCGGACGCCGCAGCGATCGCACCTGCGGCCAATCCAGGGGTAAGGCTGTCTTCATAACCAGAACGCCTCTCTTCTTTCACAAAACAACATAGGGGAAATGCCATTCATTACCTGACTTGATAAAAGCTCATCGCGCATACGCCTGAAAACGTAGTGCGGCGACGCCGTCAGCGATGATGCGAAGTCCGCAACGGCCGCAAGCCTCTTCCGTTCGGCCATATGCATATTGAAAGATCTCAACCGCTCCTTCGCCCGAAACTCCGCAGCTGGGCAAAGAGCCTGCAGGTCAACACGAATGCTCTGGAAGCTCTGGGGACCGAGCTTCCAGAGATGGGAGAGCAAAAGATACTGAACATAGAGCCCGGCTATGAACTGGTCCGCCAGGTTGCGCGCGCTGATGCTCATCGGGCTTTGGCGAAACCCCACCAGTTCTTCCGGAATGCAGTGAATGTTATGTTTCAGGGCCATCCGCCACCACAAATCGGCGTCCTCGTTGTGCAGCCCTAGCCGATAGCCCCCCAGGGCAAGCGTCTTGTGCACATGCAGTGCGACCGTGGGGTGGCATATCGACAGCAGATAGCCGGACCGCACAATGCTTCGCAACGCCAGCGGCGATCCGCGCGAACTGCGAAAGCACCCGATCGTTCTTTCTCGGGGATGATAATTCGCCAGCGAATAAAACATGCCCGCATCCGGCTGCTCGCCGATCGCTGAGATCAGTCGCTCGATGCGCTGCGGATGAGACACGTCGTCGGCATCCTGACGGACAAGCCACGGCGTACGGCACTCACGCAGCATGCGATTGAGTGTCTGAGTTATGCCAACGTTCTGTTGTTCGATAATTCGCAGGCGTCGATCGCGGATTGACTGTAAGTACGCCAGACTCCCGTCCGTGGCGCCGTCGACAATGGCAAGAATTTCGAAGGATGATGCCGTCTGTGCAAGAAGGCTCTCCATTGCCTCCGGCAGATACGGCATACCGTTGTAAACAGGCAGACCAACAGTTACCAGCGTCTCAGGTCCCAAGGCGTCCTTCACAATCTCATGGGTCGGTTACACGACCTTGTTGTGTCGCTACGAACACTGCATGACTGAAGGCCCCTTCAGGCATGCAGCATCTGTAGGGCGGCAATAGCTACGAAGCTACGTTGCACTCGGATGTTGTGCTCTTATAGCAATCTTCATCGGGCTATCGTCAATGTGAAAGTTGTCGGTCTTCGTAACTTAGGTAACTTGTCCTGTTTTGGAACGGATGCTACCGTTGCGCCAAATCAATACACAAGATTTCTTAAGTAGGTTCGTAGCTTCGAGCCTCAGGCACACTAGGTCCCGGGGAGGGGAACTCGATCGGCAAACTCGGCCGCTCGTACGCCCTGCCCCACCTGTTCGAAGGGGGAGCATCCGTGAAGTCGGGTCAGCAAATGACGCATGCCCGCAGCTATTTCGTAGCCGGCGGCGCCGGATTCATCGGAAGTCACTTCGCCGACAGATTCTTAGCCTCAAGCGACGTCTCCCGAGTCACCATCTTCGATAACTTCTCCTCAGGCCGCGACTGGCACTTCGAAGAGCACCGCGGCGATAACCGTCTCCAGGTCGTTCGCGGCGACGTGACGCATCTGTTCGCCCTGACCGAGGCAATGCGCGGTCACGATGTCGTGGTCCACTTAGCCTCCAATCCTGATATCGCTCGGGCCGCGACCGAACCCGAAATCGACTTCTATCAGGGAAGTGCACTTACCAACAACATCGTCGAAGCCATGCGGCGCTCCGGAGTCTCGCGGCTCCTTTACGCATCCGGCAGCGGAGTCTACGGAGACTGCGGACTCACCGAGCTCGCGGAAGATCACGGCCCACTCACCCCTGTATCAACCTACGGTGCAAGCAAGCTGGCGGGAGAAGCACTGATCGCCAGCTACTGCGCCATGTTCGGCCTGACCGCATGCGCCTTTCGATTCGGCAATGTCGTCGGTGCTCGCCAGACCCACGGAGTCGGCTTCGACTTTATCCGACGGTTGCGCAACGACCAGTCGAGGCTCCGTATCTTGGGCAACGGTAAACAGAGCAAGACCTACCTGCATGTCTCCGATGTCGTCGACGCCGTTCTAGCCGTCTTTGCTCAGGTAGAAAGGGGCTTCGCAGTCTTCAATGTCGGTACCGGAGACTCCATCACCGTTACCGAGATCGCCGAGATTGCCGTGCAGTGTCTCGGTCTCAACCCTGAGCCCAGTTTCGAATACACAGGCGGCGATCGCGGCTGGCAGGGTGACGTTCCCATCGTCCGCCTCGACACCCGCAAGATCCGCGCCCTCGGCTGGCAGCCAAAGCTGAACAGCCGCCAGGCAATCTATCTCTCCCTCAAGGAACTCATTGCTGATGAGCGCACCTTTGCATAGTGATGGCTTTCCCCCTCTGGCCCTCCTGGCCGGAGGACTCGCCACCCGCCTGGGTCCGCTGACGGCGCACATGCCCAAGTGTCTACTGCCCGTGGCCGGCGAGCCCTTCATCGCCCATCAGCTGCGCCTCCTCGCGGGCCAGGGTGTTCGCGACATCATCATCTGCTGCGGCCATCTCGGAGAGCAGGTCGAGGCCTTCGTTGGCGACGGCAGCCGTTTCGACTGCCGTGTCCGTTATTCATTCGACGGCCCTAGCCTCCTCGGCACAGGAGGCGCTATCCGTCGCGCCCTCCCTCTGCTGGGACGACGCTTCTGGGTCATGTACGGTGACAGCTATCTCACCGCGCCATTGGCTCCCGTCCTCACTGCATTTCAGACCTCGCGTCAGCCGGCGCTCATGACCGTCTTTGCCAATCGGAACCGGTGGGGCACCAGCAACGTCCAGTTCGCTGACGACGGCAGAATCATTCGGTACGACAAGCGCAATCCCCAACCCGGCATGCAGCATATCGACTACGGATTGGGACTCTACTCCGCCGACATATTCCATCGGTGGCCCGCGCAAACCGCTTTCGACCTTTCCGAAGTCCAGCGCCATCTCGTCGATCACGGAGCCATGGCCGGATACGAAGTTGCCGAGCGCTTCTACGAAATCGGCTCGATTACAGGACTCGCAGAGACCGATGCATTCCTCACCGCCTGCCGTGCCTTCACGCCGGCGGAAATCCCTTCCGGCCATCCCCAGGCCTGCGGAGCACACCCATGATTATGACCCGCACTCCGCTTCGTATCTCGCTCGGCGGCGGAGGCACTGACCTTCCGTCCTACTATCGCCAGCACGGCGGATTCGTCCTTTCCGCGGCCATCTCCAAATACATCTACATCACCGTCAACAGGAGCTTCCTGCCCGGCTATTTCCTCAAGTACTCGGACCCCGAGCACGCCCAAACCCGCGAGCAGATACGCCACCCCTTGCTGCGCGAAGCTATCGCGATGCACGACGTCCCCGCGCCTCTTGAAATCGTCAGCATCGCCGACGTGCCGGCCGGCACTGGCCTCGGGTCCTCGGGAACGTTTTTGGTCGGCGTCATGCACGCTCTTCACGCCTACAAGCGCGAGCCTGTCACTCCCGAGCTCCTTGCCACCGAGGCCATCGACGTCGAGATGAATCGCCTCGACGAGCCCGTCGGCAAGCAGGACCAATACATCGCCGCCTACGGAGGCCTCCTCTGCCAGCACTACCACGAAGACGACCGCGTTACCGTCGAGCCCCTGAAGGTTTCCGACCACGTAATTCGCGAACTGCGCGACTCGCTCATGCTCTTCTTCGTCGGCCACACCCGCAGCGCATCCACCCTGCTCCGCGATCAGAAAGAGCGTTCGCAGTCGAGCGATCCGGCCATGCTCGACTCCCTGCACTTCACCAGGCAGCTCGGCCGCGAAATCCGCAGCACTCTCGAATCGGGAGACACCGCTGCCTTCGGCAGTCTCATGCATGAACATTGGCTGCGCAAGCGCGCCCGCTCAACCGGCATGAGCAACCCCCACATAGACGAGCTTTACGAACTGGCCAGAAAGGACGGCGGTGCCACCGGAGGCAAGCTCGTAGGCGCCGGAGCCGGAGGCTTCTTTCTCTTTCAAACTCACGATCGCCGCCGACTGCGCGACACTATGACCCGCGCCGGTCTCAGCGAGATGGATTTCACTTTCGACTTCGACGGCTCAGTCATCCTCACGCGCAACGCATGACAAGCAATCTGCCATTAAAGACGGCGTCCCCGCTCCGCGTGCCCGATCTGCGCATTTTGGACCTCGGCGACCTCACTGCCGCCGAGCGCAAGGAGTGGACGCTCGCCGATATTCTGGCCGTCTTTCGCCGCCGCCGCAAATATCTAATCGTCTCCCTCATTGCCTTCCTGGCGCTCGTTACCGCCTATTGTCTCCTCGCTAAGCCCCGCTATCAGGCAACCGGAGAAATCGAAGTCCAGAAGCAATCCCCGGGAATCCCCGGCCTCGAAAGCACCGCAGCCGGCGCCTCCAACGCCGAGGCCGACTCGCTCGACTACAGCATGACCCTCGAGACAGAGGCCAAGATCCTGCAGTCAAGCACTCTCGCCCTAGAAGTCATAAAGGACCTCAAGCTCGAAACCACCGAGGACTACTACCCGCCGCATCAATCCGGCCTCCACATCCCCGCCTGGCTCACCTTCTGGAAGAAGCCTGTCGAGCCCCTGACCATCCCGCTCGATGACGCCCCCAACCGCCGCTACGTCGTCCTCAAAATCTTTGCCGCGCATCTCACGGTCACACCCATGCCCGGCACGCGCCTCATCGAGGTTAGCTATTCGGATCCCGACCCGCATCGCGCGCCTGTGGTCGTCAATCGCCTCATCCAGTCGCTCACCGACTACACCTTCCAGGCCCGCTTCAATGCTGCCGTCCAGTCGTCAGCCTGGCTTGGCAACCAGCTCGTCGGCCTCCGCAAGCAGACCGAAGCTCTCCAGGAAAAAGCAATCCGCCTGCAGCGCGACACCGGCATCTTCGGCGACGGCGATTCCCACAACGTCGTACTCGCCCGCCTTGAGACCCTCAACAACGCCCTTACCGCCGCAGAATCCAACCGCATCCTCAGGGAAGCCATCTACCACGTCTCCCAGAGCGGCGACCCCGAGTTGATCTCAGGCCTCGCCGGCAACTCCGCCGTTGGAGCCACCCCGGCAATGACAAATTCGCTGGCGTTGATCCAGACACTGCGTGGACAGGAAGCCGCAGTCCGGGCCGAGATCGCCGCCGACGACACCAGGTACGGAGCCGCCTACCCTCGCCTCACCGAACTGCACGCCCAGCTCGACGGTCTCGACAAATCCATTCAGGAAGAGGTGCATCGCGTAGGCGAGCGCACCCGCACCGACTATGAGATCGCCCTCCATGCCGAGGACGCCGCTCGCCAGTCTTTCGAACAGCAAAAAGCGCTCGCCAACGAGACCAACGACAAAGCCATCGCCTACGAGATTGCACGCCAGGAAGCCGACGGTAGCCGCAACATATATCAGGGACTGCTCTCCAGACTGAAGCAGGCCGGCATTCTCGAAGGACTCCGGTCCACCAACCTGACCGTCGTCAACCCCGCACGTGTTCCGCCCACGAATCGTCCGCACAGCCCAAACGTGCCCCTCTACTACGCGGCCGCCGTCGCTGCGGGACTCTTCTTCGGCTGCTCCTCCGCATTGCTCCGCGAGCTGCAGGACAACAGTGTCCGCTCCCTCCAGGAGTTCGAAAGCATGCTCGGTGTCCGCCTCCTCGGCGTCATCCCCCGCCTCAAAGAAAAGGCGTGGCAACCGCATCCACCCGGGTCCGCCAACGCAAGCGCGTCAGCACCGCAATATAAGCGCAACCCCGCATACGAGACCGCTCCGTTCCTTGAAGCCCTGCGTTCCTTGCGCACCTCGCTGCTCATGCTCCATGATGGCCAGCCGCCGCAGGTCGTCCTCGTCACCAGCTCCATCGCCGGAGAAGGGAAGAGCAAGCTCGCCGCAAACCTCGCCGTCGTCCTCGCCCAGCTAAACGCCCGCGTCTTGCTCGTCGATGCCGACCTCCGTTGCCCCTCATT
Organism: uncultured Acidobacteriaceae bacterium; assembly: GCA_963786085.1. Lineage (GTDB taxonomy): Bacteria > Acidobacteriota > Terriglobia > Terriglobales > Acidobacteriaceae > Silvibacterium. The sequence goes on from CAWAYO010000053.1 coordinate 88,721, forward strand.
GCACAGCGAGATGGGACTGCACACCGCCACCGGCCTTGGAGCAGCCCTCACCCGCGACACCGCCCCCGAGATCCATCCTCATCCGCAGTGCCCGTCGCTCTCTGTTCTTTGCGGCAGCACAACCCCGCCGCTCCCGTCGGAGCTTCTCGGCTCGAAGCCCATGGCCGACTTAATCACCGGCTGGCGCACCGAGTACGATTTCATCCTGCTCGACAGCCCTCCCGTCCTACCCGTCACCGACGCCCGCATTCTTTCCCGCATGTGCGATGCGACCCTCCTCGTCGCCCGCTACGGCTTTACCTCCCGCCAGGCCGTACAGCGCAGCCACCAGCTCATCCAGCAACACCTTCCCAGCACCGCCGTTCTCGGCGTCGTCCTCAACGGAGTCTCCGGCCGATCCGCTGACTACTACGAGTACTACGGCTACAGAAGCTCCACGCGCCCCCCGGTTTCTCGCCCTCGGAGGAAATGGTTTGCGAGTGCATAGGCCCTGCACAGTTGTCTTCCTGGCTTTCGCGCTCGTCTACTGGGCGCCGCATTCCCGCGCCCAGGCGCCCTTCGCCCCAACACCGGTCACGCCAACAGCTGACACCCCGCACGCCGCCGCCTCGACGCGCGACACACCGCCGGTCGCCGAAACGTCATCGGACGCCACCCGCGAGTCCCTCCTCATCGGCCCCGGCGATCTTTTGCAGATCACCGTCCTCGACGAGTCCGACCTCACCCGCAAGGTCCGTGTGCGCGACTCCGGCGAGATAACCCTGCCCTTCATTGGCAGCCTGCAGGTCGGCGGGCTCAACACCGCGGAAGCATCTGCCGCCATCGCTCAGAAGTACATCGACGGCCAGTTCCTCAAGCATCCCCAGGTCTCTGTCTTTGTCGAGGAGTACGCAACCCAATCCGTCTCCGTCCTGGGACAGGTCGTCCATCCAGGTCCCGTTTCCATCTCCACTGGCCGCAGCCTCGTCGACGTCATCGCCATAGCCGGCGGCCTCACCGACGTGGCCGACCGCCACATCACCATCGAGCGCGGAGGCAACTCTCACGGACTCGTCGAAGTCTTCCTCTCCAACCGCGCCGAAGACGCCTTCAATGCCAACGTCGAAGTATTCCCCGGCGACAAGATCCTCGTTCCTAAAGCCGGGATCGTATACGTGCTCGGAGACGTCGGCCGCCCCGGCGGCTACGTCATGCAGAACAACTCCCGCATGACAGTCCTTGAGGCCGTCGCCATGGCCGCCGGCGTCAACCGCACCGCATCCGAGGCCCACGCCCGCATCATCCACAACACCAACGGCAAATTTCAGGAGCGCGAGTTGCCCCTCAAAGAAATCGAGGCGGGAACCGCGCCCGACGAGCTCCTCCAGGCCGACGACGTCATCTACATCCCCTTCAGTTTCGGCAAGAACCTGCTGATGGGCACCAACTCCATCGTCGCCGCAACCAGTTCCGCCCTCATCTACGCGGGACGATAGATCGACCATGGCCATTCGCGACGTAACACTCGAAGAGCTGGGATGTGCCGCGATCCTCGCCTTCTTCGCCATGCAGGGCTCCATCCCCTTCATCGCGCCCAACCAGGCACTTGAATCCACCCACTCTGCCGCCTCCAACCTCACCTTCTATGGGGGAATCTTCTCGCAGTTACTCGTCGACGGCGGCATCACTCTACTCCTTATCCGCCGCGCCCATCGCGTCTTTCGTTGGATGGCCGCCATGCAGTGGGCCGGCATCCTGGCCCTCCTCACCGTCGCCTCGACACTCTGGTCGCAATTCCCGCTAGTCACCCTGCGCCGCTCGCTGCCCTTCGTGCTGGCCGCACTCTTCGGACTCTATCTCGCTACTCGCTTTTCCGTCCGCCGCCAGCTTTCCATCCTCCGGATATCCATGGTCGCCCTTGCCCTCGGCACGGTGGTTCTCGCGCTCTGCTTCCCAAAGCTCGGACTTGATGCCTCCGCCGGCCATCACCTCGACTGGCAAGGCGTCTTCACCCAGAAGAACGCCTGCGGCCGTGTGATGGTCCTCGCCCCTGCCGTCGTACTGGCTGACTGGCGCTTATCCTTCTCGAGACTCTCCAGCCTGCTCCTCTTTCTCTTCCTCGTGTTCATGAGCGGATCGCGTGGAGCCTGGGCCATCGAAGTTGTGATCCTCGCGCTCTATGCGTGGCTCGCAATCGCGAAGCGAACCGACAGCCGCGGCCGCGTTGTCATCTTCGCGATTACCGTATTCGTAACCGTGTTGGGTACTATCTTCGCCTGGTGCCACTTGCCGTTCCTGCTCTCGATGATGGGCCGCGACGCAACACTCAGCGGTCGCACTCAGATCTGGAAACAGGTCTGTCGATTCATCCTCCAACGCCCGCTCCTCGGCTGGGGTTACGCCGCTTTCTGGAGAGGCATCGAAGGCCAGTCATTTGAAGTCGTCGCCGCCGTGCGCTTCATTGTCTTCCATGCACACAACGGCTTTCTCGAGATCTGGCTGGAGCTCGGCATCGTCGGCCTCGCCCTCTTCGCTCTGAGCTACCTGCGAGCCTGGCGCAAGCTCTGGCCATTACTTCGCTCGGGAGACATCCGCCGCGGCACCTGGATGATCTTCGTGCTCGTCCTGATCGCCCTCTATGACCTCGACGAGAACACACTGCTCCTCTACAACGGCCTCTTCTGGGTCCTCTACATAGCCACACTCGCCAACATCGAGCTCCTCGCCGTAGAAGATCGCTTTGCCCTGCGCCTGACGCGTGCCCATCGCCGCGCACCGACCATTTCCGCCGCAACGCCTGCACTGGGAGCACAATGAAACGCGTCCTCATCTACCGGAACGAACTCCTTCCCGCATCCGAGACCTTCATCGCAGCGCAGGCTCACGGCATGCGCCGATACGACCCATGGTTTGCCGGATTGAAGCTCGTACCTGACGGCATTGACCTCGACAGATCGCGTGTCACCCTGCTTGCCGAGAATGGCAGCCTTCCAGACAGGGTGCGGCGTCGCATCTACCTCACCACCGGCTTCGCTCCCCGTCTGCATCGAGACTTAAAAAGCCTGCGTCCCGCGCTCATCCACGCCCACTTCGCGCTCGATGGTTGCGCTGCGCTGCCCATCCAGAAGAAGCTGCAGGCACCGTTGGTCGTCACGCTCCACGGCTACGACGTCACCCGTACTGACGGCTTCCCCAACCTCAAGGCTATGGGTAGAACCTACCTCGCTCGACGCGAAGAGCTCTGGCAGCGCACGAGCCTCTTCGTCTGCGTCTCCGAGCACATCCGCCAGACCGCCCTTGAGCGCGGATTTCCCGCCGACAAGCTCTGGGTGCATCGCATCGGCATCGACCTGCACACCTCGGAATTGGCCAGATCGCCTGGTCCCCAGCCCATCATCCTCTTCGTCGGCCGCATGGTCGAAAAGAAAGGCTGCGCTCACCTGATACGCGCCATGGCGCTCGTCAACGCGAAGCTGCCCGGGGCCCGCCTGGTGGCCGTTGGCGACGGCCCGCTCCGCTCCGAGCTCGAGAGCCAGGCCCGGGAGCAATCGCTCAGTGCTGTCTTCCTTGGATCTCAACCCTCGAGCGTGGTCCGAACCTGTATGCGTCGCGCCCACTTGCTCGCAGCTCCCAGTGTCATCGCGAAGAATGGCGACACCGAAGGTCTCCCCATCGTCCTCTGTGAGGCACAGGCTATGGGACTTTCCATCACCGGCTTTCGCGGACCCGGAGTGGATGAGGCCGTCCTCGACGGCCAGACTGCCATGCTCGTCCAGCCCGGCGACCACGAGGCTCTGGCCGCAATGATCCTCCGCTTGCTTGCCGACGCCTCACTTCGCGCGCAACTCTGTGTCGCGGGAAGACAGCACGCCGCAAAGTACTTCGACCTCCGCACGCAGACCGCGCTGCTCGAAGACAAATACGACGAGGTCCTCCGCGAGCAATGAAAGAACACCGCCTGTTGCACGGCTCCGCCTGGATCGTCTCCGGCCAGTTCGTCTCCATGGCATTTCAGGCGGCCTATTTCGTCCTGATGGGCCGGACCTTAGGCAGCCGCGAGTACGGAGCCTTCGTCGGAGTCGTTGCCCTCGTCGCCCTGCTCACTCAATTCAGCAGCGCCGGCATGGAAATGATCCTGCTGCGCAACATCAGCCGCGACCGCAAGTCATTTGCTCCTACCTGGGGCAACGCGCTGTTCATCACCGCCTGCGGTTTTGTGCTTCTCCTCGCCGCGGCGTGGCTCATTGGATCGCTCACCCTGCGCCCGCAGTTCCGCGCGCTCATTCCATGGATCGCCCTCTCCGATGCCTTGTTCGGCAAGGTCGTCCAGCTTGCCAGCCGCGCCTTCCAGGGGGCGGGAGAAATGTCCTACTGCGCCCGGCTCACCACATTTGTGTACGCCGCCCGCGCAGCTCTCGCCGCAGCCCTCTATCTCTACGCTCGCCACTGGGTCGGTCATCCGAACGCCTACACATGGGCGCGCATCTACTGGCTTGCCCCTTTCGCGGTGTCTATCCTGGCCTTCTGCCTTATCACATCGCAGCTTGGCTGGCCGCGCTTCTCACGCCTTCGTCTCCGCGACCTGAGCGAAGGACTGAGCTTCTCGTTCTCCAACTCCTCAATCTCTGCCTACAACGACATCGACAAGACATTTCTTGTCAGCCTTGGCCAGACATACGCCGCCGGCATCTACTCCGCCGCCTACCGAGTGGTCGATGTCGCCACTGCGCCCCTCTACGGTATCTACACCGCCGCTACTCCGCGGCTCTTTCGCGAGGGAGCCAGAAGCGTCGGCCACGCCAGCGCCCAGTCGCGGCGTCTCCTGCTGCGAACCATCCCCTACGGACTCGTTGTTGCCGCGGCTCTCTATTTAGCAGCGCCTGTTCTGCCGCGACTCTTCGGAGGATCCTTCCAGGGCTCCGTTACGGCACTTCGCTGGCTCTGCTTGTTGCCGCTGCTGCGCGTCTTCCACTACGCCTGGGGAACCACCATTACCGCCTCCGCCTCGCAGTGGAATCGCACCGCGACACAGTTCGGCGCGGCAGCCCTCAACCTGCTGTTGAATTTCCTGCTGATTCCGCGCTGGTCATGGCAAGGCGCGGCGGTGGCCAGCCTTCTCACCGACGGGACGCTGGCCCTATCCAGTCGCTTCGTACTCTGGCGGATCCAGAGGAGAGAGGTAGGAGTTCATGACGCACGACCATCAGGGCTGGTGACTGCGCCTTCCGCTGACTAGCGGCCGCCCCCCTCCCCCCACTTTCTTGGCTGCTTTGAAACCGTTTGATTCGAGGAGCTTTATCGGCTCAACGCCGGTAAAGATTTGAAAACAGGATATTTATCTGCAAAGATCTCATTCCAAACGGCTTAACACGCGGCAGGCCACAAAGTAAAAGCGCGACTACGAGCCGCGCTTCTTGTCTCTATTTCTATTTTAGCCACCCGCGAGAAATATTCGGCCAACAATTCCCGGCGAAGCATACTCGCGAGCAGGTGCCCGCAAGTCATTCGGAGTGGAGTGTAGTGATTGGATCGACGCGCATGGCGCGCAGCGCCGGAATATAGCTGGCAGCGAGCGCGACAGTGGTAAGTGCAAGGGTGACGCCCGCGAAGGTCGGCAGATCGGTTGGTGAAACGCCGTAGAGCAGTCCGGCCATGAGGTGCGAGACGATGAGTGCACCGACCACACCCAGCCCGGCGCCAGCGGCGGCCAGACCGAGTCCCCGGCGCAGGACCATCTTGAGGATATTGCCTCTTTGCGCTCCCAGTGCGAGGCGAATGGCGATCTCACGTCTTTGTTCATTCACAACATAGGAAATCGTCCCGTAGATTCCAAGCCCGGCGAGCAGCAAGGCAGTGGCCGCAAAAAACGCCACCATTTCCATCGAGAATCGCCTGACGGAAAGCGAAGCGGAGAGCGCCTCGTCAAGCGTCTCGGCATGGAAGACGGGAAGTGTCGGATCGATGGACTGAACCTGCTCGCGCACTTGTGTGGAGATAGTGCTGGGATCGAGTTGTCCGCGAAGAAAGATGGCCAGGTCTTTGGCAGGGCGTTGGTAAACGCTGCGGTAGATCAGCGGAATTGCCGCGTCCGCCAGCGATTCCGTGCGGGCATCCGCAATCACGCCGACGATCGTGGTCCAGGCCGGCTGGGCAGAGTTCGGCAGCCCGCGGGTATCCAGGTGCAAACGGACGCGTTTGCCAATCGGGTCCTCGCCCTTCCCATCTTTGCGTGGCCAGTACATGCGCGCCGCGGCCTGATTGATGACCGCAACCTGCGGCGTATCTTCAAGGTCATGGTCGCTGAAAAGGCGTCCGCGCTCGAGCGGCATTCCCAACAGGTGAAAGTATTCGGGGGAAACAATAGGACTATCGATCACTGGAGCCTGATTTTCCATCGTCTCGATGCCTTCGCGGATCAATGGCAGCCGGCCGGGATCGCTGTGGCCCAGAGGAAGAGAGGCCTCGTCGCCGATGGCCGCTTCTTCCACGCCCGGCAGGGTTCGGCTGCGGCGAAGAATCTCGCGCAGCAAGACCGATTCCTGCGTGGCGGTTTGATAGGGATCCGTAGTGGGATCGTTGGGGCCGGGCAGCCAGGTCTGAATGGCCATGACGCGGTCAGGATTGAAGCCCGGCTGCACTTTGAAGAGGTCCCAGAAACTGCGCAGCAGAAGACCCGCAGCGACCATCAGCACCAGGGAGAGCGCCAATTCGCTGATGACCAGAATCTGGCGGGTGCGCGAGCGACCAAGTGAACTACTGGCTCCGCGTCCTTCCTGCCTGAGCGTACCGATCAAATCGAAGCGGCTCATGAGCCACGCGGGAGCAAGCCCGAAGATGGTTCCAGCTGCGACAGAGACGGCGATGGCAAACACCAGCACGTCCCAGCTGATTGATATGTCATTGAGGTGGGGAAGGCTCTCCGGAACAAGCTGCAGCAGGAATTTCCTCGCGAGAAAAAGGATAGCAAAACCGGCGATTCCGCCAAGCAGGAATAGCAGCAGACTCTCGGTCAGAAGCTGGCGGATGAGACGCGCTCTTGTAACTCCCATCGCCTGGCGAACCGCGATCTCACGCCCTCGTGCGCTGGCACGGGCAAGAAGGAGATTGGCGACGTTGACGCAACTGATCAGGAGGACCAATGCTACCGCGCCGAACAGCAGAATGAGAGATTGGCGAACGCTACCTACCACGGTTTCGCTGAGCGGAATCAGGCGCACGGTCCATGCGGTCTGTGCCGGATATTCTGCGGGGAACTGCTTTGTCAAGGATGCAACCAGCGCATCGAGGTGTCCCTGCGCGGCCGCAATCGACAGACCGGGCTTCAGGCGCGCGATGACCGCTCGACTCCGCAGACGTGAACTGCGCAGCGGGGGCGGAAACGGCACACCGGCAAAGCCGGCCCCCAGCCACAGTTCCACATTCTGCTCCTCGCTGGTTGAGCCCTGATCGCGAAATTCACGCGGCATGACGCCCACGACGTGATAAACGTCGTTGTCCAGGTGCAGAGCTTTGCCGATGATGTGCGGGTCGGCTCCGAATTCCCTCCTCCAGAGACCGTCGCTGATCACCACCTCCAGGTTGTAGCCGGGAGTGGCGTCGTGCGGGTCGAATGTGCGGCCCAACTGCGCATCTGCACCGAGGACCGCGAAATAATTCGGCGTAACCTGCTTGAAGCTGAGACGCAAGGGCTGTGCACTGCCGGTGAGGTTCACGTTTGCGCCCCTGCCGGTAATCGCCGCGGACTGGAATATCCCGGAACTCTCGAGGTCTCTCCATTCAGGGACGGAGATGCCGACGCCCTGCGCACCTACGCCGGGAAGGTCGTCCTCAACGCGCACCAGCTCGGCAGGGTTTGGATACGGCAATGGGTGCAGAAGCGTGGCGTCGATCACGCTATAGATCGCGGTGGTGGCTCCGACGCCCAGCGCGATTGTGGCGATCGCAATGAAAGAGAATCCAGGTGATCTCAGAAGCATGCGAAGCGCGTACCGCACGTCGAAGAGCAGATTCTCGAAGAAGGGGAGGCTTTGCTCTTCGTGATGACGCTCGCGGACCGCTTCGGCCGCGCCGAGCTTGAGCACGGCCTGCCGCCGTGCCTCAGCGGGCGACATGCCGGCGCGCAGATTCTCCTCGGTCTGGAACGCGAGATGTTCGGCGATCTCTTCCTGCAGGCGTTGGTCCGCGCTCTTTCGTGTCGCGAAATTCAACAGGCGAATCAGGAAGCGTCGCAGAAATCTCACGGTAGATCCTCCGCCTTGACTTTGAAAAAGCGCGCGATGATGGCTGCCGTCTGCTCCCAATCGCGGGTCTCGGCCTGGAGTTGCTTGCGGCCGGCTGCTGTAAGGCGATAGAAGCGCGCGCGCCGGTTGTTTTCCGATGCGCCCCACTCGGAAGCAATCGAGCCTTCATTCTCCAGCCTGAGAAGAAGGGGATAGAGCGTGCCCTGGTTCACAGCCAGCAGGTCTCCGCTGATCTGCTCGATCCGTCGGGCGATTCCCCAGCCGTGCTGCGGCCCCAGGACATCGAGTGTCTTGAGGACCATCAGCGCTAGTGTTCCTTGCAAGACGTCGGGTTTTTCCTTCATCGCCATTCAACCTTTAGGTTTCCAACAGGAATAATGGCATGCTTCCTTTTGGAAAGCAACAGGAACTTTGAACTTTCAGTCGGCGACAAATCCAATCCACCTGGACGAATAACCGGCTGCTGCCAATCGACGCGTACGGCTTCTGAAGGAGCGCAAGGTCGCCAAGGCACTCATCGTGGAATCGATTAGCAGCAGAAGCTCCTGCACCGACACATCACGGGTTTTCTTTTTTCTTCTGCTGTAGCGGCCTCATCAGACCCCGA
>CAWAYO010000054.1:0-218169 GCA_963786085.1 uncultured Acidobacteriaceae bacterium
AGCTGCGTCACCGCGACATCCTGCTGCACCACCCCTACGACTCCTACGACGGCGTCGTCGGTTTGATCCAGGCCGCGGCAAAAGATCCAAACGTCGTCTCGATGAAGAACGCTCTACCGTACCAGCGCCGATTCGCCCATCTTTCAGGCCCTCACCGAAGCCGCCCAGACCAAGGAAGTCACCGCCGTCGTCGAGCTGATGGCGCGCTTCGACGAAGCCTCTAACATCCGCTGGGCGCGCGATCTCGAAGACGCCGGCGTGCAGGTCTTCCACGGCATCGTCGGGCTCAAGACGCACTGCAAGCTCGCCTTGGTAGTCCGCCGCGACGACGACGGCGTTGTCCGCCGCTACGGACACCTCGGCACCGGCAACTACAACCCCAGCACCGCCCGCTTCTACACCGACATCAGCCTTCTCACCTCCGATCCCGAGATCACTGCCAGCATGGGCGCTGTTTTCAACTACCTGACAGCTCACTCGGAGTCCGACGATTACGCCCCCCTGCTCGTCGCGCCGCTAACTCTGGCGGAAAACACCATCCGCCTCATCCAGCGCGAAACCGAACACGCCGCGGCGGGCCGCCCCGCCCACATCATCGCCAAGATGAATTCCCTGCTCGAGCCCAGCGTTATCGAGTCCCTGTATGCGGCTTCCAAGGCAGGAGTCCAGATCGACCTCATCGTCCGCGGCATCTGCGCACTCCGGCCCGGCATAAAAGGTCTGAGCGAAAACATCCGCGTTCGCTCCATCATCGGGCGCTTCCTCGAACACAGCCGTATCTTTTACTTCGCGAACGGCGGCACGGAAGAGATTTACTGCGGCAGCGCCGACTGGATGCCCCGCAACCTCTTCGAGCGCTGCGAAGTCGTCTTCCCCATCCGCTCTCCGCAGATCGGCGCCCGCATCGCAACGAGATTCTTGCCGCATATCTGGCCGATACCCTGAAGGCCCGCCTGCTCAACGGCGACGGAACCTATCACCGCGTATATGAGACCGAGGCCGGCCGCGCTCTGCCCGCCTTCGGCGCCCAGGAATTCCTGATGAAGATTGCCGAGGGTAAGGCCTCTGCCGCGGAGATCCCTGCCATCCCCGCGCCGCAGGTGCACCATCATCGCCCGGCGAAGCGTCCGGCAAAGAAAGCCGCGGCGCACCCGGCGAAGCGGGTCACGCCAAAAGAAAAGTCCGCCGCGGACTAGCTCGCTCCCCAAGCCATAAAATAGCGCCCGCGGTCATAAAATAGAGGTGTGGTCCTTGCCCCCATTCCTCTTGCCACCGCTGCCCGGCGCACCCTCCGCTTCCCTGCACTTTTTCGCTGGTGGCACCTGCTCTCGCTCGATGCACCGAGCGTAGCCGCTCTCTGGTCGTGGAGCTTCGCCCGCGCCATGCACATCCACCTCCCCTGGAGCTCCCCCCTGCTGCTCGCCCTGGGAACATGGCTGATCTATGTCGCTGACCGCATCCTCGACGTCCTTGGCGGCGGCGCATCCGGCCAGTTGCGCGAACGTCATTTCTTCTACGCCAGGCACCGCACCGGAGCACTTGCCGTTGCCGCCTTTGCCAGCTTGGCCCTCATGTGGCTCGTCTTCACGCGCATGAACCCGGCCGCGCGGCGCGAAGACGTCCTACTTTTTGGAGCCGCACTCGTTTACTTCTGCCTCATCCACGTCTGGGCGCCGCACTCCCCATCGGGAATCGAGCATTGGTTCCCCAAGGAGATCGCTGTCGCCGTCGTCTTCGCTTCGGCAGTCGCGGTGCCCGCTTGGTCCCGGCTACCCAGTCACAGAATTCTGCTTGTCCCTCTTGTCGCCCTCTTCGCACTGCTCTGTTGGCTCAACTGCGTCGCCATTGAAAAGTGGGAAAACTGGGAGCCGCCCCCATCGAGCCATGCCCCGGCATCGAGCTACACACTGCCGCATCCTTCCACCTGCTGGACACAACGCCACCTCACCCTCGTGGCCTGCGGAATCGCGCTGCTGGGCGTGATCGCCGCGACGGCATCGATTGTTTTTGCCACACCTTTGGCCATGACCAGCCTTTACCTCGCCTGCACTGTATCGGCTCTGCTGTTCCTCGCCCTCGATCGATCGCCACTCGACAGCTTCGATCTCCGCATCGCCGCAGACGCAGCCCTGCTCACGCCGCTCCTCTTACTCGCGGTCCCACGCTGATGGCTCCTTCCTTGCGGTTTTGAGCTGATGGCTCCCGACTTCGACGCACCCAACTTCAACGCTATAGCCCGGCCGTACCGCTGGCTCGAATATCTCTCGTTCGGCCCCATGCTCGAGCGCTGCCGCTTTCACCGCCTGGACGAACTCGCCGATGCGCAAAACGCACTGGTGCTGGGCGACGGAGACGGCCGCTTTCTCGCCCGGCTTCTAAGCCAGAATCCGCAAATCCGCGCCGTCGTCGTCGATCTGAGTCCGGCGATGCTGCGCCTGTTGACTGGCCGCTTGGCAAAGATTCGCGCGCAGGACCGGATCACTCAGCACTGTGCCGATGCCCGCGACTTCACGCCGACCGGAAGCCCATGCGCAACTTACGATCTCGTCGTTACCCACTTTTTTCTTGATTGCCTCACTACCGCCGAAGTCCAGGCCCTTACGGCCCGTATTCGCCACCATCTCCGCCCGGGAGCACGGTGGATCGTCTCCGAATTTGCGATTCCTCGCGGACCGCTCTCCATCCCTGCAAAGCTCGTCGTCCGAAGCCTCTATGCGGCCTTCCGCCTTCTCACCGGACTCAAAGCAAACCATCTGCCCGACTACACCGCTGCGCTCCGCGCCTGCGATCTTACACTCGTCAATCGGCGCCACTGGCTGGGAGGCCTGCTCGTTAGTGAGATGTGGGAGGCGCAGGCAACCGCCCGAGCCGATATCCCTTCCATCCGGTAGAGAGTATTCAGGACCCTACATGACAACCCCCACCGCCCCCGCATTTCCTCTCCAGGCCAGTTCCGTTCCTGGATTCGACCCCACTGTACCCCCCTTCCCAGGCCCTGAGCCCGGCATTGACTCACCACCCAACCCAATTCCCGCGCCCGAACCCGATCGAGAGCCACAGTTGCCTCCGGATCCCCTCCCGAAACCCGAACCGGTGATCTAAAAATTCATCAAAGCCGGTTTCGCCGTTAACAATTCTGATCCCTTTCAATTGTTACAATTGCGTGAATTGCTGGGGTCAAACCCCTGCACGGAAAGAAGCCTGTGAATCTCTATATCCTCCGCCACGCAAGCGCTGGAACCCGGCGCGCAAATCCCCTGATCGACGTAAAACGCCCCCTCGACAAAGAAGGCAAGCAGCAGTGCCTGCTGGTGGGCAGCTACCTGAATTCGCTTCGGGTACAGTTCGACCTCGTAATTTCGAGCCCGCTCAAACGCGCCCTGCAGACCGCCTCGCTTGTCGCCACAGAAACCGGATACGACGCTAAAATCATGGTTTCCGAGGCCCTGTCACCAGGTGCGACGGTTCCGGCTTTCGAGAAGCTGGTGAATGATCTCAACACCCACGAAAATGTGCTCATCGTCGGGCACAACCCCAACCTGGCGCAATTTCTCGGAGCAGTTCTCAGTTCCAGCCGGATGAATATCCGTCTGCGCAAAGGCGCCATTGCCCGCGTCGATGTGGCACGCCGTCCCGGCACCCTGCACTGGCTCGTAGATCCGCGCATCCTGCGCGGCGTCTACAGCAAAGTCACAAAAAGCTCCCGTCGAAAGACCTCGCGGAAGTAAGCCGCCTCTTTCCTCAACGACCACAGTTCGAGTTCAGCTCCAGTCCGGCCCGGGCTGATCTCGAGCATCACCTGCCGGGGATACACCCGCACTCTCACCCGCAGCACATCGCTGGCGCGATCCTGGTTCAGAGCCACAGCCAGTCGCAGCATTACCACCGCCCGCTTCACGTGTTCATGCTCCTCGGGAGGAACCTGTCGCATCGTGCGCCCTTCAGGTTCCGGACGGCTCTTGCCGATATACCGTGCGACCGCCGAGGTGATCACCCGTTGCGTCGCATTGAACCCGAAAATTTCAGAGTTTGCGATGATGTATTGCGCATGCCGGTGATGCCCCTGGTAATTCATGAACTTGCCGATATCGCGCAGCATGGCGGCAGCCTCCAGCCACGTCTGGTATTCCGCGGGAAGCTCGTGAACGGCGCGCATATCGTTGAACAGTTGCGCTGCGTGCTGTCGCACCGGCTCCGCCTGCCGAGGGTCGACTCCGTATCTCCGGCACGTCTCCAGCACCGCCTCCCATCGATCGCGTTCGTACTGCTGGTGCGCGGAGGTGCGCGGATCCTGCTCGGCCAGCATCTGCGCCAGCACTCCATCGCGCAGCCCCATATCGGAATAGCGGAAGCCCGGCAGGGCGAAGTGCTCCAGAAGTTCGGAATAGACCTGTGCTCCCGCCACGACAATCTCCGACCGCCGCGGACCGATGCCCGGAATGGCACTGCGGTCTTCATTCTTTAGCTTGGTAAGCTTGTCGGCCAGCCTTCTGACGTCCCGCGCCGATGCCACGTAGTCCTTGGCCCGCGCCTTGCGTATGATCCTCGTCGCTTCGAACAGCGCGGCGGCCGTGCCCGACGTAGCGATCACGGTCTGCACCTCGCCCGGCGTCACACGCCGCGAAGCCTTCCTCAGTTCACGCGACACAAACTGCTTCATCCGCGCGATCTCTTCTTTCGCCGGCGGATCGCTCTTTAGAAATTCCTCAGTCAGCCGCACCGCTCCCAGCGGCAGGCTGATCGTCTCCTTGAGGCGCTTGCGCTCGGAGAGGGAAACCTCGCAGCTCCCGCCGCCCACGTCGATCAACAGACAACGTCCCGAGGTGCCCGGCTCGTTGTTCACCACGCCACGGTGAATAAGCCGCGCCTCCTCAAGTCCCGAGATGATCTCGACCTCCCATCCCGTCTCATCCCGCACCCACGCCAGAAACGCGCGCCCGTTGCGGGCGTCGCGCATCGCCGCGGTCGCTACGGCGCGAACCTGGTCTGCCCCGTGCTGCTGCACCGCGCGGTAGAAACGCTTGAGAGCGCGCAACGTCGCCGCCATCGCGTCTGGCGACACCAGCCCCGTCTCGAATACGCTCGTGCCTAACCTCGTTACTTCGCGGTCTTCGTGCACAACGCGCAGGCTGTGTTGCACCACGCGGGCAATTTTTAATCTGCAGGAGTTCGATCCAATATCAATTGCGGCAAGAGTCTGCATCAGCTCCGGTACATTTCGGGGGAGGATTTGGCCATTTAAGAGCTAACGATACACGAGGAATATTTCAGGCAATCTTTGTCTGCTGCGTTACCGCGCGCTTGGTCCCCGCGCGCGTCCGACGCCTCTGGCTCAGTGCTTGCAACTCGCCCATTAACCTGCCACGCATTCGCTCAGCGGTCTGCAGCGCTCGGGCATAGTGTTCATCACGCTGCGCCTCTATCAGGGCGGTCAGCTCGGCTCCGTTGGCACCGAGCGCGTGATGCGCTTCTTCGGCCAGGACCAGCCAGTCGTGCCAGTCCCCGATCTCGTCCTGCAGCTTCTTGAGCGCCTTGCCGACAGTACCCGCTTCCCGATCGTCGCCGCCCGCTTCGGCCATGTATCTGGCCTTTTTGGCCCCCTTGCGGAAGTCGTGAAGATTACCCTGATCCAGCCGCTGCATCTGGTGGGAAAGACGAGCAAACTCTTCGAGCGCGACGACCGCCGCACTGCGCTGGCTTCTGCGGCGGCGGACCTGGCGCATCGCTCCCTCGAATAACGCGTGTTCTCCCTCGAGCCGTTCACTCCACTTGGCCGCCGCCTTCATCAGAGGCTGCGCGTGATGCTGCCGTGCATGCTTCAGCCATGTATCCAGATCCCTGGCTTGCTCTTCGACCGGCTTTGGAGCCACCTCGGGCACCTCGTTCCCGGGTAAAGCTTGAGTCGGTTCCGCCATCCCTTCAGAAGCTGCGCCGTCCGAAGTTCCCTCGTGAGGGCCATTCTTCTTCCCCAGCCACTGTTTTTCCAGCAGTTTCCGATGCACGTCAAGGTCCCGGACAGCGCCTGCTGCCCGCCGTATCTTCTTAAGCAGCTTCAGCCAACGCTGCGCCGCATCGTAAAGCGCAGCCGCCTTCTCCGAGTCGGGTTCCGGGCCTCCGGCGCTGCGCTCCCGGACAAGGCTGTCGAGCATTGCCTCTATCCGACGCGTGCCGGTGCGCGTAACGTGTACCGAATCTACGGTCGCATCCCTGGCACAGGCTTCAAGGGTCTGCCTGAATGTCTCGGTCAGTTGTCGAAGACGCGCATGCTCAGCGCCGGCAACCGTCTTATCAGGTCTGCCTGCTCATACTGATATTCTGGCCATTGGCCCGATGATTTCGATGATAACGCCCCACGCTTCCCCCCAGGTAGAGACCAGCGCGGAGAAACCGGCGCTGCTCTCCTCTCCGGTCAAGGCCTGGTGTCTGCTGCTGCTTGTCTTTGTTGCGGTTCACTTTGCCGCCCTCTTTGCGCCCGCCATCCTCGACGACGCCGACGGCACGCACGCCAATGCCGCCCAGCACATGGCAATCAGCGGAGACTGGGTCACCCTGCGCGTCGACGGCATTCGTTACCTCGAAAAACCGCCGCTGCCCTACTGGCTCGTGGCCGTCGACTACCATCTCTTCGGATACAACGTTTTTGCCACGCATCTTCCCGTTTCCCTTGCCGTGCTGGCTTGCGCCGCCTTGGCCTGGATATGGGCACGCCGCGCCTGGGGAGATCGCGCTGCCTTCTACGCTGCTCTCGCCATCCTGACCTCCATTGGTATCTTTCTCTTCACCCGTTTCCTTATCCCGGAATCCCTGATTACATTCTTCCTCGGCCTCTCGCTCTACGCTTTTCTCACCGGCCTTGAGGACCGCAAACCGGAACGGTTCTATCTCGCCTACGCAGCGCTGGCTATCGCCGTGCTCGCCAAGGGACTCATCGCTCCTGTCTTCTTCATGGCCGCGGTCGTTCCCTATCTGCTGATCACCGGTGAATGGCGGCGCTGGCGTCAACTCCACCTGTTCACCGGCATCCTGCTCTTCCTCGCGATCGCCGCTCCCTGGCACATCCTCGCCGGTCTGCGTAACCCCGATCACGGCAACCCGGTCGGCAACATCCCCAGCGCAGGGCATGTGCACGGCTTTTTCTACTTCTACTTCATCAACGAACACGTGCTGCGCTTCCTCGGCAAGCGCTACCCGCACGACTACAACAAGCAGCCATGGCTCGTCTTCTGGCTTGGCCAGCTCATCTGGCTCTTCCCCTGGAGCATTTTTATCCCTGCGGCGCTTGTCCGCGCATGGCGAAACCGGCGCGTTTTTGCCTCCGACCTTCGCTACGACGCCACCAACACCATCCAGTTCCTCGACCCGCGTATGAGCGCGCACGAGGCCTCGTCGATGGCCGCACGCCTTCGGTTTCGCGCCCGCACCAGCCTGCTGCTCTCGATCTACGCGGGCTTTATCCTGATTTTCTTTTCCATCTCTACCAACCAGGAGTACTACACCTTCCCGGCCTGGTTCGCACTGCTCATGCTGATCGCCGGCTCACTCGCCACCATCGAACAGGCCCCGGCAGGGAGCACTCGCGCGATCAACGCTTATCGGATCAACGCCTCAAGCCCGTGGCTCTCCGGAGCTCACACCACCCTCGCTATCATCGGCGTACTGATTGCTCTTACCCTGGGCTATGGCCTTTGGATCTCCCGCCATCTGCCTTTCATTCCTGACATCGGAACGCTGATGGCGCACCGCGGAGTCGGCGACTATGCGCTGGCGACCTCGCAGTTCTTCGACCTCACCGGAGCCTCGTTCGCCGCACTGCGCCTGCCCGCAGTGATAGCGGCGCTCGCACTTTTGCTCGGCCCGCTATCGGCGTGGACACTGCGCCGTCGCGGACACGGCTTCGAAGCCACCGTCTCCGTCGCTTTCACCGGAGCCATCTTCCTCATCGCCGCGCACATCGCTCTGGTGCGCTTCCAGCCGATGCTCTCCTCGCGCTCTATCGCCAACACCATCAACCGCCTTGCCGGCCCGGGCGACCAGCTTCTCCTCTACGGAGACCAGGCCTACGGCTCCTCTGTCATCTTCTACACCCATCGCGAGGCGCTGCTGATCGACGGCCGGTCATCGTCGATGGTCTGGGGATCCTACTATCCCGACGCCCCGCACATCTTCCTAGAGGACTCCGACCTGCTCTCGACGTGGGGCAGAGGACCACGCAAATTCCTCTTCGTGCCCGGAGACTTTCACGACCACGTCGAGCAACTCCTCAATGGAAGGCTCTACAAACTGCAGGAAGTGGCCGACAAGACCCTGTACACCGATCGACCCCTGTCGCGTTAGCATTCTCCCCCCTGGCATTCTCAAGAAGACGCGGCCATTTTGTGTGGGACAATGGCCGCCAATGACTCGACTTCTTTCTGCCCTCCTTTTGCTGGGAACAGCCATGTGCGCGGTGGCCCAGAAACGCCTCGTCCTCATCGATCAGGACGGCTCCGGACCCGGCGGTTCGAACCAGATGGCCATGATGGTCTTCCTGCAATCGCCGCAGGTTCAGGTGCTGGGCATCACCATCGTCACCGGTAATGCCTGGCGCGATGAGGAAGTACAGCACACCCTCCGCATGCTCGAACTGATCGGCCGCACCGATGTGCCCGTCGCTCCCGGCGCTGTCTTTCCGCTGGTGCGCACCGAGCAGGAGACACAAATCGCATCCCAGCTCTACGGAAAAGTTACTTGGCTGGGAGCTTGGGGCGAGGGTCCGACGACCCTCAAGGAAACGCCGTCAGGCGCAGTGCCGGTCACTCCCGACAACCTGCCGGTGCACGGTCCATACGTCATCCCGCCAATGCCCGAAGGCACGCCGCACACCAAGCCCCTCGACGAAGATGCCGCGCACTTTCTCATCCGCCAGGTGCACGCCCATCCCCACGCCGTAACCATCTACGCCGGCGGTCCGCTCACCAACATCGCGCTGGCCCTGAGCATCGATCCCCATTTTGCGGAGCTCACGCAGGGCATCGTGCTCATGGGCGGCAGTCTCGACCCGCAAACCGACGATCCCGAGTTCGCCACCAGCCCCCGCCACGAATTCAACTTCTGGTTTGACCCTGAAGCCGCGCACATCACCCTGCGCGCCCACTGGCCGCGCATTGACGTAACCACCGTCGACATCTCGATTAAGGCCGCGTTCACGCAGGCCATGCTCGACGCGATCGCAAAATCCCCAAACCCCGCCGCCCAGTACATCGCGAAGTATTCGCAAGACCGCTATTACCTGTGGGACGAGCTCGCCGCCTGCGCCTGGCTCGATCCAAAGATCATCACCAAAGAACGCCTGGTCTACATGGACGTGGACATAAACCACGGTCCCACCTACGGCGACACCCTCACCTGGACCGAGAAGATCAAGCCTGCGACCGATGTACAACTCGTCCACGCGCAGACCGATCTCGATCTGGAGCGTTTCACCAAGCTATTCGTCGATCTGATGACCGGACCAAGGCCTCACTAGAGTAGAGTGCAGGTTCTACACCCTACACCCTATGCCCTACACCCTCGTTTACTGCCCCGGAATCACCAGGTACTGCTCCAGCTTTCCATCCGGCATCGTGTAGGTCGTCACCTGCAGATGCTGCTTCTCATCCGGCAGAACAACGCTGAAGACTCGGAACGTCATCCCGCCCCGCAGATCTTCAGCGGTCTTCTTCATCGCCGTCGCCTTGCCCAGCGGACTCAGGCTCGATTGGAAATCCTCCAGCGCCTGCTGGCTGAAATACGCGTTACAGTTCGGCGTAAAGAGCGCGCGGTCGATCTTGCCCTTCATCAGCCCGTTGTATATCTCCAGGGCCTGCTTCTCCGGCTCGCTCGGAGCCTGCGTATCTACACCCAGCACCATCGGAGCCAGCCCGCGCGCGATGATCGCCGCTGCCCGCGCCGCATCCTGATTCGTCAGCACGACGATCGCGGCCTTGTCCTCGGGGAAGACCATATTCTCCGAGACAAATCCCGAAACCTCTCCCGAGTGCTCATAGAATGTCCGCCCGAACGCATTGCGCACGAACAGGCCGAGCCCGTAATGCGGATCGGTCCCATCCTTCAGCTTCACCGTCGCGAACATCTCGTCATACGACTTCGCCGCCAGCAGCGACCGGTTCATCATGCTGATGTTCCACTGCGCCAGGTCGTACGCCGGCATGGCCAGCTCGCCCGCCGCGAACATCCATCCCTTGCCCTCTTTCGGCGCAGGCCGGAGCGGCCCCAGCGCGTACCGGATATACCCCGACGCATCGGTATCGCCCAGCCGCTCCGCGTCCGAGTTCCACACCGCCTCCATGTCGAGAGGCTTGAACACGTTCGCCTGCAGAAATTTCATCAGCGGCATGCCGCTCACCTTCTCGACAATCAGGCCGGCGATCACGTAATTCGTATTCGAATACTGCCACCTCGTTCCCGGATCGAAATCCAGCGGCTTCTTCGCCCACGTATCCAGAATGTGCTGGGCCGTCGTCGCCTCGCGCATCGGAGGCATCAGGTAATCCTCCGGCCAGAAATCCTGATACCCGGCCGTGTGCGACAGCAGCATCCGAATCGTCACTTCGTTCGCCCGCGTCAGATCGGAAATGTACTTCGACACCGGATCGTCAATCGACAACTTGCCCTGCTGCTCGAGCAGCAGAATCGCCGCCGCCGTAAACTGTTTCGAAATCGACCCGACCGAATACCGCATCGACGGCTCAGCCGGAACCGGCGGATCGAGCTTGGCTTTACCATAAGCGTGGGTGTAGACGATCTTGCCGCCCTGCACGATCGCGACCGAGGCCGATGGCACCCCCGTCTGATCGAGAGCCTGCTGCGCGGTCGCATCAATCTTCGCCCGCAGGTCGGCGGAAACATCGTTGACGGTGAGGCTGGGCTGTCCGTAAGCAATCGGCCAGCACGCCAGGGCAAGAAGAAACACTGATAGGCGTCGCATAATGAAGTGTCAGCCTAGCAGGAAGATGCGACTCGGGGCTAGGATTTGCGATCTAAGGTTGTATGGAGTTGAACGAATCGGGACCCTAAGAAGAAGAATTACGTCAACACACCGTGCATCGCCTCAAAGCTGGTCCCCGACAGGCCTACAATTCACCTACACCCGGGAAGCAGGCAGGAGCATCTAGGAGGAAGTCATGATGAGGCTCAAGCTGAAATGGGGATTCGTTACTGCGCTGACTCTGGCGGCGTCCATTGCCTGGGCCGATACATTGGAGTTGAAAAACGGCAGCCTGATCAAGGGCAGGTTTCTGGGTGGCACCGACACTGAAATCAGCTTCCAGGTCGGATCGACGGTGCAAAAATATAACGTCGCTGACATCGTTTCCCTCAAGTTCAATTCCGAAGGCGCGGCAAGCGCCCCTCCCCCGCCGTCGCAGCAGAGTTCTCTTCCCGACGATCCGGGAACGGTAGCCCATGTCGAACTGAAGCCGGACTTTATAACCATCCCGGCTGGAACGACAATTTCCGTGCGCACCATCGATACCATTGACTCCACCTATAACGTCGTGGGGGACCGCTTTCAGGCTTCGCTGGCGGACCCGCTGATGGTCGAAGGTAACCTCGTCGTCGCAAAAGATACCATCGTCTATGGCCGGCTGACGCAATCGAAGGAGTCAGGAACCTTCACCGGCAGATCGCAGCTGCGCCTGGAGCTGATCGGGATCGTGGTGAATGGCAAGTTGGTGCCGGTGGTGACCGGAGAATATGAAGTAAACGGCAAGTCGCGCGGCGCGAGCACCGCGAAGAGAACGGCCGGCGGAGCGGCTCTCGGAGCGCTCATCGGCGCCGTTGCCGACGGCGGCCAGGGAGCGGCGATCGGCGCGGGCGCGGGCGCCGCTGCTGGCGCAACCTCGGAAATCATCACCAGTGGCGACCAGGTCAAGGTGCCGAGTGAGACGCTGCTCGATTTCACTCTGCAGGATGATGTCTCGATACCGAACCGCCCGACCTGATTGTTGCAACGCACGAAAGAAGCCCCATCCCAAATCGCTTTAAGCCAGCCAAATGCGAACAGCATGATTTAACATACGTGCCGTTGTTCTCATCATCCACTATGCGCGCACGAATCCTTGTCTTTCAGCAATATGCTGCCGCCGGCGTCTGCGCGGCTCTATGCGTCATCTTTCCCGCGCTCGCGACGGCACAGGCTGCCCCATCGACCGCTCACTCGCTGTCTCCCCAGGCCGAGCAAGGCCAGCCCATTGACGCCTACATCCACGACGCATGGGATTCCCTCTCCCGCTCGATGAACGAGTGCAAGTCCGTTGTCGACCCCAAGCTCGCCACCGCGTCGATCCTCTATCTGCCCGCCAACGTGCCCGAGCCGCCTGAAGTGGCCGCCCTCGAAAAATCCTGCAAGGTCCAAGTCGATCGCCTGCCGCATCGCATCCAGCACATCGGAGACATCAAGCCGGGCGAGATCGCCCACTCCGGGCTCCTCTATCTCCCCAACAAGTACGTGGTTCCCGGCGGCCGCTTCAACGAAATGTACGGCTGGGACAGCTACTTCATCATCCTCGGACTAATCGAGGACGGCCGCACCGACCTCGCCAAAGGCATGGTCGAAAACTTCTTCTACGAAATCGAAAACTACGGCGGTATCCTCAACGCCAACCGCACCTACTACTTCACCCGTTCCCAGCCTCCGTTCCTTTCCTCGATGATCCGCGCCGTCTACGATTCCGAGGTCTCCTCCGGTCAACGCGAGCAGGCCGCCCAGTGGCTGCACCGCGCCTACGAATACGCCTCTCGCGATCACGCGCTGTGGACCGCCCCCTTTCACAAAGCAGGAGATACCGGCCTCGCCCGCTACTACGATCTCGGCGAAGGTCCTGTCGAAGAGATGGCCGACGACAGCACCTACTATCCCGACGTCATTCACTGGCTGCTCTCGCATCCCGAGGTGCATACTGACTTCCTGGTCACCGGCCCCGACAACCCCGATGCGAAAGCCCGGGCAGAGCTGGCAATGACCAGCTGCAACCTCGCCGCCTCCATCGTCTGTGCGCACGCTCACGTCGGCGGACACTGGCTCAGCCGCGACTTCTACAAGGGCGACCGCGCCATGCGCGAATCTGGCTTCGATCCCGCCTTCCGCTACGGTCCGTTCAGCGGATGGACCCATCACAACGCCCCCTCCGGCCTGAACTCGCTGCTCTACAAATACGAGCGCGACCTTTCCTGGATGGCAGAACAACTTGGCGATACGGAGGACGCAAAGCACTGGAACGAAGCCGCCGACGAGCGCCTCGCCGCTATCAACAAATACCTCTGGAACCCGAAGAAGGGCATGTATTACGACTACGACTTCATGGCCGGCAAGCAGTCGACATACGACTACCTCACAACCTTCTATCCCCTCTGGGCAGGCGTCGCCGACTCGCAACAGGCAAAGGCTGTCGAGGCCAATCTCAAGACATTCGAAAGGGCCGGAGGCACGGCGATGAGCCCCTATGAGACTGGCGTCCAGTGGGATCTGCCCTACGGCTGGGCACCCGTCACCTGGCTTACCGTCGATGGCCTGGCCAAAAACGGCGACATGAAAGATGCCGTCCGCATCTCGCAGAAATTCCGGGAAATGGTCAAGCAGAATTACGAATGCGACCGCTCCATCCGTGAGAAATACGACGTCATCACCGCCTCAACCGAGGTCAACGTCGCCAGCGGATACAAAACGAACGTCATAGGCTTTGGATGGACGAACGCCGCGTATCTCAAGATGGGAGCCTTGATCAAGAGCTCCGGCGAGCCCGCCGAACACCTCGAGATCCCGCACCGCGTGTGCGCAGTCCCGCCGGCGGTGAAGTAATCTACCCGTGGAAACAATCTCCTATGTGCTGCTGATAAGCCTCCCCGGGGATGCTTGTCGCGGATGAATGCGGAGGCAGGGGTTCACTAACCGCACACCGCCTGCTGTTCCCTGAGCCCTGTTCCCTCTTCTCTGCTATCCTGCCCGCACCAGCGAAAACTCATGCGCCCACTGGTTATTTCGCTCGCCATCCTGCTCATGGCCGCGTCTGCGCACGCGCAGAAGAAGTCCTACCCCATCTTCCGCGTCCTCGACCAGAAGTCCGTAGAAGCGATGGTTCTGGGGGTCCCCCAATCGAATCCGCTCCGTCTGGCGCAGTTGAAGCGCGCCTTCAAGGACGTCGAATGTAGCAATTTGCAGGAACAGCCAACCCCCCAGGGCTCAAACCTGTTGTGCACTTTGCCCGGTAAGTCCACCGACACAGTCCTGATCGCGGCTCATTATCGCCAGGTTGGCGAAGGCATGAGTGCGGTCGACGACTGGAGCGGTTCAATTATGCTTCCGCTTCTTTATCGTGCGCTCACCGCCACACCTCGTCAGCACACGTATATCTTCGCCGCACTCTCGGGAGACGACTCTGCAAAAATCTTCCTCGCTTCCCTGACGCCCGCGCAGCGCCGCTCTATCAAGGCCATCGTCGCCCTCGACGCCCTCGGCCTGGGGCCAATGTGCTTCTACATCCACCTGAGTGAAACCGTGCCCACGCCCGCCGAGAACTCCCTCCGGGTGCAGCTCTTCGAAGCCGCCGATAACCAGGGGCTCAAGCCGCCCGAGAGCTCGATACCCGGTTCATGGTTCCATATCGATGACACCAAAGAGTTTCGCTACCACGGCATCCCCTCGATTCTGATGCACTCGGTCGACGGGTCAAAGCGCCACGTGCCCGGCTCCCGCGACGACAACGCCGAGGCTATCGACGCCAACGCCTACTTCGCCAGTTACATGACCCTCTGCTACTACCTCGTCGGACTCGACCAGGTCACCGCATGGTCGGCCCTGCCCTCCGCGTCATCCCCGCGCAGCGGCGGCCGCCGCTGAAACTTCTTATGTTTCAATAGGAATCCACCATGACCACACGCCGCAACTTCCTGTCTTTCGGCGCCATGAGCGCCGCCGCCCTTGGGCTCACCACCCGCGACGCCCACGCCGACACCGCCGAGCAGGTCAAGGAGATGAAGCCGCCGGCAAAGCCCGTCATCGTCACCCGCGTAACTGGCGACCAATCCATCCAGCAGGCCTACCAGATGCTCCTCGACGGTACTGACACGCTCGAGGCGGCGCACCACATCTGCATCGGCCGAGAGAACGACCCTAGCGACCACAGCGTCGGCCTGGGCGGGCTTCCCAACGAAGAGGGCGTCGTCGAACTCGATTCCTGCTGTATGCACGGACCCACGCGCCGCGCCGGTTCCGTCGGTGGCGTGCGCAACATCAAAAACGTCTGCCTGGTCGCCCGCAAGGTCTTCGAACACACCGGCCACGTCATGCTCGTCGCCGAGGGCGCGGAGAAATTCGCCGTCGACCTGGGCTACCCCCGCGAAAACCTGCTCACCGACGATGCCCGCAAAATCTGGCTCCTGTGGAAGGAAAGCAATTCGCAGATGGACTGGTGGGGCCCCAGCATAGCCGATCCCGGCTGGAAAGACCCCTATGCCGACACTCCGGCCCCCAAACCCACCATCGATCTACACGGCCTTTCTTCGCTCCGTCCGGGCTCCATCCCCCGTCACCCCACTTCGGAATGGCCCCCGGCTATCAGCGCCCGCACCAAAAAGCTGACTGAAATGGCCGCCGACCTCGGCATCGGGCCCGAGCAGCGTCTCTTCGCAGCCGAACAGGTACTATGGCCCACTACCGGAACAATCCATGTATCGGTTGTGAACACGAAAGGCGAAATATCCGGCACTACCACCACTTCCGGCCTGGCTTGGAAACTACCCGGCCGTCTCGGTGACTCACCCATCCTTGGAGCCGGCAGTTACACCGATCAGGACGTAGGTTCGGCAGGCGCTACTGGTTCAGGCGAAGAAAACATAAAGGTTGCCGGCGCCCATACCATCGTGGAGCTCATGCGCCAGGGCTACTCGCCGAAAGATGCGGGCATGGAGACACTACGCCGCATAGTACGTAACTACAACGGTGACATGAAGAAAATTCGTTATCTCGACATGGAGTACTACATCCTCCGTAAGGACGGTGCATACGCAGGATGCTCCTTGTGGAGTACCGGAGCCACCGGCAAACCACGAGTCTTTGCCGTGCACGACGGTACCTACCGCATCGAAAAATGCGAAGCGCTCTTTCAGGGAAGCCTCACAGAGTGGCCGCCTTTCTGACAGTTTTGGAGTGGACGGAGTGCCCGAAGAATCAATGCTGGCGCAGTCATCAATTTTTAATTGACTCTTTCTGGTGCAGTTACCAGCGGGCTAATCCATCTGGGTGATCCATCAACAATTTGTTGTAGAAGAACCCCGGGACGGATATAAGTCGATGATTCTAATGGGACCACTCCCCGAAGTTCCACTCAAGGTAACCATCATAGACTCACTCCTGTTAGCGGTCGCTAAGAGCCCTGCTAGTCTCGCTAGTCACTGGCTTCCACTGAGCTAGGCAAGCTCGAACTAGCCCGCTCAAAAAAAATCGCACAAAAGTTGTAGGCGATTGCATCTGGTGGAGTTAGTCTCATGTAAGCGCGGCCCCGCGCTCACCCAAGGAGAAAACACCAAATGTCGAAGTTTAAAGTCACCACTCCCTCGCTGATCTTTGCCGCAATTGCTCTGATGATTCCTGCAAGCACTGTGCTTGCAAGTGTGAACCATGGGCCTGCCGCGCCTTCACCGCTGCCTCCGCCAGCTGTCGCTGTAAACCACGGACCTGCTGCACCTTCGCCTCTGCCTCCGCCAGCCGTTGCCGTGAACCACGGACCTGCCGCGCCCTCGCCTCTGCCTCCGCCGGCCGTTGCCGTGAACCACGGACCTGCTGCGCCCTCGCCGCTGCCTCCGCCAGCCGTCGCTGTGAACCACGGACCCGCCGCGCCTTCGCCGCTGCCTCCGCCAGCCGTCGCTGTGAACCACGGACCCGCCGCGCCTTCGCCAGCCGTCGCTGTGAATCACGGACCTGCTGCGCCCTCGCCGCTGCCTCCGCCGGCCGTTGCCGTGAATCACGGACCCGCTGCGCCTTCGCCGCTGCCTCCGCCAGCCGTTGCCGTGAACCATGGGCCCGCCGCGCCCTCGCCGCTGCCTCCGCCAGCCGTCGCTGTGAATCACGGACCTGCTGCACCTTCGCCGCTGCCTCCGCCAGCCGTCGCTGCTAACCACGGACCCGCCGCGCCCTCGCCGCTGCCTCCGCCAGCCGTCGCTGTGAACCACGGACCTGCTGCGCCGTCGCCGCTGCCTCCGCCAGCCGTCGCTGTAAACCACGGACCTGCTGCGCCGTCGCCGCTGCCTCCGCCGGCCGTTGCTGTGAACCACGGACCTGCCGCGCCCTCGCCTCTGCCTCCGCCGGCCGTCGTCTAGCCCGGAAGTATTAGTCTGCCTACCACTTTTCTCCGAAAGTTTGAGCCTTCCTGCTGATATGCTGTCGGCAGGAAGGCTTAGGGTGCGAGTCACAGATCTGGACACCGTTCTTTGGTTGATGGGCATCGCAGGGCAGATCCTGCTCCTGGCGACTCTCCTTCTCCGCCGTCTCTATCGAACGTTCCCCCTGTTCAGCGCCTTCATTCTCTGGAACGCACTCTCCGATTTATTCCAGCTCGCCGTACTCATGAGACAGCATGATGCGAACAGCCTGCTCTATTACAGGACATGTTTCGCAATCAATATCGTCCAGTATGCGCTGGAGCTCGGCGTCTTCGTTGAAATCGCAACCAACGTTCTTAAGCCGGTGAGACGCTCCCTTCCCAAGGGAATCATCTATATCCTGCTCGTCTGCATGGCACTGATTGGGATAGCAGGATTCCTCTTCGCCGCTCGCCTGAACGCAGCAACTTTAACCCACACCCGCGCATTCTTCGTGGTTGATACCAGCGTCGCGATTTTGCAGGTCCTGACATTCATGCTCATCGCTGCGTTCTCGCAGGTCCTGGGACTTACCTGGCGTCACCACGTTCTGCAGCTGGCTTCCGGCCTGGCCTTTTACGCGGCAATCACATTGATCGTCAGCCTGGCCCATAGCTACCTGCGCGGGGGCCCCGACTATGCAACGAAATACAGGGAAATCTCGCATCTCGGGGTCGCTGGTTACCTTTGTTCATTGTCCTATTGGTGCTACTCTTTTGCGCGTAAAGAGGCTGCGCGCAAAGAATTTAGTCCACAAATGGCTCAGCTTCTGGTATCAATGAGTGGAAGTGCTAAGAGGCATTCTGTAACTGCCCGTTCTCTCAACGCAAAATGACGATGATTCTGACCATCTTATCGATAGCAGTACCGTCCGCCCTGATTGCATACGGAGTGTACTGGCGGCGCAGTCAAGCCAAGCGGCAGGCAGCCGATTGGGATTCGATTGTCGCCCGTCTCCGGTCCAACAGCGAATTTAACTTCGACGAAGTGGCAGAACGCTATCTATATAGTGATGGCATTCGCGCCACAACTCGCGACATCTGGTCGCGGATCGACGGCGCGAACGGCCTTTGGGCTATGTTCACCAACGCCGGCGTGCTCATGCAGCTTGCCGATTACGCCGCTGAACACGGAGAGAACGTCCCCGAAGAGTTGATCGAAGAGCTTCGCAGCGATGCACTGCAGATTCGCATCGCGGTGATTATGGCCCTCGTCAAATACGGGTTCTCGCGTTCTGGTGTAGCTGCTTCAGTGAACGCTCACCGTGCCGCGACCGCGTACAGCGCCATGCTCGCTCACATCACCACGCTCTTCCAGGAGCACTCAGCCCTCTACTTCCCGCGCTTCCTCGAAGCGATGTAATCGCGCCACAAAGGTAAAAAAAGCCCATGCGCAATGCATGGGCTTTTTGCTTTTAACCACTTACGGTTACGGATTGTCTCGTAGGAAGGCCTCGATCCGCTCAATTTCCGCCGCGCTCAGGCGAAATGTCACTGCCGGCAGTACGCCATCCACTTGGTCGGGGCGTCGTGCGCCTACAATCGCCGCCGTAATCGCCGGATGCCGCAGCGTCCAGGCAATCGCTACCACGCCCGGCTCCACATTGTGCGCCTTGCCGATTTCCCGCAGCACTTCCACCAGCTTCAGGTTCCGCGACAGCTTCGGCTCGTTAAAGTTAGGACTCCGCTTGCGCCAGTCATCGGCAGGCATTTCTGCGATGCGCTCTGCCGTCATCTTGCCGGTAAGCAGGCCGGACACCATCGGCGAATAGTTGATCACTCCAATGTTGTGTTCCTGGCAGAAGGGCAGAATCTCCGTCTCAATATCCCTTCGCAGCAGCGAATAGGGCGGCTGCAGTGACGTAATCGGAGCGATCGTCTGCGCGCGCTTCATCTGCTCGACATTGAAGTTGGACACGCCGATGTAGCGAACCTTGCCCTGCTCCTTGAACTGCGCCAGCGTCTCCCATCCCTCTTCAATCTCCTCTTCGGGATTTGGCCAGTGAATCTGGTAGAGGTCGATCACATCCACTTTCAGCCTGCGCAGTGAGTTCTCCAGTTCTTGCTTGAGAGATTTCGCCTTCAGACTGCGATAGATCTTGCGGTTCCATTTCCAGCGCATGGAGCACTTTGTAAACACGTAGGGCTTATGGGGAGAACTCGCGAGTGCCCTGGCAACGACCTCTTCCGAGTGCCCAAGACCGTAGATTGCCGCCGTGTCAATCCAGTTGATTCCTGCATCGAGCGCCCGCTCGATCGTACGCACCGACTCGTCGTCGTCTTGCGCCCCCCAGGCAAATTCCCAGTTACCGCCACCGATTGCCCAGGCCCCATAGCCGATGGGTGTAAGCCGAAGATCCGAATTGCCGAGCTGGCGCATTTCAAACGAAGTGGGGGAAGAGGCTTGAGTCGCAGACATACCAATTCGATGCGCAGCCCTCGCAGCCCGCTTCAGCAAACCCGAAAACTCTATGGTTCGATCAGAAACTCCCCATTGCGCATAATCTGCTCGTCATCCACCCAGATATTGAAGCGCAGTCCCACCACGTCAATATGCGTGGTCGATGTCCAGGGAGCGCCCGTATGCTCTCCGTAAGGATTCCCAAACGCAATGTGAATACCCGGAAACTTCTCATCTTGCAGGATGTTCCCGATCACCTGGTGAATTCCCAGATTGGTCCCGATCGCGAACTCTCCCACCCGGTCCGAATTCTCGTCCGTGTGCGTGTACGCCCAGAACTCGTCGCGCAGTTCCTGATTCGCGGACTGGCAGCTGGCAATGCGGTTGCCCTCAATCTCAATCGTCAGCGGCGTCTTTTCCAGCAGCCCGTAGCGTGCGCAGAGATAGTCCCCCACCACGCCATCAACAACAAACGTCCCGTTAACCTCCCCCGGAGTCGTAAAAATCTCCCCGCCCGGCAAATTCCCCCACTTGTCCCGCGAGATGATGCCCGACGTCTTCAGCCACTTGTAATCCGGATTCAGTTCCGCCCAAATATCCGTCCCTGCCGCCGTCGTCGCGTGGATACGGCTCGCGCGCCTGACCTTCTCGATCACCCTCTGCGAAAGCTGGTCGACGCGATGAAAATCCGCCCGCATTCCCTCGCACATGATCTGCGGCGTGATATTCACCATATGCGCGTGCCGCATGCGCCTGCGATTCACTACCTCGGTCATCTGCATGCGCGACCGCAATTCGTTGCGCTGCACTCCCACAGCAAAGATGCTTACGTCCGAGGTCTCCATGTCCGCCAATACCGGCTTGGGCATATCCACCAGCGGCCGCGGAGCCAGATCCTCCAGCACGAATGCATTCCACCGGCAGCCATTCGCTGCCAGTTCCTGCGCGAGAGACGCCGCAATTGACGCGGTCGCCTGATCGGTGATCAGTGTCACCTTCTCCGAAGGTTGAATGCGCAGGCAGGTCTCAACCGCCGAGCGCGCGCCAGGAAGAAACTCGGGTGGAAACGGCATCGCCAGCAAAGCCTGGGCCTCGGCCGAACAAGAAGGGTTTGTCAAAATGCGGTCAACCTCGTGCGGATATTTCTTGAATTTACTGTAAATGGTGGGCGAAACCAGCGGCAATCCTGCTTTTGCTTAGGATGACCTGGCGCCCTCCGCCAGTTGCGCTCGCCTCTCTCAGCCCGAGCCTTTACGTGTTCGACCGCCTCACGATATCGTTCGCTATAGCATTTTCGGCAAACGGCGTATCCGGCTGCGTGATTTTGATCGGTGGCATTAATTTCCGAAAATGCCTTAAGCCGTCCTCAAATTCCTTTCGGAGCATCCATGCCCCTGGCTCGCCGTTCGCTTTCCCTGTTTCTTCTCTCAACCGCACTCGTCGCCGCTGCACAGACCGCCACACATCCCAAGGCTCGCACAACCACACCAGCTAAGTCCACGCAGCCCGCTTTGCCCAAGAACATCCCTCCCGTCACCGCGCCCATGAAGACGCAGTACGTCATGCGCTATCAGGACATCAAGGTTGGCACCGGCGATCTCGCTGAGCCCGGCTGGGTCTATTCCGTTCACTACACGGGCTGGCTCGCCTCCGACGGCACTAAGTTCGACTCATCCTCGACCGCGGTCAGCCGATCCAGTTCCAGCAGGGCATCAAGCGCGTCATCACCGGATGGGATCAGGGCTTCGAAGGCATGCACGTGGGCGGCAAGCGCCGTCTCTTCATTCCCTACCAGCTCGCTTATGGAGAAAAGGGCCGCCCGCCGGTAATCCCACCCAAGGCCGACCTGATCTTCGACGTTGAACTCGTCGACCAGCTCAACCCGAACGCGCCGCCACCGCCTCCTCAGCCTCCCGCTCAACCGGCGGCGCCGGCCCAGCCAAACGCGCCTCCCCAACCTCAGACTCCGCCCCAGCCGCCCACATCACAGCCTCAGTAGAGGCCCACCTGCGTCTCCTCGGCCATGTAGTCCACCACCGCCTTCAGATCGCCAGTCTCCTCGAACTTCCGGAGCTGGCGATCGGCCCCCGTCCCCATCTCCAGAATCGTGCGGATGTACCCAATCGCGTCGCGGCATTCAAGCTCATCGACCACCTCATCGACAAACTCCAGGTACTCCAGAATCAGCTCCCGCTCCGGCACTTCGCTCTCCTTGCCGAAATCGATCAGCTTGCCGTCGAGCCCGTACCGCACAGCGCGCCACTTGTTTTCCATGATCAGCGCACGTGAGTACTGCCGGTAGTCCTGGTTGCGCGCGTGCAGCAGATACAGCTTCGCCGCCGTGGCCTGTATCAGCGCGGTAATCGCCAGCGTCTCTTCGGCGCGCATGGGTAGGTCGCATACCCGAATCTCCACCGTATTGAAGAATGGGTGCGGCCGGATATCCCACCAGATTTTCTTCGCGTTATCCAGGCAGTTCGTTTTAATCAGCAGATTGATGAAATTTTCAAACTCGCTGTAGCTCGAAAAGCTATCCGGAATATTCGTTCGCGGAAACTTGTCGAACACCTTTGCCCGATAGCTCTTGAGCCCTGTCTTCATCCCCCGCCAGAACGGCGAGTTCGTCGACAACGCCAGAATGTGCGGAAGAAAGTAGCGCATGGAGTTCATGATGCGCATC
Source organism: uncultured Acidobacteriaceae bacterium (assembly GCA_963786085.1). Taxonomy (GTDB): domain Bacteria; phylum Acidobacteriota; class Terriglobia; order Terriglobales; family Acidobacteriaceae; genus Silvibacterium. Next base: position 22,475 of record CAWAYO010000054.1, read on the forward strand.
GCCGCCTCGCGGTCCTCCACGCCTACGTGCACATGCAGGCCAAAGATCAGGTTCGCGCGCGCCACCAGCTGCAGATCCTCGACTACCCGGGCATAGCGCGGGTCAGGATAAATCTCCTGCAGGCGCCAATCGGCAAAAGGATGCGTCGCCCCCGCCACCAGCACCAGGTTATTCTCCTGCGCCAGCTGGATCATTTGCCGCCGCAGATCGAAGAGGTCTTCGCGCGCCTCGCCGATAGTCTTGCAGATGCGCGTGCCCACCTCCACCACCGACTGGTGCATCTCGGCCTTGACGCGTTCTTCCAATCGCCGCTTGCCCTTGGCCAGCATCTCGGTGGCGATGTGCGAGCGCAGATCGCGCGTCACCGGATCGATGGTCTGGTACTCCTCTTCAATGCCAATAGTGAAAGAAGGACGCATAGGTGATTACCGTTGTATGATGCTGCGCCCCTTCAGGCAAGAAGATTGTTACGCGCTCAGCCTCCGGAGCTGTCGCCACCAGCAGCCTTTGCCGTCGCTTTCTTTGCCGGAGCCTTTTTCGCAGCCGCTTTCTTCGCCGGAGCCTTGGTCGCCGTCTTTACCGGAGCTTCAGCCGGCTTCGTCTTCGCGGGAGCCTTCGCTGCGTTGTCCTTTACTGACGCACTCAGCAGAGCCTGCGCCTGCAGCACCGGTGTCAACGGCGCGGTCTTGGCCTTCTCAACTGCCAGTTCCGCCACCGCATTCACAATCCACTCAAAGTTCGCCGGCCCCACCGAGTGCACATCCGCATCCGGCGCTGGATTCATGAAGTCGATGGCATACGGAATGCCATCCTCCACCGCAAACTCAACCGTGTTGAGGTCGTACCCCAGAGCTCGGCACAGCGTCAGCGCATCCTTCTCCACGCGCGCCAGCAATTTCTTGTCGTACTCCGGAGGCCTCTGCAAATACCGCTCATGATGCGGCCGCCGCGGATCGTACGGCATGATGTGCACCTTCTCCTGCCCGATCACATAGCAGCGAAAATACTCATCGAACTTCACCGCACCCTGCAGAGTCATGCACAGATCGCGGCTCTGGTCGTAGGCATGGAAGAACTCCTCGGGATTGTGTACATGATGCACGTCGCGCCATCCGCCCCCATCCACCGGCTTCAGAAACGCCGGAAAGCCGACATATTCAAAGACCCCATCCCAATCCAGCGGATACTCAAGATTACGCATCGACCGGTCCGTCGTGCCTTCGGGATACTTCTTGTGCGGCAGAATCACCGTCGGAGGTACCGCCACTCCCAGCTTCGCCGCCAGCGAGTAGTTGAAAAACTTGTCGTCCGCCGACCACCAGAATGGATTATTGATGATCGCCGACCCGAACAGAGCCGCGTGTTTCAGAAACGCCCGGTAAAACGGAATATCGTGCGAGATCCGATCGACAATCACCGCGTAAGCGGGCGGCTTGTCCAGCCGCACCCCGCCCACCTGCACAAACTCGGCGGAGATACCCTCCCCGTCTTTCGTTTTCGCGTTCATCGAGTTGATGCGCTCAACTAGCGCGCCGGGGAATGTATTTTCCATGCCGAACAGGACGCCAATTTTCTTCACTGTGCTTTTCCTTTGGGAGAGGATCGTTTTGGCCCCGCACTGAGCACCAGCGCACGGGGTCTACCGTCACCTTAGCTCAGGACGCACGCCGACGCAAAGAATCAAGACCTGAAGCGCGTCTGTAAAATCCGTTCTCAGGCGAGCGTGACGCGCCGCCGTTCAAAGCGCAGGGGCGCGCCGCGCTCGAACAACAAGTCCAGATTCTTCTCCCACGTTGGAATAAAAGCCCCCGGATCCAGTTCTCATAGCTGTGCAGCCGGAGTCCGGCGCCCCCGCGATGATTCGTCTAAAGCGATCCGCTGTCCTTCTCCGACGTTTCCTCCGGCGCGCCGGTCAGCGCCTCTGGCTCATCCGTGGCCTTTGTCCGCTGATTTGGTTGGTTATGCAGTTCTATCTGGCAAATACGCTCAGGGCCATCGCGCCCAGGGGAAATGTCCATCTGGCAACCCGTAAGGAAAGGCCATAAGGATGGAGATCGCCAACAAATGCTTCGTTCCGGAATCGCCCGCTCCAGCCGCGCCCATTCCGCCGGCCGCGCCGTTGCCTTTCTTCCGATACCTCCGGACGATGCGGCACAATGCCATCGCCGGCTATCACGACGACGTCTACCGGCGACCGCTGGTTGAGATCAGGCACCCTCGCCTTCACACCTTCCTCCTCAACGACCCTGACGGCATCAGGCATGTCCTGATCGACAATGCCGACAACTACATCAAGGGCGGTGTTGAACAGCGCGGTCTGCGCACCTTATCGCGAAAGCCCCCACCGGACCACGACGAAAAGAAATGGCGTCACCGCCGGCGAATCATATCCTCCTCTTTCGATCACCGCTCCATCCTTGAAACTTCGCCCGTCATCGCGGATGCCGTTCAGAGGGCACTCGCGCGATGGGATGTCCTTCCGAAAAACGCAGTCATCGAAACTCACGCAGAAATGTCCGCCCTGGCGCTGGATATCATCTCCCGCGTCGTCTTCTCCGTCGACAGCGCGAAGTTCGCCCGAATCATGGAACGCGCCTCCATGCGCTATCAGCCGGATCCTCTCGTCGATCCGATTGATTTCGTTCCTCTGCTCGACCGGGCGTGGGAACTTCACAAGCGCTTCCGCCGCCATCGCATTTTCCACGAGCTCAATGCATCCATCGATCGCCTCATCGCAGATCGCGCGCGACAACGATCCATCCCCGTCGACGATTTTCTGGAGCGCCTCCTGCGTACAAAGGATCAGCAAACCGGCAGCGCAATGAGCCCGCAGGAAGTGCATGACCACATCATCACTGTTCTCGGCACCGGCCACGAGACAGCCTCGATGTCTCTTATGTGGACGTGGTATCTGCTCTCCCAGCATCCACAGCAGGAAGCCCGGCTTCACGCTGAGGTCGTCAGCGTGCTCGCCGGCCGCACACCCGCCATCCACGATGTCGCCCGGCTTCCATATACCCGCATGGTCATCGAGGAGTCACTTCGCCTCTATCCGCCAAACAACACCCTGCCATGGCGTAGAGCTCTCAGGGACGACCTCGTCTGTGGCGTGAAAATCCCCCGAGGCGCAACTGTCTCCATCGTTCCCTGGGTGCTGCACCGCCACAAAAATCTGTGGGACCAACCCGAGCGATTTGACCCGGAAAGGTTTTCACCTGACTGTGTTCGAGGGCGATCGCGTTTCGCTTATCTGCCCTTCGGCATTGGGCCCAGGGTTTGTGTGGGAGCATCATTCGCAATGACCGAGATGATCTTGATCCTCGCCAGCATCGCCCAACGCTATCGTCTGTGCCTCGTCCCCGGCCACAAAGTAGAGCCGCAGGGCCTCATCCTGCTCAGAGCGCGATACGGGATGAAGATGACACTCGAAAGCCGATTCTCGAATCAGCAATCGCCCGCATAAGCCGGCCCGCGACCCTCATTCCTGCTTCAGAAACTTCCCCGTCTCCAGATCCTGAAACGCCTGCTGCAATTCTGCCTGCGTATTCATCACGATCGGGCCATACCAGGCCACAGGCTCCTGCAGCGGCCTGCCCGAAACCAGCAGGAACCGGATCCCGTCATCCCCCGCCTGCACCGTCACTTCATCGCCTCGATCAAACAGGATCAGCGACCGGTTGTCCGCCTCAGCCGGAGGATGCGTATCCAGCCACTGCACTCCCTCCGTCGGAGCCGCCAGCGGCGCAGACGCATTACAGAACTTGCCCGACCCGCCAAACACATACGCGAACGCGTGACTGCTCACCTCCACCGGTAGCGTCTTCCTGCGCCCCGGGCCCACCGTCACATCAATGTACGTTGGATTCGTCGCAATCCCATCCACCGGTCCCGACTTCCCCCAGAAGCTTCCGCAAACCACCCGCACCTGCGTCCCGTCGTCATCCGTGATCTCCGGGATTTCTCCCGCCTTCACCTCCTGGTACCGGGGAGCCGTCATCTTCTGCGACGCCGGCAGATTCGCCCACAGCTGAAAGCCGTGCATCCGCCCCACCGCATCGCCCTTCGGCATCTCCTGGTGAATAATCCCGCTTCCCGCCGTCATCCACTGCACATCGCCCGCGCCAATCGCGCCGTTATTGCCGATGCTGTCCGCGTGCTCCACCGTCCCCGCCAGGACATATGTCACCGTCTCAATCCCGCGATGCGGATGCCATGGAAATCCCGCCAGGTAATCCGCCGGAACGTCGTTCCTGAAATCATCGAGCAGCAGAAACGGATCGAACTCCGACGTATTGTGGAAGCCAAACGCGCGCCGCAGGTGTACGCCCGCGCCCTCCATTGTCGGCTTCGATTGAATAACCTGTTTCACCGGACGAATCGACATGATTCCCTCCAATTCTTCCCTTGAGATGTGCCGCTCGCGCTCAGGTTGCGCCTTTCGTCCAGAACAGCTCGTTATCTAGCTGTCTCCATACACCGGAATTGCCGCCCCATGAATCACCCTCGCATCATCGCTGCACAGGAACAGAATGACCTTGGCGATATCCTCCGGCTTCGGCCACACTGCAAAATTCGCGTCCGGCATTGCCTTCCTGTTCGCCGCCGTGTCGATAATGCTAGGCAGAATCGTATTCACTCGCACGCCCGTACCCTTCACGTCCGCAGCGAGGCAATCGATCATCGCCAGCGCCGCGGCCTTCGACGCCGCGTAAGCCGAAGCTCCTGCAGCATGATCGAACGCCGCCTTCGCGCCGACGTTCACAATCGCACCGGCCTTCTGCTTCAGCATGGGAGCAATCGCCGCCCGCGCCAGCGCATATCCGGAGCGCAGATTCAGCGCCAGCATCTGGTCAAACGTCTTTGTCTCGAGCTCCCACAGTTTCACCCCGCCTGCATAGCCGCCGACAGTATTGACCATCGCATCCAGCCGCCCATGCTCGGCGACGATGTCCTCGACGAGCTTCGCGACCGCCGCTTCATCCGTTACATCTACTGAATGCCCGGCCAGGCGCAATCCGCCGACACCGGCAATGCCTTCTAACGCCTGAAATTCCTCCGCGCGCCTGTAAGTTACGACGACATTCGCTCTCTCGCTCAGAAACGCCAGGCTCACCGCGCGACCCAACCCTCCGGTTCCACCAGCCACCAGAATTACTTTGTTCTTAAACCTCATCTCATCCTCGTACATTGCGATTCACGTCTCCGAATCATACACAAGACAAAAAAAAGAGCGGGCTCGTTGCCCGCCCTTCAATTTACAACTCCATCTGCTCATACGATTGGATATTCCCCCTCCGCCGAGCGTATGTATTCAACGACGCCCTCGCTCCAGCCGTCGATATGCGTCCATGCACTGTAACCCACGCCGTTGCGGTAGCTGCCCACGTTCACCACGTAGCCACGCCCGCGCGGCGCCGGCACACGATCGTGCGACTGCTCGTCCGTAATTACAACCAGCCTGTCGTACGACTCGCGTAACTCGCCGAGCGCCCGCCCGAGATACGTTCCAGTGTGTGGCTGGCTCTGCACAATCGCATCGCGCAACGCGAAACCGCGCCGCGACGGCACCCGCACCAGCCGCTCCGAGAAGGTGTAAACACTCACCTCCTCGGCAATCTCGCTAAGCAGCACCGCGAGACCGGCGGCCGCGTCCATGCGCCGCATCTGCGACCGTCCCGATAGGGGAGCATCCATGCTGCCCGACACATCGACCAGCAGCACCGTGCGTTCCGGCAAAGGCGCCTGACCGTGCAGGCTCACGAACATCGCCCGCTCGATCCATGGCTCCCACTGCGGGGCATACCGCGCCGCCGCGATGAAGCGAAACGGCAGCACACGGTCGACGCGAATCGCCTCCAGCCCGTGCCGCACCAGCTCCGGCTCCACTCCCGCCTCCTGCATGTTCCGCAGGTTGCGGAGCAGCGCCAGCGCGCCCAGCCGATTCTCGATCAGCAGCGACTCCCACACCTCGCGCTGCTTCTCGCCGCGCGACAGTCGCACCTCCCACGTTTCTGCAGAAGGCAGCGTCCCGTCGATAAGCTGACGCCACGTCAGCGCCTGCTCCGCGGTGAGCGGCTTGGCGTGCGTCAGGAAAAGTACGTCACGCAGCTTCACCACACCGTCGCGGTTATACTTCGCCAGCGCATACCCGTCGAACCTGCTGAACGCCGCCGCCAGCCCCTTCTTCACCTGCGCCGACAGCGGCTGGCGGCCGTCCTTCCAGTAAATCGCAAGGAACTCCGCAAGCTCGTCCGCGCGCTGGATCACACGCGCCAGCGTCTCCGCGACTACGCCACGATGTGTCGCATAGCGCGCCGCCTCACGCACCAGCAACAGTGGCGCGTGCCGCAGTTTCATCTGCTCGCGCGCCTCAACCGCCAATGCGGCAACCCGTGCAGCCTCCACGCGGGGGACCAGCCCCGCGATACGATCGGCAATCGTCACGCCGTCCTCGTAGAACTGGTCCTCCCACAACAGACACGCCAGCACTGCGCGCCGCAGCTGCGCCTCGGCGCCAATCGGAGCAGCGGGCGTGCCTTCGTGAGTGCACCCCGCTGCGCCCGTAAATCCGCGCTGGCTGATATTTAATGGATTCAGTCGCGCCATCACGCCCTTCCTTTCAAGATGCCGAGTTATGTCAGCTTCGTCTTCCGGCCGGCATCCTGTTAGGACCGGGACAAAGTCAGGTGTAATGGCTACTCATCGTCGGTATCCGCCTCTCCGGCCAGAACCGCGCTGCCGAAGCCCTCGATCTTCGATTCAACGAACTTGTTGAGATCGATAATGAAAGCGATCTTCTCGAGCTCGAAGACAGTAGGAGTCTCCTTGCTCAGATAATCGGTGCATGCCGCCACAGGGAACGAAACCAGGCGCACCTCGCGGAGATAGCAGCAACGAATCTCCTCTTCCTTCGCCGAGTAGCCAGTCTGAATGCTCGCGTAACGGCAGCTGCGGCAGAGCGACTCCTGCCCGACTACCGTTGCACTGCGAACGATACGAATGGCCATGACGTGTTTCCTTGCACGGTTAGGGCGCGCAGCGAGCTTCCGCCACGAGCAGTTGAGGTTGTGCACCGGGGAACAAACCGGAACAGGTTCAAGCCGAACGTCCTACCTCTGGACGAATCTGCGTTTTCGCAGATGCAGGATTCGAACCCGCCTCTTTCGGTCCGTCGAAGTAACCCGTTCACACGCCACCGGCGCAGTTACAAATTGATAATCTCCAGGGATCAACCGGCCTAGGTTGACCCGCTGAGCCCAGTCGCCCAGCGGGGTTGGCGGATTCCTCGTCCGCCTTCTTGGCAGGAAGTATCCCGAGCCCTCACCACTGGAGGGCCAATTTGTTTCTGAGCCCTGAGCTCTGTGCACTGAGCTCTGCATAAAGTGCTGTAACGCAAGGGAACGGTCGCCACGCGGTGAGTCGTGTCAAGACGAAGTATCCGCGTGCTTCACCACTCGCTGTTACAGCGGTTATTGCAGCTTTACGATCGGTTGTCTGGATTCAGCAGAGGAACTACCGCCCTTATAACTTGGCGGATGTTGGCAGAAGCCAGATCGATCCGACGCCACGATCGTCTGTGGGCCGCATCTCATGACCGAATTGGAGGATGGTAGTCACTATTGGCTCCTCTGCTTGAGATACAGTGCCACAGGTCACGAAACAATATCAAGTGGAAATTACAAAATTCTTTTATTTGTCACATAATTAGTTACAAATAAATTGCGCTGCGTCGTCCACTCATAAGCTACGCATCTCTCGCCGAATCAGGCACCTCACTGGTTCTGATCAAGCTCACCGAGCCGCCGCTCCAGAAACCTCCGAGCTGGCTCCTGCCGTGCGAGCCCCAGCGCCTTCCGGTATGAAGCCGCAGCCTCTCCCCTGTTCCCCAGCCGCCTGCACAGCTCAGCCCTCGCCGAATGTGCAAGATAGTAGTCCTCGAGGTCGCCCCGCTCCAGAATCCCCTCAACCAGCGCCAGACCCCCTGCCGGCCCATCGCGCATGGCAACTGCAATCGCCCGGTTCAACTCGACCACCGGCGAAGGACTCGCCCGCAGCAGCACATCGTAGAGCCCCACAATCTGCGCCCAGTCCGTCGCCGACGCTTCGCGCGCCTCGGCATGCACCGCCGCAATCGCCGCCTGCAGCGTATATGGCCCGAACCTGCGCGACCCGAGCGCCTGCTCCACTAGCGCCATACCTTTATCAATCAGCGCTCGATCCCACAACGAGCGGTCCTGATCCTCCAGCAGAATCACTTCCCCGTCCGCCGAACTCCGCGCCGCTCGTCTTGAATCCTGCAGAAGCATCAGCGCCAGCAGCCCCATTACCTCGGATTCCGGCAGCAAATCCAGCAGCAGCAGCCCCAGCCTGATCGCCTCCTGCGCCAGATCCGCCCGCGTTACCGACGCTCCCGACGTGGCCGAATACCCCTCCGTAAAAATCAGGTAGACCACCTGCAGCACCGAATCCAGCCGATCCGCTAGCTCACCCCGCGCCGGCACCTCATACGGAATCCCCGCCTCGCGAATCTTCGCCTTGGCCCGCACGATCCGCTTGGCAATCGTCGGTGCCGTCGTCAGGTACACCCGGGCAATCTCTTCCGTCGTCAGCCCGCACACCTCGCGCAGCGTCAGCGCGATCTGTGCCTCCCGCGGCAGCGCCGGATGGCAGCACGTAAAGATCAGCCGCAGCCGGTCATCTTCAATGTGCTTCTCATCCCACTGCGCCGGATCCAGCGCCTCAGTCTGCAGCTTGTCAGCCGCCTCATCGAGAGAGGCATCGAAGCGCGCCCGCCGCCGCAGCCGGTCGATCGCCTTGAACCGTCCCGTCGAAACCAGCCACGCCCGCGGATTCCCCGGAACACCCTCTCTCGGTCATTGCTCCATCGCTGCCATCACCGCCTCGTGCAGCGCCTCTTCCGCCAGATCAAAGTCCCCCACCAGCCGGATCAGCGTCGCCAGCACGCGCCGCGACTCGTTGCGATAAACCGTCTCCAGCGTGTCGCGAGCGTATTCGGACGAGGTCTCATGCATACGCCCTCAGTCTAATGACACTTGCGCTCCGCTGCCGTTGCCGGCGCCCTGTATCCACCCGTCGGATCGACCGTTCCGCCGGCGTCATACTGATCGTGCGGACGCACCCAGCTGCCCATATTTCCGCGCTCGCCCTCATTCCGCCCCAACGGCGTCAGGTCGAGATACATATACGCACCCAGCACCTCTTCGTTGCCTCGCCCGTAGCTCGAGTAGGTGTGGAAGATCTCCCCCTCCGCCGACCGGTAAAACACGCTGATTCCCGGCAGCTCATCAATCGACGCCTTCGTCATCCCGTAGTTGTAATAGACCTCGCCACTCGCCAGTTCCTCCGGCGTGAACGAGACGTGATAGTCAAAGTTGAAATCGCTGCCCTCCGACGACACCCACGGAAAGCGCCAGCCCATGCGCTGCCTGTACGCATCGAGCACCGGCAGTGGAGCCCGCGAGACCGCCACCAGGCTCACGTCGTGATGCACCAGGTGCAGATTGGCCCCATCGATATGGTCCGCCAGGAACGAGCAGCCCGTGCACCCGTTGCCCAGGTCGCGCCTCCACATGAAGTGGTACACAATCAGCTGGCTCCTTCCATCGAAAAGCTCCGCCAGCGTCTTCTTCCCCTGCAGAGTGTCAAAGACATACTCCTTCTCCACCTTCACCCACGGCAGTGCGCGCCGCGCCGCGCTCACCGCATCCCGCTGCCGTGTAAGCAGCTTCTCCTTAGCCAGCAAGTCCACTCTGGCGGCCAGCCATTCTTCTCGTGAAACCACTTTCGCGTCCTGCAATGTTTCGGTAGTCATCTTCCCGTCTCCTGTCTCTTGAATTCCCGCGTTTGCGCGAGCCCCTTCCGCCCGCTCGCGCTCTCAGTTCGTTTCGCGGACTTCTTCGCCGTAGACCGCATCCACGGCTTCGTCAGTGCTACCGTGCTCAAGCCGCCCGCCGAAATCAGGCCGGAAACGATCATCGCTGTCGCCGTTACTATGCATACCGGGCACATCTCACACCTCCTTCCGCCGCCTCTTCACTTCGGCGCTGTTCGTAACGCGAATCCCTCGTCGTTATCATTCCGTCCGCTTCTGGCTACTGTGCGCGAGTTCCATAATCGGCCGCACCTCAATGCCGCCCAGCCGTATCGGAGGAATCCCCGACGCCAGCTGAATCGCCTCATTCAGGTCCTTAGCCTCGATCAGGATGAATCCCCCGATCTGCTCATTCGTCTCCGCGAACGGCCCATCTGTTACCGACACCTTGCCGTTGCGCACCCTTACCGTGCTCGCCGAACTGACCGGCTGCAGCGCGTTCGCAGTGATGAAGTGTCCGCCTCTGCGCAGCACATCGTCATACTCCAGGGCCTCGTCCGTCAGTTGCCGATGCTCCTGTTCAGTCATCGCGGTGTGCTTCTTCTCATCGAAAAAGACCAGACACAGATATTTCATTTGCTCTCTCCTCAGCGGCGATTGCCTCGTTCATTGAATCAGCCGTTTGGCCTCGTTCACTACTTAGTCGTTCGACCATCTCCGAATTGGACAACGAATCTTCCCAATCTGTGAAAAATCTTCAGTGGCCGATTTGCCCGGCCGCGTCGATTTGCGGACCACACCGAACTGTCCGGGGCTATACTCGCTCCGAGGCTGCCACCACCATGCAACCAGATCATCGATGGCATGGGATGGCGCGTCTGACACTGTCCAAACAGACAGGTGCCATTATGGTGACGGTTGCATATACTCGCTCCGCATAGGCAAGCCGGCTAATCCGTCGAAGCGGCTGCTACGTGGCCTGGATCCACCCGCCGGGCAAGGCCCTTAAATTGAAGCAGATCCTGTTACGGAGAGAACCATGAAGAAAGCTAGTCGGTTTGCAGGCCTCACCACGCTGTTCGTCGTCACGACTATTGCAGCGGCATCGGCGCAGGCTCCTGCGGGAGTCCCTGTTTTGGAATTTGATAAGGCAAAAAGCTCGATTGGCTTCAATGTAAAGGCCTCGGTCGCTATCGCCGGTAAATTCGACAAGTGGGACGCCTCGATCAAGTTCACCTCCACGGACCCCGCGTCGGGCGTCTTGGACATCAAGGCGTATGCGAACAGTGTCGATACCGGAAGCGGCATGAAGGACGGGAAGCTAAAGAGCAAAGACTTCTTCGACGCCGACAACGATCCGTACATCACGTTTCATTCGACGAAGATTAGCCAGACCGGTCCAAACACTTTTGAAATTGATGGAGACTTCACAATTCGCGGAGTGACCAAACCCGAAAAGTTGGTACTAACGGTTTCCGGCATCGGAACAGGCGTAGGCGGGGTTAAGGGAATCATGGCCTTTGACCGCAAGCAGTACGGGATGAACAGCGGCATCCCCTTCATTAAGATCGCCGACCGCGTCGAGGTGGATGTCGACCTCAATGGCAGGCGCGTCAGCGGTCCGCCGCTGGCTGTAAAGAAGTAGTCACAGCGCCTCGGTAAGCATCAACTCTTGTGGAATCAATTAGGAGAAAAGGAGGGTGGGCACCCTCCTTTCTGCTTACTGCGGCTGGCTGCCCGCCTTGTTCCAGTCGATGATGTTCACCAGGTTCCACGGATTCCTACGCAGCTCGAACTGCAGCTCACCCTTTTTGTTGATGATCAGCTGAGAGGCAGGATAGAGAACACCGGCGCTCTTTTTCTTATCCGAGTCGTTGATGTCGATCTCGCCGGCAGTCAGGTTGTATGCCGTGCTCGGACCGTTGTTATAAGCCTCACCGATTCTGATCGGGCGGTCAGTGGCAAAGCGAATCCTCCGCCCTGTGGGGGTGGGAACGACGCGAACGTAACTGAGCTGGGTGCCCAGCGTTCCGGTTATGGCGATGCGGCCAACAGACTTTGCTTTGCTTAGCGCGTCCACCAGGCCCTGATTCTGCCCTTTCTTGAACGCTGCAATGAAGGCTTGTCTCTCTTCTTCCGTGGTGTATCGGGTAATGATGATTTTTACGCCGACATTCTTCCCCAACTGTGTGCTTGTGCCCATCGCGGTGGCATCAATCGTCTCTGTTGCGTTTTTGTCCGGCCCCTGTTCCTGCGCGGAAGCCAGGGTAACCGCCGTCAGCAGAGTAGCGAGCAGGAGGCTCCAGTAGCGGAATGTGCGGGACGCCGATTTCGAATTGTTGAATGCCATCGCTTTTCCTTCTCCAATTGAGTGTGCTCTTGGGCCGAATTTCGCTCTCGGCGAAGCGCCCGCTGAGTCGATCTCTGGAAACTGCCGACCTGAAAGTAGGTTTCCCAAAGTTGAACGAGTGTACACCCCACAATCGCAAATGAAACCTGTCGAAGTAGACAGGCGGGTGCTGAAGGCCCGAGAAAAATACTCCGCAGCCAGACTTCCAGGCGCTATACTCCCGCCGAGGTCGCCAAGACCATGCGCTTAGATCGCCGGTCGCTGTTTGCCGTCTTTCTCCTTGCCTTCACTGCCGTCGCCCAGCAAAACCCCTCCGTCAAACCACCCAACGCCGCTGAGAAATCCTCCACCGTAACCGGCCATGTCTACCTTAGCGACACCAGGGGACCCGCCCGCAAAGCCACCGTCAACCTGCAGACCGTCGCCTCCCTAGAGGCCGACACCCCGCCCCGTCGCGGCGGCACCTCCAGCAGCGGCGATGGCGAAATCGAAAGCATCGGCGTCCAGACCCGCCTCGACGGCAGCTTTTCCTTCGAAGACATCAAGCCGGGGACCTACTACGTCATCGGCGAGTATTCCGGATACATTTCGCCCTATCTTTCACTCGCCCTCGCCGAAGGCGGCTCTCCGTATGGAGACTGGAAGCCCCTCAGCCCCGACCAGCAAGCCGCAAAGAAGGCGGTCCTCGACACTATCCCGCGCGTCACCGTCCAGCCCGACCGCGCCGCCTCCATCGACATCGCCCTCGAACGCGGCGCCGCCATCAGCGGCAACATCACCTTCGACGACGGAAACCCAGCCGCCGGGCTCGAAGTTACCCTACTCTCCCGGATGCTTCGCGATGGAAAGCTGACCTGGTCCGAAATCAGGCCCGTAATCCCAGATTCCCCATTCGTCCAAATCAAGACCGACGATCGCGGCGACTATCGCTTCAGCGGCCTGCCCGCTGGCAAGTACATAGTTCTCATGGAACTCAGCCAGATGAAATTTGTCGTGCGAACCAGCCCCGGCAGCCGCTCCTCCAGCGGATCCAACGATGATGAAGGCTATAATCCCGTCACCATCTATTCAGGAGGCACCGCAAGCCTCCACAAGGCCCAATCCTTCGACCTGTCCCGCGGCGACGAGCACACCGGCGAAGATTTCCGGATACCCATCAGCGGATACCACGCCGTCACCGGCACCATTGTCTCCGCACACGATGGTCACGCCATCCGCCGAGGCCAGGTCCAACTCCTCTCCAACGACGGGAACGATTTCGTCGCCTCAGCTAACATTTCAGAACACAATCCTGAATTTACCTTCCACTTCGTCCCCGACGGCGAATACCAGCTCACCGCGCCCATGGCGCTCGACATCGATCCGTCGGCGCTTTCTCCGTCCGGCGAACTGGAGCCGGCTGCATACGACACCCCCGCAGTGCACCTCTACGGCTCTGCCACCATGTCATTGCACGTCGTTGGCGACATGAACGGCATAACTCTCTCCCTTCCGGAAGCCACTCCAAAGGCGCTACAGGCATTCCGGGACGCCCTTCACCAGCAAGAACAGCAAAACCAGACCGCGGCAAAAAACTAGCCGCTGCCAGTCAATAACCAATCGGTCCGAAGGACCGCGCCTCACTGCCGTAGGCCGGAGCGCAGTCGTAGACGGAGCGACACTTGGACACCCGCCTGCCCGACGCGCGAAGCCCATCCTTTGTCGGCCGACTGACAGCGCGTCCGATGTCAAGGCCACGCACCGTATTTCTCCTGTAACTAGCTGATTCCAGATGATAATTGGACTGAATGATGTGGCTGAGAATTTCGCCTGGTCCATTAAAATGGAGATAGAACCATCGAGCTCCAGCCCGTCGGCGGTGCAAAGCCGGCTAACATCCACCACAACAAACGGTTACAGCTTACCCCAATGAAATGAAACGGTTACGGATGCAACCGCGCCTTTACCGGATAAGTCTCACCGGATCAATCGGTTACAGTGTTTCCTAATGGAATGAATCAGTTACAAAGAACAATCGCTAAACATCTAAGAATGAATCAGTTGCAAGCCATAGAAGAGACGAGGGGGAGGGGGGTACCCCGTACCGCCGTTCCCAAATTCGGGAAAGCGTCACAGGTACTCGTTCATCATCCGCGCCCACGTCGGCCAGTCGTGGCTGTTCCACGAGTCCCAGATGTAGAGCTTGTGCGGAATCCACTTGTCGCCCATCAGCCCCGATAGATACTGATTGGCGCCCAGGCACTGGTCGTCCCAGCCCGTAGCAAGTATGTAGGTGCTGCGCGCATACCGCTCGAGATACCACCAGCCGCCCATGTTCCGTAAGTAGTTGGTTGGCGTGTTGAAGTAGACATCGTCGTCGTGGTACCCGTTCAGGAAGCCGCTCATGTCGAAGGCGCCGCTCATCGACAGGAACCCGGTAAAGCGGTCGGGATGGCGCAGCGCGATGTTGACAGCGTGGTAGCCGCCGAAGCTGCACCCCAGGCTGGCCAGGTGCGGGATTCCAGTTCTTGAGCCGGATGAGGGGCAGTACCTCCTCCATCACGTAGCTCTCGTACTGCACGTGCCGCGCGATGCGCCAGCGGGGGGGCACGGCCCGGTTGTACCAGCTCTCCGAATCGACGCTGTCCAGGCAATAAAGTTGGATCTCGCCGTTGTCGATCTTGTGAGCGATGGCCCCGATCAGGCCGCGGTCCTCAAATTCATAGAACCGCCCCTGCGACGTTGGAAAGACCACCATCGGCACGCCCGCGTGCCCGAAGACCAGCAGTTCCATATCCCGCCCCAGGCGGGGAGACCACCACTTGTGATATTCGCGATTCATAATTGGTTCACAATCCTGATACTGTAACAGGCAGCACGCGCTCTAATGTAAGCAAGGTGGAGCAGCGGCAGAAATCCCGTCAAGGAAAGGGCAAAGGCGGATTGGCGACACAAATCTCGGCTCAGTTACAGGTTGACCCAGCACTGGCTGAACCACCCCAACCGGAAGCGTTCCCTCATCCGCGCCTGCGCTACCATCCCCAGTTCCACAGCCGCTTCCTTCCCGACGACCGCGATGTGACCGTCTACCTGCCGCCCGGCTATGACGATGAGCCCGGCCGCCACTACCCGGTGCTTTACCTCCACGACGGCCAGAACCTCTTCGACCCCCGAACCTCTTTCATCCCCGGCCGCACCTGGCAGATCGCGGAAACCGCCGACACCGTCATCGAAGCGGGCGAGGTCGAACCGCTGATCATCGTCGGTATCGCCAACACGGGCGAACGCCGGATCGCAGAGTACACCCCCACCCGCCATTGGAAGATGGGCGGCGGCGAAGCAAACAAGTACGGCGACCTCCTCACCGATGACCTGCTACCTTTCATCGCCTCCACCTACCGCGTACGTGGAGAGGTGCAGGCCACCGGCCTCGGCGGCTCATCCCTCGGCGGCCTGGTAACCCTCTACCTTGGCTTGAAGTATCCCAGCGTCTTCGGCAGGCTCGCCGTCATGTCCCCCTCGATCTGGTGGAACCACAAGTCCATCGTCGGCTACGTGAACGACACCGCCGCTCGGCTGACGCAGCATCCCCGCATCTGGCTCGACGTGGGAGACGCCGAGGGCCGCCGTACCTTGGCCGACACCGATCTCCTCGACCGCAGGCTCAGGGCCGGGGGCTGGCTCACGGAGCGTGACCTCCACTACGAGCGTGTACCCGGGGGCACCCATGACGAAACCGCGTGGTCCCACCGCGTGGCCCCGATGCTGCGGTTTCTTTTTCCTTCCGCTGAGCGCTGACGCGGGTTTCTAGTTACTGGCAGCCCTGTTATACTAGGTTGCTGGGATTTCATGCGCGGATCCGCGCCCCCGCGTGGGGCAGAGTTGAACCGCCTCCCCAAACAAGGAATTGAAAGGATTTGCCCTGTGTTGATGATTCGTTTGGCGCGCTTTGGTGCGCGCAAGCAGCCGTACTACCGCGTGGTCGTGATCGAGAAGGACCGCGCTCGCAATGGCCGCTCGATTGAGGTGGTTGGCACCTATAACCCGCGCACCACCCCCGCTACCGTCGACCTGAAGCGTGATCGAATCGACTACTGGACCAGCAAGGGCGCGCAGCTCTCCGAGCGCGTAGCCAAGTTGACTGCTCGTCCGGTCGAGACACCCGCAGCTTAATTTCGACAGTCGCAAAAGTCTCCTCCCCTGACACTGGGATTTCTACGAGTGCAAACCGCCAACTCGAGAATTCCTCTGTCCTCCTCGCGAAGTTACTGATAGTATGGCGCGAGCCCGAGAGTGAAACACCCACGTCCTCAAGGGGGGCCAGGCAATGACGCACGAAGAACGCCCGGATGACATGCAGGAGCTGGTAACTGAAATTGCCCGCGCCCTGGTCGATGAACCCGCCGCAGTTGTTGTTGAAGCGGTTGAACGGGAAGAGAGCACGGTGCTGCGGCTGCGGGTTGCGCCCAGCGACGTCGGCAAGGTGATTGGCAAGCAGGGACGCACCGCGCGTTCCATGCGAACCATTCTTGGCGCGGTCAGTATGAAGCATCATCACCGCTATACGCTGGACATCCTGGAAGAGGATAAGCACGCGGCACCCGGTGAATAATCCATGGGGACGGCACCCCAATCGCAATCGCCCGTGAGCCATACCCAATGGGCGATTGTGGCGCGACTTGTCCGTCCACAGGGCCGGCACGGCGAAATTCTGGCCGACCTGCTCACGGATTTCCCGGAGCGCTTCGCTGAGCGCAAACGGCTCTATCTCGTCGCTTCTGAGACGAGCGAGAGGCCTGCCCGCGAAATGACACTCGAGCGCCACTGGCTACATAAGGGCCGGGTCGTCCTCAAGTTCTCGGGCATTGACTCTATCAGCGACGCCGAGTGCCTTCGCGATCTGCTAGTGGCCATCCCTGCGAGCGAACGCGCAATACTGGCTGACGATGCCGTTTACATCAGTGATCTGATCGGGTGCGAAGTTGTCGAGGTCGCGTCTGAGCCGATGTCTGTTGGCAAGGTCATGGATGTGGATCGTGAGGCTGCGCTGCTGATCGTCCAGCCGGTGCGAGGCGAAGAGATCCTCATTCCCTTCGCGAAGGAGTATCTGGTCGACATCGACCTTCCTGATAAGCGTATCAAGATGCGTCTGCCCGCCGGCCTGCTTGACATCAACGCACCCATCACCGAGGAAGAACGTCGCGCTCTGGACAATGCCGCCAGCGACGAGTGAAGCTGAAATACGCCGCATGCGTTTCGATATCATCACTATTTTTCCGGATCTTTTCACAAGTGTCTTTGGCTACGGCGTAGTCAAACGAGCTCTCGTGAAAGGACTGATCCAGGTCGAGACCCACGATCTGCGCACTTTCGCTCATGACCGCCATCGCACCGTGGACGACCGCCCCTTCGGCGGTGGCGAAGGTATGGTTCTCAAGCCGGAGCCGCTGGTCGAGGCAGTCGAAGCCTTAGGCGTGGCGCCGAAGCCGGAACGGAACTCACAACGAGAATCGGTGATCCTGCTCTCAGCGCAGGGTGCGAAATTCACTCAGGGAACCGCGCGCGAGTTGGCGGAGTTAGACCGGATCGTTCTTATCTGCGGCCGCTACGAAGGCGTGGATGAGCGTATCAACGATCTAATCTGCGACCGCGAACTCTCGATCGGCGACTACGTTCTCTCCGGAGGCGAATTGGCTGCGGCAGTCATCATCGATGCCACGATGCGTCTGCTGCCCGGCGTGCTCGGTAATGAAGATTCCAGCGCCTTTGAGAGCTTCGGACACGGGGACGATCATTTCGCCGAGACGGAGGGACCGCCTCGCTCAACCCACGGTTCCGGTGGAATTCTCGATTATCCGCACTACACCCGTCCGGCCGAGTTTCGTGGACTCGCCGTGCCTGAAGTCCTGGCCGGTGGCGACCATGCCGCGATACGCAAGTGGAGACGACAGCGGGCACTCGAAAAAACGTTTAAGAACAGGCCCGACCTTCTGGAATATGCCGATCTCTCGCGTGAAGACAGGACATTTCTGGCTGATCTGATGCGCGCAAAATCCTGATTTCTTGTAAACTAAAAGTTCCGACATCATCACCAGGAAAGATTTATGTCCATTCATCCAGTAATGCAGCGGCTTGCCGCAAAGATCAATCGTACCGACATTCCCGAGTTTGCAGCCGGTGACACGGTTCGCGTGCAAGTCAAGATCAAAGAAGGCGATAAAGAGCGCCTCCAGGCTTTTGAAGGCATTGTCATTGCCCGTAAGAACGGCGCCCAGGGCAGTTTCACGGTTCGCAAGATGAGCTTCGGCCATGGCGTCGAGCGCATTTTCCCCTTCAATTCCAAGGTCGTCGACAAGGTGGAGAAGATCCGCTCGGCCAAGGTTCGCCGCGCTAAGCTCTTCTATTTGCGCGGACTCCGCGGCAAGGCCGCCCGCCTCAAGGAAATCGACCGCGCCTAAAGTAATTCCGCCCGACGCCCCGGAGATCGCGAATCCGGGGCGTTTGTGTGTTTGCACCCCGGTTTTCCACCAGCTTCCGCAGTTGCCCTGCGCGGTAGACTCAGTTTGATGGCGCAGCTGACCGACCCCGTCCTGAATCTGAAGTTGGAACCCGAGCTTCTCGCCGAGCAGCTCGCTGATGAAGAGAGCGTCTCGGCAGCCACTCGCAAGCTGCGCATGCTGCGCACGCTGGTCTGCGGCAACAAGTACGAGAAGGCCGCACGCAGCCAGGGGGCCACGACGATCGCGGGGGTCGACGAGGTGGGCCGGGGGGCGCTATTCGGGCCCGTTGTAGCCGCCGCCGTCATTCTCCCGCCCGACACGCGCATCCGCGGGCTGCGCGACTCCAAGCAACTTCTCCGCGAGGACCGTGAGCGCCTGGCCAAGGTCGTCGAGCGTAAGGCTTTGGCGATCTCCATAGCCGAGGTCGATGCCGAGACCATTGACCGCGTGAACATCTACCAGGCGACCCGCATCGCCATGAAGGCCGCAGTGAGCAAGCTCGCTCTTGCGCCTGATCATCTGCTGATCGACGCCATGCGGCTAGATCTGGAATGTGCGCAGACCAGCATCATCTACGGCGATTCGCTGTCGATTTCGATCGCGGCGGCGTCCGTTATCGCCAAGGTCTATCGCGATGGACGGATGCGCGAGCTCGACCAGGAGTACCCCCTCTACGGGCTGGCGTCCCACAAGGGCTACAGCACGCCGCAGCACCTGGCGGCGCTCGACAAGCATGGTCCATGTCCCCTGCACCGCAAGAGCTTTAGCCCGGTGGCGCAAACCACACTGCCCTGGGACAATCCCCTTCCCTCTGAGGATCCGATTTGCCCTTCCGCCTGCTCTGCGTAACCGCACACCCTGACGACGAGAGCGGAGCCTTCGGCGGAGCTCTGCTGATGGCGCATCGCGACGGCATCGAGACCAACCTGCTGTGCCTGACCGATGGACAAGCTGCCCATCATCGCGGTGAGGCAGCGGACGACGCCGACCTGGGCCGATTGCGAAGGGCCGAGCTGGCTGCGGCCTGCGAGGTACTTGGCGTCACCCGGCATGAAGTCCTGCATTATCCCGACGGGGAGCTGCCGCAGCAGGATTTCTACGCGCTGGCCGGTGTCATCGCTGAGCGCATTCGGTTAATCCGCCCACAGGTAGTGCTCACTTTTGGCGGAGATGGCGGCGTGAACCTCCATCGCGACCACACGATGGTGTCGCTGGCGACGACTGCTGCCTTTCACTGGGCTGCGCGCCGCGAGTTCTTCGCCGAGCAGTTGGAGCGAGGGCTTCAACCATATTCGGCGCAAAAGCTCTATTACGCCAACACGCCGTGGGTGATGGTGCGGAACCGTCCCGAGTTGTCCTCCTCGCCAACGGTGCCGTATTCGCTGACGCTGGAACTCGGCAGCTTTGCCGAGCGCAAGATCGAAGCATTCCGCAAGCACAGCTCACAGGTGGTCATCCTGGATCGCGTGGGCCATGTCCTCCGGAAGCATCTCGGGGTTGAGCGTTACCTCCTGGCTGCCGCTCCGGGGCAGATCGGCGTTATTGCGGATTCGGCCCTGTTCGCCGGCGTGGTTGCGGACTAGACCCCCTCCCCCACCCCTTCCCCCTTAGATTCTGTTACCATTTCATTCCATTGAGGTTACGGGCTATGTGGTCTGTAGCTTATTCATAATAAGATCTTTATTTATAAAAATTAGAAAACACAGGGTTTAAGCGGGTTTCGTATGCAATCCGTCGTCCCAAAGCTTTCCCAAAATGGGAGAGGCCCGGCTGCGTGAGCCAGGCCTTCTTTGCCTCTAATTCCATGTATAGCAGCTTGAGCGAAATAGTCGGCCCAGAACTTGCACGCGGGCTCAAATTTCGGGAGCTAGTCAAGTTCTGTTTATCTGGCTGTTTCAGCAAACCACAAGTGGTTGTGGAACATGGACGCAAACTTCGCGAGAGCATGGGACCTGCTGAGACATGTAGATAAGCAGAAGTTACGTAGGCACGACGATCCGAAACTAGGCAATCCGGTGTACCGCGGATGCGAGCACCCTCGCAGGTGAGCCTGGCGCGACTTGCGTTTGGGCACGGGGGCACACTCCGTACAGCGGCATTGCCGTCGTCCGGACGTGGGCAACCCACCATGAAGTCCTTCTTTAGAGCAGAGCCCTAGCAAGAGAAATGCTGACACCAAAATCTGCTATTACCGGCCTTTCGGCAGGCTCGATAGCAGGCAACGAAGTCATCGTCAGTGTTCGTTATGGGGATTGTAGCGGGCTGAACCACATTTCGCCCGCCGATCGTCGCGTGCTGTTCATTGCCCCTCGCAAAGTGTGTTCTTGTAATTCGCTCTAATCCCTTCTCGCCTGTGAAACCTGGTGTTCTCATTTCATCCTCCTATCAGAAGTTTCTACCGATTTGATCTATGCACAGGTTAACGGTCATAGTACGGCGACAGCTTCGTCACCAGAAACGGGAACTCGTCGGTCACGTCAACCCGCACAAAGCACTTATCATCCACATCCGTGTTGCGGTTTGTGTAAGAAAAGATCACTTTTACCACATTGCGCACCCCACTGAGCTCAGACCCCTGAACGTCTACCCCAGTGAGCGAACAGTTCTGCGCGAAGTACTCGGCCGCCTTGGTATAGATGGCCGGGTAACGGACCGCTAGGTAGTTCAGGGCGCGATGCTCGTCGGTTGCGCCAGCGTTATCGGCGATCTGCATTATCCGATCAAACAGTTCTTCCGCAGCCGGCGAAAATTCCTTGGCGGAAATCTTTTCAGGCCTAGGAATCGACTTGATAAGTGCATCACGGTCGAACGAATAAATTTGGTCGAAGTACACAATTGGAACCAACAAGCCGTTGCACATCTGCGGCGAAGCGAGCTGTCCCCTCATGCCGATCACGACGTCCAGATCCATGGGGCTGGGGATGGGGCGGACCGCTTCCACCAGCACACCGAAGTCGGCAGTGTCGCGTGGCGTTAGGATGTAAGTCTCCAACCCTTCGATCGTCATGACAAAACAGGACTGCCGCACAAGATAACGGTTCTCAGGCTTGGAAAGCAGGGTGTGAAGCGCCTGCCGGTCCGTGAGCCCCGAAGTCTTGTCGCGGCCCATGGCTTGAGCGACCTCCTTCTCCACGGAAACGGTCGGGAAGCGCACCTCAATATTACCGAGGGCATAAACCCAGGAAGATGGCATTGCAGTTCCGCCATTGTCGGACTGCGTGGCTTCGCAGCTCGGGCATGCTTGAGGGGAGATTGCCCTAGCCGAAGAGTTAATGGAAGATGCGACCGCGGCTGGTAGACTACCCCGGGCTGGGGACGCGTCTATGGTTTGCTCTTGACCTTCAGGCGGAGATTGCTCCATCGTGGTGCCTTCCTTACCGAACCGGTTTGTATTGACGATGTCATCGACCAAAGACCATCCAGGAGTTCAGCGTTGTGGCGCGGTTCTCACAGCCGCCGCAATGCTTCAGACCCATGGTGTAGGTCGCTTTCTTAAAGAGGTCCCCGAGCCCGACTTCTTCTTCGATAAGAAATCCCGGAAGCCGCACTCGACGAGGCCCGCGTTCCGTCGTCTTAGGTGTTGTTACGCTCTGTCCCTTCATTGGGCTACCTTCGGGTTAATTGATGGCCATGGCCTCATACGCTGCCCAAGCATCCAGCAATGGCGGCACGATAGTTCTCCGCGGTCGTCTACCAGCGTGGGTCACGGCGAGCTTGATCCGGCTGGCGCTGGCGCCCGGAAACTCCGACCAAAGTAAAGCAATCGCGCCGGTGACGAAGGCCGCCGCCACACTCGTGCCACCAGTGGTCTGGGGCTTGCCATTTGTTCCCAGGCTGGTAATGTTATGTCCGGGAGCGGCCAATCCGCCCCTGCCGATGGAACTTCCGAGGTTCGATTCCGTTGTAGGCTTGCCTTCGTGATTGCAGCCGATAACGGCGATCACCCACGGATGACGGGTGATGGCGGAGCTGCCCACTGTTCCCTGGTTACCAGCTGCCGCGACCACCAAAACTCCTTTCTTACTTGCATAATCCAATACTTGTTCCAGCTGGCGTTCGCCTCGCGATGACCGTTGGGCGAGGGCGGCACTTAGATTGATCACATTGGCACCGGCATCGATTGCATCGGTAATGGCGAGTGCGAGTTCTTCGGGAGCTGCGCTGGGCATCTGTCCGTTGCCATTCGTGCCTTCTGCAAAAATAGGACGCAGGATTAGGGTGCAACCGGGACAGATCGCTGGTGCGGAGGATTCGCGCCGCGCTACCAGTATCCCAGCAACGAAGGTGCCGTGCGTGCAGGCCATGCTTTCCAAGCGCGAACAAGAGCCGCGAACCTCCGCTGGAACTTCCTTGATGCTCGACTGCGAGAGGTCAGGATGTTGGAGGAAAACAGGACCATCAATCAGCGCCACGGCAAGCTCACGTCGTCCCTGGCTGCGTAACATCAACGGCGGAAGCCGGACAAGTTGCAGAGGATCCATGGCTCATCCAATCTGCCAGAACACGACTCCAGAGTGGCGGCTTTACCATACGATCGCACTCATTGAATGTCAAGCTGCTCGGGAGAGTTCCAATGTACTTCGACGGCGTTGGACGCGTGATGCCAAATTGCGCTCAAAACGACTTTTTGGAGATCAAATGATTCAACGCGGCAGCAAGGCGGGACACGAGCTAGTGCATCTGGAATTCCGGCGAGCCCAAAATCAGCGCCGTCATCGTATCGAGGGTCTGAGCGGGATCGTTTGAGGATTGGGCGCCGGCGAGCTCCCGGTGGATGACGTCGTTGATCTTGCCGGAGACTTTGCCATCGACCAGCATCTGCTCCATCAGGCCGAGAGCTTCCTCCTGGCCGCTGGGTAACGCCGTCGAAGTCAGCGCTACGGTCCGCGCCCGGCTTCCACCGTGGAGCGACGCAGGCGGCGTTGCTGTGCGCGCCAGAAGGCCTTCGGCCAGCAGACGCGGCGCGTCGAACTTGATGCCGCCGACCTTGCTGTTGGCGAACTGCATGGAGAAATTCAGGCGGTCGACCAGCGCGCCGGAGTTCATCCAGTGATCGGCGGTGGTCGAGTATCCGGTGGGCGGCTGCATCTGGTAGAGTGGCTCGCCCATGCGGCCGATAACCCCCACTAACGCGCCAGGATTTGCCGGGTTGGTATCCGTCGCGCGGAAGACCGAGGCGACGAATTCGAGCGGCGTCTTTACCTTCACGCGGTAGTACTTCTGCGAGTTGAATTCGGGAGAGTGCACCATGGTGCGCAGGATCTCTTTGATGTCGCCGTCGGTGGCCATGTAGGTCTTCGCCATGCGGTCGACCAGTTCCTCGGGCGGATCGTCACAGACAAAGCGCTGGGCTAATTTGTAACTGATGAAATGCGCTGTCTGCGGCTGCGCGGCGAGCCATTCGAGGGCACGCTGTCCTTCGACGTAGCCGTTCTCCGACACCTTCTGGCCGAACCATTGCTTTGAGCCCGGCTCGTGCTTGCGGAGATCGAAGACGAATCCGCCGCCCTGCTGCGGCTGGTCGATGGTCCATCCGGTGAGGATCTTGGCCAAATTAGTGACGTCAGCCTGCGAATAGCCTCCGTTGACGCCGACGGTATGCAGTTCCATGACCTCGCGGCCGTAATTTTCGTTCAGCCCTCGCTGCGCCTGTTTCCCGTGCGGCCGTCCCGCTGCCACCGAATCAGGGCCGATGCTCGACCAGTTGTCGAGGTAAAAGAGCATTGCCGGATGCTGCGCGGTGGCGAGAAGCAGATCGCGGAACTTGCCGAGCGCATGGGCGCGGATGGCATCGCGCTCGTAGGTTGGCGTGTACCACTGGGCTGCTTCCTTGCGGATGTCGACGTTGAAGTGGTTGTACCAGAAGTCGGTCATGACCTCCTGCAGTTGGCGTTCGCTGAGGACGGCGCGAAGAACCTTGGCCTGCTCGAGTTCGCTGTCGATCATGTGCATGCCGTCCGGGCCGCCCGCCATCAGGTTGAACATCTCGCGCTCGCGCGGGGTGAAGTCATTGAAGAGGAGGCCGCGCTGCGGATCGGGAACGAACTCAGTAACCATGATGCGCTGCTCGACAGGCATCTTCATGATGGCCTGAATGCGCTCGCCTTTAGGAAAGGCCAGCACCTCGTCGGCAAGCACCTGCGCGGCGGCCTGTTGCTGTTTGCGCTGCGCGGCCTTACCGGCTTCAGACATGTCGGCGGCCATGTCCGAAGTCACACCCGGCGTCGTTCCCTGCGCGGTGTTCTGCTGCGCTTTCTGCTCCGCCTGGCGCCGGTTATACTTCGCCAGCAGGACCTCGTATGCGCCTTCGAGCATCGGGTCCGGCGGGGCAGAACGTTTGCCGTCAGTGATCTGGCGAATGATCTGGTTCGACGGAAACTCGACGAGCAACTGATTGGGCGGGAGATAGAGCGATGGGTAATCGGCGAGGCGCTTGTCGAGGACCGGATCAGGAATACTGTCGGGATTCAGCTGCTGCTCGAACCACGCGTCGGGACCCATCTTCGTCACCGCTTCGACATCGCCGGGCCGGGGTCCGAAGGTGAACCGGTTGAGCATCTGGATGGCGTGCTCCTGACCGGTCAGAGGCGGCAACGGAGCCGCGACGGCATGCCGTGCCAGCGCGGGAACGGTCTTTTTGGCCTGGGCGTGACCGAAAGTGATACAGCCAGCGGCCAGCATGGAAAAGACAAGGAGTGGAGTTCGACGCATGATGTGCCCCGGCTCGTGGATCTGAGACGCCTGTATAGACCCTATCCGGTTGGAGCGAGTTGCGCCGAACTCAGGAAACAGCCAGCTTTTTACGGTCCGACCACCAGCTCAGAACCGGCCGCACGACGAGAAGGACTGTGAGCACCGCGGTGATCGCGGTGGGGGTCAATACGCCGGGCTTGACTCCCCACCAGTAATGCACGACTCCCGCGATCGCGGAGAGATAGGCGAGACGGTGCAGGCGGTTCCAGTTCTCGCCGCCAAGCTTGCGGATCGACCACGTGGTGGAGGTGAGCGCCAGCGGAACCATGAGCGCCCAGGCGGTCAGTCCAGCGGTGATGAAGCGGCGCTTGGTGATGTCGTCGATCATGGCTGCGAGGCTGAAGTCGGCGTAGAGCCAGACGTAAGTGAGCAGGTGCAGGCAGCCGTAGAAAAAGGCGTAGAGCCCGAGCATGCGGCGGAAGCGAATGATCGAGTTGAACGGAGGTGAGAGTGGCGTAAGTAGCTTGCGCACCGGCGTGACGGCCAGCGAGATAACAAGCAGACGCAGGGTTCCGCGGCCGGTGAAGAAGGTGACCGCGGCAGTCGGGTCGGGGCCAAGATTGTTCTGGATGAGGTGGACAACGAGCCATGCGATGGGCGCGAGGCAGGCTATGTGGACAAGAACTTTCAGGACAACAATTAAGCGGTTGGACATCCGCTAGAAATTCTTGCGCAGATCCATCCCCGTGTACAGCTTTGCCACCTGATCCTCGTAGCCGTTGAACATGAGCGTGGGCTGGCGCTGCTTGAAGATCGATGCGCCGATGCGACGTTCCGTCTTCTGGCTCCAGCGTGGATGGTCGACGTTGGGGTTCACGTTCGAGTAAAAGCCGTACTCGTTGGGAGCCATCTCGTTCCACGTAGTATGGGGCTGCTTGTCGACAAACTTTATCTTGACGATCGATTTCGCCGACTTGAAGCCGTACTTCCAGGGCACGATGACGCGCACGGGCGCGCCGTCCTGGTTGGGAAGCGTCTCGCCATAAAGCCCGAAAGTGAGCAGCGTGAGCGGGTGCATCGCCTCATCCATCCGCAGGCCTTCGGAGTAGGGCCAGTCGAGATTGGCTTCGCTGAGGCCGGGCATCTGGCTGGGGTCGGCGAGCGAGATGAACTGGACGTACTTCGCCGATGGCAGCGGCTCACACTTCTGGATGAACTCCGAAAGCGAGTAGCCGACCCAGGGAATGACCATGCTCCATGCCTCTACGCAGCGGAAGCGATAGATGCGCTCTTCGAGCGGGTGCAGCTTCATTAGCGTGTCGATGTCGAACTTCTGCTTGTTCTTGACCAGGCCTTCGACCGATACGGTCCAGGGGCGCGTCTTGAGGCGCCATGCATTTCTTGCGGGATCGCCCTTATCGACGCCGAACTCATAGAAGTTGTTGTAGTGGGTGATGTCCTGCAGCGAGGTCGGGGTTTCGCCGGTGAGGGACAGCGGGCTCTTCACGGTCGTGAGCTTGGTGTCCGCGTGAACGGAGGCTTCCGGCGAAATCAGCCTGGCGAGGTGTTTGCCGGCGATGGCAGCGGCGCCGACTGCCGCGGCGCCGGCCATGAAGGTACGCCGGTTCAGATAGGCAGATTTCGGCGTGACTTCAGAGGAGGGGATGTCGTTCGATTTGCGTATCAACATGGAGTTTCAAAGCCGCTACTTATACGACTCTTTTTATCGTCTCCAGTTACAGTACGCGGTGGCAGGCGCGGTAGATGTTTTCGCCAGAGCAAAACCGAAGACGAGGCCGCAGGCAACCGTCGGAACGGGAAAGAGCCCGGGCCTCGCAAGGTATCCCGGGCCTTTTGAGATTTACTTTACAACGTTCGCTGTTACAGCTGCTGGGGCCATGGCGTCCTCAACAGCCGGAGCTGAAGCCGCCTTGGCGACGACAGGCGCGGTCTCAGCGGTGATTACCCGCGCCAGGCTGCGATCGATGGTCTCCTTGGGAACGTAGCCAACGATCTGGTCGGCTACCTTGCCGCCCTTGAAGAGCAGGAGCGCGGGAATGCCGCGGATTCCATAGCGCATCGGGGTTGCCTGGTTCCGGTCTACATCCATCTTGGCGACCTTGAGTTTGCCGGCGTACTGCGTGGCCACTTCATCGACGGTGGGAGCGAGCGCCTTACAGGGGCCGCACCACGCCGCCCAGAAATCAACCAGGACAGGCTGTTCGGAGTTCAGCACTTCCTGATCAAAGTTTGCGTCGCTAAGTTCCACTATTGATTGAACCGCCATCATTTCTCCTTGGCTCGGCTGCTCGAGGTTTTGGCTCGCGCCGCTTTCGCGCGACTCTACTCAAACAGTGTACCGGACTAATAGATGCAAAGAGAGCGAAAAAGTCGCAATCGCAGGGGTTCAGAAGACCGGAACGGGAAGCCCTCCAGGGCCCTAAAAAAGCGCCCGCAACTGTTCGCTCCACAGACCAGAATCAGGCGGTCCGGCAGTGGACAGGTGCGGGCCGAGGTTAGAGTTAACGGCGACTAGAATCCGCGGTGCGCAGCATCTGCCTCTTCGGCAAGCTGATTGAGTATGCGGAAGAATTTATTCGACTGGCCGGCAAAGAGGTTCTCTCCTTTAAGAAAGGCGACGGTCGCTTGCGCGCCGCCAAACTTGTCGGTCAGGGGGCGGATTGCAGCGCAACGGGGTAGCTTCGGACTGATGAATTCCGCGGGAACGGGGAAGATGAGATTGGTCTGAAAGAGCGGGCCGCCGGGCGTCGTGTTGAAGTCAGGAAATGTAAGCCCATGATCGGTTACGGGAGAGTTGGCGCCTTGGAAGTTGAACGGCGGTCCCTGTACTGCGTTCCCGGCAAAGTCGACCCATTCGAGGAAGTGAGCGACCTCGTCTCCTCCAATGCCGAAGACGATCCTGAGAACTTCCTCGCTGGTGACTTTCTGGCCCAGGGCCGGGTAGAGACTTGAGCCGCCCTGCTCGATCGAGCCAAAGTGAAATGCAGCCGTATTCGCTATCGCCTGGATGTGATTTGCATCGTCGAAGTCGGCGTCGGTGCGGGGAATCGCGGGCCGATTGGTAATTTTGATGGCCTGGGGAAACGTGGCGCCAAAATCAGGGTTGGTTGTGCTGCGATAGCGGATGTACCAGCTTGTATCGACGTTCAACTGCATCAGGTTGGTGAGACGGCCGATGTCCTGTGCCCCGGTCGCCTGGCTTCCCTGCAAAACGCGGAATTCATCGAGGTTGACCGGATCGGCGCCCTTCGACTCCAGGTAAGCATTGAGAAAGGTCGCGTGGCTGATCTCGTCGATGGTGTTGCTGGTGATGTATTGGGAGCCGTCTCCATCCAGAAACTGGAGAGCAAGTTGATAGTTATTCTGGGTGCCCTCTGTGACGCCACCCAGTTCGGCATACTGTTGCCAGAGATCGCTCTCAAGCAGCTCGGCCGCGGCCAGGAAACGAAGAATCGCGGCATCTCCTTGAGTCAGTCGACCGTGGTCGTTATCTTCTGCAAAAGCCGGCCTGGATCCGTTCAACAATCCGGCGCCCAATGTAGCTGCGCCTCCCGCCAGCATTCCGCTCTTCATAAAAGAGCGACGATTTACTGGACGCTTAATCATGCTTTCCGATCTATCCATGGTGCTTCTCCTGTTCCTTCGTGGGCTCGGTAAAGGACGGCCCGCACGAAGACTAAGCATTCGCGGCCGGGAGAGTTGCCACAGAGAAGTCCGAAGGTCGTTTGATTGTTGTAAGGGTTCTGTCTGTGGAAAGAAGAATATGGAGAAGAGCGCGGCGGAATTTATGACTTCTTTAATAACCAATGATGTAAGGCAGATAACTGGGAGATAACCAGACAGCCAAATAGAAGATATGCCGTGTGAAGACTTGTAACGGACAATTCGGGGAAGGGTCGAACCCCGAGAAATAGCCCTAGAACGCAGGTCCCCAGCAAATCAAAGCGCCCGGATTCCAATTAAGGAACCCGGGCGCTAGAGCAGCCCTCCCCCAGAACTGCCCACGCTGCGAAAGTATTGCTTTCTGCAGGCTCTGGCAAGAAATCTTAGGTAATCCTAAGGTAATGGGATCTACACGTTACGAGGGTGGTATCGGCTTCAGCAGCTCAATTCCGCAGACCGATTCTCTATCTCGCAGCGAAGGATCTCGATGCGCCCATCCCCGAGACCGCCTCCGCGACACGGCCTTCCGCGGCTTCCGTCGCGTCGGGTGCCTCAACCAATAGAGAACTGCGGGACCCGCGCCACTGAGACACACGCCGAGGATCCCGTCCGTTCCCGGAGAGCGGCAGCAGGCGCGGCAGCAACGGGCAGGCCTTGCTGCGATACGGTTGGTGCATGCGGTCGCGCATCGCTTCACCGATGAGATCGCCGCGACCTGTGGCAAAAGCGGCGGTGAGCACCGCGACGCGCTGCAGGTTGGCCACGACATCCGCACGTTCGTAGCTCGTCGGTAGAACTGCCCGCGATGCCGACGTGGCTAGCGGCTTTTCAGGAAGGACAACCAGCGCACGCCACGGGGGGGGCGCGGGAAACGATACTGCGCGCACCTTCGTGCCGTCCCAGCATCCGGCAACGAAGCCGCCCAGCCAACAGGCAGCAGCATTGTCCGGATGTCCTTCGAGCTTCGTCGCCTCGGCGAGGATGTGCTCGCGATCCCACCCGAGGCCGCCGAAATGCGCAGCGAGAGCAACGCCGGCAAGACGCACCGCAGCCGACGAGCCGCATCCCATTCCCAGCGGAATTCCGTTGTTAACTTCGAGCGCGAGCGGCGTCACCTCACGATGGTGCGCGGCGAGAGTCTTGCGATAGACATCGAGCAGCAGATTCCGTTCGAGCGACCCGCACACTTCGGGCCCACGCCCCGAGGCGTGGATCGAGAATGTGTCCGCCTCGCGGGCCTCGACTTTGAGATACGTGTTCAGCGCAATCGCCAATGTGTCGAAGCCGGGGCCAAGATTGGCTGAAGTGGCTGGGAGGCGCAGCCGGAGCGGTGACGCGCTCATCGAGCTACCTGTTCGAGGATGCGAAGCACCTGCTCGGGATCGGCATCGAGTTCCACTGGATTGCGCCGCGTCGCGTCGATCTCTGCGCGCAAAGTTGTGAGCTCTTCGTCACGAAGCAGGTCGCCGCGATGGTACTGGATGGTGTACTCGGAATCCTTGAGCGTGTGGCCGGTGAGCAGCAACACCACTGTCTCCGACGAGTCGATCCTGCCTGCCGCGATGAACTTCTTCAGGCCGGCGAGCGTGACCGCAGAGGCAGGCTCGCATCCGATGCCTTCCGCTCCGATCTCTGCCTTGGCCAGCGCAATCTCGGCTTCGCTGACCTGCTCCACCGATCCTCCGGTGGCGTGCACTACCCGCACCGCTTTCTTCCACGAAGCAGGATTGCCGATACGGATGGCGCTCGCGCGGGTGTGAGCTTCGACGGGAGTAAGATCGCGCCCGTCGCTTGTCTGCATACTGCGATACAGCGGATTTGCACCCTCGGCCTGAACGACCGAGATTTTCGGAACGCGGTCGGTAAGCCCGAGATGCTTCATCTCAAGGAATGCCTTGCCCAGCGCCGATGAGTTGGCGAGATTGCCGCCGGGCACGATCAGGTGATCCGGCACCTGCCAGTCGAGTTCCTCGGCGATCTCGAGTGCGGGAGTCTTCTGCCCTTCCAGCCGGTAGGGGTTGACGGAATTCAGCAGATAGACCGGCGCGCGCCGAACGACTTCTCCGAGCACGCGCACGCAGCCGTCGAAATCCGTACGCAGCTGGCAGGTCAACGCGCCGTAATCAATAGCCTGCGAGAGCTTGCCCCAGGCAATCTTGCCCTGAGGAATCAGCACCAGGCTGCGCATGCCCGCGCGTGCGGCATAAGCGGCCATGGCAGCGGAGGTGTTCCCGGTCGATGCGCATGCTACCCAGCTGAATCCGCGCTCGTGAGCGACAGAGAGAGCAGCAGTCATTCCCGTGTCCTTGAACGAGCCCGTAGGATTCATCCCTTGGTGCTTGACATAGAGGCTGGCAATGCCGGTTGCGCGCGCGGCACGGTAGAGAGCATAAAGCGGCGTGTTGCCTTCGCGAAGGGAGACGATATTCGCCTCGTCGCGCAGGACCGGCAGCAAATCGCGAAAGCGCCAGACGCCGCTCAGGTCCCTGAGATCGGAGGAGGTGCGCCGCTCTTTCCAGAGCCAGCGCAGCGCGCTGGGATTGGGAAAGTTACGCTTGGCAGCGGTCGCAGCCTGCACACTCCACGCGGGATACTCAACTTCGTACAGATCTCCGCAGTCGGGACAGCGGAAGTTCTCCTTGAGGTCTGCTTGGACGACTACACGGGCGCACCCCGTGCAGCGCAACTGGTGGGTGTCTTGCATCATGATGAGTCTTTTCAGGATATCAGCGGCAGACGGGCCGGCGAGTTGGCAGGCAGTCTGTGCGATTCGTGACTGGCTCGTATAGATTCGCGCAGAATTTCGTATAGAATCGCGTCCATGGCCTCCCTTTTGACACCCCGCGAGGCTGCTCTACGCCTGGGTATCTCCTACCCGACGATCAAGCAGTGGATCTATCGCGGCAAGATCAAGACGGCAAAGACAGCCGGCGGGCACTACCGCATTCCGGAAGCTGAACTGGACGGCTTTCTGCACAAGGCGAAGCGGCCGGAAACGCCCCGGCGGCAGATGATGCGCACGGTCAGCGGGCGCAATCAGCTGACGGGCCGCATCGTTGAGCTGAAATATGACGGGCTGCTCGCCCAGGTAAAGCTCTCGATCGGCGGACAGGTGATTACGTCGATCATTACCGCCGAGGCCGCCCGGGAGATGCAGCTGGAGGTGGGCGAAACCGTTGCCGCCCTGGTGAAATCCACCGAGGTCATGGTGCTGCGTGTGTGACAGGCGATGTGTACTGATCTGCCTGCTGGGTCTGCTCTTCGCACACATTTGCGGAGCACAGACGGCGCCAGCACGGCCGGAGCTTCGAATCGCTGCAGCTGCCGATCTGCAGCCTGTTCTTCCGCCGTTGCTGACCGAGTTCGAAAGCCAGACCGGCATTCACGCCGAGGCTTCGTATCAGTCCTCGGCGACGCTTGCGACGCAGATCCTGAATGGTGCTCCGTTCGATTTATTTCTGGCGGCAGATCTGAGCTTCCCGCAGCGGGTGATTGACGCCGGGCTTTCGGAAGAGACAGAACCAATCGCTTATGCACGCGGGACGCTGGTGTTGTGGGCTCGCAACGACGGCCGTTTTCGCCATCTCTCGATGGACTCCTTGAAGGATCCGCAATTGAAGTCGGTGGCGATGGCGAATCCCGAACATGCTCCCTATGGGCGCGCGGCTCGCGCCGCGCTTGAGCATCTCGGTTTGTACGACACCCTGAAACCAAAGCTGGTGATTGCCGAGAACATCGCGCAGACCGCGCAGTATGTCGAGTCCGGCAATTCCGAACTGGGACTGATCTCGCTCACATCTGCGGTTACGCCGCGCCTGCGCGCCAGCGGCCATTACGTGGCGGTGCCGCAGGATGCGTATCCGCCGATTCTGCAGGGCGCGGTGATTCTGAAACATCCTGCGGGCACGCAACCGGCACACCGCTTTATCGACTTCCTTGCTTCGGCACCCGTCCAGCAACAGCTTGAGGCGGCGGGATTGGCTCCCGCGAAATAGATGGACCTGCAGGCGCTTGCCCTCACATTTCGTCTGGCTGTCGTGACGACCGCCTTGCTGCTGGCGATTGCCGTACCGCTGGCGGCCTGGATCGTCTTTACCCCTTCGCGGCTGCGGGCGCTGGTCGAAGCTGTCTCCACACTGCCGCTGCTGCTGCCGCCAACCGTGCTGGGCTTCTATCTACTGGTGCTTCTCGGGCCACGAACAGCATTCGGCCGGGCGTGGATCCACCTGACAGGACATCCGCTGGCATTTTCGTTTTCCGGGCTGGTGGTGGGGTCTGCGATCTACAGCCTGCCGTTTGCCGTGCAGCCACTGGTGGCGGGGTTCGCGGGGGTGGATACGGCTTTGCTGGAGCAGGCGCGTCTGCTCGGGGCGTCGCGGCTGCGCCTGTTGCGGAAAGTGCTGTTGCCGCTCTCGGCGCGTTCGGTTCTGACGGCCGCGGTGTTGTGCTTCATGCACACGGTCGGCGAATTCGGAGTAGTGCTGATGATCGGCGGCAATATCCCAGGCGCTACGCGGACGCTGTCGATCCTCATCTACGACCAGGTGCAGGACTTCGCATACGCGCAGGCCAACCGGACGTCGCTGCTGCTGGTGGCCATTTCTCTCGCAGCCCTGGTGCTGCTCTACTCGCAGCGACGGCCCGCGCTGGGCGAGGCTCATCGTGGTTAAGGCAGACGTGCGATTCAGCCGCGCGGGCTTCAATCTCGAAGCGCGCTTTGAGCTCGGCCCCGGCTGGACGGTCCTGTTCGGGCCATCGGGCGCGGGAAAGACTAGTCTGCTGCGGATTCTCTCCGGCCTGCTGTCACCGGACTGGGGAGCGATTTCGCTGGGGGCGCGGATGCTGACCGATACGGATGCTGGTCTGGCGGTTGCACCTGGGGAGCGGCGCATCGGGTTTGTTACCCAGCGGGCGGCGCTGTTTCCGCACCTGACTGCGCGAGCCAACGTCGGCTTCGGGCTTCATGCTTTGAAAGGCGATGAGCGGGAGGCTCGAGTGGCAGAGATGCTCGAGCTGTTTGACGCTACGCGGCTCGCCGATCGCAAGCCGTGCGCGCTCTCCGGAGGGGAACAGCAGCGCGTAGCTCTGGCGCGGGCGCTCGCGCCGCGTCCCGAACTGCTGCTGCTCGATGAGCCCTTTGCCGCGCTGGACACGGCAGCCCGCACTGCAATCGTTGAAAAGCTGCGCGCGAGCAATGTGCCGGTGCTGTATGTCTCGCACGCTCTGGCCGACGCGTGGCAAATGAACGCGGACGCGATTGTGTTGGAGGCGGGAAAGATCGAGGCCCAGGGTCCGGCGCGAGAGGTGCTTGCTGCGTATCGTGAACGGTTGCTCGAACAGCTCGGAGTGGAGACGCCTTCAGCGGTGAGATTCCGGACCTAGAAACACAGGCTCGGGCTCAAGGCGGATGCTGAACTTCTGCTCGACGGCGGCGACGATCCGGTCGCGCAGCGCGAGGATGTCGCTGGCCTTCGCCTCTCCACGGTTGACGAGGGCCAGGGTGTGGCGACTGGAGATTCCGGCGTGTCCGAAGACATAGCCCTTATGGAATCCTGCCTCTTCGACGAGCCACGCCGCCGGGATCTTGGTAAAGCCTTTTCCAGCCGGATAGCTGGGCACTCCCCCCGCGAACTCCGCGATGCGGGCATGGACACTCGCGGTGACGACGGGGTTCTTGAAAAAGCTGCCCGCGCTGCGGCAATCGGAATCGCCGTCGACAATGAGCATGCCCTTCTGACGGCGGATGTTCTTCACAACATCGCTCACCGCAGCGAGTGATGGTTCGGCCACACCCGCGAAATGCTTCTTCAGGTCGGCGTAGGTGAGGCGGGGCGAGCCGTCTTTCTTCAGGGCATAGTCGACGCGCGTGACGATGTAGCGTCCACGCGCCGCGGAGTTAAAGATGCTGCGACGATAAGCGAAGGCGCAATCCTCTGGTAACAAATCTTTGATCTCGAGACAGGTCAGATCGATGGCGCGCACGGAGACGATGGTCTCCGCTACTTCCTGTCCGTAAGCGCCGACGTTCTGCACCGGCGTGCCTCCAACGGTGCCGGGAATTCCGGCGAGGCATTCGATACCGGCGTAGTTCTCTCCGACAGCATGCGCGACAAAGCAGTCCCAGTCTTCTCCAGCGGCAACTTTGAAGATATCTCCTTGCTGCTCGGCTCCTTTCAGAACGACGCGCAGCACAAGTCCCGGAAAGCCCTCGTCGGAGACAAGGAGGTTGCTGCCTCCACCGAGGATGAAGAGCGGCAGGCTGCGGCTGCGAGCGAATTCGACCGCTTCGAGTATTTCGGCTTCGCTTGCGGCCTCGACAAACCAGCGTGCAGGCCCGCCGATGTGGAACGTGGTGTAGGGGGCGAGGCGAACGTGTTCGAGGAAGTGCAAACTCATTGGGCTCGCTTGTCCCTCTTTAGGTTCTTCGGGATATCACGACCGCCGTACAGAACACGAACGATCGTGACCGTCCGATCTTTGATCCGAAAAGCGATTGAGACTCGGCGCTCGAATCCCACCACGCGTACACCTCGCGAAACGTGCCCCCAAGCCGCGCCGCGTTCAGGAAACCGGCTCAACGTAAGACAATAATCGCGAATTCGCTCAACGTAGGCGAGAGCCCGGTCCGGGTCACTTTGTTCGGCAATGTATTCGTAGATCGAGATCAAATCAGCTTGCGATCTTTTGCTGAAGCGTACCTCGTAGGTCACGCTGATTTCCGCGTGCGCCTGGCGTGATGAGCATGCAAGGCCGCCGTTAGCTCGTCGGCCGAGATCACCTGAGAAGGATCGGCATCAATTTCTTCGCACACAGGGAAGACTTGTTCTCTCAGCCAGCGCTCCATTGCTTCATCGCGCTCCTGAAGGGCGCGGAGTCCGGCGCGGACAACCTCGCTGGCAGAAGCGTAAGCTCCCGACTTTACCTTGCGATCGATATAGCTGGCCTGCGCGGCCGGCAGACTAAAAGTTCGCTTGGAAGGCGATGACATCGTTTCTTCTCCCGAGAGCATTCTACCGCACCGGTATGACAGATTCATACCGGGCTCGACTGGCTGGTGACGATCTCGGAAAAGTCGGCGATGGAGGAGAAGTTGCCCAGGACGCCGGCGATCAAAGCCAGCCGATTGGAGCGGAGATCCGGGTCGTCGACCATGACCATGACTTTGTCGAAGAACAGATCGACATGAGGACGAAGTGTGGCGATTAACTCAAGAGCTGGACGGTATTCTCGGCACCTAGATTGATATTCAACATCGTCGGCAATCTGTCCCATCTTTGTGAAAAGAGCCTTCTCGGACGGCTCGACAAGTAAATCGCCCTTGACTTGAGTAGCTTCCTGGTCTTGCGGATTAAACTGCTTCTTCTCCTCCGCCTGTCTCAAAATGTTCTTGATTCTCTTGAAAGCCGCAGCAATTGCGGTGAAGTCCTCCGATCCCCTAACTTTAGTAAGGGCCTCGGCGCGGGCGATAGCATCGCGGACATCATCGTGACCGGCGGTCATGACTGCGTTGACCACGTCGTAGGCGAAGCCGCCAACTTCCATCAAATAGAAGTTAAGACGTTCTGTCAGGAACTCCCTTACTTCTTCCGTAATCTTCATTAAGGAGCGCGTCTGACGCTCATTCACTATGGCGTCCAGTGCTCGTCCCACTTCGTCGATTGCAGGACGACACAACTCGTTAACACCGAATGGCAAATCCGATTTGGCAAGGATTGTGACCACCGCGGCCGCAGCACGACGAAGTGCAAATGGGTCTTTAGACCCAGTTGGCGCATTTCCTATCGAGAACATCGTCACGATAGTGTGAATCCGATCGGCAAGTCCAAGGAGTTGACCTTCTATTGTCTGGGGAATCTGATCTTCGATGTTAGCCGGCCGGTATTGCCAGGAAACAGCCTCAGCGACTTGCTCTCCGAGACCCTGAGTTTTTGCATATAAACCGCCAACCACACCTTGTAGCTCAGTGAACTCTTTGACGAGTTCGCATGTGAGATCGGTCTTTGCAACTTGCACCGCAATTGTTAACACGTCTAAGTTCGGACGAAGGCTTGGATTGCCCGTTAGCTCCGCGTAGGCGGCCAGACGAACCCCATAATCCTTTGCCAGACGTAAGTTCTCATCTGTCTTCCATTGATAATTCCCCAAATCCTTCTGGAAAGTCACCGCCTTCAGCATTTCGACGCGATCGACCAGTGGGATCTTCTGATCCACGGTCCAGAAGAAGCGCGCGTCATTGAATCTCGACCGCAGCACCCGTTCATTGCCTTGGCGAATAATCTCCGCGGCTCGTTCCGTGGGCTGGGTGTTGAGGACAGTCAGGAAATATGACGCGAGCTCGCCCTGCGCGTCCTCAACGGCGAAGTACTTCTGGTGATCGCGCATCACCGTGACCAGCACTTCCTCGGGCAGCGAGAGATATTCCGGCTCGAAGCCGCCCAGCAGGACTGAGGGCCATTCGGTGAGGTGCGTCACGGTGTCAACCAGCGCCTCGTCCTCGCGCCAGCGGGCGCCCTGCACCACGGAGTCGATCGTCCGAGTCGCCGCGTCCAGACCCTTGCGGATTCGATGGCGACGCAACTCGACATCGACGATAACGAAAGCTGCTTCAAGCTTTCCGAGGTAGTCTCCGGCATGCTCGATTGTCACAGCACCGTCGCCATGCAGAATGCGATGTCCATAGGTCAGGTTCGCGGCATGGACGCCCGCAAACTCAACAGGCACGATAGCGTGATCGAGCAGCGCCAGCAGCCACTTGACGGGGCGAACAAATCGCTCCGGCTTCCCTGCGCGCCAATACATGTTCTTCGGCCAGTAGAGTGCACCAAGCTCCTTCGGCAACTGCTCGGCGAGAATGTCCGACGCGGTGCGCCCTTTGCGCTCGACGACAGCGGAGACATATTCACCTTTTTGCGTGGTGATCTTCTGAAGCGCCGAGACTTCAACTCCGGCCTTCTTGGCAAAGGCGTGCGCAGCGGGCGTTGGTTCTCCGTTCTTGAAGGCGATCGCCCACGAAGGTCCTGTGAGTTGCTCCTGCGCATCGGCCTGGGCGGCTTCAACACCGCTCACCAGCACGGCCAACCGCCGCGGCGTGGAGTAGCTGTGAATGTCAGCAGCGGATTCCCACCCTTCGCCAACCTCAGGCGAAGGATGGGGCACCCAGAGCCGTTCTCGCGTCAGGATATCTTCAACGCGGCGCGCGAGCTCAGCCTGCGCAGCGGTGATCATACGGGCGGGGATTTCTTCAAGTCCAACTTCAAAGAGAAAATTCATGTCTGGCTTCTGGCTGTCTCGTGCTTCCTGCCGCTTTGCTTTGTTTGCCAATATCAAAAAACGGATCCGCTATGGGTTCTGTTGCGCGACATAAGCTTTCGCAACGCCGACCGCCAATGCGCGGATGCGGGCGATGACTCCCACGCGCTCAGTGACCGAGATAGCGCCGCGTGCATCGAGCAGATTGAACAGGTGCGAACAGCGCAGACAGAGATCGTAAGCGCCCAGAACGGGGAACCTGCGTTGCTGCGCCCTAGGGTCTTCGGTCATGGCGTCTTCGATGGTCGGAATCCCCGCAGCTGCAGGCTCGCTCTCGTCTCCCTCGTGAATAACACGGTCGTGTATCTTCTTGTGGCGTTCTGCGCCCTTCTCGGCTTTGGGCGAGAAGCTGTCGTTGTAGCTTGCCAGCAGCGTCTGGCACTCGGCTTCGTAGAGCCGCAGGTGCTCCCAGAGCTTTTCCACCTCGGCGGCTTCAAAGTTGTAGACGGAGAACTGGATCTCCTCCTGGAGGCGAATATCGCCGTAGGTGATTGCCTTGCCGGATCCGGGGATCGCGCGCCCACACGATGTCGTAGAGTGAGTCGACATTCTGGAGGAAAGCGGTGAGCCGCTCGAGCCCATAGGTGATTTCGCCGCTGATGGGGTCGAGGTCGATGCCGCCG
The DNA here is from genome assembly GCA_963786085.1 of uncultured Acidobacteriaceae bacterium. Taxonomy (GTDB): domain Bacteria; phylum Acidobacteriota; class Terriglobia; order Terriglobales; family Acidobacteriaceae; genus Silvibacterium. The sequence continues at coordinate 61,445 of CAWAYO010000054.1, forward strand.
CATTGTTGAAAGTAGGTGAACTGGGTGACTTCCAGGCCATCGAGCATCACCTGCCAGCCGATGCCCCATGCGCCGAGGGTCGGGTGACTCCCAGTTGTCTTCCTCGAACTTAATGTCATGCTCGGCGAGGTTAATGCCGATCGCGGCCAGCGATTCGAGATAGACCTCCTGAATATCGGCGGGCGGCGGCTTGAGTATGACCTGGAACTGCGTGTGCTTGTAGAGCCGGTTGGGGTTCTCTCCGTAGCGGCCATCGGCGGGGCGTCGGGAGGGCTGCGCGTACGCGATGTTGATCGGCTTCGGACCGAGCACGCGCAGGAAGGTGTCGGGCGACATGGTGCCGGCGCCCACCTCAACGTCATAGGGCTGCTGAAGGATGCATCCGCGTTCCGCCCAGAAGGTCTGCAGCCGGAACAGCAGTTGCTGAAAGGTGAGCGGTTCGGTGCGGGTGGAAACGGGCGAAATGGTTGCGGGCACAGTAACTTTCCGTAAATTAAGCGCTATCAGGATTCTAAACTGTCGCACCCGGCGACGATATTTGACCGTCGACGCCTAGCCTGACCAGCGCTGCAGCCGAGCGAAGCCGCCGCTCGAGATGCCTCTCAAGAGCCTGCAAGGCGAAGCGGCGCAGATCGGCAGCACGTCCGCGGGGCCAGTCCTCGCGGGTCAGGTCGGCGATGGGGGCACGAAGGATCCGATTCGCAACCGCCAGCGAAGCCGCGGAAATCGCCCGGCTCGCCGCGTGTTTGTGGTCGCTGCAGACGAGCCCGTCGGACTGCGGATTGAACCAGGCCACCGCACCGGCAAAGGCGTTGCCGCAGACCTGGCAATGGGCGAGATCCGGCATCCAGCCCATCAGGCGGAGTATCCAGAGGCCGAAGTATGTCACCGGAAGCCAGATCTGTCCGGCGCGCGTGTGATCGAGGACGGCCAGCGCCAGGCGGAAGACGGGATCCTGTGGATCGTGGTCGGGTAGCGTCTCCTCCAGCACCTCGGCGTAAAAGGCAAGGGCGGCGGCTCGCGCGTAGTCGACAGGCTCAGACAGGGGCGACATCAGGATTTCGCACGAATCGAGCCGGACCAGCTCCTGCCGCGGCTTCTCAACATAGCTGGCGAGAACGTAGGTCATGGGCTCGAGGGCTCCGCCGAAGCGCTTGCGCGACTTGGCCGAGGACTTGGCGATTCCCTTCAGTTTTCCCTGATCCCGCGTGAAGAGCGAGACAATGTGATCTGCCTCATGGACAGGCCAGGTACGCAGGACAAGGGCTTCGGCTTGATGGGCGATCACTGGTATTCAGGATAGTGGACGGAGGGACGGCCGTTCTCTCCCGCAAGGTCCTAGCGGGGAAAAGTCGTGGATAGCGGGCGGAGTTACGGTATAAATAAACGCGATTGGCAGAATCACAATTCTTAATACCGTTTTCCCTTTTCGATCCGGGCCATTAGTCTTGATTTCAGAGTAACAACCCCTCACGTTTTGGCGCTAAAAGCCTGCAGGCCAACCCTAACGGGCCGACGCAGGATACTGGAGGTGGCTTTGTTCTCAACTCATTCTGAGGAGATCCATGTCGACTGAACTGCGTAACTTTTTGTCGTTGTCGTATCCAGAGCTGGAAGAGCTGAACCTGAAGGCCAAAGAGCAGCGCATGAAGCGCGTTGACCCCGGCAAGATTCAGGAAGAGCGCCTGAAGTATCTGACAGATCAGAAGGGTATTAAGGCCGTCACCGTACTGTTCAGCGACCTCGAAGGCCGCCTGCACATGCTCGACTACGACAAGAAGTTCATCGTCAAGAGCTACGACAATCTCACCTTCGACGGCTCGTCGATTCGCGGCTTCACCGCGCAGCGTGAGAGCGATCTGCGCCTGGGCATCGACTGGGGCGCGTTTTACTTTGCGCCGTCCGACTACTTCGGATCGGGCAAGGTTCTGGTCTTTGGCGAGGTCATCGACAAGGGCGGCACACCTTACACCGCTGACATGCGTGGCGTGCTGAAAGGCTATGCGCAGGGTCTCCACGAGAAGCACGGCTACACGCTGAACGCGGCCAATGAGATCGAGGGTTTTCTCTTTGCGGGTATCGACGCCGAGAAGCGCTTCCCCGAGACCGGCCACTTCGAATATGTGAACACCGGCGGCTACTACCACTCGCTGCCCGGCGATCCGCTGCGCAAATTCATCGACACGACCGCCGAAGTGCAGCGCGCGATGGGCTTCGAAAACGAGAAGGACCATCCGGAAGTCGCGCCCTCGCAGTTCGAGATCAACTATGGATACGGCGAAGTTGTCGCCGCCGCAGATCAGATCCAGCTCTATAAGCTGATCTGCCGCCAGGTCGCGACCAGCCTGGGCATGACCGCATCCTTCCTGCCCAAGCCGGTGGTCGGCGTCAACGGCAGCGGCATGCACACCAATATTTCCGTCAGCAAGGAAGGCAAGAATATCTTCTGGGAGCCAAAGGGCGAGGAGAAACTGGCTCCGTTTGCCTGGGAGTTTGTCGACCGCATTCTCACCCACGGCAATGACATCTGCCTCTTCTTGAATTCGAGCGTGAACGCCTATCGCCGCCTCGATCCGCACTACGAAGCGCCGAACCAGCTCAATGCCTCCGCCGTCAACCGTGGCGCGATGGTCCGTATCCCGATCGGCAATGAGCGGTCGTCGCGCATCGAGGTTCGCGCGGTCGCGCCAGACTCCAATCCCTACCTGGTGATGTACTCCATCTTCAAGTCGGGCCTCGACGGCGAAACCTCAAAGATTCCCAACCTGCGTTCCGCGGAGCGATTCCTGCCCGACAACATCTACACAGCGCTCGAGAACTTCCGCAACTCGACCTGGGTCACGAAGCTACTCGGCGAAGATGTGAAGGGCCGCTACGCCGACCTGAAACAGGCCTCGGCCGATCGCTGCCCGCGCCTGCTGGGGACAGTCGTGAAGCCGGCGGAGGTGCAGTTCCACCATGAGGTCTACAACCAGTTCCTGTGGAACCAGTTCTAGTCCAACACCAGATCAAACGAAAGCCCCGGATTCGTCCGGGGCTTTTGTTTCTCGAACAATGCAGGTTACTGGATCTTGACTCCCGGCGGAGCAGCTGCGACGGACACCTGCAGTTGGAAGCTGCTGTTCATGTGCAGATTCTTCTTCGCGTAGGTAAACGTGCCGGAAGCTGCGTCATGCGCTGAACTTGTCAGGGTGAGGTCGGGGACCGAATGCGGAGCCTTCGGACCGTTGGGGTCCTGCATGCTCGCCGGCTTGGTGGCAGGAATGTTTTGAACGCGGTAAGAGCTGGGATCAGAATAGCCCTTGTCGTCTTCGTCCGAAGTGCTGGCGACTCCCGTGATGGTGGCCTTGACAGGAATTTCCTTGCCGTTCTTGATGGCCAGCTTGTCGATGGTGACGGTGAGGACCGAGCTGCCCTTGTTTTCCGAAGGCGTCACCGAATCCACGTGACCTTCAAGGACAGAACCGATGGGAACCTCCGTGCCGTCATCGAGCTTGCCCGCTGTGGCAACCTTCGCGTTGAATGGATCTCCGGCCTTGGCTTTTTTCGTATCAATGTTCTTATCCACATTGGCGATCAGATTCACCATCTGGATGACGTGTGCCGGCGCCGCGCCTTCCGCGGTTGATTGCGCAACTGCGGAGTGAAAGCCAGTAAGACTGGCCGCCGCAATGGCGACGAGGATGATTATCTGCTTGAGCATGGTCACGGTTTCCTCTGATTCACACTGCAACTCGATCTTAAAATTCGGCAGCCGGAACAGTCCAGTTAGACGGGCCGCTTGTTGTAGCCGAGCAGATACCCCGGCACTTCCTGCGAGTCACCATTCAGGCGTGGATCCGGTAAGGGCGCCTCCGGCTGCACGCGGAAGGGCAGGATACCCGCCCACACCTTCATTGCGTAATCCTCCTCGTCATCGAGCGGCGGCCCAGTGCGAACCTTTGCCGAGGCCTCGGAAATTGGCAAGGCGAGAACCTTCGTCGCCTTCAGCTCCTGCTCGGTAGGCCACCGGACATCGTCCCACCGGCCCGGCACTATCTGCTCGGAGATGGCGCGGAGAGCCGCGGTCTTTTCCTCCGGCGACTCGACCAGCGTCGCGGTCCCAAACAGTACCACCGACCGGTAATTCATCGAATGATGAAAGGCCGAACGCGCCAGCACCAGGCCGTCGACCAGGGTCACGGTTACGCACACCTCAACGCCAGAAGCCAGCGTGCGGAGCATTCGGCTGGCGGCCGAGCCGTGGAGGTATAATATGTCGCCGCTTCGTCCGTAGCTGGTGGGGATAACGAACGGCTGGCCATCCGCCACGAATCCGACGTGGCAAAGAAAGCCGGCATCGAGAATGCTGTGGATCGTGGCCTCGGAGTAGTCGCCGCGCTTGGGCAACCTCGTGACCTGCGTGCGTTTGGTCGGAGAATCCTGGTTCATCCTGCCTTCCCTCTTGCCTTATAGTCCGCTCCGGTTCCGCCGCGGAATTCGGGCACTTGCTCTAAAAACAAAAACGCGCAGCACTGGGGCCGCGCGTTCGAGAAACGTATGCGAAAGCCCTAACGGCCAAAGTAGGTGGAGTTCTTCTCTGTGTAGCTGGCCCACTTCTCTGGCAGATCGTCAGCTGCAAAGATCGCCGAGACGGGACACACAGGAACGCAGGCTCCGCAATCGATGCACTCAACGGGATCGATAAAAAGCTGCTCTTGATCGGCGTTTGCCGCTTCGTCTTTCTTGGGGTGGATACAGTCCACCGGGCATGCGTCCACACATGCCATGTCCTTCGTGCCGATGCAGGGTTCCGCAATTACATATGCCATGGGAGATCCTCTTCCATTAGGGGTGATTAGAAAGATTATTGTACCGGACCATGAGCCCGACGAGGGATGAGCCGGGTCAAAAACCTGCTGTCAAGAAGCGCCACGCTGGGCGCGCCGCGCCGCAAACTCCGCGGGGGTGGGGATGTCCTCCAGCACATGGCCTGCAAACATCTCCGCAAAGAAGCCGAGCAGCTCGTCGCGCAGCAGGCCGTTGGTGGCGAGCACTTCCCTGCTGTCGAGACGGAAAGGGCTGCCGTCGAAACCGCTCATTGTTCCGCCCGCCTCGACGACGAGAAGCGCTCCCGCCGAAGTATCCCAGGGGTTCAGGTTGAATTCCCAGAAGGCGTCTACGCGTCCGCAGGCAGTGTAAGCCAGGTCAAGCGCCGCCGAGCCGGCCCGGCGCACTCCGTGCGAGCGGAGCGTAAATTGCTGATAAAAATGAATATTCGGATTGTCGTGGCGCTTGCGGCTGGGAAAACCGGTGGCCAGAAGGGCCTCCGCCAGGTGGGCAATGCGCGAGACATGGATCGGCGCGCCATTGAGGTAAGCACCCTTTCCCTTTTCTGCGGTAAAAAGCTCGTCGCGCAACGGATCGTAGATAACGCCGGCAACAATCTCCTCGTCCTGTCCCGCAGCCATGGATGGCGCGCGTCGCTCCAGTCCCATCGAAACGCAGAAAACCGGGAATCCATGCGCGAAGTTCGTCGTGCCGTCGAGCGGATCGACATACCAGCGATATTCGCGGTCGATGTTCGAACGCGTGCCCTCCTCGCCGTACACACCGTGCGCGGGGAAAACCTCGTGCAGCCGCTCGACGATCAGCTTCTCCGACGCGCGATCGGCCTCCGTCACCAGGTCAACGTCGCCTTTGTATTCGGTTGCAACTCCCCGCGCGTAGTAGTCGCGCAGAAGTGCTCCCGCTTCGCGGGCAATGAAGGATGCCTGCGACGCAATCGACAGATCGGATATCACAGTCATCGTGGCTCTCCGCTCGGCAGATCATCGGAGCCCAAGCTACCCGTTTCGGAGGGTTTGCGCGGGGTTCGACGACGCGGCTCATCTCCGCGGCGAGGTTGCTCTGTGATGGTGCGAATCTGGTTTTTGTAGATGAACAGATTCGGCTTGCCTTCACGCGTAAGCCGGATCATCCGGTCGTCAAAATATTCGATCCAACCGGAAACCACCTCTCCGTCGCGCAGCTTCACGGCAACGCGTACCTGCTTCTCGCTAAGAAAACGCAGATACAGAGCTTCCTGCCCGGTTTCTCCCGGAGGCGGCGATTTCTGGCGCCTGCGCGATAAATTGAGTGGCGGCATAGGGACATTGTATCGGACGGCTCGAGACCTGATTACGTTGCATGAACGCGATTCAAACCCTGTCCGGCTCATGTCGAACGAGCCAGTGGCTGGCACCCGGGACACCAGTAGCTTGACCGCGCTCCAGGCCCTTGCCGGCGCATTTCGATGATCGTGCCGCAGCGCCGGCACTCTTCGCCTTTGCGACGATAAACCCAGACCCTCGCCGATGGGTCGGACCTTCCCGTCGTCCGGCGGAGTCCGGTATAGGTCACAATCTGATCGCCCGAAGCTTCGGTGACGTTGGCAGCCATCAATTTGCGCGCCGTGTCGACAAGACAGTCGATCTCGCGATCAGAAAGTGAGGAAACAGGGCGAAAGGGATGAATTCCGCAGAGATAACAGATCTCAGACTTGAAGACATTCCCGATGCCCGCCATCACTTTCTGATCGAGCAGCACATTGCCGATCTCCTCATCGGCGCGAGCGCGGATTCTCGCCTTCGCTTCATTTTCTGCAAAGCTCTCCTTGAGCAAATCCGGGCCAAGCTTTGGTATAGAGGTGCTGCGCTCGAGCGAACGAGCTGTGTGGAACTGCGCGACAGGAACAGAAAATGCAACCGCTTCATATTGTGCCGTCCGGATGATGATTCGCATGTCGGCGCGAGGCCGCTTCCAGCGCTCGCCCGGACGATAGATGTGCCAGGTTCCGCTCATGAGCATGTGTGTGACGAGAATCAGATCGCCGGAGAAGTGGACCAGCAGCCACTTGCCGCGCGCTCCGACTTTCTCAATTACGCGGCCGGCCACGGGTGCGTTGTCGTTTGCACTGGCAAGCTGGGCGTAAGCCGTTTCGAATCCGGTCACGGTTGCTCCTCCCAGCGCTCTGTTGAGGGCACGCGCAGCGCGAAAGATCGTGTCGCCTTCGGGCAAGCTTTACTGGACCTCCTGCGTCGCCACGACTGCCGGAGGCACTCGCCGCACATTGAACCCCATCGGCGCAGGCTGGAAGCCGGCATCGAGAAGAAAGCGCGCCAGCCAGTGCTCGTGGATCGGAATCCCGTTGATGGTCGAGAGCAGCAGACCGCTGTGGCGTCCGCTCTCGTCGTGGCGCATGGTTTCCTGCGCGCTGCCTGCGAGAAATACGGCGAGGTCGCGGGCGGCGTTCGAGCGGTCAGGTTCGTCAGAGGGGAGAAAAACCTGCAGGTTCGGATTGTTGCGCCGCATATACGCGATCAATTCGCCGTTGCGCAGGATCACCGACGCGCCCACGCTGCGGGTGAGCGATCTCGCCGCTGCGTCGGGAGAATCATCGGCCACCTGCGGCCAACGTAAAACAGACCCGTAGACATTGGCCGGATCTGTAGCGGCGATGGCGACGATCTCCGGCTTCTCCGGTTGCGCGCTATTGCGCAACGAGCGCAGCAGATCGACCGCCGATGGCAACGCAAACTGCGCCGCCCCCAGTCCGGCGACGAAATATCCGCGCCGCACGCGGCCGGACTCTTCGAGAGCTTTCAGCACGTCGTAAACAGCACTGAACCCGCCGGGAATATTTTCCTGCGTTACCGTCTCGCGGGTCACGATGCCGTGCCGGTTGAGCAACTGCAGCGCGAGTGCGTGGCTCCGTTGGGTCTGCGTGGGCTGGTCGGTCTGCGTGGGTGTGCTGCGGTCGGGCTGCGCGACCAGCACCCATCGGCCCTGCGCGCTGGGAGGTGTCGTTCGCCGCGAACGAAAGGCCGGCAGATTGTGCTGGCGCTTGGCTGGCCGCGTTGAGGCGGGCCTCGCCACGTAGGCTCGCAGCGCGTGGAATGTGTCATTGGTCACCAGGCCGCGCCATACCAGGCTCCAGAGTGCGTCGATGATTTCGCCGGGATATCCCCCGCCCATTGCGTCATGCAATTGCGCAAAGAACATGGCTCCGCTGCGGGTGAGCTGATCGAGAATCGCCTGTTCCTTCTCAGTGAGCTGGGAATCCGCGGACTGACCCCGCGGGGGCAAAAGTGTCGCGAGCTTGTCTGCGAGAAACAACCCGATCCGTCCGTCGTGCTCACCAAGCGGATCGAGTCCGCACCACACAACTTCACCCGCAGCAATCAGCGTGTCGAGATCGCCGGGCGAATACTTCTGCAAGCGAGCAGGCAGAATCGCCGACTCCACAAGCGATGCAGGCAGCGGCGCCCCCTGCAGGTTTTCAATGGTGTCGAGCAGTGCATCAAGCCCGCGCCGCTTCTGCAGCACACCTTGCCAGTGCGTCTCCAGCCGCGCCAGCATCTGCTGCTCGACGGGCTCGATCTCCTTGCGAAGCCGGGCCAGCGATTTCCTGCGAATCTGACGTAGCACCTCCGCGTCGCACCATTCGCGATGAACGCCGGCTGGGCGAAATCCTCCTTCAATCACGCGGCCATCCATCACCAGCGCATGCAGGGCGGAGTCCACCGGCTGCGCATCCAGCCCGAATCGCTGAGCAGCTTCCTGCGCGGTAAACGGACCGTGTGTGCGCGCGTAGCGACGAACCAGTTCCAGCACCGGCGCACTCACCGGGCCTAGAAGTGATGGCGCAATTCCCGGCGGCAGCGGAATGCCGAGTGCGTCGCGATAGCGGGCCGCGTCTTCGACGGCGATCAGCCGCTTCTCGCGCGCAATTTTGATTTCGAGCACACGCCGCGCGCGTACCAGCCGATCGACAGACTGCATCAGGTCTTCGGAAGCCAGCCTTCGCCGCAAGTCTTCGCGTGACAAATCGCCGAGACGAAGCAGCAGATCGTGTATGCCGTCCGCAGAACGGACACGCTGCGTCTCGCCGAGTGCCTGCAGCTGCTCTTCGACCTCGGCGATCGCATCGGCGTCGAGCAGCTCCCGCAGATCAGCATCTCCGAGCAGATCCTGCAACTGCTCCTGATCGATAGAAAGCGCCTGCGCCCGGCGCTCCGCCAGCGGAGCATCGCCGTCATAGATGTAATTCGCCACATAGCTGAAGAGCAGCGACGAAGCAAATGGCGAGGGCGTCCGGGAATCCGCCACATGCACGCGCACCTGCCGCTTCTCGACCGCGCGCAGGATCTCGAGAAACGCCGGGATGTCGAATACATCGCGCAGGCACTCGCGATACGCCTCTAGCAGCATCGGAAACGACGGATAGCGCGACGCCACCGATAGCAGGTCGTAGGCTCGCTTGCGCTGCTGCCATAGCGGAGCGCGCCCCTGTGCACGCCTTCGCGGCAGCAGCAGGGCGCGGGCCGCAGATTCGCGGAACTTTGCCGCAAACAGCGCCGTCGCGCCTAACTGGCGCAACACAAGATCGGTCGCCTCGTTCGGGTCGAGAAGCAGCAGATCGGGATCGGGTGCGGCCTCGGTATCCGGAAAGCGCAGGACGAATCCGTCGTCGGCCCACATCGTCTCGACATCGGGACCACCTGCTGCGCGAATCTTTCCTGTCACCGCCATCGCCCAGGGAGCATGCACCCTGCTGCCGAACGGAGTGAGCACGCAGACTCGCCAGTCGCCAAGCTCATCACGTGTGCGCTCGATGACGATGTTGCGATCATCTGGAACTGTGACGGTTGCAATTTCCTGATCAGCCAGAAAGCGGATCAGATTTTCCGCAGCCTGCGGCTCCAGATCATGCTCGCGCACCAGGCTGCTCAGCGCTGCGTTGCGCGGCATCTCGCGCAGTTCCCGCACCAGGGCACCGATGCGCCGCCCAAACTCGAGAGGCCGACCCGCGAGATCGCCATGCCAGAAGGGCATTTTCCCCGGCTCACCCGGAGCCGGCGAGACCAGCACGCGGTCGTGTGTAATTTCAACGATGCGCCAGGTCGACGCGCCGAGGACAAAGGTCTCGCCCGTGCGGCTCTCGAAGACCATCTCCTCATCGAGTTCGCCGACGCGAACCGGCTTGTCAGATCCGTAGAGAAACACGCCGTAGAGCCCCCGATCGGGGATGGTGCCTCCGTTCAGGATCGCCAGGCTTTTTACGCCCTCGCGAGGCGTCAGGATGTTCGCCACGCGATCCCACGTAATGCGCGGCCTCAATTCAGCAAATTCATCCGATGGATAGCGTCCCGCCAGCAGATCGAGAATCCCTTCGAATGCTCCGCGCGTAAGCGAAGCAAACGGAGCCGCGCTTCGTATCAGCGTGTAAAGAGTCTCGACGCCGATCTCTGCCGTGCCGGGAGGCTGACCACGCATACGCGGGACGGCCAGCGCCGGCGGTTGCGCGACGGTGGCAACAATCTGCTGCGCCAGCACGTCGAGCGGGTTTCGCAGATAGCGCGTGGACTCGACCAGTCCCTCGTGCATGGCGCGAGTGACCGCCGCGCATGCCACCAGATCGGCGCGGTACTTGGGAAAGATCACTCCATCGCTGGTTGCTCCCACGTGGTGCCCGGCGCGCCCGATGCGTTGCATGCCGCTTGCGACTGACGGCGGAGCCTCGATCTGAATCACCAGATCGATCGCTCCCATATCGATACCGAGTTCGAGTGACGAGGTCGCCACCAATGCGCGGATCGATCCTGCTTTGAGCTGTTCCTCAATCTCCGATCGCTGCGCCGCCGCAAGCGAACCGTGATGCGCGCGCGCCAAGGGCTCCTGAGCCAGATCATTTAGAGCTCCCGCGAGCCGCTCGGCTGTACGCCGGTTGTTTACGAAGATAAGCGTCGACTGCCGCTGGCGGATGATTTCAACCAGCCGCGGGTAGATCGCGCTCCAGATCGAAGTGCGCTTCGGCCCCTGCGACGCCGCGCCACTCGGCAGTTCTTCCACCTGCCCGATGCGCGCCATGTCTTCGACCGGCACCTCGACTTTCAACTCCAGCCGCTTCGGTTCGCTGGCGTTCACGATGGTAACCGGACGAAATCTCTGCGCGGCCTCATCATCACTCGTCCACTCGCGCTCGGCCGTCGCGAGGGTTTCATTCGGAGCGGACTGACCTGACCGTGGCGCACGCGGCTTCGACGGCTCGACTCCAGCCAGAAAATGGGCCACCTCCTCAAGCGGCCTCTGCGTGGCAGAAAGACCGATCCGCTGCAGGCCGCGCCCGGTGACTCCGCCGGTAATCGCCTCAAGCCGTTCCAGGCTGAGCGCCAGGTGCGCGCCTCGCTTCGTCGGCACAAGCGCGTGTATCTCGTCGATAATCACCGTCTCGACGGTGCGCAGCGATGCGGCTGAGTCCGAGGTCAACAATAGATACAGCGACTCCGGCGTGGTGATAAGAATCTCTGCAGGATGCCGCCGAAAGCGGGCGCGGTCGCGCTGGGGAGTATCGCCGGTGCGAATGCTGATTTCCGGCGTGTGGAAAGCAACTCCGCGCTGGCGTGCCGCGTTGGCGATGCCGGCGAGCGGCGAGCGCAGATTGCGCTCGACATCTACGGCCAGCGCCTTGAGAGGACTGACGTAGATGACCCGGCACCCTTCGGTTTCGGGAACACCGTTTTCCGGATCTCGGGGCAGCATGAGCCGATCGAGGCACCAGAGAAAGGCCGTCAAAGTTTTGCCTGTCCCGGTGGGAGCAAGGATCAGCGTGCTTTCGCCGCGTGCGATCGCCGGCCAACCCAGCCGCTGCGGCGCCGTTGGACGGTCGAAGACGGCGCGAAACCACTCCGCTGTAACCGGATGAAAGAGCCCGAGTGCCGCATCGTTCTCCACAGACACGCCCGCCGGGGGTTCAGCCTTGTCGGAAGCCGCTTTGCTGCGGCCTTTTCGTGTCTTGTGGTCCTCTTTCATGCGCCCGATTCGAGCATATCCCGCACAGAGTACGATGCGCACGAGCCGAGTCGAGAATTTCAGACGCCCGGAAGCGGCCGGTAGTAGCAGGCACTTCCCTTCAACTCTGCCTGAAAGAGTTCCGGCAAACCCGGCTGCTCGCCCGAGCCGAGGATGAGAAAGCCGTCAAGCTGCAGGATGCGATGCACATGAAGCAGCAGCTGCCTGCGAGCTTCGTCTGGGAAGTACATCATCACGTTACGCAGCAGTATTCCGTCATATTTCTCGAGAGGCAGCGGGCCCTCGCAAAGGTTGCACGGATAGAAGCGGCATATCCGCTTGAGATCGGCAGCCACCTCCCACTCGTCGCCCGATTGCTGCATATAGCGGATGCGATAACGGGCCGGCAGACCGCGATTCAGTTCCCTCTTCGCATATCGTCCCGCCCGGGCACGGCGGACCATCTCGTGAGAGATATCTGTCCCCGTGATCTCGACTTCCCATTCGTTGAGCTGAGGAAAGTGTTCGCGCAGAATCATCCCGACCGAATACGCCTCCTGCCCGCTCGAGCAGGCAGCACTCCATAGGCGCAGACGGTGCGTGGACTCCCGTCTCCGAATGATGCGGGGCAACAGTTCCTCATGGAGAAGCTCGAACGGCAAGCGATCGCGAAAGAAGCTCGTCTCTTTGATGGTCATGGCCTCCACCACTGAACGTCGCAGCGCCGGATCAAGCTCCAGGCGCAGCGCCGCGACCAGGCGGTTGAGAGTCGCAAGGCCGGAAGTCCTCAACAAATCCTGCAGCCGCGACTCAAAGAGATAATCCCGCGAAGGGTCCAGCACGTTCGCGGACTCTGCAAGCACGATCGACCGGAGGTAAGCAAAATCCACATTTTTGCAGGACATGAAATGAGCGCCTTACCAGCTGTTGTGGCGGGAAAGCTCCCGCCGTCCCTGTTGTCTTGCGAAACGCGCAACCTCTCCCGCAATCGACTCCAGCGGTAAAACCTGATCCGCCAGCCCTTCTCTCGCGACCGCCCCGGGCATACCCCACACCGCGCTGGTGGGCCGGTCCTGCACGAAGATTCGTCCTCCCGCCGCACGCACCGCCCGGCAACCATCGAGACCATCGGATCCCATTCCGGTAAGAACAAGCGCCAGCACGCCCGCTCCGTAAACCGTGGCGACGGAACGAAAGAGCAGATCGACGGAAGGGCGGCACTGGTCTGTCGAATCTCCCTGGTGCAGGCGCAGCGAACTTCGCGCGGATGTGCCGGCAACTTCCATATGCCAGTCGCCACGCGCCAGATAAACACAGCCACCGCTGACTTGTGCCCCAGCCTCAGCTTCGCGAACGGAAAACGGGCACGAGCGGTCGAGCCTCTCCGCGAGGAGCGATGTGAAGAGGCGAGGCATATGTTGGGCAATGAGAACCGGCAGGGAAAAATCCGGCGGCAGAGCAGGCAAAAGCCTATCCAGCGCCGCCGGCCCTCCCGTCGACACTCCAATCACCAGCACACCCGGAATGCTCGACCCGCGCAGATCCGGATAAGCAGAGACCAGCGATGACCTGTATGGAAATTCCACCGGGCACTGCCATCCCTCAGGAGGAAACAGGGCGAAAATCTTCGGCAGCAGCTCCCGCCGCAGCGCGGCGATGCCTTCACTCGCGTCCTGCGCGATGGGTTTCGAAACATAGTCCATGGCCCCTCGCGCCAGCGCCTCCAGCGTGATGCCCGCGCCGCGCCGGGTGAGCGTGCTGCAGATTATGACTTTGGCCTGCAGGCGGCGGGCTCGCATCTCCGCCAGTACATCAAGACCGCTCATGCATGGCATCTCGACGTCCAGCAGAACGAGATCGGGGTCCAGGCGCTCAATGGCCTCGAGCGCTTCGCGGCCATCCTGGGCGGTGCCAACCAGTTCTATCTGCGGAGTCGTGCCCAACGCCGTTCGCAGCAGGCTGCGCATTACGGCCGAGTCGTCGACCGCCAATACGCGAATGCGAAGAGACCGCTCCATGCCGCCCGGCTCAGGCGTACGCAAGTGGATCATGTCGTCCTATTGAGATAGTTGCGTCTGGGATAGCAGGACCGGGTCGAACCTGGCCGGGTCAAGCATCACGAGTAGAGAATTGCTCAGCTTGTAGGTGCCGGCAAAAAGTGCCCGCTTGCGGTCGTCAAGGATGGAAGGGCTGGGCTCAAACTCCTGCGGCGAAACCGTCAGCACTTCTCCCACCGCGTCCACCAGCAGCCCGAAATATCCGTCCCTCCCTTCAAAGACCAGCATGTCGGGCGGCTGCGAATGGCCGGGCAGACCAAGCAGGCTGCGCAGCGAGACCGCGGTAAGGATCTCTCCGCGGTAGTGCACCAGCCCGCCGATAGGCGTCGGCGCCAGGGGCACCGGCCGCGTCGCAGGGCTTGTCGAGAATCTCGAGAATCCTGGTGATGGGCAAGCCAAACAAGCGTGTCGCCGACGCGCACCGAGCACATCTCGATCCCGTCTTCGGTCGGCGTCATCGCGCCTACCTCCACCGGTATCGGCAGCTCGGGAATCCGGCTCAGGTTGACGACGCCAGTCACCCGTTGCTTCAGCAGGGTCACGTCAGGGGCGAGGTTGCGAGTTCCGGCGTCGACCAGCGGTGCGTCCCGAGGCCACATCGAGCACGTGAGAAACGGTGACGCCCACGTGGCGTTCGCCGTCCCGGCAGACGACCACAGTGATCTCGGCGTCACTCTAGCTCGGCGCGAGCCAGGAGCCGCGAGCGATCCTCCAGCGGCAGCAGCGTGCCACCGAAGCGCAGGACAGGCATCTCGCCCAGCCATTCAATGCGGATGCGCGGAATCCGTTCGATACGTAGAACGTCGTTCAAGGGAAGCGCTTGCTGGTCTTGTCCGGTCTCGACCAGTAGAAACTCGGACTCGCTCACGGCAGTCGGTTCCGGAGTCGGCCGATCCAGATCGTCTGCGTTGAGACCGATGCCCACCCGCCCGGCAATTGCACCGGGATCGAGGATCAGCGCCATCTCCCCGTTGCCCATTACCGTTGCTCCGGAGAACAGCCCGATGCGCTTCAGGGCCGCCGAGAGCGGCTTGACCACAATCTCTTCCGGATCGGCCAGGCCATCCACTACCAGCCCATAACGCCGCCCGTCGGCGTTGAGCACGGCAATGTAGCAGCCGTCGGGCGTTTCGCTATCATGCGGCTGCTCGAGCAGCTGAGTTCAACCCAAGCAGTTCGTTCAGGAAGATCAGCGGAAGCAGCTTGCCCCGCAGCCGGTAGAGCGGAGCATTCTCCAGCCACTCGATCTGCGTCTTTCCCTCGTCCGGCGTCAGGTAAACCAGCTCGACGAGCGCCGTCTGCGGCAGGGCAAAATCCTGCCCGCGACTGCGAACGATCAGCGCGGGGATGATCGCCAGGGTAAGCGGAATGCTTAGCCGCAGCGTCGTTCCCGTGCCTGGCCGGCTGTCGATCTCGACCTTTCCGCCGATCCGTTCCACGTTCGTCCGCACCACATCCATGCCCACGCCCCGGCCGGAGACATTGGTCACCTTCTCGGCGGTCGAGAACCCGGGGAGAAAGATCAGCTGCAGCAGCTCGCGATCGGATAACTGCGCGGCCTTTTGCGGCGTGATCAGCCTGCGCTCAATCGCCTTGTCGCGAATCCGCTCCACCCGAATGCCGCCGCCGTCATCCGTCACCTCGACGATAACGTGGCTTCCCTGCTGCCGCGCGCTCAGTGTCAGAACGCCCTCCGCGTCCTTGCCCGCGGCCTCGCGCAGATCGGGCGCTTCAATGCCGTGATCAATCGCGTTGCGTACCGAATGGGTCAGGGGATCTTTGATGGCCTCGAGCAGGCTCTTGTCCAGCTCCGTCTCCTGGCCTTCCAGGCGCAGCCGGACGCGTTTGTCGAGTTGCTGGGCAAGATCCCGCACCAGGCGCGGGAACTTCGAGAAGACGTGGCTCACCGGCTGCATCCGGGCCTTCATCACCACTTCGCGCAGGTTAGCCGTCACCATGTCCAGCCGGCGGGCGAGCGGTGTGAATTCCGCGTCCGTGCTGTTCGCCTGCAAAATCTGGTTCCTGGTCAGCACCAGCTCGCCCACCAGGTTCATCATGCGGTTGAGCAGGCCGATATCCACCCGCAAAGTCGAATCTGCGGCATTCGGCTGTGCTGATGCTCCGGGATGAGCCTCGGCTCCCGGCAGTGGCTCGCGGCTCGAGAGCGCCTCGACTTCGGATACGATGCTCGCCGACTTCGAGGCGGCGCGAGGCTCTGCGCCGACCTCCGCCAGGGCCACCAGGCGCTCGACCATCGCGTCGTCGCTGCCCTGGCCTTCGTTGCCGTCCGTCTCAATTGACCGCAGGATAGCGCGCAGGCCGTCCAGCAGATCGAGCAGCGCGCTGATCATCTCGGCGTTTGCCACCAGTTTGCCGTCGCGCAGCAATCCGAGCAGGTTTTCCCCGGCATGCGAAAGCGCCTCCAGGCGCGCATAGCCAAGAAATCCGGTCGTGCCCTTGATGGTGTGGACAGAACGAAAGATGTTCGCGAGAAGCTCGGCGTCTGCGGGGCGCTCCTCGAGCTCCGTCAGACACCTCTCCATCTGATCGAGCCCGGCGTGGCTTTCGATCAGGAACTCGCGTATCAGGTCGTCCACTTAACGCTTATCGGGAGAATGGTTGATTAACTTGAGACATACACCTAAGTTCCGAAAATGCTATAGCCTCTAAGCACCATGCCAGATTTGCCTGCCGGAATCGACGCCGCCGCCATCGAACGGCTTCAGGAGACCGCCAGCAGGGCTGCGGCAAATGCCTACGCACCCTACTCCAGTTTCCGCGTCGGCGCCGCCCTGCTTTTCGACGATGGATTCATCGCCGCCGGGTGCAATATCGAAAACATGTCTTACGGATTAACGATCTGCGCCGAACGCAGCGCGCTCTCAAGGGCCATCAGCGAGCGCGGCGCAGATCACAGGATCGTCGCTATTGCTGTTACAAATCTCAACTTCGCGGCCAGCCCGCCCTGCGGAGCCTGCCGCCAGGTCCTGAGCGAATTCGTTACCGCCGACGCTATCGTTTCCTTCCCCGGTGACAACGGCCTCGAACTCCGGCCTTTCGCCGAAATCTTCCCTTTCACGTTTCATATCGAACCGCAATGATCCCGAACACTATGCATCCCGTCGATCTGATTATCAGGAAGCGCGAAGGCGGCGAGTTGTCGCCCGAGGAGATCCGCTTCATCGTGGCCGGCGCAGCCGACCAGTCGATCCCCCCGGAGCAGCTTTCCGCGTGGCTGATGGCCACTTTCCTGCGCGGCCTCACCCTCAACGAGGTGAATGCTCTGACCACGGCCATGCGCTTTTCCGGCGAGGTCTTCGACCACACAGGACTCGGGCGCACCACCGTCGACAAGCATTCGACGGGCGGCGTCGGCGACAGCACTTCTTTCCTGGTAGCGCCGTTGGCGGCCGCGGCGGGACTTGCCGTTCCGATGATCAGCGGCCGCGCCCTAGGCCACACCGGCGGCACGCTCGACAAGCTGGAGACCATCCCCGGATACCGCACCCAACTCTCGCTCGCCGAAGTCTCGCCGTGTCCTTGATCTGTGCGGCGCAGCTATGATCGGGCAGACGAAAGATCTCGTTCCCGCCGACCGCATGCTCTACGACCTGCGCGACCGAACGGGCTCTGTCGAAAGCCCGTGGCTCATCTGCCCGTCGATTATGAGCAAAAAACTGGCGGAGGGTTTGAACGGCCTGGTTCTTGACGTGAAGACCGGCTCCGGCGCATTTCTCAGAGACCCCGTCGCCGTGCGCTTTCTGGCCGCTCTGATGGTCGACATCGGCGAGCACTCCGGGACACGTACCGCAGCGCTGCTCACTCGCATGGACCAACCTCTGGGTCGTTTTGCCGGTAACTGGCTGGAGATATGGGAGGCCGTTGACCTGCTCGCCAATCGCTGGCACCCAATGGACGATGACCTCCGCGAGCTCTCGCTGATTCTTGCCGGATGGATGATTTATCTCGGCGGCAAGGCGTCCACACCGACGGAGGGCCGCGATATTGCCGAAGACAAATCTCATCGACGGCAAAGCACTCGACATCTTTATCCGCATGGTAGAAGCGCAGGGTGGCGACACGCGCGTCTTCGACGATCCCGGGAGTCACCACAGACCGAAGTTCCGCCGCGAGTTCTGCGCGTCGCGCGGCGGCTATCTGGCCTACATGGACTGCATGAAGATCGGATGGGCTGTGCAGCGTCTGGGCGCGGGACGCGAGCGCGCCGGCGAAAAGGTCGCCCCGCACGCCGGCATCGAGATGCGAGCGAAGCTCGGCACGCGCGTCCGGGCCGGACAGCCTCTGTTTACGCTCTTCGCCGATGATGAAGGTCTGTTCATCGAACCGGAGCGGCTCCTGACCGAGGCAGTCGAGATTGCCGACGAACCGGCTCCCGTTCCGCCCCTGGTCGCGCAGATCATCACTGCGGACAACAAAAATCAGTTTCTCGAATTCCCGGCCCCGCACATAGGATAGTTTTCACAAAGGAGAAACATTGGCACGATTCACCGGGGTGCTGGGCCTGCTCACCATGCTCCTGCTGGCATGGATTTTTTCGACGAACCGGCGGGCCATACGGTGGCGCACTGTCGGCTGGGGGCTCAGTCTGCAGATTGTCTTCGCCGTCCTGGTGCTTGAGTGGACCGTCGGCCAGCGCATCCTCGGTTCAGTCGGGGCAGCCATCACCCGCATGCTGGGCTACTCCTTCGCCGGATCCCAGATGGTCTTCGGGGAACTCGGCAAGCAGCACTCCTCGATGGGTTTGATCTTTGCCTTCCAGGTGCTGCCGACCATCATCTTCATCTCGGCGCTCTTCGCGGTGCTATATCACATCGGCGTGATGCAGTTTGTCATCCGCCTCTTCGCCCGTCTCATGCTGTGGACGATGAAGGTCTCGGGAGCGGAGAGCCTGAACGTCGCCGCCAGCATCTTCATGGGACAGACGGAAGCGCCGCTGACCATTCGCCCGTTTCTGCCTGGCGCCACCCGCTCCGAGCTGATGACCATCATGACCAGCGGCATGGCCCACGTCTCCGGCGGCATCATGGCCGCCTATATTTTGTATGGAATCGAAGCCCAGCACCTGCTCGCGGCCGTAATTATGACTGCTCCCGGCACCGTCCTCATCTCCAAAATGCTGGTGCCTGAAACAGAAACGCCCGCCACCGAAGGCATAGTCCACATGCCGAAAGAGATGGAGCACAAGGAAGAGAATCTGCTCGGTGCAATTGCCCGCGGCACCATCGACGGCGGACGTCTCGCCTTCAACGTGGCCATCATGCTCATCTCTTTCCTCGCGCTGATTGCTCTGCTCAACGGTATCCTGGGCGGCATCCACAACTGGTTCATTAAGGAGCATTTCCCGTACTTTCCGTCGAGCCTCGACGCCATTCTCGGGTTCATCTTTTCCCCCATCGCGTGGCTGATCGGCATTCCCTGGAGGGACGCCCGCATCGTCGGGGACCTGCTGGGTACGCGCATGGTCATCAACGAGGTGGTCGCCTACGCGCAGCTCGGCGCGCAGAAGGCCGCGATCAGCATGCGCTCCTTCACCATTGCCACCTTTGCGCTCTGCGGATTCGCCAACCTCAGCTCCATCGGCATCCAGATTGGCGGCATCGGGGCCCTCGCGCCCAACCGACGCAACGACCTCGCCCGCCTCGGGCTCCGCGCCATGCTCGCAGGAACCATGGCCAACCTCATGTCCGCATCCATCGTCGGAATTCTGCTCAAATAGATACGTCAGCCTTATGTCCAGCTTGAACCAGCCAGGATCCTGTCTTTACGACCGCGCCTGCGAAGCGGCCGCATTCATCGCCACCCGCACGTCGCTTCAGCCGACCATCGGCGTCGTCCTCGGCTCCGGCCTGGGAGGCTTCGCCTCCCAGCTCGACAACTCGATCGCTATTCCGTTCTCTGCAATCCCGCACTTCGCCGAGCCGACCGCAATCGGGCACTCCGGACGCCTCGTCATCGGAACGTTGAAGGGAGGAACACTCGACGACGTGCCGGTGGCGGTCATGCAGGGCCGGCTTCACGCCTACGAGGGCTATAGCTCGGAGGAGATCACCTTCCCCGTTCGCGCTCTCGGCCGCTTCGGTATTCGCACCCTGATCCTCACCAACGCAGCCGGCGGCATCCGCGAGAGTTACGAACAGGGCCAGCTGGTCCTCATCTCCGATCACATCAACCTCACCGGCCGCAGCCCTGTCATTGGACCCAACGACGACCGCTTCGGCCTGCGCTTCTTCGACATGAGCGAGGCCTATTCACTCGATTTGCGCCGCATTGCTCAGGCCGCTGCCCTTGAGGAAGACTTCGTGCTGGACGAAGGCGTGTACCTCGGCCTGCTCGGCCCCAGCTTTGAAACTCCGGCCGAGATTCGCGCCTTCCGCACGCTGGGCGCCGACCTGGTCGGCATGTCCACTGTGCAGGAAACCATCGCCGCGCGCCACATGGGCATCGAGGTTCTCGGCATCTCCTGCGTCACCAACATGGCTGCCGGCATCCAGACCGAGCCGCTGAATCACCTGGAAGTGCTGGAAACCGGCAGGCGCGTTGAAGCCACGCTGGCGCGGCTGCTCACGCGGGCCATCCCCACCATTGCACGCCGAACACAGGAGCCCAGTCGAAGTGAATAGCCCGGTTATCGTAGGCATCGCCGGATGTTCCGGCTCCGGCAAAACGACGCTGGCCGAAGAACTGGCCCGCGAGCTTGAAGGAACCCATTTCCATCTCGATCACTATTACCGTGATCTCTCCCACCTGACCTACGAGCAGCGCTGTCGCATCAACTTCGATCATCCCGACGAGCTTGAATCCGAGCTGCTCATCGCCCATGTCAGCCGGCTCGCGGAAGGACACGCGATCCACGTACCGGAGTATGACTTCGCCAACCACACCCGTATTCCCGGCAAGACCAAACGGCTTGAGGTCGATCATCTACTGATCATCGACGGCATCTTCGCGCTTTACTACGAAGGCCTGCGGGCCCTCTACGACTTCAGCGTGTACGTCGATGCGCCCGATGACATCTGCTACCAGCGACGTTTAGCGCGCGACGTGCGTCAGCGCGGACGCACGCCGGAATCCGTCGCTGCCAACTACGCTGAGACGGTCCGCCCCATGGCCGAACAGTACGTGCGGCCCACTTCGCGATATGCCGATCTTGTCGTCGACGGAACCGCTTCGCTCGACTGGTCCATCGAGCAGGTGATGACATCGTTGCGCAAGAGCGGCCTGCTTGAGCTGCTCAACGCCCGTTAACGGGATCGTTAACCACCCACGGTGAAGCGCCGCTTTCCGCCAGCCGCTCCATCTCCTGCTGATCCTTGCTGGTGTCCATCGACTTCCAGAAGCCATGGTGCAGATGGGTGTAGAGCTCGCCTCGACTGGCCAGGTTCGGCAGCACTTCTGACTCCAGACTATGGCCTGCCCAGTGCTCCGCGACACTCTTCTCGAAAACGAAAAACCCCGCGTTGATCCACGAGTCGCGTATCACCGGCTTTTCGGTGAAGCTGTCAACGCGCCCCGCCTCGTCGAAGTGGAGCGTGCCATACTGCGACCGCAGCGGAACCGCTGTCACCGTCGCCAGTCCGCCGCTCGCGTTGTGAAAGTCGAGCAGCGCACGAAGATCGATATTGCCCAGCCCATCTCCGTAAGTGGCGAAGAACTGATCCCCCACCTCATCCAGACAGGTAAGAATGCGGTCGCCGGTATCGGCCTCCGCCCCCGTATCGAGAATTTTGATCTCCCACTCGGGAAAGCGCCCGTCAAAGTAGTCGAAAAGCATCTCCTTGCGATGTCCGGCTGCGAGGACGAATTTTCTCACACCCTGCCGCGCGTAGATCTGCATCAGGTGCACCAGGATGGGCCGCCCGTGGATGGGCATCATCGGCTTGGGGAAGTACTCCGAGAAGGGGTAAATGCGCGACCCCTTGCCGCCGCAAAGGATAATCACGTGAAGATCGCCGGCCGCTTTTACTTCGTTCGACACTCAGCCCCCAATCAACGAATGTAACGCAAGAGGCGAAGAATATGCGGACACTCTACTGGGCAGTCTCGGCCGGCATCCACTGCCTGCAGCCCGGAGCATCCTTTGTTCGGCACGACGACAGGAATTTCACCACATCCTTCACTTCGTCCTTGGAAAGAACGCTTCCGAAGGGCGGCATCCCGTGCCCCCCATTCATTACCTGAGTCTTGATCTGGCTCGCTGACCGGCGTTTGCCGACCGTCGCCAGGTCCGGCGCACGATCTCCGCCCACGCCGAGAATTGCATGGCAGCGCTCGCATCCCCGTGTATGAAATACCGTGGCGCCGCGCTCCCGTGCATCCCCGCCGGAGTTGGAAGCAACCGCCCGGTCCGTCAAAACAGCCATGAGAGCAGAAAAGAGAAGGAGTAAGAAACATGCGCTCAGAGCGCGTCGCATCGGACTGGTCATTCGCACTTCATTCTATCGAAGTAAAGCCGTTAGAATGAAGCTGCTTCCGGCCCCCTGCTGTTCAGTTGCGAACATGTGCAGACGAAACTGGACAACGGGCAGTTACAGGCTGCTGTCCGTTCTTCGAACGTTGAATGAGTTGCACAATCCCGGAACTGGCCGCTCAGATGCCCACGTATTCATAATCATTGCCTCCACGGGAGCGATCCATGCAGACCCTGCTTCAGGATTTTCGTTACTCGATCCGCCAACTGCGAAAGAGCCTGGGTTTCACGTTAACCGCAATTATTTCCCTCGCCCTGGGGATCGGGGCGACCACGGCGGTCTTCAGCGTGGTGTATGCGGTACTGATGGACCCCTACCCTTATGCCAACGCCGACCGCATGGTTCATCTGGTGGTGAAGGATCCGGCCGGGCACGACCAGTACATCGCCCTGACAGGCCGGCAGATTCAGGAGTTGCGGCAGTCGCCTGTGATCGAAGATTTCATGGGCTTCAATTACCGGAGCCTGACGGTAACCGGGCACGACCTTCCCGAAGATGTGCAGGGGACCTTGTTCACTTCCAATGCATTCAACTTTTTCGGTGTGCCGCCCTTGCTGGGCCGCGGACTGGTGCCGTCGGATGCGATTGACGGGCAGGATCCGCAGCCGGTGGTGGTGCTGGGATATAAGTTCTGGCAGCGGCATTTCAATTCCGACCCGTCAGTGCTGGGCAAGACGATGCAGCTGACAAAGAAGAACTACACGATCGTAGGTGTGGCCGCGCCGCGATTTACGTGGAACGACGGGGATGTCTATCTGCCGGCGAAGCTGCTGGAGGTTCCGGAGTACAGCTACAACATCACAATGCGCCTCAAGCCGGGCGTGTCGCACGCTGAGGCAGATGCAGCGCTACAGCCGCTGATGGAGCAGTTCGCGAAGCAAAAGCACGAGAATTTCCCGGAGCATTTTCAGATGCACGTCCAGGGGCTGAACGAACACTTCGTCCACGACCTTGGCGGTACCTTGGCGCTGCTCTTTACAGCCGTCGGATTACTGCTGGCGATCGGCTGCGGCAATGTGTCGATACTGCTGCTGGCCCGGGGCACGGCGCGGCAACATGAATTCGCGGTGCGTGCGGCGATCGGGGCAAGCCGGCGCAGGATTGTGCGGCAACTGCTGACTGAGTCGCTGATTTTGTCCCTGACCGGCGCGACGCTTGGAGTGCTGCTGGCATACCGACTGCTGGCGGTGATCGTGGCGATGCTGCCGCAGTATCAGTTTCCGCATGAGGCGGCGATCAAGATTAACCTGCCGGTGCTGGCCTTCAGCGTGGGCGTGGCGCTCCTGACGGGAATCCTGTTCGGACTGTGGCCGGCGCTGCAGTTGTCGCGGCCCGAGGTGAGCCAGGTGATGCAATCGAGCACGCGCAGAGTTGCCGGCGACGTGCGTGGGCGCGCGACTCACAACACGCTGATTGCCGGGCAGATCGCGCTGACTCTGCTGATGCTGGCCGGGGCGAGCGCGGCGATGGAAGGGTTTCTGAAGCTGTTACACACGCCGCTGGGGTACGATCCGCACGGCATCATGTCGGTGGGGATTCCGGTGCATGACGGCACCTATAAGACCTGGGCTGAACGGGCCGCGTACTTTGAACAACTAAGAGCGCGGGCGGCAACCGTTCCCGGAGTAACAATGGCGGCGATTTCGTCGAATGCGACGCCTCCGTCGAATGGCTTCGACACGAAATTTGAGATTCTGGGGCGTCCGGCGAGCGACCAGCAGTCTGCGCGGATCAATCTGGTGAGCCCGGGGTATTTCCCGGCGCTGCGGATCAAGCTGGCGCAGGGACGGATCTGGAGTGAGACGGAAAATCACAACGCGGCGCACGTCGCGGTCATTAACGAGACAATGGCCAGGCAGTATTTTCCGAATAGCGACGCAATCGGGCACTCATTCAAGGTGGCAGCGCTGACGCCTGAGCCGCCCTTCCGGCTGACGGCGCCGGGGGCCGATGACTGGATGCAGATTGTGGGCATCATCGCCGACAAGCGGGATGACGGATTGCGAAATCCCGTCAAGCCGGAGGTCTTCCTTCCCTTCACAATGGCGATGGGCACGTATACGCAGATCCTGGTCAGGTCGGATGTGCCTCCCCTTTCGCTGCTGCATGCGGTGGCGGCCCAGGTGAATGCAGTCGATCCGGACCAGCAGGTAATTACGGGCGTGGAAAACCTGGAGCAATGGATCAGGGATCAGCCGGAGTGGCAGCAGGGGCACCTGGTGGCATGGATCTTCGGCAGCTTTGCCGTGCTTGCGCTGGCACTCGCGGCGGTGGGGCTCTATAGCGTGGTCTCGTACTCAGTCGAGCAGCGCACCAACGAGTTCGGCATCCGGATGGCCCTCGGCGCGCAACGTGGACACGTGCTGGCCATCGTCTTCTCATCAACGATCCTGAGCGTCGGCGGAGGCATCCTCGGGGGACTCGCTCTGACGCTGGCGCTCAACAAGGTTCTGGCGCATTGGGCCGAGGGCTCCTCGCGCGATCCGCTCATCCTTCTGGCCGTTACTCTCGTGCTCGCTCTCGTCGCCGCGATTGCCTGCGTGCTGCCTGCCCGCCGTGCATCCAATGTCGACCCCATGACCGCACTCCGCTACGAATAAGCCTGCTTCGGCCTCGCCGCCGCAGATCAGTTAATCTGGTCTGCGGAGCGAACAAAAAGTGGGTTCTTACTGGAAGGGCAGGACGGTCTTCGTAACCGGCGCCACCGGCCTGATGGGCGGTTGGCTCGTCAAAGCACTCATGCGCGAAGGCGCGGAGATCGTCGCGCTCATCCGCGACCAGGCACCGAAGAGCATGCTCGTGCGCGAGGGACTCATCGACCGGATCGCCACCGTCTCCGGAGACCTGGAGTGCCTGCCCACAATGCAGCGCGCCATCGCCGAGTACTCGCCACACACCGTCTTTCATCTTGCCGCGCAGCCTCTCGTCCAGGTAGCAAAGCGCGATCCAGTCGGCACTCTGCGCGCCAACGTCATGGGCACGTGGAACGTCATGGAAGCCTGCCGCCTCGCCGGCATGTCTAACGTCGTCGTCGCCTCGTCCGACAAGGCCTATGGAGCCAGCGAAAATCTACCCTACCGCGAAACTCACCCGCTGCAGGGCCGCTATCCCTACGACGTTTCGAAGTCCTGCACCGACCTTGTGGCCCAGATGTATGCCGCGACTTATGGCGTAAAGACCGCAATTGCCCGCTGCGGCAACCTCTTCGGCGGCGGCGATCTCAACTTCAGCCGCACCATCCCTGGCCTCATCAAGGCGACGCTGGCCGGCGAGCCCTTCGTCATCCGCAGCGACGGCAAATTCGTCCGCGATTTTCTTTACGTGAAAGACGCGGCGGAATGCTACCTCATCCTCGGTGAAAAGCTAGCGGAAGACCCGTCTATTTCAGGCGAGGCCTTCAACTTCAGCCTCGGCGAGCGCCTCACCGTCCTCGACATCGTCCACATGACCCTCGAAATCATGGGCCGAACGGAAATCAAGCCGGTAATTCAGAACATCGTCAGTTCTGAAATCCGTGAGCAATATCTCGACGCGAGCAAGGCCCGCGAACGCCTCGGATGGAAGCCCCGTTACGGCATGAAAGAGGCCATTAGCGAAACCGTTGACTGGTACCGCGAACACTTCGCAGAGGTAAGCCGCCAGTTCTCATCCCGCCCATAATTCTGGTGTAAGGCATTGACGGGAAGCGTCGGGACCTGTAACTAATTACAGACGACAGCCAGCCGCTTTCGGTTTCTCATGCTGGTGGAGAGGTTTCATGCCTGACCACTGTTTTTTGGAAACGCGCGCTGCAGCTTCCGATCCTTTCACCAGCTGGCCGGCCTCCGTTTCGCTGCCCCATCCGAAACAGACGTTGGCCGTTTTTCTCTGCGTCAGCCTGACCTGCAGCACTCTCGCACTTGACGGCTGCAAGAAGGAGCAGCCCCAATCGCAGCCTGGACAACAGGCGCAGGCAGCGCCCGCCACTACGTATGCCACTCCTACCCCGGATCAGCTCTATCAGCTTGTCGCTCCGATCGCGCTCTTTCCCGATAACCTCGTCGCACTGGTCCTGGCCGGCTCAACCTATCCTGACCAGATCAGTGCTGCGCAGCAATGGCTCCAGCAGAATTCCAGCCTCAAGGGCCAGCAGTTGATGGAGACTGTCAACCAGGAATCCTGGGACAACAGCGTGAAGGGCTTGACGCAATTTCCCGACGTGCTCGGCCAAATGTCGTCGAATCTGTCCTGGACGTCGGCTCTGGGCGACGCCTACTTCAACGTTCCGCAAAGCGTAATGAACGCCGTACAGGTCATGCGCCAGCGCGCATACCAGGCCGGCAATTTGAAGAACACTCCACAGCAGAATGTCAGTGTTCAGAATGAAGCTCCCGGAACAGCACCGCCCCCGGAGGCTTCGTCAGGTGCACCGCAAACCACCATCGTGCAGCCTCCGTCGCAGACGATTGTCATCCAGCCCGCTCAGCCTGAAGTTGTCTATGTTCCGACTTATAATCCCACCGTCGTCTATGGAACTCCGGTGCCGGTGTATCCGGGGTATGTGGCTCCCACCTACTCAACCGGAGCAATGGTGGCCACCGGCCTGATCTCTTTTGGAGTTGGGATGGCGATTGGCGCTTCAATGAACAACGGGTGCTGCGGCTGGGGATATAACTCGTGGGGATGCGGCTGGCATAACTCGAGTGTGACTTATAACCGCAACGTCTATGTCTCCAACTCCAACACCTTCGTTAACCGCAATAACTACTACAACCGGAACAACATTAATACAGCCAACATCAACAACGTAAATCGTAACAACATCAATAACGTAAACCGCAACAACGTCAACAACAATTACCGCGCGAATAACTTCAACAGCAACGCCCGCCCCGCCAACTTCAGCGAGCCGAAATTCAATCAGGATCGCAATCAATCCCAGTTTCAGAACAACCGGCCGAATCAAGCCCAAAACAACAACCGCCAGAATCTTGCCCAGAACAACAACCGCGGCAACCTGGCCCAGAACAATGGCCAACAGCCCGGCCGCGGAAATCAGTCTAACTTTAATCAGCAGAATCGGCCGGGCGCTGCCCAGAATCAGAACCGCCCCGCCAATCAACCACAGAGGGATGCCTCACGCGGCTATGGACAACAACCCGGTCGCGGCGCAAGCAACAATGCTTTTGGCAATTACAGCGAGGGAGGCAACGCCCGCACCAACAGTGCCCGCGGGCAACAGAGCCTGCAAGGAAATCGCCCGCAGCCATCCGGAGGAGGCGCAAATCGTGCCCAGACCACTGGAGCAAATCGAGGGGGCGGCGGCGCTTCAAGGCCACAACAGCAACCGCAATCGCGACCGCAGGGGCAGGCACGCCAAGGAGGCGGCAGGCCGCGATAGTTTCGCGCAGTTAACAGTTTCGACTGAATGCAGGAGAAAGCTCTCGTGCAACTAATCCAGCAAATGCGAAGTCGATTTCCTCGCGCCCTCTCCATCGCGCGGCCCACCATCCTGCTCACATGCGCGGTTCTGGCCTTAGGGTTTGCGCTGATCCAGCCCTGTCTTGCCCAACAGGGAGGTGAAAAAACATTCGCCTCGCCCGGCGACGCGGTTCTGGCTCTCTACAACGCCGTCAAGTCGGGTGACAGCCAGGCTCTCAACAGCATCTTCGGGTCGAATGCCAGCGATATTCTTCACACCGGGGACGACGTAGCCGACAAGAACATGAAAGCGGACTTCATCCGCCGCTACGATCAGATGCATCGCGTAGTTGTTGAGCCCGATCAGACAGTAACTCTCTACATCGGCGCAGAGAACTGGCCAACTCCTATTCCCATTGTTAAAAACAGCAGTGGCGCATGGTACTTCGACACCGAGACGGGCAAGAAGGAAATCCTCTATCGTCGTGTGGGCACCAACGAGAACGATGCCATCGATACCTTGCACGGCCTTGTTGACGCGCAGCGGGAGTATGCGTCCGAAGCGCGCGATGGCGACAAGACCAAACATTACGCGTCACAATTTCTCAGCAACGAAGGCAAGCACAACGGATTGTATTGGAAGACAAGCGACAACGAGACCCCAAGTCCGATTGGGCCCCAGATTGTTGAGGCGGCAGGAAAAGGCTACAACTTTCAACAGGGCCAGCAGGCGCCGTTTCACGGATATTACTTCCGCATCCTGACCAAACAGGGACCTGCGGCCAAGGGTGGCGCTCGCGATTACATGGTTGACGGCGAGCTGGCCCGCGGCTTCGCATTTGTCGCCTACCCGGCCCAGTACCGCAACTCCGGCGTCATGACCTTCATCGTCAACCAGGACGGCAAGGTCTTCGAGAAGGATCTTGGCGATCAAACCGCAGACCTGGCGTCGGCCATGACCGACTACAACCCGGACAAAACCTGGGAGCCCGCCGACTGATCGGATCCAAAGATCACTGCGGTGCGGGAGCCTGGTTTAACCGAAGCCTGTTCCCTGACTCCTGGTTGTCCTTATCCGCCAGCCTCGTGGCCAGCGCAAGTTCCCGCTCCGATTCTTCCTTCTTTCCCAGCCGCGCCAGCGTCAGCCCCAGATAGTAATGCCCCGGTTGATAGTCGGGCGCAGCATTGACCGCCTTTTCCAGAGCCTCTCGCGCTTTGTCATACTGCTTCTGCTTGAAATATGCGATCCCCGTTCCGGCCAGCGCACCCCCGTGCGACGGATTCCGCTCCAGCGTCTTGCTGAAGTTCGCCAGCGCATCCGCATAGTCCCCTTGCTGCAGGTCCACATCACCGATCTGATAGTATGCCTCGGTCTGCTGCGGACGCAGTTCAATCGACCGCTGAAACTCCGCACGCGCTTGATCGAGCTCGGCTTTCAACCGATAAACTCGCCCCAGGCCATAGTGCGCCGAGGCATCATCTGGATGGACCTTCAGATAGGCCAGCATCTTCTCTTCCGCCGCATCCAGCTGCCCCAGATCGAGCTTCACGCGTCCCACCGCGTACTCGACCTTCGGATCAGTGGGAACGATCTGCTCGAGATGCGCCAGCGTTTTGTCGGCATCGATATATAGCCGCATTTCATCCTCCAGAATCCCCAGATCGTAAAGCAGCCTCGGATTCTCCGGCGCGAACTTCTGCGCCCGCAGCAGATCCTTCAATGCCTCATCCATCTTGCCTGCGCCGCGCGCATCGAGCGCCATGCGCTCGCTTACCTCGATCTCTCCCTTCTGCGCATCCGCATTCGCCGGCTCTGCCGCAAGCACCTGCTCGAAAGCGTCCCGCGCCTCGCTCAGCTTGCCTTGATTGCGCAACGCAACGGCCTGTTGGAGAGAAGCCTGCTGTTGAGTTTCCTGGGAGGGAAACGGAAGAGACAGCAGCACGAGGACTGCGGGGACCAGCATAGGAAGGAATCCGGTAAGAACAGCTCCGCAAAAATTCTAGCAGTGCAAGTCTCAAACAGGATTCGAGCTCAGACCTTCCATCCGAAACTTGCGGGACAGTATTCGAGGAGACTATCAATGGTAACGATGAAAACCGTTCTTCCCCCCCAGCTCGCCCGTCGCCTGCTGCCCGTTCTTCTCCTGTTCGCTCTTCCCGTTTGTCTGCCCGCCCAAACCGCTCCCCAGATCGACCCACGGCTCACCCAGCTGATGCAGAGCGGCATGCAGGCCATCCATGAGGGCAAACCCGCCGAGGCAGAAATCCAATTCAGGCAGGCCACCATCGCTGCCCCAAATTTTCCAGATGCCTTCATGGGCCTGGGGTTAGCTCAATTGCGCGACGGCAAACCGGGCGAGGCTGCCAAGGCCCTCCGCCGCGCAATCGAGCTGAATTCTGATATGCCTGGCGCGCACATGTTCCTCGGCATCGCCTGCTACCAGCAGAAAAAATACGACGAGGCGATCGCTGCGCTCCAAAAGGAGATCAGCCTGCAGCCGAAGAGCGGCGAAGCCTTAACCTGGCTTGGCATCGTTGAGCTCGAATCCGGGAACCCCGACGGCGCAGTCGGCCCACTCGACCGCGCTGCGGCCCTGAGCCCCAACGACCCCAACATTCTCGACTATCGCGGACAGGCGCACATGCGCGTGGCCCAGGAAAGCTATCAGGCCCTCGCCAAGCTCGATCCCGATTCCTGGCACGTCCACCGCGCTCTGGGCGAAAGCTTCTCCGAATCTGGACAACCCGAAAAAGCCATCGCCGAATATCAGGCCGCGATAAAAAAACAGCCACGCAACGCCGACCTCTACGAATCGCTGGGCAACGAATACCAGAAAATTTCCCGCTTCGACGACGCCGCGAAAGCCTACCAGCAGGAACTCGATCTGAGCCCGAACAACCCCATCGCTCTCTACAACCTGGGAAAGATCAAGGTCGAGAATGGCGACGCAGAAGCCGGAGTTGCCCTGCTCAAGCAGGCGGTGGCTGCCCATGCCAGCCCTGCACCGGCCGATTTCTACCTGGGCCTCGGCTTCGCCAAGCTGGGACAAAATCAGCAGGCCGCCGATTGGCTTGAGAAAGTGCTCGCCAGTAACCCCTCTGACTTCATCCGGCAGAGCACTTATTACGAGCTGGTCCGCGTCTACGCGAAGCTCAACCGCAAGGAAGACTCCAACCGCGCCCTTGCCGAGCTGACGCGGCTCAAAGCACAGGCATCTAAAAGTGATTCAAGCCACGAATGAGTCAGCCGTTGACGAAACAAGTCGCCAGAAATTTATCTGAGCCAGAAATGCCTCTCTTGCTCTAGCATCATCTGTCCCCGGCATCACAAAAATCAGGCGAGGGCACGCACAACAAAGCCGATTTACCGGAGCATTTCTTCATGGAATTTCATATCTCCAGAACGGTGAGAGAGAAGCTGGATGTGGATGGGCTGCTGTTCAGCTATACCGGAAACGTCATCTTTGGCGATGTAGCTGCCAGCCGGAAGCTGGCCAGCCGCCTGAATGAGCTTCGCGGTCCGGATGCTGACCCGGCCAGGACCATCAATGCGGGCGCCCTGTTTGCCATGGGACTGATCGACGAACTCAACCACGCGCTGGCCGCCCGCTATCGTCAGGAGATCGATCCGCAGGTGCTCTCCGACGCGCTGCGCTGGTTTTCGGAAAAGATCGAGCCTACGAATCTTGACCGCCTGCTCCTGACATTCGTCGAGCACTTCCCAAACGTCGCTGTGTATCAGGGCAAGCTCACCGCCGCCGAGTGGCTTAAAGGCGCCACCGACGGCCTGTCGAATCGCGAAGCCGCGCTCGAAGAGCTCATGCTGCTCTGGCTTGCCAACGCAAACCCGGCCTTCGCGCCCTTCCGCGAGCTCTTCGAAGACAAAGAGCTTGCTCAGCGGACCGTTTACAAGCAGGTAACCGCAGCCCTCCCGGACTACATGGGCACGCGGCCGCCGCTCTCACCCGAAGTCGGTAGCCTGCTCGACGCCCTGCGCGCGCCCATGCTCGCCTCGCCCGATTCCATCACCGGCCAGCTCGATTACATCCGCGAAAAATGGAGCAAGTACCTCGGGGAGGACCTGCGCCGCCTTTTGCTGGCCGTCGACGTGCTTCGCGAGGAAGAGATCGCCATCTGGCTGCGCTTTCATCCGCCCGGGCCCGACTGGCACCGCCACGGCGCCCCAAGCTGGGGCGGCGCAGGCTTTGTCGGCGATGAATTCGTTGGCTACGACGAGGACTTCGTTCCGGGTGGGCGTCGCTATTCCCACGACTATCAGGCACCGCTCCACGAGTACGAAGCCTTCAGCGCTGACCAGGCCTGGATGCCCAACGTAGTCCTGATGGCCAAGAGCACCTACGTCTGGCTCGAGCAGCTTTCAAAGAAGTACGGACGCCACATCCATCGCCTCGAGCACATTCCCGATGAAGAGCTCCGCCTGCTCGCCGACCGCGGTATCACCGGACTCTGGCTGATCGGCCTGTGGGAGCGAAGCATCGCCTCGCGCACCATCAAGCGCCTCCGCGGACACGGCGATGCCGTCGCCTCCGCTTACTCGCTGAAGGATTACCACATCGCCGAAGACCTCGGCGGAGATTCCGGCTACGCCAGCCTCCGCGACCGCGCCTCCCGCTTCGGCCTCCGACTCGCCAGCGACATGGTGCCCAACCACATGGGCATCGACTCGCCATGGGTCATCGACCATCCCGACTGGTTCATCTCTCGCGGGGAAAGCCCGTTCCCCGTCTACAGCTTTACCGGGCCCGACCTCTCGCCTGACAGCCGCGTCGAAATCAAAATCGAAGATCACTACTACGACCAGACCGACGCCGCCGTCGCCTTCCGCCTGCGCAACCACCGCGACGGAAGCACCCGCTACATCTACCACGGCAACGACGGCACCAGCTTCGCCTGGAATGACACCGCCCAGCTCGACTACTCCAAGGCCTATGTCCGCGAGCAGGTGATTCAGACCATCCTGCAGGTTGCGCGGCTCTTCCCCATCATCCGCTTCGACGCCGCCATGGTGCTCGCCCGGCGGCACATCCAGCGGCTCTGGTTCCCGCTGCCCGGAGCCGGCGGCTCCATCCCATCGCGCGCCGAAAGCGCCATGTCGCAGGAGGAATTCGACCGCCTCGTACCCAACGAATTCTGGCGCGAGGTTGTCGACCGCGTGGCCGCCGAAGTCCCCGGAACCCTGCTGCTCGCCGAGGCCTTCTGGCTGCTCGAGGGCTACTTCGTCCGCACCCTCGGCATGCATCGCGTCTACAACAGCGCCTTCATGGTCATGCTGAGAGACGAAGAAAATGCCAAGTTCCGCTCCTATCTCAAAAAGACCCTGGAGTTCGACCCCGACATCCTCAAGCGCTACGTCAACTTCATGAGCAATCCCGACGAGCGCACAGCCATCGACCAGTTCGGCGACGGCGACAAATACTTCGGCGTCTGCACCATGCTCGCCACGCTGCCCGGCCTGCCCATGTTTGGCCACGGCCAGATCGAAGGCTTCACCGAGCGCTACGGCATGGAGTTCAAGCGCGCCCGCATGGAAGAACATCCAAACGAGGGCCTGATCGCGGGCCACATGTTCCACATCGCGCCGCTGCTCAAAAGCCGCGCGCTCTTCGCCGAGAGCGCCTACTTCGTCATGTACGACTTCTGGACCGACCACGGCACCGTCGACGAGAACGTCTTTGCTTACTCCAACCGCCTTCACGACCAGCGCGCCCTCGTCCTCTTCAACAACCGATACGGCAACACCCGTGGCACCATCCACATCTCGGTCGCCGACATGGATAAGGGCCGAGGTGCTCTGCGCCAGAGAAGCGTAAGTGAGGGTCTGGCCATTCCCTATGACGACTCGCTCATTTTTGCCTTCCGCGATATATCGCGCGGCCTTGAATATCTGCGCCGCGCGACGGACATTCACCACCACGGCCTTACCGTCGATCTTCGCGGCTATCAATACATCGTTCTGCTGCACTGGCGCGAGCTGCGCGCCACCGCCGACCAGCCGTGGGACAGGCTTTGCGACTCACTGCATGGCCAGGGAGTCCACAGCGTCGACGAAGCCCTCGCCAAGCTTCGCCTGAGGCCGCTGCATGAGGCCCTGCACCAGGCCATCAATTCGAAGCAGGTTCATCTCTTCGCAGCAATCGCCGGCGAACCCGTCCGCAAACGGCAAGAAGAAGAGCAGGATGAGGCAACGATCATGGCAACCTCTGACTGGCAGCCGCGCACGGCAATACCGGTCGAAACACACACCTCCGAGATAGCCGACCCATGTGTCCACCTCGGCAAGGTCGACCTCCGGCTTCGTCCCTTCATCGAGAACTGCCAGCGTTTCTGTGAAAGAACCCTGGAGATGCTCCCCGACGAAGACAAGGAGCTGATGCGGCGGGCTGCCGCGTCGCGGAACGGCATCCGCACCGATTCAGCTTCAGGCTCTGCTTCGGCATATCCAACCCCGGCCGATCCTGCGGCCGCATACTGGAAAGCATGCGAGACCTTGACCGTCGCAGCCCTTCGTCTCCCCTGCCTGGAGCGCATGTTTTCGACAGCGTGGCCGCATTCGGTACGGTACATCCTGCCCAGCGACGAGCCCGGTTCGCATCTTGAACACACCTGGCCGCCGGTGCTCGCCTGGGTCGCCCTGCGCGCTCTGCCCGCTGCGGGCATCAGAATCCCGGTATTCGATACGCTCCAACTACGCGCAGCCCTTGCCGACATTTTCTCCTCGATCGGCGTAGAGGACGACCAGGCATGGCGCCTGGCCGCACGCCTTCGCCTCCTGCTCCGGCAGGCCGACACACCTTCGGCAACGATCGAGACAAAGGAATTCTGGTCCGACGGCGACGTCCGGTGGCTCGCAGGCGTTAACGAATCGAAGGGCAAGGCCTGGTTCAACAAGGAGCTCTTCGAAGAGATGCTGAGCTGGGTTCAGTTGCCCGCGCTGATGGAGATCGCCTTGCAAAACACGGGCGAATCGAAAGCCATCGCCGTTCTCGAAAAGGCCATCTCGCGCGTCTGCCACGCTGCGACCGATGCAGGCTACAACCTCGACGCGTTTCTCAAATTGCTGAGCGGCGAACCGGAGCAAGAAACACTCTCAGACGTAGGCACACATACCGTGAAGAAATGAAGCAGTTGCCATATCCTGAGTGCGGCCATCGCAAGAAGCCGTACGCCGCATCAGATACGATCAATCAAGAATGACGTCTCGCCGCTGGCTCAGCAGCCCACTCTGTCTCCTGCTTCTCGTCACTGCGCTCCTCGCCTTCGTCGTTCAGTCAGGCGAGTTGGGCACCGCCGACACCATGCACCGCCTCCAGTCCACGCACGCCCTGTGGACCTCCGAGCCGCCCGTCTTCCCCCAGGAATATCCCGAGTTCGGCATCCACGGCCGCGGTGGCAGACTGCAAAGCTGGTACGGCATCGGGCAATCCCTGCTCATGCTGCCGGCCGACATCGTCGGCACATATATCGCACGCCTTCCCGTCTTCGCCAACTACGACGATAGCGACCCCAGCGTCCGCGACATTATCGTCAGCTACAGCACCAACATCCTCGTCGCCGTCCTCACTGCGCTTGTCTGTTTCCGCTTCCTGCGCCAGATAGACTTCGACGCAAGACAATCCATCCTAGGCGTCCTTGCTCTCGAGTTCTGCACAACCCACCTGCATTACACGCAGAACATGATGGAGAACAACTACATCTTTCTGCTCACGCTGACCGGATTCTCATTTCAGTACCAATGGCTGCGCACCGGCAACCGCCGCGCTCTCCTCATCGGCTCTGCAGCACTCGGCCTGAACCTGCTCACTCGCCTTACAACCGGCCTGGATCTCCTCGCTGCCGGCCTCTTCATCCTGCTCATACAGTTGCTTGAGGGCTTGCGTGGCCGCGGCTTCTGGAGTCACTGTCGAACGTATCTCGCAACCGCAGTCCCGGTGTATCTCTTCTTCGGACTGCTCGACCGCCTCTACCAGTTCTATCGCTTCGGTTCGTTCTTCAATACCTACATCACCGTCGTCGCGCAGGAAGCCCACCAGCGCGACCCCTCGCTGCCCGCCAGCTATCCCTTCGAAACGCCACTGCACGTCGGCTTCTTCGGAGCCCTATTCGCTCCGGAGAAATCCATCTTTCTCTTCGACCCGCTGATCGTGCTCCTCATCCTGCTGGCCGTCATCGCCTGGAAACGCTTCAGCCCCGTCGTCCGCGCCTACATCGTTACCACGCTGCTGTTATTGCTGGCTTATCTCTGCTTCTATGCGCGCTACACCGTCTGGTCCGGCGACTTCGCCTGGGGAGACCGCTACGTCTCAACCACAGTTGAGCTGGTTGCGATGCTCGCTGTCCCATTGCTGCTGCGCCATCGCTCCGCATTAGCAAAACCCGTCTGGACTCTCGGCATCGCGCTCATCGCCGTCAGCGCAATCATCCAGACTGCTTCTCTCGCCTTCTGGCTGCCGCTCGAAATCTACCAGATGGAAACCTTCGGCCATCCCACCTTCGTGATTGCCCTGCGCTTTAAGAACATCCTGGCCTTCGCAATGGGCAAGATGGGCGCATGGGGCCTGAACACCGTGGCCATGACCCAGGATCCGTGGGACTACGTCCACATCACCACGTGGAATTTCCTGCCTTTCCTCCTCAAGCGATCGGGATTCGCGCCGGCCTGGGTTGTACGCTGCGCCTTCGGCATCTGGTTTGCCGCGCTCGCCGCTTTGGCCTGTGCACTGTGGCGTCTGGCCGAAATCCTACGACGTCCGACTGGCGCTTGACTCAGCAATGCGCGCGCCCGCAGCCGGCGCCTCGAACTCACCCGACAAGAGCCGCTGGCCCGCGTCGTCTTCGAGAAACGCCGGCCGTGCCAGCCCCATCCGCTTCAGCCGGTACATCAAGGCCGTATCGAGAACCCCCAGCCCGTAGCGCACGCTGCGACTGAAGTTGATCGACGACGCCTCCTCGAAATACTTCGTCGGGCACGAAATCTCGCCCACACGAAACCCGAAGTAGATCGCCTGCACCAGCATCTGGTTATCGAATACAAAATCGTCCGAGCACGCCCGCAGCGGAAGCCGCTCCAGCACCTGCCTGCTCCACGCCCGATACCCTGTGTGGTACTCGGAGACATGTTGCGCGATGAGCAGGTTCTCGATGAGAGTCAGCACGCGGTTTGAGACGTATTTGTAGACACGGCATGCCGCCCTGGAGGGCACCTCTGCCGAGAATGCGCGACCCGAGAACAAAATCGTATTGATCGTAAGCAATCATCGACGCCATCGCGATAATCAGCTTCGGCGTGTACTGATAATCCGGGTGCAGCATCACCACAATGTCCGCCCCGCGATCGAGCGCCGTTCGGTAGCACGTCTTCTGGTTTCCGCCGTAGCCGCGGTTCTCCGGGATGGCGAATCGTCGTCAGCCCCAGCTCGCGCGCTAGCTCAACGGTGTTGTCGCGGCTCGCATCGTCGGTCAGAATCACATCGTCGACAATCTCGTGTGGAATCTCCTCGATCGTGCGGCGAAGCGTCTTCGCCGCGTTATAGGCCGGCAGCACAACCGCGATTTTGCGGTGATTCAGCATCGCGATCCCAGTGTAAGGGGCACGAATAGCTTTCCGAAACATGGCCGCTTAATCGGGCGCTTTATCATGGAGATACCCCCGCACTCCAACGAGTACACTGCCCTTTATGAAATCGATCCTCCGCGCCTCGGCGCTCATCTGTCTTGCCGTCCTCGCAGTTCAAGCTTTCCCTCTCGAACGCCAGCCCGCCTCCGACTATCACGCCCGCCGCGTGCATCTCGCCGAAAAGCTCAACGGCGGAGTCGCCGTTCTCTTCGCCGCCGAAGAATCGCAACTCGACTTCATGCCCTACCGGCAGGATCCCGACTTCTACTACCTCACCGGATGGAACGAGCCCGGCGCCGCGCTGCTTGTCGAAGCTGCAACACCAGCCGAAGGATCGCGTCCCGCGCGTCCCTACCGCGAAATCCTCTTCCTCCCCTCGCGTAACATGCGCATGGAGCTCTACACCGGGGAGAAGCTCGGCGCGGACACGCCGGGCGCAGCCGCCAAGGCGGGAGTCGATGAAGTGAAGTCCATGGATGAGCTTCCCGCGCTCCTCAATGACCTGACAACGCACACTCCGCCACCCCTGCCTCCCCTTTGGAGCGAGCCCGACGCCGCCCAGGCGAAGTCTCTCGCCGCATGGACAGCCACTACCCTCGGCCGCGACCAGCCGCTCAACTTCGCCAACGTCCGCGAACTCACCAACCAGCTTCGCGCCATCAAGGACCCCGGCGAAATCGCCCTCCTCCACAAAGCTGCCGATGCATCCATCCAGGCCCAGCTCGCGATGATGCGCAGCGTGCACCCGGGCGTAACCGAAGGCACGGTTGCGGGCATCATCATTGAGAAGCTGATGGAGAACGGCTGCGAGCGGCCGTCTTATGCCCCCATCGTCGGCTCAGGCAAGAATTCGACCGTCCTGCATTACTCCAGCAACAGCGAAACCATGCAGAGCGGCGATGTCGTCGTGGTCGATGCCGCCGGCGAATACTCGATGTACGCCTCCGACATCACCCGCACCATGCCGGTCAACGGGCACTTCACGCCACGCCAGCGTGAGATATACGACATCGTCAAGGGAGCCCAGAAGGCCGCCATGGATGCCTTCGTCGCCGGAACCTCGCGCATCAACGACCCGCGCCACAAGTATCCCGACTCGCTCGACACCATCGCCTGGAATTACATGAATGCCCACGGCAAAGACCTGCACGGCGAGCCGCTCGGCAAGTACTTCATCCACGGCATCGGCCACTCCGTCGGCATCGACGTGCACGATCCGTGGGACTACTCCAAGCCCATCCAGCCCGGCATGGTTTTCACCATCGAGCCCGGTATCTACATCCCAGAAGAAAAAATCGGCGTGCGCATCGAGGACGTCTTCTACGCCAACCCCAACGGCAAACTCGAATGCCTCACCTGCGCCCTGCCCAAAGATGCCGACGAGGTCGAAAAGATCATGAAGGAAGCAAAGTAACCCCTCACTGCGGAGGGCCACAACGAAAGAGGGCGGCAGCATGAACACCTTCCATGCCGCCGCCCGACGGAGCGCGTAGCGTCCGAAACTAGAACCGTATGCCGAATGTCACCGGAACCAGGCTTGACGTGCCTGAGCCGTAGGGATCTGAGTTGCTGGCAACCGGTGAATCCACCCACAGGTACCCGGCTTCGGCGAAGAACTTCGCATTGCTGTCTTCACCCAACACCTTCCAATAGAAGCCGGCGCGGATATTCAGGCCACCCTGGTTGCTCGAGGAGTGGGCAATGGTTGTCGGGTAATAGCCTTCATAACAGTAGTAATAGCAATTGAGGGACAAGACGGGGACCGTGAAGTTGGTCACCTTGCGGTAGAACCCGCCGCCCCCCGTCACATAGGCTCCTGCCCTCTTGGTGACAGGAAGGTAGAAGATGGGATCCAGAGTGAAGGACCAGGTGTTCACGTTGCCGCCAAACGGCACGTTCGAGCCGCTCGCGATGGCCAATTGCGTGAGCGTCGACCCCGGAATCTTATCGCGGTTCCACTGATACTCCACCAGCACACCAAGACGCTTTGTGAAGTTCCATCCCGCACCGGCCTTCAGGTTGTATCCATAGGTCTCCCAGCCGTGAGCTGTGTTGCCCACCGGAGCGGTGAAGCCCCCGCCCGCCACAAGCGCCAGGTGACTCCAGCGGCTGGTCGACTCAGGATAACGAGTGTTCGACTGCCCATACTGTGGCGAAGGGCGCGGTGAGCCGGGCAGAGCATCGCCGAGAGAGTCATCAGTCCTGACATATGACTTCCACTCGAGCGAGCTTGAATAATTTGCCGGACTCGAAGCTGCGTGGCCGTCGTCCGAAGTATCGGCGGTCTGCGCGATAGCCGCACAGGGAATGGCGGCCAGCGTTACCAGGGATGCGGCAAGGGCGACGCGGCGCACAAGCGACCGCGAAAGAAGGCAGTGTTCGATCATTGGGGGACTCCCTCAATCAACAGAAGAAATTTTTGGGAGTGATGCGTGGGCTACCTCCCTTTCTTGCTTCCAACACTACTCTGACGTTTTAGACTCGGCAGAAGTTGTTTTTGTCTACAGACAGTAAAAGGGCCGGAATCAAATGCTCCGGCCTCTTATCTCTGATCAGTTTGTTTAGTGAATGTCGAACTGCTCCGGAGGCAGCGCCGCATCGCTCTTCACGATAATCGTTTTGCCGCTCATCTCTTCGAGTTCGTTCAGCCATTTCGCATTGTTCGCCTTCAGCACCTTCACCACCTCGGGATTCACGCGCAGCATCACATCGCCGCCTTCAAGATGCCGCTGCATCTTGCGCATCTCCACAAAGATTTCATTCGCGACCGTCGTCGGGCTCTTCACCATCCCCGTTCCCGTGCAAACCGGGCACGGAGTGCTCAGTGTCCGCTCCAGCGACTGCTTCACACGCTTGCGCGTAATCGCCACCAGTCCGAAATCGTTAAACTGCAGCACCTTTGAAGGAGCGCGATCAGCCTTCAACGCCTCTTCGAGCGCTGCCATCACCTTGTGGCGATTCTTGCGCTCGTCCATGTCGATGAAGTCGATCACAATGATGCCGCCAAGATCGCGGAGCCGGATCTGGCGGACGATCTCTGGAATCGCGTCGAGATTCGTCTTCAGGATCGTGTCTTCCAGGCGCGCTGTCTTACCGACGTACTTGCCGGTGTTGATGTCGATCGCCACCAGCGCTTCCGTCTGGTTGATCACGATCGATCCGCCCGACTTCAGCCACACCTTCGACTTCAGCGCCTTCGTAATCTCGTCCTGAATACCGAACTGCTCGAAGAGCGGTGTCTCCTTCGTGTACAGCTTCACGCGCCGCACCAGTGAAGGCTGGAAGCGGTTCAGGAAGCGCACCGTCCGCTCATACTCCATCTCATTGTCCACCCAGATGGCCGAGAAGTTGTCGCTCACCTGGTCGCGCAGCACGCGCTCAACAAGATTCAGATCGTGATAGATCAGCGCTGGAGCCTTGCTCGCCTCCTCGCGCTGCTTGATGTCGTTCCACAGGCTGATCAGGAAGCGCAGATCCGCGCGCAGTTCGTCTTCGCTCGCTCCGTCTGCAGCAGTCCGCACGATAAATCCGCCGGAAGCCTCGCCGCGTTCGCTGATCAGAATCCGCTTCAGCCGCTGGCGCTCCTCATCGGACGAAATCTTGCGCGACACGCCCACGTGGTTCACTGTCGGCATGAACACCAGGAAGCGGCCCGGCAGCGCAATGTGACTTGTGATGCGCGCGCCTTTCTTGGCGATCGGCTCCTTCGCAATCTGAACCAGGATCTCCTGCCCCTGCTTCAGCAGATCGCTGATGATCGGCAAGTCCATCGTCTGCGCCGAGTGTCTGCGCGCGCCCGGATGCCCTCCGCGCCGGTCTCCGCGGCGATCTCCACGACGACCCCTCCCGCGTTCACCGCGATCTCCGTCGCGACGCGGCCTTGTCGGCTGGACTGCGGCAGGCTGGCTTCCATGTTCAACTTCAACGGCTTCGGTTTTGAAGCCCTCTTCTGCTTCGTCTTCGTCCTCGTCGCCGTCTTCTTCACCAGCTTCGAGATCTTCTTCCTCACCCTCCTCTAGACCCGCGCCGCTCGACACCCGCTGATCGAGGTGCGAATCACGCACCATCTCGCCCAGTTCCCCGGCATGATCCAGTGTCTCTTCTTCCAGGTCTTCGCTGTCATGCTCATCGGCATGGCGATGAATCGGCTCGAAGTCGTATTCCTCCTCGTCGATTACCTCTTCTTCGAGCACTCCCGACCCCGGAGCAAATCCGAAGAGCTGGTCGGCAACCTCGGTCGCCTGCGCATCATGCTCTTCCTCCACGTAATCGATCGTCCCCGCGGCAGAGTGCGCTTCAATGGGACTGTCCTCGCGAATCTCCTGCGCGACGACGGCGAGATCCGTATCGGCCAGCGACGATTCCTCTTCCACCACGCTCGAAAAACGAAACTCGCTGGGCGCCGCCGGGTCCACCTTGTGCGAAGCTGAAGCGCTCTCCGGCTCAAACTCCTGCACTTCCTCATGAATCTCTTCTTCCCCGACTTCGGCCGCGGCAACAGGCTCGTGCGCAGTGACCTCCACCCTCTCCGGCTCCGCGTGAATAGGCGAAGGCAGCTCAGGCATCGCAATCACATCAGGTCTGTTGGCTTCGACATCGGTGAATTCCTGAACAGGTTCCACCAGCGACGTGGGAGCTTCTTCGGGCAACTCAGCTACCAGCTGCACCTCTGACTCATTCGCGGACACATTTGCCGGGCTCTCAGAGGGAGCCACCGCCGCATCAGCCACAGCAACCTCAACCGTCGGCTCAGCGGCCTTTGTTTCAGTCTTGCCGCGATACCGCGAAAGCGATTCACCCGGCATAAGCAACCCGCCGTCCCAATCAAGGGGCGCTTCAATCAGAGTCGAAGG
The DNA here is from genome assembly GCA_963786085.1 of uncultured Acidobacteriaceae bacterium. Taxonomy (GTDB): domain Bacteria; phylum Acidobacteriota; class Terriglobia; order Terriglobales; family Acidobacteriaceae; genus Silvibacterium. Next base: position 103,689 of record CAWAYO010000054.1, read on the forward strand.
CTTCGGAGCCACATAGTTCGTCCTCACCGCCGCAGTCTGAACCGCAGCCCCGGAAATGCTCTCTGACCTCGTCTCCGCAGTCGTCCCGCCGTACTTCGACAGCGATTCACCCGGCAGCAGGATGCGGTTGGCCGCGAGCGTTCCGCCCGGAGCACCATGCTCCGGCATATCCGGCGGCTCGGCCGAAATCGATTCCTCGATGGCCGCAGGTGACTCGAGCTGCGGGCGTTCTTCATGTTGTCCGCGCGGACGGAATCCCCGCCTGCGTCCCCGGCGTCCCCGCCAGCGGCGCGTCCCGCTCGGCGAATCCGCATCGTCCGAAGACTGCTCTACGTCCGGCTCTGCCGTTACCTCAATGTGTGACGAAGTCTCGGGCTGGCGGCCCCGCCCATTGCCCGACGGTCCAGCCTCGCGTCCGCCCTCGCGGCGGGGTCTCTGCCCGCTTCCGCTCGCGCTCTCAAAATCTGCGCCGTCTTCCTGTTCCTCCAGAAAGTCGGTCACGTACAGAAACGCGTCGCGCTCCAGGCCGACGTCGACAAACGCTGACTGCATGCCGGGAAGCACGCGCGTTACTTTGCCTTTGTAGATGGAACCCGCTAGGGTGTATTCGTTTTCGCGCTCGTAGTAAATCTCAGTGAGCTCGTCATTTTCCAGAATCGCAAGCCGCGTCTCATGCGGCGTTGTCGAAATGCATATTTCCTTTGCCATGCTGCCTCTCTCGCCGCGCGAATTTCACCGCGCGGCAACGGTCGAGACAGATCAGAGCGGAGAACCGGAGAGGCTCAGGAATGAAGAAGACTTAGCCGTGTCCAGGAAGATTCTTTGCGTGAGAAGTAAGCTGCCCTCTCGCCGGGAGCCCGGCGGACGCTCACTGAAAAAACCAACTGACTTACGGGATGCTTCTGAGCGCAAAGAGTTTGTGACCGCTGCTGCCGATCTTCCCGGCGGGGTCGTTTCCCGTCTCTGCGCCTTCATGCCTGAATCCTGCCCGGCCGCGTGATCTGCCCGGCCGGTTAATGATTAAACTTCTCGCTCGCCTCAGGCGAACGTTCTTACAAAACTTCCAATCCCCGCCGGGGATTCAGTTGACGAAGCGGCTCATGCGGACATTCATCACCATGCCCAGAGCCAGAAACGTGAACAGCACCGAGGAGCCCCCGTAGCTCATAAGCGGGAGGGGTATCCCAGTGACCGGCATCAGCCCTATGACCATTCCGACGTTGACCGCGATCTGAAAGATCAACACGGCCACCACGCCCATCACCAGAAAAGTCCCTGAGAGGTCTGCGGCTGTCTGTGCGTTCTGAATCAAACGCATCAATATTAAGAAGTATATCAGCAGCACAATCACCGCGCCGATGAACCCATGTTCCTCGGCGAATGCCGCAAAGATGAAATCCGTGTATGGGATAGGCAGAAAATCCCCCTGCGTCTGCGTGCCCTTGGTCGCGCCGCGCCCGAAAACGCCGCCATCCCCCACTGCAATCTTCGACTGATTAATCTGATAACCGCTGCCCTTGGGATCCGCATCCGGATTCATGAAGCTGGTCAGCCGCGCCTTCTGGTAAGGTTTCAGAATCTTCCCGCTGGTAAATGCGACCGTCACCAGCAGCAGCCCAGCCAGGACGAGAATCGCCCCTTTTTTCCAGTCGATCCCGCCCAGAAACAGCCCGGCCAGCAAAATCGGCGAGTAGGTGAGCGCCGTCCCCAGGTCCGGCTGCTTCAACACCAGCAGCATCGGCACGCCCACCAGCGCCATCGCCTTGAAGATGTCCGGCCAGGTGAGCTGTTTGCCGACCAGACCGAGGAAATAGCGGGTGACCGCGACAATCAGGATCAGCTTCACCCACTCCGAGGGCTGAAAGTGAATGCCGCCCGGCAGTTTGATCCACCGCCGCGCGCCCAGCACCTTCGTTCCCACCACCAGGACCGCCACAAGCGAAACCACACAGAAGCCGTAAATCCAGTGGATCCAGTCGATCAGCCGGTGGTAATCAATCAGCGACAGGATGAACATCGCAATCAGCCCGCCCAGCAGCCACAGGATCTGCTGTTTATAGAACCCGACAAACTTGGTATGCAGTGTCGCCGAATAAATCTCGAAGATGCTGATGATCGACAGGATCATCACGAACCCCAGCAGGGTCCAATCGAAGTCGCGAAAGGAAAGGAACCGCCGCATCGTTACCGAACCACCGCGGCCAGCGCATCCGCCTGCTTGGCGGCCGGCGGAACATCGACAAAGAAGTGCCCGGCCCGCATCGCGTCGAGTTCGGGATTCTTCGGCGAACCCTTCGCGACCACCGGCTTCCCGCCCATGCCATCCGGGTCTGACGGATCGGACCAGACCGCGCCCACTTCCACTGGCTGCGAAGTCTCCGTCGCCAGGTTATGATTCAGCCGCCGTTGCTTGTTAACAAATGCCTCGATCACTCGCGCCGCCACATGCGCCGATCCCGAACCCCAGCCCCCGTGCTCCCACAGCACCGCGACCACGATATCGGGATTTCTCCGCGGCGCCATGCCCACAAACCACGCATTCGGACGCTCGGCAATCACGCTCGATACCTTATTGGTTCCCGCGCTGTGGCTCACCACCTGTGCCGTACCGGTCTTCCCGGAAAAGTCGATGTTCTCAAGGTGCGACGCAAACGCTGTCCCACCCGCCCGCGGATCGGTCGCACCCGCCATTCCCTCGGTGATCGTCTCCCAGTTTGCCGGATCGATAGGAACCGTTACATCGCCTGATCCAGGAAAGGTATCGGCCATGGCCTTGCGGTAATCCGTCGGAAGCTCGTCCGGAAAAACTATGTGCGGCCGCTTGAATACACCGCCCGAAGCGATGCCGCTCAACGCGCGCGCCAGTTGAATGGGCGTAACCGCCAACGCGCCCTGTCCGATGCCCACCGAAACCGTCTCGCCCGCATACCACTTCTCATGGAAGGTCTTCATCTTCCACTCTTCCGATGGCACCACACCCGAGACTTCATCCGGCAGGTCTACGCCGGTCCTCTGCCCGAGCCCGACTTCGTGCGCGTACTTCGCAATCGCCGTGATTCCCAGTTTTACCGCCAGCGTATAGAAGTAGGTGTCGCATGACTTCGATATCGCCTGTTGCACGTTTAGTGGACCGTGCCTTTTGTCGCACGCAAAATAGTGGCCGTAGAATGTCGCGCCGCCCCCGCAATTCACGATCAGGTTCTGCGCCACACCCTGTTGCAACCCGGCCAGCGACATAATCACCTTGAATGTCGAGCCCGGCGCAAGCTGCGCCTGGATGGTCTTGTTCAGTAGCGGATGGTTGGGGTCGGTGATCAGGCGGTTCCACTCGTCCCGTCCGATACGCACCGCAAATTGATTTGGGTCAAATGTCGGCCGGCTCAGCATGGCCAGAATCTCGCCCGTGTGCGGATCCATCGCGATCACCGCGCCGTTCCGGTCCCCAAAGGCATTCTCCGCCGCCCTCTGAAGATCGAGATCGATGGTAAGCTTCAGACTCTGACCCGGCTTTGACGGCTCGGTGCCCAGCTTTCCCACCTCGCGTCCGTGGCTGTCGACCAGCACATCGTGCGATCCGTCCTGGCCGCGCAGGATCGCGTCGTAGGATTCCTCCACGCCCGACTTGCCCACCACATCGCCGGGCTCATACATCGCATAGCGAGGATCGTTGAGCATGTCCTCGCTCACTTCGCCCACATACCCGATCAGGTGCGCGGCAAACCCATCCTTGGGATACAGTCTGCGCTGCTCATCTACTGTTTCCAGTTCGGGCATCTCGTCGCGATGCGCCTCGATAAACTCCTGCTCATCCGGAGTGATGTCCTGCTTGAGCGGCAGCGGCGTGTACTTCGGAGCTGCCCTGAACTTCTTCAGGATGGCGTGGATCTGATCCACCGTCATATGCAGGCCGCGCGCGATCAGCGGCAGGTCGGCCTCGTAGTCATGACCCTGCTCGCGAACCAGGAAGCACGACACCGAAGGATAGCTGTCCACCAGCAGACGCCCATCGCGGTCAAAGAGCTGCCCCCGCGGCGCGAGGATCGGAACCTTACGGATGCGGTTTGCCTCCGCCTGGGCGCGGTAGTTCTGTGCGCCAACCACCTGCAACCGCCACAGACCGAAGATCAGCACCACCATCACACCCACGATGAGGTATTGAAAGATGGTTAGTTTGATCGCCGGTAATTTCTCTTCTTTGGGTCCAATATCCATCGTCTGCCGCTTCTTTCGCCGATCACAACCTCCGCCACGTCATCCGGCGCCGCTCTAAAAACTCTCCCGCGACTTGGCCTTGTCCAGCAGCGCAAAGATCACCACGCCGACCAGCGCATTTACCCCCGCACGCAACGGCTCCCGCACCCAGCTCCACACCATCGGCTCGGCCAGCATGTGCCGCAGCAGCACCCAGTCGATGGCGTTATGCAGCAGTACAAACAGAAACGTCAGGAGCAGCCGCATCCCGTGATTTTCCGTGTCGATGCGCACGCCCAGCGACCCGGCCACGTACCCGATCACGGCTTTGGCAATTCCGAACACACCCAGCGGCTGCCGCGTCAGCGCATCCTGCGCGATGCCCACAAGCGCGCCGCCGATCGTTGAAATCGCCGGGCTCCGCCGAGTCATCGCAAAATAAATCACCACGATCAGCGGCAGATCGAGCGTGGCAAACAGCGGAAAGTGCAGCGAAATCAGCGACTGCAGGATCAGCGCCGCCGCTGGAACTACCACATAGATCGCCAGCGGGAACGACCGCTCGTCCGCCTCGCGCCGCGTTGATGCCATCAGCGCCATCGCTACCGGCCCCCGTTCGGAGGCGTCGCCGGCTCGGCCGGTTTCGGCCTGGGCACCGCGGGCCTGGCTGCCGAAGGCGGCCTGCTCCCATCATCCGGAACAATCTCCGGGTTCTTCTTCTTAGCCGGTACAGCGGCCTCTCCCTCGCTCGGCGGATTCTCCACCACCCGCGGCCGAGCGCTCGGGCTGGTAATCGGTCCATCCACGATCACCTTCGTCTTTGGAGTACTCTGGACCGTGCCCGTTCCGCCAGCCCCGCCCGCGGACGACGTATAAGCCGTCTTTGTCGTCGCTGAAGTCACCGGACGACTCGATCCACCTGTTGCGCTGCCCGTCGCGCTTCCCCCACCTGCTGCGTTCACACTTGCCGGTCTGGTACCGGTTGCCAACGGCGTCGATCTAGCCGTGCCGGTCGCAGTCGAGGACGTTGCCGACGCTGGCAGCGTCCTCTTCACTACGCCACTGGAGCTTTCGCCGCTTACTGCCGCCGTGTGACCAGTCAGCCCGTTCTCTGCTGTCGCCGATGAAGCCGTTACCAGCTTCCTTTGCGCAGGCGCAACGATATCTTCCGTCCCCTGCACCACGGGCGCGCGCCGCTGCCCGGGAGTCATCTCCGCCGCCTGGGGTGTCGCATCCGGACTGTACTGGTCCGGCCGCAGCGGCCTCGGAGGCGTCAGCAGCCTCACATCATCGGCAGGAACTCCGCTGGCTGTCTCACCCACCTTGGGATCGGGATTTGTGTCCGCCGGCGCCTTGGCATCGAGGCGTCCCGGAAGCCGCTCTGACAGCACGTCTGAAGCACGCTTCTTTTCTTCCTCGCCAGCCGCCTCGCTGGCTGCCAGATCCTTCTGCGCCTGCTTCGAGAGCGCGTCCCCGACATTGGTAATGACCAGCACTTCTTCGAGACTCGACAGGTTCGCTGCCGGCTGCACCGATACATCCACCAGCGGATCCCGGTCAGGATCGGGCTCCACCCCCTCCACCGTCCCCACCGGCATGCCGCGCGGAAAAATCTGGTCCCCGCCGCTGGTCACAATCCGCTCGCCCGCCTTGATGCGGCCATCCGGCGAAACATTGATCACCTGCAGCTGCCCAAAAGGCACACCTTTGAGAATCCCGCGCGTGCGCGTGGTCTCGAGAATCACACCCACTCCGCTCGTCGGGTCGGACACCAGCAGCACCAGGCTCTTGTGGTCGAAGACGTCCTTGAGCTTGCCCACGATGCCATCGGCTGTCACCACCGGCATGTCCGGAGCCAGCCCATCCTTCGTACCTTTGTCGATGTAAAGTGTCCGCGACTGGTCCGTGCCCGAGGCTCCAATCACCTGCGCGGGCACTGTCTTGTAGACGTAATGTTCTTTGAAGTCGAGCAGCTGCTCCAGCCTCTGCCCCTGCTTCGCATCCTCGGCCAGGCTCGCCTGCTCCAGCCGCAGCCGTTCGATCTCCGTCTTCAGCACGGCATCCTGCTGGCGCACATGCACCAGGTCCATGTAGCCGAACCAGAGGCCGCGAATCCCAAGTCCGACGTTGTGAATCCAGCGCTCCGGTGGCGTCACCACGCTCACCACGACGTAGCGGATAAGGCTGACGCCCTCCTGATCGGGGCTTCCCGGTGCGGGACGCTTCACCTGCACGGCAAGCGCAAGCAGTTGGGCAACCAGCACCACGATCAGTACCAGGGCGTTCTTATAACGGCTGAAGAATGATTCCATGGGGCCTGACGTGGATGCTCACTGCATTTTCGGAATGGGGGTAACCCGAAACCGTAGATTGAGAGTCGACGCGACCATCCGGGAGCGGCGACCTTGTACGCTTCGAACGGGGCACGGTAATTCCGAAAATGCCATCACCCGCTACTTGCCGATTCTCGCCTCGCTCATTCTCACCTCGAGGCGCGACACAGTCTTAACCCGCGATCCGGACGGAAGTTACCCACATTATAAGCCGCTATTACCGTCCTTGACGCGTGCTGCGGCTTATACGAGTGCCACCTTCGATACCTGGTCGCGATATCTAATCGATCTTGATCTTCCGCAGCAGCCGGAAGTCGCTCAACATCTTGCCCGTACCCAGCACCACGCTGGCCAGGGGATCGTCCGCAATCGACACCGGCAATCCGGTTTCTTCGCGAATGCGCTTGTCGAGGTTCTTGATCAGCGCCCCGCCGCCCGTCAGCACGATGCCGCGATCGCTGATATCCGCACTCAGTTCCGGCGGGGTCCGCTCAAGAGCCACGCGAATCGCATTCAAAATCGTCGAGATCGACTCGCCCAGCGCTTCGCGGATTTCGCTGTCCTCAATCGTGATGGTCTTCGGAACACCCTCAATCAGGTTGCGCCCCTTGATCTCCATCGTCAGCGGCTTGTCCAGCGGATACGCCGAGCCCAGTTCGATCTTGATCTGTTCCGCCGTCCGCTCCCCGATCAGCAGGTTATATTTCCGCTTCAGGTAGTTCATGATGGCTTCGTCCATCTGGTTGCCGGCCATCCGCACCGACCGCGAATAGACAATGCCTGAAAGCGAAATTACGGCGATATCCGTCGTCCCGCCGCCAATATCCACCACCATGTTGCCGCTGGGCTCTGTAATCGGAAGACCCGCGCCGATGGCCGCGACCATTGCCTGCTCCACGAGAAAGACCTCGCTCGCCTTGGCGCGATAGGCGGAGTCCTCGACCGCTCGCTTCTCCACCTGCGTGATCTCCGAAGGCACGCCGATCACGATCCGCGGATGCACCATCATCTTGCGGTTGTGAGCCTTCTGGATGAAGTAGTTCAACATCTTCTCGGTGATCTTGAAATCGGCGATTACCCCATCCTTCATCGGCTTGATGGCAACGATATTGCCCGGCGTCCGCCCAAGCATCTCCTTGGCTTCCTTGCCTACGGCTTCCACTTCGCCAGTATTTTTGTTGATCGCCACAATGGAGGGCTCGTTGACCACGATGCCCTTGCCCGCGGCATAAACCAGCGTGTTGGCCGTTCCTAAATCGATCGCCAGATCGCTCGAGAAGACACTGAACAGCGAACGCAGGCCGTGCGATCGCGAAGGACGCGAATGAAAACCGTTCGATGACATGAAATAGACGACTTTTCTTTTTGGGACTCGTGCCTATTGTAAGGCCACAGGGGCAATTACTGCACCGAAGGAGGAGGTGGAATTCTTGGGCTTTTCTAGGAAAGTGCCTGAAGTACACAACTTTCCGTGACTGGTGTGCAGCAATGGCTCCGTTGGAACCTGCCTGATAGTCTGGCTTTTGTAAGCATGACTCGAACCAGGCTGCTCATCATCGCGCTCCTCGCTGCTTTCCCGCTGGAGGCGCTGAACCTCTGGGTCTGTCCCTTTCCGGTCGATGTAGGCTATTCGGACAACGTTCCCTGGTACATCGATCTGCGAGGCTCGGTGTGGGTCATCATGCACTTACTGGGGCTGCGCTTAACGGACTGGTTTCAACGCGTCGGCCTTCACGGCCAGGATCTACTCATCGTCTTCGTTGGCGGTTACATCGAGACCGTCTTACTGCTTATCATCGCCATTTTCTGCGTTCGCTGGTTTCGCCATCGGGCCAAGCCGCAAGCCAAAGCTGAGACGTTGCCATCCGCTCCTACGAAAGAGCGCAGCAGGCGCGGTCATACGTTATCCTTTCTAGTTTGACTATCGCATCCACGAAAGCAGATCCCATGCCTCAAGATTCCGTGTCCCACAAGCTCTACAAAAATCTCATCGGCGGTGAGTGGGTCGCCTCCCGCACCGGCAAGACCTTCCTCAACATCAATCCCGCCAACTCCGACGACATTGTCGGCGAATTCCAGTCCTCTTCCGCCGCCGACATCGACGACGCCGTCGCCGCCGCCGCCGAAGCCTGGAAAAGCTGGCGCCTCGTCCCCGCTCCCAAGCGTGCCGAAATCCTCTACAAGACCGGAGAGCTCCTCGCCCAGCGCAAAGAGCAGTACGCCCGCGACATGACCCGCGAGATGGGCAAGGTCCTCGCCGAAACCCGTGGCGACGTGCAGGAGGCCATCGACACCGCCTACTACATGGCCGGCGAAGGCCGCCGCCTCTTCGGCCAGACTACCCCCTCGGAGCTGAAATCCAAGTTCGCCATGTCCGTCCGCATGCCGGTCGGCGTCTGCGGCATGATCGCCCCGTGGAACTTTCCGATGGCCATCCCGTCCTGGAAATTATTTCCGGCGCTGGTCTGCGGTAACACCTGCGTCATCAAACCTGCCGAAGACACTCCCCTCTCGACCTACAATCTCGTCCAGTGCCTCATCGACGCGGGCCTGCCCGCCGGAGTCGTCAACATCGTCACCGGCTTCGGACCCGACGCCGGTGCCCCCATCGTCTCGCACCACGGCATCCGCGCCATGTCCTTCACCGGATCATCCGAAGTAGGCCGCATCGTCGGACAGACGGCCGCCGCCAACTTCAAGCCGTGTTCCCTCGAAATGGGCGGCAAGAACGCCATGATCGTCCTTGACGACGCCAACCTCGACCTCGCCGTCGAAGGCGCGCTCTGGGGAGCCTTCGGCACCACCGGCCAGCGCTGCACCGCCACCAGCCGCATCATCCTGCACAAGAAGATCGCCGCCGAATTCAGCGAGAAACTCGTCGCCCGCGCCGACGCACTCAAGGTGGGAGACGGCCTCGACGAATCCATCCAGATGGGGCCACAAGTCAACCAGCAGCAAATCGAGACCTCTACCCGCTACTGCGAGATTGCTCTGAAAGAAGGCGCAAAACTCCTCACCGGCGGATCAGTGCTCGAAGACGGCCTCTACGACAAAGGACACTTCTTCGCCCCCACCGTCTTCGCCGGAGTCAAACCCAGCATGCGCATCGCCCAGGAGGAAGTCTTCGGCCCGGTCGTCAGTCTTATCGAGTGCGCCAACTTCGACGAAGCCCTCGACATCGCCAACGGCATCGACTACGGGCTCTCGACCGCGCTCTACTCGCGCAATGTGAATCTCGCCTTCCGCGCCATGCGCGACCTCGAAGCCGGAATCACCTATATCAACGCCCCTACCATTGGAGCCGAAGTCCATCTCCCCTTCGGCGGAGTTAAGCACACCGGCAACGGCCACCGCGAAGGCGGAACCGGAGCGTTAGATTTCTACACCACCTGGAAGTCCGTCTACATTGATTATTCCAATACCTTGCAGAGGGCTCAGATCGATACGGGAGAGTGAGTCTAAGACGGCGTTTATGAACTCCGATCTTGAGCGCAAAAGTCGCATTGACGCGCGAGCGACCGATTTCGTCTTATATATCGGAGTTGGCATAGTGTTCGTGGGGATGACGTTCGCGGTCGAGCTGAAGTGGGGCCATGAAGTCTTTATTAAGTGGGTTGGCCTTGGGGGTTTCAGTGCTGTTCTATTCGGGTACTTCATCGCTGATGGCCGTTTGCTATTTCGACGTTGGTCATTCTGGGCACTGACAACAATCCTATTGTGTGGCCATTCGATAGTACTTGCGATCATTCTTACGCATATCGAGCCGTGGAAGATCATCTGGTTCACGGGGATGATTTTCGAGTTACCAGTATTCATTTTCTTTCGGAACATGCTCCAACACTCATCTTGAATTGGGATGCGCGAATAACGGCCGACTAGTCTTGCTATTCTGTTCGGGTGGACAAACAGATTGGCCAGAAACGCGAGCAATTAGCCGACCTGTGCCGCCGCTACCACGTGGCGCGCCTCGCGATCTTCGGCTCGGCGTTGCGCGACGACTTCGACTCGCAAAAAAGCGACTTGGATTTTCTGGTCGAATTCCAACCGCTTCCGCCCGGCACCTACGCCGATACCTACTTCGACCTCAAGGAAGCACTGGAAACGGTCTTCCAGCGTCCCGTTGACCTTGTCGTCGAATCGGCCATTAAGAATCCTTACTTTCTCGAGAGCGTTCAGCGAAACAAGCACGGTCTCTATGCGGCTTGAGGTCAAGAAATACCTTTACGACATCCAGCAGGCCGCCAGCCTGATCGTTCAGTTCACGGAGGCCAAAACTTTCGCTGATTATCAGGAGGACTCAATGCTGCGGCTCGCAGTTGAGAGAGCACTCACTATCATCGGCGAAGCCCTCTCGCAACTCGCCAAACTCGATTCCGCGCTGGCAGCACAATTCAGTGAATATCAACGAATCATCGCCTTCCGCAACGTTCTGATTCATGCATATGCCGAAATCGACGACCACATCGTTTGGGATGTGATTGAACAGAAGTTGCCTGCGCTTCACCAACAGGCCATACGCCTGATCGATCAATCACCGATTTGACGCCCCCACTCGTCACATAACCACCTCCCCGGCTCCGAAACGCTCAACCAAGCTACGAGGAGCGTGCACCGAGTTACAGGTTTCCGCGGCAGCAACAGCCCGGTAAGGTCATGGTTGAGAATGCCGGGAAGGTGGCAACACCCTCTCGTGTATCTTCCGCTGCGATAGGAATGCCCTCGCATCCTGGCTCCTCGCGGCTCGCGACCCAGTTCTTTATCGGCCGATCTTGAGTTCGGAGAGCAGTTGGCGGTCTGCTTCGCTCAAAGACCGTTCAAAGCATGCTTCTTTCCTGCGGCCGGACTCGAGGATGGTGTTTCCGTTCTTGTCGGTGATTCGAACGCCAAACCGCTCAACGATCATGCGCCGTGCATTCGGCAGCCGATAGATGCTGTTGCTGAGCTCGGAATCCATGACGGAAGTATAAGCCCGATCAGGAAGACTTAGCCGCAGTTGCGGCCTGAGGGAGTACTTCGGCGAGAAATAGAGCGAAGTCGGTACCGACCGGTTGGGCGTTGAGCTGCCGCATCATCAGCGAGACCTGGCCGCGATGGTAGGTGGAGTGGTTGGCCATGTGCTGCATCTGAAGCGCAAGCCTGACGTCGCCCAAACGAGTGGGAAGCATCTTCTGCAGGAGGTCGTCGGTCAGGGCGCTCAGGAAGGCAAGTTGCTCTTTTTCGACTTCAGCCCATTTTGATTGCACCGAAGCGAAATCGGGAAACAGGCTGGGATTGAAGATAGCGTCGCGCCTGGTTCTCAACTCAGCGAAGGTGGCAGGGCCGGGTGCGGGCTCTGTCCAAAAGGCAAGCCAGATCCACTCGGCGGCGACGATGTGCACGATGGTGTCGCGCACTGAGCGAAAACTGCCGCCAAGATCGCGCGTGAACTCCTCCGGGGTGAGCGCAGAAGCGGCTTCGATAACACGCTTGTTTGCCCAGCGGTCATATTCGTAGAGCTGCTGAAAGTCTTCTTTGGTCATGGCTAAGACGAAGGGTAATTGGCGCTGCGCGGGAGCACAATGTCGATTCGTCACGTAATCGCTGTTTTAGGTTGAGCTCCCTTGTCTGGCGAGTCCAAAGAGAGGCAGTTGTGCGGTTGCATGTAATGTATACATTCATGCGATCCACTCAGAGAGGGCTGATTTCGATGAAAGTGATTTTGCGGTTGGCAGTGGTTGCGCTTTTCGCCGCTACTGTTCGGGCGGAGACGCGTCCCGTTTCGCTGTTCTACATGGTTGAAACTCCGGACTCGGTGCGGTCATTCCTGGCGCACTCCGGGAAGATCGGACTGCTGGTGCCGATGTGGTACACGGCCGATGCGAACGGCCTCGTGTCGGGGGGTTCGAATCCATTGGTGATGGAGGTGGCTCAGAAGGAGCACCTGCCGGTAATGCCCATCGTCGTCGCCGCAGGCAAGGACGCGTTCCATACACTGCTCGGGAATCCCACCGGGCAGAAAGCGATGATTGCGGCACTGATTCGGGAGTCGAAGGACCACGGATATACCGGGTTTCAGTTCGACTTCGAGGACATCTCGTGGACCGACCGGGACGCGCTGTCGGCGCTGGTGAAATCGACAGCCGATGCGCTGCATGCGGAGGGGCTGAAGCTCTCGATTGCCACGGTGCCCAATGCGCCAGGCTATCCGGGCAAGGGCGGGTTTGCGAAGTGGATCTACGAGGACTGGCGCGGGGCGTACGATCTTGCGGCGATCGGGCAGTCGGTCGACCTGGTTTGCCTGATGACCTACGACCAGAACACGCGATGGACGATGCCGGGTCCCGTGGCGGGATGGAACTGGACGGTCGAGAATCTCGACTACGCACTCAAATTTGTCCCGAAGGAAAAGCTCTCGCTGGGCATTCCCGTGTATGGCTATCACTGGTATGCGGGAGCACCGATCCGCCGCGAGGACCCGGAGACGAAAAAGGTCGTCGAATATCCGAATGCAACCGGGGACTATATCGGCGCGCTGAACGCGGAGCTCCTGGCCAAGGAATACAAGGGCACCATCCAGTGGGATCCGGACGATCGCACCGCATGGTTCTACATCAACCGTGACCAGATGCGGGAGTGGGTCTTCTTCACCGACAAGCGGACATTCGAGGAGCGGTACAAGCTGGTGCAGGAGCGAGGTCTCGAAGGCTTCTGCTCGTGGGTTCTCGGCGAGGAGGATCCGGCAATCTGGGAGCTGCTGCCGGACCGGAAATAGCTGAGTCGGGCGCTATCGGCGTCAGATTCGCCATAAAATTTGTTCATTCGGGTTAAAAGCAAACAATTTTTCTGTTCAATCGTGTCTCCGCGCGGTTATACTGCGGCCCATTGAGCGATTCCTCGCATGCGGCTCTCTGGTGAGAGTGCATGCCTGGGCGATCGCGAGGCCAGGTTTGCAGCAACGGAAACAGGAGGAATTAGAAAAACATGCTCTCCCCAAAAAAGTTTTGCCCTAGATGGCTCTCCCGCAGCGCGGTGGTTCTCGCCACCGCGCTCTTTTTTGTGCTCAGCCTGAACGTGAGGCTGGCGCAGGCGCAAACGGTTACGGGAAACATCACCGGCACGGTGACGGACGCAAGCGGAGCGGTGGTTCCGGGGGCGACGGTAACGGCGCGCAACGTCCGCACCGGGGTGGAGTCGCAGGCGACGACGAATGCGTCCGGCGTTTACTTCATTCACTTTTTGCCTATCGGGCAATATGAGCTGACAGTGAAGCAGAGCGGGTTTACCTCACAGACCGTTCCAGCTTTTTCCCTGGAGATTGACCAGACCGCGAAGTTCGATGTGAAACTCACGGTCGGCAGCGAGACTCAGACCGTAAACGTGAATGCGGCGGCGCAGCCGATTCTGAATACCGAGAATCCCACGCTGAGCGGCACGTTCACCGCGAACACCATCCAGAACTTTCCCCTGAACGGACTCGATTTTTCGGCGCTGACGCTCTATGTGCCGGGCGCGGTGAGCACGGCGGGCACATCGGGCACGACCCAGATTGAGCGCAGCACCTACTACACCGATTCGGTGAATGTGAACGGCAATCGCGCGCAGGCGAATAATTACACGCTGGACGGCATCGACATCAACGAGACCTTCAACAACCTCATCTCCTACAGCCCGGCGCCGGAAGCACTGCAGGAACTGAAGGTGATTACGGCGAACTCTCCGGCAGACTATGGCAACGTGAACGGCGGCGGGATTGTCGCAGTGCTCAAGAGCGGCACGAATAGCTTCCACGGATCGGCCTATGGCTATGTGCAGGACTACAAGATCAACGCCAATTCCTGGACCAACAACCACGCCAGCCCGATTATCCCGGTAAATCCTTATTCGCAGTCGCAATTCGGAGGCACCTTCGGCGGTCCGATTTTGCGCGACAAGCTCTTCTTCTTTGTCGATTACCTTGGGTCGCGCTATCACACAGGCGGCATCGGGCAAGCCAGCGTCTTCACGCAGGCCATGCGCAATGGGGATTTCTCTGCGCTTCTCTGTCCGGCGCAGCAGGCCGGCTGCAGCCCGGTCCAGCTCTACGATTCACAGCACGGTTTTGCGCCCTTCGTTGGCGACATGAATGTTCCCATCAACAATCCGGTTGCGACCTTCCTGTTCGCGAATCCGAGCCTCTATCCGCTGCCGAATGCAGCGCCCTCTGACGGCATTGCAGCAAACAACCTTCAGGGGCCGGTACGCCAGTTCAAGACGAATAACCAGGGAGACATCAAGCTGGAATACGACCCGCGCCCCGCGGACAAGATCACCGGCTTCTACGGGATGTCGACGGCCTACGACGGCAGGACCGCGGTGCTGGCCATTACCTTCCCCGGCCCGAATAACTATCCGACCAAGGTTGGCGGAGCGAACTGGGTACACATTTTCTCGCCCGAGATCGTGAACTCGGCGCGTATGGGCTTTACGCGTACGGTCTGGAATCAGAACTTTCCTACGGATACGACCGGGCAGTTCGGAACTTCGGGGAATGCCAAGGTCGGCATACCCTTTCCGAACCAGGCCTATCAGGGCTTCTCCTTCCAGAACATCAGCGGCGGGATTACCGGCGTGGGCAACCCCGTCTACGGCGGCGGCCTGATCGACAATACCTTCAGCTATATCGACGACCTCACCTGGCAGCGCGGCAAGCACACCCTGGACTTTGGCGTTCAGGCGCTGCGCTACCAGAACAACTATCCTACTGCAAACAACTACGGCTACCTGGGAAGCCTGAACTATACCGGCAACTTCACGACCAATCCTTCGCTCTCGAATGCGGGCGGCTACGGCGGCGCGGACTTTGTGCTCGACTACGTGAGCCAGGTCCAAGGGACGCTGGCCAGCGTGAACGTCGGTCAGCGTCAGTGGCGCATTGCTGGCTACGCAACCGACTCTTACAAGATCATGCCGAAGCTTACTCTTACCTACGGCCTTCGCTATGAGTTCGATCAGCCTTGGTCAGAGGAGAACAACAAGACGGGCAACATCAACCTCACCACCGGGCAGGTAATCTACGCGCATGCGGTTCCGGCGGGTGCGCCCGTTGGCTCCGGGTTGTGCAGCAATCGCGGCTGCTACAACGCGCAGAACGAAGTAATGCCTCGCCTGGGCTTTGCTTATCAATTCTCGAACCGCTTCGTTCTTCGCGGCGGTTACGGAGCGACCAGCTTCTTCGAGGGCAACTCTTCCAACCAGCGCCTTACCTCGATCACCCCCTTCATTCAGGCCATCCAGACACCCACCGCCTCCCCGACGAACGCCGCGCCATATAACGTCCCCCGGTCAGCCCAGGATGGATTTGCCGGAAGCAGTGTCACCCCCGGCGGCACCTATAACGTCTACCCCAAGGACATCAAGCCCGCATACGTGCAGACCTGGAACCTGACGGCGGAATACGCCCTGACCAACAGCATGTCTCTGCAGGTTGGATATCTCGGTCAGCAGGGCCAGCACATCGAAGACTACGGAAACGTCAACCAGTGGGTGGTGAACGGCGACGCGACTTCGGCTCCCTTCTACAACAACCCATACATCGGTGTGAACGCGCCCATCGCCAGCATCGGATCCAGCCCGCTGCTGATCACCGAGTCGCGCGCTGCAAGTAACTACAACGGCCTGCAGGCGGTGCTGCGCGAACGCGCGAGCCATGGACTCGAGTTCACGCTGAACTACACCTACTCCAAGGCGCTGACCAACAGTCTGGGCAACTATGCCCTCAACGTCAACGGCTTCAGCGGCGCCTTCCAGAACTACTACAACAGTGCTGCAGACTGGGGTCCGGCGGGATACGACGTCCGGCACAACGTGAGCGGCACAATGGTCTACGCGCTTCCCTTCGGTCGCGGCCAGCAGTTCTTCTCCAACGTGAACCGCGCGGTCGATGAGGCGATCGGCGGCTGGAGATTTGCGGTTGTCGGCGTCGGCTACACTGGCTTCCCGGAGACGTTCACCGCACCGAACGGTAACAACTCCAACAGCTATGGCCAGGCCCGGCCGAATCAATATCGCAACCTGAAAATTGTGCACCAGACAATCGATAACTGGTTCGGCACCGATCCTTCGGCAACTCCATGCACTACTCCCGGAGTGGACAACGGCGTGTGTGCGTATGGAGTTCCGGCACCCAATACCTTTGGCACTGCACGGAACGGCAACGTCCGCGGCCCCGGCTATCTGAATGTTGACATGTCGGCCTTCAAGGACTTCCACATTACCGAGAGACAGACGGTGGGCTTCCGCTTCGACGCCTTCAATGCATTCAACATTGCGAGCTACGGAAATCCGGACACCGGTATTACCGACACCAACCTCGGAAATATCTCCAATCTGGGATCGAGTGGACCGGGAACAGGAGCGGTTCGCTCGGTAGAGCGGCATCTGCAGTTCTCGGCGAACTACCGGTTCTAGGACACGTTGCCATGACGGGAATTTCATCAGGCATTGTTACGCTTGTGAAGTCCGGCTACCTCGCCAGGGGTAGCAGGAGCCGTGAAAAGTGCAGTGCGATTTCCGGACCGGCTCTGTGATCCTCAACTACAGATTTGGGTCTTGTTCGAAATAGGTGAGGTCGATGGCGGTTCTTGAAATCTGTGTCGATTCGGTAGAGTCGGCGGTGGCCGCGGAGCGCGGAGGCGCGCAGCGCGTGGAGCTGTGCAGCGATCTGCTGGAGGGCGGCATTACACCCAGCCCAGGCTTGCTGGAACTCGTGCGCAAGCGGATCGAGATCGATGTGTTTGCGATGATCCGTCCGCGGGGCGGCGACTTCTTCTACACCGACGAAGAATTTGCGGTGATGAAGGCGGATATCGAACACGCGAAGCAATTTTTCGCCGATGGCGTGGTGCTAGGAATTCTGGATGCGGAAGGATACGTGGACGTAGAGCGCACGCGCGAGCTGGTAGAGCTTGCAAAACCGCTGCCGGTAACGTTCCATCGCGCAGTAGATGTGTCAGCGGATTTTGCCGACTCGCTGGAGCGGATTATCGCGACTGGTGCGCAGCGTGTGCTGACTTCGGGCGGCCGACGGCGCGTGGCGGACAGCACGCAGGACATCTCGGCGGCCATCGAGCGGACGCGGGGAAGGTTGACGATCATGGCCGGTGGCGGCCTGAATCCGGAAAACATCCGCACGGTTGCCGAGGAGACTGGCGCCCAGGAATTTCACGCCAGCCTGAACACCAGCGTCGAAAGCCCGGTCCGGCGGCGGAACGATTCGCTGTTTCTGGGCGCGGATCTCGATCGCGATTACACGCGATACGTGGTGCGCGAGGACGATGTACGCGCCCTGCGAGATGAGCTGACGCGAGTGGATGGCAAGCGTGCCGCGGTGACGCAGAATTCGCTTGAGGATGCGTAGCCGAATTAATTTACCCTGATCTGCGACCTTGTATTCGCGAGCCCCGGGGATGTCATTCAAGACGGACGATCGAGCTAATCAGATTTTGCGGGTACTCCTGCGGCACGGCCGTGCATCAATGGAAGACCTGATGCAGGAGCTTGAGACATCGGCTCCGAACATACGGCGCGACCTGGTGAAGCTGGAGCGGCGCGGCCTGGTGTGCCGCACGCATGGCGGCGCGGAGCTTTTCGGCCCGCAGATCTACGAACCGTTTCGCTTCGACGCGGAGTTCCAGACGCGCGAGGAACGCTTCGTAAAAGAGAAGCGCAGGATCGCGCTGGCGGCGGCGGATCTGATCCGGGAACACGAGACCATCGCTTTCACGGCAGGCACAACGACCACGCAGATCGCGCGCAGCATCCGCCACCGCAGCAACCTGCGCATCGTTACAAACGCGGTGAATATCGGGATGGAGCTGTGCAACCAGCCGGGGCTGAAGACCTCACTGACCGGCGGAGTGGTTCAGTGGGCGGGGTCTTTCTCGCTGATCGGCCCGGCGGCGATTCAATCACTGGGCGAGATCAACGTTGACCGCGCATTCATCGGCGTCTGCGGGATGGATGCAAAGCGCGGTGCGAGCACAATCGAGATGGATGAGGCGGTGGTGTTTCGCGCGATGGCGCGGCAGGCGCGGCAGGTGGTTGTCGTCGCCGATTCGAGCAAGATGGGAATGGTGAGCCCGGGGCTGATCTGTCCGGCGAATGAGGTCCACATGGTGATCACCGACACGGGCGTGTCTCCCGACGTGGTTGCCGACCTGCATGCGCGGGGCGTGGAAGTGATGGCCGTGTAACGATCGCCGTCAAAGACTAAGGCCGGTGCAAAGCGCGCCGGCCTTTCGTCTGTGGGGGAGGGCTGCAGCTCACCAGGGGAGTTCCTGGCCGAGGTGGATGAAATGGCCGCTGGGGCCGTCGGGTCCGAGCAGAGCGGCCGCAACGCTGGTCTTCGCGCCCTCCGGGATTTCCATTGGAGCGGCATCTGTGCCCATGTCGGTCTTTACCCAGCCAGGATGGACGGAGTTCACCTTGATGGGCGTGCTCTTAAGCTCGTGGGCGAGGTGAATGGTGTAGGAGTTGAGCGCAGCCTTCGAAGCGTCATAGGAAAAGTTCTTGAAGTCGGCGATTGGGCTGTTCGGGTCAGCGTGCAGGGTAAGCGAACCGAGGACGCTGGAGAGGTTGACGATGCGACCGGCCTCGCTCTTCTTGAGCAGAGGAAGAAACTGCTCAGTAACGCGGACAACCGAGAAAACGTTCGTCTCGAAGACATTCCTCAGTTCTTCATCCGGCGTCTGGCTGGTCCTGTTCGGCGGAAAGCCCTTGGAGAGATCGGTGTCTGGCGCAGCGACCAGGATGCCGGCGTTGTTGACGAGGATGTCGAGCTTACCGAATTTGTCTTCGATGAATTTGTAAGCAGCGGCGCGATCTGCAGGCTTGGTGATGTCGAGCTGAACGCCGTAGGCGTCGATACCGGCAGACTTGAGCTTGGCGGCTGCTCCTTCAGCATCGCTCCGCTTACGCGATCCCAGAACGACGGTAACGCCCTGTTCGCCCAACTGCTTCGCGGTCTCAAAACCAATTCCGCGATTCGCCCCAGTGATCAGAGCGACCTTCTTCCCTTGTGCCATAAATGCAATCTCCTGTGTCCAAATAGATGATTTAGACCCGGAGTGGATTCATCACAGCGGGATGAATCTGATCGTCTTATGTTCGCGCGGCGCGCAGGGCGGCCATCTCCTCGCGGTTCGGGCCGTAAATTGAGGGCACTGCGGCGCCTGCGAGCCGGACGAGAATGGAAAGCTGGCCGCGGTGATGAATCATGTGAAAGAGAACGGCGCCCCAGAGGATATCGCGGATCGGCATTTCCTTACCGGTAAAGCTGCGGACCTTCCGGTCGAGGTCTGTCGGAGAGAGACGACTGATGCGTTCCGCCGCTTCTGCATGAATGCGTTCGTAGCCGGGCGCGAGAGCTTCCACGGATGACGGCCGCTCGATGCCAGGAGGTCGCATGTTGGGCTGAAGTCCTCCCTGCTCGATGCCCCAGGTCGGGTAGGCATCGACCTCGGCGAGATGCCAGGCAAGTTCGCCGAGAGAGCGGGCCTGCGGGTCGGGCCGGAAATCATACTGGCCAACAGGAAGCGCGCGCAGCAGGTCGGCAGTTTTCTTTGCTTCGTGGTTCCAGAATGTGAGGAAGGTCTCGAGTTCGTTGTGCATTGCCATGTCTCCTTCTTGAGTTGTCAGGCTTTTGCGTCCAGGGCGAACTGGCGACGGAGTCCGGACGCGAAGATACTCCAGGGAACGACTTTCCTGAGACGCGGCAGCCAGGTTGCATCGGAGCCGACGCGATAACGAAGGCGGGGATTGCGGCTGGTGGCAGCGTTGAGGACAACCTTGGCAACCAGTTCCGGCGAGCAGCCCTTTTCGACTCCGTCTTTGATCGCGGCCGTGACCCGATTGCGCGGTCCTTCATATGCGGGCAACAGCCCAACCGCTGTTCGAGCGGTCTGGCTGATACTGGTGCGGATGTAGCCGGGCTCGATGAGGCTGACGCTGATGCCGAAGGGCTTGAGTTCGTACCAGAGGGATTCCGAATAGGCTTCGAGCGCGAACTTGGTGGCGCAGTAGTAAGCACTGTAGGGAACGGCGATCAAGCCGACCAGCGATCCAATATTGATGATTCGACCTGCGCGGGCCTTGCGCATGGACGGCAGCACGGCGTTGACACTGCGCACACAGCCGAAGAAGTTGGTTTCGAATTGGTCCTTGGCTTCGGCGAGGCTGGTCTCTTCGATGGCTCCATTGAGCACGTAACCCGCATTGTTGACGAGCATGTCGATACGTCCTGCCTGAGATAGAACGTGCTCAATGCAGTCGCGAACAGAGTCGTCAGAGGTGACATCGAGCGAGAGCATGGTGAATTCGGGCGGCGAAACGGGATTGGCGGCACGCGTCGTCCCGAAGACGGTGAAGCCGCGGGCATGGAAGAGGCGGGCTGTGGCGGCTCCGATTCCGGAAGATGCTCCGGTGACAAGTACTGTCTGAGACATCTGTTGCTCCTGTCTGGCTATGGGCCCCGACGTAACATAACCGGCGCGCTCTTTTTAACAACCGCTGCGCGGCAGGCACTGAGAATCTTGTCGGACAGCTGCGGATCATCGACGGCGCGGGAGAGCATCAGTCCGCCGACGCAGAGAGCGATGGCGGCGATGGCCTCGTCTCTATTCGGGCCGATCTCGTCGCCCACCACATCGATCAGGCCGCGCAGAGCCTTCTCAAAGACGGCGCGCGAAGGACCGCCGATACGACCGATCTCCGATGCAAGGGCGGGCATCGGGCATCCGAGCTCGGGATTGTCACGATGAGCTTTGCTGAGGTAGGCAGCGGCGAATTTGTGGACCCAGTCCCTGCCGCGAAGATTCGCCAGTCGGCGCGACCAGCGCGTGCCCGACTCACAGAAGGCAGATACCAGGGAGTGAGCAAGCAGGTCTTCTTTCGACCGGAAGTGCGCGTAGAAGGCGCCGGCCGTGAGATCGGCCGAGGCCATCACGGCGTCAATGCCGGTAGCGTCGTATCCATGACTGCGGAAGAGCGTGGAAGCGGCGTTGAGAATCCGCTGGCTGGTTTGCTGCTTGTGATCGGCCGGATATCGCATCCGTTTGGATAATATTACGATCGTAATTCCATCTTCAAACAGGAAGCGAAAGAGCCTTCGACGGGATCAAATCGTCAGATCGGAGCCACTCCGGCGATGGCGGCTATTTTGCCATCGAGTTTGCCCACTGCGGTTGCTCGCGGCTCTCGTCTCTAGAATCTGCGGAGGAAACGGGCTTGGAGAAAACCTGAGGTGGTTCAACGTATTCGCGTTCCTTGCGGCGAATTTCCTTGTAGCGGGCGAAGGCGGCGCGGTCACTTTCAAGGCCGAGGAATGTACGCAGGGTTGAGCCGCGATAAGTGTGCGCGGCCATCTTTGGAGCGTTGCGCAGGACGAACCATGGATCGTGGCGGAAGACGGCGGGGATGTGCTTCGTCTTCATGCCGCGCTCGGCCTTCCATCGCAGGTATTCGATCTCATCAAGGGAGAGGTTCTCGTTGTGCACGATGGGCGTGGTGCCGTCGTACTCATGAAGGCGCTCGTTTTCGATGAGACCCAGCCTGCGGAAGTCCGCGGTCATCGGCGTCTTCGGGTAGGGCGTGGGGTGCTGGATGTAGGGCCAGTCAACATACTTCCGGGCGAACTCGAGGTTGGTCTCAATAGATTCGGCGGTATCGCCTGGGCTGCCGACGATGAGACCTCCGACCACGTACATGTTGTTCTTGTGGAGATAGTCGATCGCCTGCAGAGTAGCGTTGCCGGTTTTCTTGCCGTCTTTGCGCGCGGTGTTTTTGGCCGAGGCCTGCAGGAAGACAAGGTCGCTCTCCAATATGTTCTCGATGCCGAGGAAAACATAGCGGAATCCCGCCTTGCGCATCAAGGGCGCCAACGTCTCACCATGATTAGCGATCGCAGACGTCATGCCCTGCACAAAGTAGTCGATCTTGTTGAGGCCGGCATCGATGATGGCGTTGCAGAGGCCTTCGAAGCGGTGGATGTTCAGGGTGATGTTGTCGTCGACCAGAAACATGGTGCGCGCGCCGTGGTTGTATGCGTCGCGGATGTCGTCGAGGACGCGATCGAAAGAATAGGTGAAGAAGTTGCGGCCGCGCATTTCGATGATCGAGCAAAAGCTGCAGTCGAAGGTGCAGCCGCGCGAGGTCTCGATGACGTCGACCTGCCGCCCAAGGAGCGTATATCCCTTGAGCACGCGGGTGTCGCGGTTGGGCAGGCGGATCTCGTTGTCTTCCAGGCGGTGCGGGGCGCGCTGCGGATTGTGAATCCACTTATCGCCATCTTTGTGCGAGAGGCCGGAGATGAAGTGCATGCTGCCCTGGCCTTCGAGGGCGCGGGTCAGTTCGCGAAAGGTGACTTCGCCCTCGCCGCGCACAACAAAGTCGAGCGGCATATTGAGATAGGCGGCGGTGTCGAGGCTGGGATCGTAGCCTCCAACGACGATTTTGACGCCCGGTTTGAGGCTGCGGACGAGGTGCATGAGGCGCTCGGCGCTGCGCCGCTGGAAGGTCATGACGGACATCCCGACGATATCGGGATCGGTCTCGCGGACCAGGCGGGTGACCGTCTCGCTGACGGATCGCTGGCACAGGATGAGGTCAGCGACGGCGACCTTGTGATGCTCGTCAAGGTTGCCGGCCAGCGAGGTGAGGGCGCCATTGGGCATGCGAATGGCGACGGTGGGCATGTGCTCAAAGGAATCGGGCATGGAGAGCAAGAGGATATTCAATGTGCCTCCGGTTGTTTGGCTAGGGCCATGACTTCCTTGGGGCAGAGCTGTGGGTGGACTTTGCCGCTGGCGAACATCATATATGCGAATTTCAGTTTTGGGAGCTATTTAGTGGGAGGCAGGAGGGTTATCCCAGTGAACCGGATGTGGCCCAAGGTTGTTCCCTCCGCAACTCCATTTCCGCCTACAGCAGCACGGGGATCCTTCGGCGCCTGGCGTGTCAGGTGCCGGCAACAATCAGCGTTTCGAATTTGGCGCCACTTCGCATTACCTGGGCCACTTCGCATTACCAGGGCCACTTCGCGTTACCAGGCCACTTCGCGTTACCAGGCCACTTCGCGTTACCAGGGAATGATGCCTTTCCTGTCCGGGTAGGTCCCGGTGGGGCCATCGTTAGGCAGCAGCGCCATGCGGATAGTTTCGGCGGCGCCTTCGGGGATCGTCTGGGGGCCGCTGTTTCTGTTGAGATCGGTAGCGGTGTAGCCGGGGGTCACCACCCCGGCTACACCTCTACTCGCAGATGGCAAACGCTTGAACCTGTCGGGTGCCCCAGGTCCCGTTTTCGGGACCTGGGTTCTTCCCCGACCCAATCCTCACCGCGGCTCAAGCAACGTTAAGTGATCCGGCCGCGAGATCACACACCCCTGTTCACTTAATGGCCACTTCTATGAACGAGCCAGCCGAAGGGTCATTCTTCGCGACGGTCTGATGGAATTTGGGCTGCACCATCAATTCGCTGTGGATAGTGGTTCCAGCGATCCAGACCTGCGTCAAGGAATTTCCGGTTTCGTCGCGGTGGAAGATCAGACGACCCCTGGTCTGAACGACGCGTCCCCCTTCCAGACGAACCATTAAAAGCTGGATTTTCCCTGTCTCGAGGTTGGAAAGAGACATCAGGCCGTCAGATAGACGCCTGACCTCGTAAGTTCCAGCGGGGAACTGCTGGTGGTCCGCCGAGAAGGTAAATGGGATGGTGGCTGTTTCGATGGTCTGCGCCGAGGCGTTGGCAGCTGCGCAAAGCAGTCCGGTCGCCAGGGGAAAACTGAAAAGCAGGTTGGTGAAAATGGCTGAGTGGCGTGTCATGAGAGCACCTCGGTTTGGGATTGCGGCCGCCGGCACCCCGGCACCCGCTATGCTCCGTAACTTGCACCCTTGCCGAAGTTCCTGCCATGCATTGCGGGTAATTCTGAGATCAAACGCGTATTTCCTGATAAGTCTCTCATCCATCGAGACTTAGATTGTGGTATGTGTGGCGGGATCGCCCGCCGTGACCTGCTGCGATGTCGTGCTAGACTCCTCAGCAAGGGTATTTCGCGGGGGTGAGATCGTGGAAACCCAGGCGAACACCGGGCAAGCCTGGCGTTTCGGCGTCTTTGAAGTCGACGCGCGCACTATGGAGTTGCGCCGCAGTGGCACACCGGTCAAGATACGAGAGCAATCGTTCAACATTCTGGTTTTTCTTCTCGAGCATGCCGGTGAGCTCGTCAACCGCGAAGACCTGCGGCGGGTCTTATGGCCCTCAGACACCTTTGTAGACTTCGACCACAGCCTCAATACGGCGGTCATGAAGCTGCGCGAAGCCCTTGGCGATCCAGCCGACGCCCCACTTTATATCGAGACGATCCCAAAGCGGGGCTATCGCTTCATCGCGCCAGTCGAGGCGATGGGAAATGGCCCGGCAACGAGTGAAAAGGCTTTAAGGGACACTCCGGTAATCGATGCTCCAGTAAGCCCTGTTCCGCTAAGCCCCGTTCTGCCGCCCCGAAAGGGGCGCACGGTCAGAATAGGCATCGCATTTGCCACCTGCCTTCTCCTGGCCGGCGCAGGGTGGTTTGTCTATAAAAGATGGCATCCCGGTGCTCCGGCATCGCCTGTCCAGCGCTCCCTTACCCGCCTGACGTTTGACGAAGGCCTGCAGACTGGCGCGACCTGGTCACCGGACGGCCGCTTCATCGCTTACGCCTCCGATCGCGGCGGAAAGTTCGATATCTGGGTCCAGCAGGTCAGCGGCGGGGACCCTCTCCAGATCACAAAAGGCCCTGGCCAGAACTGGATGCCCGACTGGTCTCCTGACGGTAAGTACATCGCCTATCGTTCCGAAGAAGGCGAAGGCGGAATCTACATCACTCCCGCGCTTGGGGCCGTCGGTCAGCAACGTAAGATTGCCCCTTTCGGCTACTATCCCCAGTGGTCACCAGACAGCTCACAGGTCTTGTTTCGAACTCACTTCACGGCAATCGGCTATTCCAACCGGTTCTACGTCGCACGGTTGGACGGCAGCCCGCCCCGCGAAGTGCTGGCCGAGTTCATCGCGCAAAACAAACTATGGGCGACGTCAGCAGCCTGGCATCCGGATGGAAAGAGGATCACCATCTGGGTCGGATCCTCCTCGCCGACTCCCGTCTTTTGGACTGTCCCGCTTGCCGGCGGCCCCGGAATCGAACTGGCGACTTCTCCCGCAGTGCAGAAAGAACTCGCAGAGGCTTCCGGGGACACGAAAGCCAGCATGCAACTCGGCGAATACCGTTTTTGCTGGTCACCTTTGGAAGATGCCATCTATTTCGTGCGGGGCTACAGAGGCGCTAGAAACGTCTGGAAGCTGACAGTCGATCCCGGAACGCAGCGAGCTACCGGCATCGATCGCCTGACCACAGGCCCGGGACCCGAATTCGCACTCGCGGTTTCTCCCGATGGCAAGCGGCTGGCCTTCACGGCCGGATCGCAGCGGATTCAAACCTGGCTCTTCCCGTTCGACGGCGCAACTGGCCAGATCAAAGGCAGCGGCAACGCAATCACTTCGCCCGGAAGACCGTCCGCCGGCCCTGAACTATCGCCTGACGGCACGAAAGTTGCCTATCAAGTTTCCTATGGCGAAAGCTATGGGCCGTCTTTCGGTGACGTCCGAAACGAAGTATGGGTGAAGTCGCTGGTGGATGGGAGTGATGCTCCTGTCATCGCCGGCGACGACTATTCACGTTGGGGGCCGCTCTGGTCGCCCGACGGTGTACAACTCATCTATGAGCGCAAAAATCTCGGGACGAACGAGCGACAGCTCATGGTTTGGTCCGGCCAGACCCACGAAGAAGAGCCACTCTTAGCGCCGAACACTCTCGGGACCCCTAACCAGCTGTCTGGCGACGGCAAATGGCTGTTGACGTACAAACCAACAGGACTGTGGTTGGTCCCGTTCCCGTCATCTCAGCACGGCGAAACCGCGGCGAAGAATATTGCTTCCAATCCGGCGTACCAGCTCTTCCAGCCCCACATCTCTCCTGACAGCCGATGGATTGCCTTCGAAGCCGTCGTTAACTCACCGAACCCGGAGTCCGCGCTCTACGTAGTCTCCGTGTCGGGTGGTCCGTGGACGCGCATTACCGACGGCCGGCACTGGGACGACAAGCCCCGCTGGTCTTCAGATGGAAGAACTATCTATTTCGTATCCGGGCCCGGCGGCTTCTTCAATGTCTGGGGAACACGCTTCGATCCGGTTGCGGGAAAGCCTGTCGGCCAGCCGTTCCAAGTGTCGCACTTTGATAGCCCGCGACTGATGATTCTCCGGGCGATACCACGTGTGGGGTTTTCGTTCACCCAGGACAAACTCGCGTTAACCATGTCGCAAGAGTCCGGCAACATCTGGATACTGGACAACGCAGACCGATAGCTCACATTGAGGCTTCAACCCCTTCTTACAAAACGTGGCCGACAATTTCCGCCAAACCGCTACAATAGAAATAGAGACACCGAAAAAGCCCGGCCGCCCATGCAGCCGGGCTTTTCGCCTGTCGGGTGCAACTCGTTTGCCATGAAATGGTTACAGCTTATCCGTTTAGAATGAAACGCTTGCCGACCCTGCCTCATTTCGTCCGGATAACTTCTGTTGAATCAATGGGTCTCGGGTAATCCCCACAGAATGAAACGGTTACGGGCGTTACTCCGCAAGCCTTGCTTTATGAATCGGTTACAGATCACAAGAAATCAAGGGGGGAGGGGGGCACCCCCTGTCACCACCGCTGCGCCCGCCTGAGGTAGGATGGAAGGTCGCCAAGGACGGAAAGAATGATCATCGGAGTACCCAAGGAAGTAAAAGACCACGAGAGCCGGGTGGCCATCACCCCTGCAGGAGTCAAATCCCTCACCGAGGCCGGGCACAAAGTCCTCCTCGAAACCCGTGCCGGAGACAGTTCCGCCCTGACCGACGACGAATACCAGGACGCCGGAGCTGAAATCGTAGGCTCCGCCCACAGCGTCTGGGGACTCGCCGACATGGTCGTCAAGGTCAAGGAGCCTGTCGAGCAGGAGTATCAGCACTTCCGCGAGGGTCTGGTGCTCTTCACCTACCTGCATCTCGCCCCGCTGCCCGACCTCACCGACGCGCTGCTCCGCGCCAAGGTCACCGGCATCGCCTACGAGACCATCCGCGACCGTGCCGGAACGCTCCCGCTGCTCACCCCCATGTCCGAGGTCGCCGGGCGCATGTCCGTCCAGGTCGGCGCATCCTTCCTCGAGCGCGAGTACGGAGGCCGCGGCGTCCTTCTCGGCGGAGTACCCGGGGTGCCCCCTGCCAACGTCTGCATCATCGGCGGCGGCATCGTCGGCACCAACGCCGCGAAAATCGCCGTCGGCATGGGCGCGAAGGTCACCATCGTCGACCTCAATCTCAACCGCCTGCGCGAGCTCGACGACATCTTCAACGGCAAGCTCTTCACCCTGGCGTCGAACTCCTACAACATCGCCCACGCCACTCAGGAAGCCGACCTCGTCATCGGCGGAGTGCTTATCCCCGGAGCCGCCGCACCCAAGATCGTCACCCGCGAGATGGTCTCGCGCATGAAGCGCGGCGCGGTCATTGTCGACGTAGCCATCGATCAGGGCGGATGCATCGAGACCGCCCACCCCACCACCCACAGCGATCCCTCATACCTCGTTAACGGTGTCGTCCATTACTGCGTCACCAACATGCCTGCCGCCGTCCCCTATACCTCCACCCATGCCCTAACCAATGCCACCTTCCCCTACGTCCTCAAGCTGGCCCAGAACGGAGCCCGTACCGCCATCCTCCAGGACGACGGCATCCGCGATGGCGTGAACACCTACGCCGGCACCCTCGCCTGCGAGCCCGTCGCCACCTCCCAGGACAAGCCCTGGAAGCCCGTGCGGGACTTGCTCGGATAAGGCCTCTCGTAATGGAAAAGGGCGTGGCCACCTGCCACGCCCCTTGGTACCTGTCCCGCCGAATCCATTAATGTGTTGGCGGCGGTCCCTCCTGAGAATTCGCTGCCGGATTTGGAACCGTCAGCGAGCGCTCCAGCCGGAACGTCAGCGTGGTCTCCGCCGGAATCACGATTTCCTTGTTGCCGGTGAATGCCGCGCCTGCTGTGCCCGCGCCCGCACCGATCAGCCCGCCGATAAGCGCTCCCTTGCCGCCGCCCGCCAGACCGCCGATGAGAGCGCCGCCGCCGGCGCCGCCACCGATAAACCCGGCCGTACGCTTACCCTTGCCCTTCTCTGCTCGTTCGATCGTGCTCGAAGCGATCTGGTAGGTCACACCGCGTGCCCGAACCGTATCGAGACGCAGCGATAGCGATGCGGCTCCCTTGAACTTGCCCAGGGACTTCGCGTCGGTTACCGTCCCCACTGCCGTCGATCCCGCACGGATAACGGTGACGCCATGGATGGTTACCGGCGACGCCACCGTCGCGGTAAAGCTCTGACCGGGCTCGCTGATCTTCGAGCCCAGTTCCTGCGTCGTCGTCACCGCAATGTGCGTTCCCGCCGGAATAACCAGAGGCGGCGGTGGAGGTGGTGGCGGCGGGGGCGTGGCCGGAGCTGGAGCTGTCGCGGGCGCTGCCGCCGGTGCCTCAGCTGACGACGAGGGCGCGGCTGTCGACGAAGGTGGAGGTGTCGCTGGCGTGCCCGTGCTGGGCGACGTCGCTGGCGCTGGAGTAGTGGCCGCAGGTTGTGCCTCATTGCTGGCCTGCTCGTTCTGTTTCTTGCAACCACCGGCAAGTAGCAGGCCTGCCAGGGCGAGTGGAAGAATCGCGGCGGACACTCGGTTGATTTTCATAACGGAACTTATGATGCCATATCGACCCTCGGTGGCTCAAAATTCCTTCGCAATGCTACCCGGCGGTGCAGGCCTATAATCTTCACGCAGGAGCGCTTTTTGGCCGAATCAAAACACAGGCGTGCAACCGTAGTGGTGTTGGGCGCGGGAACTCTGCTTCTGGTTTTAATACTTGGCGCGCTGAATGCTTTCCGGCTCGGCTTCCTGCACCCTGATTCCAGCGGACAAATCTTCCTCTTCACCGCTCTTTCTGTCATCGTCTTCCTACTCTTCGTCACCCTCCTCATTCTTTTGCTGCGCAATATTCTCAAGCTCCTTGCCGATGAACGCAGCCGTGTCCTCGGCTCGCGGCTGCGATCGCGCATGCTCATCGGCGCCGTTTTGCTTTCCTTTGCGCCGGCGCTTTTCATGTTCCTCTTCAGCTTCCTGCTGATGAACCGCTCCATCGACCGCTGGTTCTCGCAGCCTGTCGCCGAGTTGCGCGACAACTCCACCCGCATCGCGCTTGATCTCGCCCATTACGTCAGCCTCAACGCACGCGCGGAAGCCGAATCTCTTGCGCGCTCTCCGTCCTTCGAGGAACATTATGAGAGCGGCGACCAGTCCCGCATTCTCGACGAGATCCGCACCCACCGCATCACTCTTCAGGGCGGCTTCGCGGTCGTTTACCGGGATGGTGTTCCCGTTACCCAGTATCAGCTGCCGCAGCCATCGCAGCCCGCAATAGTGCATGCATGGCTTGATGAAGACAACACCGGCGTGAACAACAAGGCCCAGGAATTCACTGTTGCCGCTCTTCAGGCAGCCCAGCGAACTGATGAGCCGATCCTCACCGTCGGCGACAATCAGTACGCCGTCGGCGATGCCGCCATCGACAGCGGCGGCCTCATTGTCGTTGGTCTGCCTATGCCGGCCGGACTCTCCACCACCGTCCAGCAGATTCGCACCGGCGCCACTCAATACTGGACCCTCTATCGTGAGCGCCGGAGCATCCGCAGCACTTATTTGCTCCTGTTGCTGTTACTTACTACGCTGGTCTTCTTTGCCAGCAGCTGGCTCGCGCTCTATCTCTCCAAGCAGATCACGCGGCCCGTCGAAGCCCTGGCCGACGCCATGAACGCCATCGGCGAAGGCCAGTACGAACAGCGTATTACCGTCTCCGCAACCGCGGAGCTGGGCGAGCTGGTTCGCTCCTTCAACCACATGGCGTCGGACCTCGAACAAAGCCGGCGCCTGGCCGAATCCTCCGCCAGCCAGTTATCCGCGGCCAATCTCACGCTGGAGTCGCGCCGCAAAGAGCTCGAAACCATCCTAGAAACCATCCCCAGCGGCGTCGTGACGCTTGACTCCGACTGCTCGATCCTGCAGGCCAATCGCGCTTTTCTCGACCTCGTCACGCCTCACCAGCCACGGAATCTCACCGGCGTCCCGCTCAAATCGCTCTTCGCACCGGAGGTCGCGTCCGAGCTGAGCGTCCTCGAACGCCGCGCCCAGCGCATGGGCCTCGCATCCACAGAATTCGAAATGCCTTCTTCCTCCGGTGTCCTCAGCCTCACTGCAACCATCTCCGCGCTCGACCTCGGCACTGCAAAGCGCGGGTCCATCCTCGTCATTGAAGATGTGACAGAGTTTCTCCGGGCCCAGCGCCAGCTCGCGTGGAAGGAAGTTGCGCAGCGCGTCGCGCACGAAATCAAGAACCCCCTCACGCCGATTGCATTGTCCGCCGAACGCATCCGTCGTCACATGGACCGCAATCTCCCCGAATCGCCCTCCGTGATGCGCCGCTGCGTCGACGTGATTCTCTCTTCCGTCGAATCGATGAGCACACTGGTCGATCAGTTCGCCGTCCTCGCCGAGTTCCCTGCAGCGCAGCCGAAACCTTCCGATCTGAACGCCATAATCGACAGCGCCGTTATGTTGTTCCACGGGCGCCTTCAGAACATCAGCATCGAACAGCGCCTCACTCACGATCTTCCTCCGGTGATGGCTGACGCCCAGGCCCTCAAGCGCGCCCTCGCCAACCTCATCGACAACGCCGCCGAGGCCATGGAGAACAGCCTTCTGCGCGTGCTCTCCATCGAAACCCGCCTCAGCGAAAATCCCGGCATGGCCGAGCTGGTTCTCTCCGACACCGGCCACGGACTCACCGGCGAAATGCGTCAGCGGCTCTTCCTTCCCTACGTGTCCACCAAGCAGCGCGGAACCGGGTTGGGCCTTGCCATCGCCGCAAAGATCGTCCAGGAACACCACGGTGCGATTCGCGCCGAGAACAACTCGCCGGCCGGAGCGCGCTTTATTCTCGAACTGCCACTGGCGGAAAATGGCAACGGTACCAATGGCCACAAGGCAGCCGACATCGTCGTTCCCTTGCACGCAGGCGCCGGCGAATGAACCGTATCCTCATAGTGGACGACGAAGCGGAGATCCGCGAGTCGCTCGAGGAAATCCTCAGCGAAGAAGGATACTCCGTCTCCAGCACCGCCAGCGGATCCGAGGCCAGCGTCCTGCTGCGTGACGCTCCCTACGACCTGTTACTCCTCGATATCTGGCTGCCTGATCGCGACGGCCTCGACGTGCTCGCCGACCTCGGTTCTCTCGAAATGGAGGACAAGCCTGAAGTCATCGTCATCTCCGGCCACGCCACCATCGAAACCGCGGTGAAAGCCACCAAGCTCGGCGCCTTTGATTTTCTCGAGAAGCCCCTGCTCCTTGAGCGCACGCTCATCGTCGTGAAAAACGCTCTTGAGGCCAAGCGGCTGCGCAACGAGAATCTCGAATACAAGCGCCAGCTCACCGTCGAAAGCACCGTCACCGGAGAAAGCGTCCCCGCAAAGGCGCTGCGCCAGCAGATCAAGCTGATGGCGCCCACCAATGGCCGCGTCCTCATCTATGGAGAATCCGGCTCCGGCAAGGAGCTCATCGCGCGCGCCATCCACTCGGAAAGTCCCCGCCACGACCGCGTCTTCATCGAGCTCAACTGCGCCGCCATTCCCGAGGACTTCATCGAGAGCGAGCTTTTCGGCTACCGAAACAGCGCCATCCCCGGCGGCCCGCCGGAAAAACGAGGCACTTTCGAAAGAGCAAACGGCGGCACGCTCTTTCTCGACGAAGTCGGCGATATGAGCCTCAAAACGCAGGCCAAAGTTCTGCGCGCCCTCGACGAACAAAGCTTCGTGCCCGTAGGCGCGGCCCAGCCCATCAGCGTCGACGTCCGCGTCATCGCTGCAACCAACAAGGATCTCGAAGAGGAAATCGCCAAGGGTAACTTCCGCGAAGACCTCTTCTACCGCCTGAACGTGATTCCGTTTTTCGTGCCGCCGTTGCGCGAGCGCAAAGAAGACATCCCCTCACTCGCGCGCGAATTCCTCCGCATGTTTGGCCGCGAATACGGCCGCCCGCGCGTTGAGATCGCCGAGGACGCACTCGATCTGCTCAAACACTATCCCTGGCCGGGAAACGTGCGCGAATTGAAGAATATCCTCGAGCGCGTGCTCATCCTGAACCCGCAGGCCCACCGCATCGAGCGGCGCCATCTCCCGCGCCTCGTGCATCGCGCCGCCGGGCGCCGCAGCGAGGAGTTCAGCACCCTCCAGCAGGCCCGCGAAGCCTACGAGCGCGACTACATCCTGCGCAAAATCGACGAGTGCCACGGAAACATGAGCCGCGCCGCCGAATCACTCGGCCTCGAGCGCAGCCATCTCTACCGCAAGATGAAGACCCTGGGCATCAGCATCCGCGAAGGACTTGTCTCCTGACTCCACTAATCCGTGTCATCCCGAGCGGAGGTCGCTGCGGCGACCGAAGTCGAGGGACCTGCTTTTAAACACTCCCGATGTCATCCGAAGCGGAAAACGTAAAACGTGCGCGCAGGTTTTTAGATATCTTAGAAAACTGCACTCAAACCTGCAGTCACCGTTTCTCCCCATCCTCTGAGCCCTGTGCCCTGTGCCCTGTGCCCTGCTCCGAGCTCATCTCCTCAAGCTGCCTCCGCCAGTCCAGCGACTCGACAAACCCTCTCGACTCACGCCAGTTCTCTTTTACAATCACGTGCAGCTCTAGAAACACCTTCGTCCCCAGCAGAGACTCAATCTCTTTCCGCGCCGCGGTGCCGATCGCCTTGAGCTTGCTTCCGCCCTTGCCGATCAGAATCGCCTTCTGTCCGTCGCGCTCGCAATAGATGACGGCCGAAATCCGCGTCAGCGGCGGCTTCGCATCGCGCGCTCCTTTCTTGCCCTTTGGCGGCAGCTTCGGTTCCTCGAACCGCTCCACCACCACCGCCGAGGCATACGGAACCTCTTCGCCCGTCTCCATCAGAATCCGCTCGCGAATCAGCTCCGCAACCAGAAAGCGCTCCGGCTGATCCGTAAACTGATCCTTGGGAAAGTACCGCTGACCCTCCGGCAGAACCGCGATGAGCTTTTCCATCAAGCGGTCGAGCCCATCCTTCTTCCGCGCCGAAATCGGAATCACCTCGGCAAACTCATGCAGCGACGAAAGCTGCTGAATTAACGGAAGCAGCTTCGCCCGCTCGATCAGGTCAATCTTGTTAATCAGCAAGAACACCGGGCAGTCCAGCTTGCGAATCAGCTCAAATACGAAAGCGTCCTCGCTCTCTCCGCGGCTCTTAACCTGAGCGGGATTTTCTTCTCCGGCCGCGCTCTCCGGCAGATCCAGCCGTCGCGTCGCATCCACGATGAGCAGCACCGCGTTGCGCTGCTCGAGCGCGTCGTAGACCTCCTGCATCATCCGCTTGTCGAGCGACGACCCCGGCTTGTGCACCCCGGGAGTATCGACAAACACGATCTGCGCTGCATGATGCTTTCCTTTGCGCGCCGGTACCTCCACCACCCCCAGAATTCGCGTCCGCGTCGTCTGCGGCTTGGCCGTGACAATCGCCACCTTCTCGCCCACCAGCGCGTTCAGCAGCGTCGACTTCCCCGCATTCGGCCTTCCGATAATCGATACAAATCCCGAACGCACCTTTACGCTCCCTTCGTATCGACAGCCATGCGCGATACACGCAGCCGCTCGATGCGGCGGTCCGTCGACGCGAGAATCTCGAAGCGCGCGCCGTACCGCTCAATCACTTCGCCCGCCTGCGGAATCCGTCCCGCCGCCTCGCTCACCAGTCCCGCCACCGTAGTTGCCTCGGAGTCCTCGGGAATTTCCGCTTCTCCCGCCAGCAGGTCCTCCAGCCGTTCGATCTCCAGATTCCCCGGCACAATCCACGACCCATCCGCATCGTGCAGCACTCGCTCATGATCGTCTTCGTGCTCGTCTGTAATCGTGCCCACGATTTCTTCCAGCAGGTCCTCAATCGTCACCAGCCCGGCGACCCCGCCATACTCGTCGATCACAATCCGCATGTGCTGCTTTTCGTGCTGCATCTCGCGCAGCAGCTCGCTCACCTTCTTGGTTTCCGGCACAAACGTCGCCGAGCGTTCGATGCTCGCCACCGTCTGCGTCCGCGCGTCCTCATCGCGGATATGCAGAAGGTCATGTGCGAACACGATGCCGGTCACGTGATCCAGCGTGCCGTCATAGACCGGCACACGCGAATAAGGCCGGTTCTCGATCATCCGCAGAAAAGCCTCGATCGTCGTCGATCCCGCCACTGCAAATATCTCCGGACGCGGCGTCATCACCTCGCGCACCACTTTGCCGCCGAACTCCACGGCCGAGCGCACCAGGTCGCGATTGCTCTCCTCGACAATGCCTTCTTCCTCGCCTGCCTCAATCAGGGCCTCCACCGCCTCGCCCGGCGTCTCCTCTTCATTGCGGGGAGATGCCTCAGCCAACGCCGCAATCGACAGCAGGAAGCCCAGAAACAACGTGATCGGCATGACCAGATAGAACATCAGCCGCAGTGGACCGCGTAGCCGCACAATCCACAGCCCCCGCGTTCGCGTAAAAAATATGAACGGCAGCAGCTGGTTGAAGAGCACGATCACCAGCACCACGCCCAGCACCACCTGCCCGACCTCCGCCGCCGTCGGCCGGTCGTAAACCGGAGCCCGGTCAAACAGCAGCATGCCGAACAGCAGCGTAAGGCACGCCAGCGAAATCTGCGCGAGGATCGCCGCCGACAACCGCACATGATTTCGCCCCAGGCGCAGCCGCGGCTCAACCTGCTGCTCCCAGGCATCGATATTTTCCTGGAACTCCCGCGCCAGGAACTTGCCCATCTCCGAATACAGCCGGTCCACGTACGAGGCCAGCGTGAGCACCGCCAGAAACACCACGATGAGAATCGCCGCCGCCCAGCTCATCGCTTCACGCTCCGGCCGGCTCTACGCGCCACGGACTTGGATGGCCTATCTTTCGCGGAGCGAAAGCTGGGACTCTGTGCCCTGCGCTCTGTGCCCTGCGCGCTGCTTCTACCTATCAACCCCTGCTCCAGACCCAGGCGCTTCCGCAGTAGCTCTTCCTTTCGAGCCATCTCGCCTGAATCCGTCTCGTGATCCCAGCCCGCCAAGTGCAGCACCCCATGCAGCAGCAGGATCTTCAGCTCCACATGCAGCGGATGCTCCCGCTCTTTCGCCTCACGCGCCGCCATCTCCACCGAGATGGCCAGGTCGCCCGCCAGTTTCTTATTTCCATTCATCTCGAGCGCCGGAAACGACAGCACATCCGTCGCCTTGTCCTTCCGCCGGAATACTCGATTGAAGTGCCGCATCTGTTCGTCGCCGGTCAGCAGCACCGTAACTCTGCCTCGCAGCTTCGCCGCCTCAATCGCTCGCGACAGAAATGCGGCGATGTCCCGCTTCTTCAATCCGGAGCGGGCAAATTTCTTCTCTATCGCAGGTTCAATCAGAATCATGGCGGGTAACCGTGCCTCGCGCCACGCTGGGGCGGAAAAGCAAAGGAGGGCGCACGGCCCTCCTCTCAATCGTATCGCAGCCTTGCCTCAGCAATAGCAATTACTGCGGCTTCGAAGCCGGTTGTCCTTCGGCCTCTCCCATGCGCAGGGGAAGCTCCTGCTGCGCCCGCCCGAAGTTGTCGTACGCCTGGATCACCCTCTGCACCAGCGGATGCCGCACCACGTCACCGCTCTCGAAATGAATGAAGCGTATGCCGTCAACGCCATCCAGCACCGTCATCGCCTCAATCAACCCAGACTTCCGCGGATTCGGCAGATCGATCTGCGTAATGTCCCCTGTAATCACCGCCCGCGCGTTGTTCCCCATGCGCGTCAGGAACATCTTCATCTGCTCGCTGGTCGTATTCTGAGCCTCGTCCATGATCACGAACGCGTCATTCAGCGTGCGCCCGCGCATAAACGCCAGCGGAGCCACCTCGATCACGTTCTTCTCCAGCATCTTTTCCACCCGCTCCGGCTCGAGCAAGTCATAGAGCGCGTCATACAGCGGCCGCAGATAAGGATCAACCTTCTCCTGCAGGCTCCCCGGCAGAAATCCCAGCCGCTCGCCGGCTTCCACCGCAGGCCGCACCAGCACAATCCGGCTCACCTTCTTGGCCTGCAGCGCAGACACCGCCATGGCCACGGCAAGATAGGTCTTGCCTGTTCCGGCGGGTCCCACGCCAAAGACCATGTCCAGTTGGTCGATCGCCTCCAGATACATCCGCTGGTTCAGCGATCGCGGCTGCACCATCCGCTTGATGCCCGCCGACCTCTGCTTGCCCGTCTCCGCCAGGGTGCGCAGCGACACCGTCGGATCGCACACCACCAGTCGCAGCATCCCGTGCAGCTCGCCATTCTGCAGCCCCACTCCCGCTTTTCGCAGGGCTTCATAGTCGGAGAAGATGCGCTCCACGCGCCCTATACTCTCCGCCGAGCCCTCCACCACCACGGCATCCGATCTCAAATCAATTCGCACATGGAGCATGTCTTCCATGAGCCTGAGGTTTTCGTCGCGGGTCCCGAACAGAGACTCAAGATTCGGCGTGATGTCGAGCTCTTTTTTGGTCAAGCTGTGAAAATCCCTCCGCTGGCTCCATGACGGAAGCCATGTAGTTTCGATGCTGAATTTTGCTGTTTGGACTCGTCAGGATCCGCCCCGTAAGCCCCGATCTTGCCGGCCTGCGTTCTGCATGCATGCAGTCTGGGCTTTTCCCGTCCCGCCGCACAAACCACCCCGGTGTTCCACACCGAACCGCTGTCCGACGATGCGCCCCTGATGAAGATGCGCTCAGA
Organism: uncultured Acidobacteriaceae bacterium; assembly: GCA_963786085.1. Lineage (GTDB taxonomy): Bacteria > Acidobacteriota > Terriglobia > Terriglobales > Acidobacteriaceae > Silvibacterium. Next base: position 141,180 of record CAWAYO010000054.1, read on the forward strand.
GTAGCGCCGGTTCCCGAGCCCGTCAATGCCTGTTTGGTGAATTATTGGTCGAAAACGTATCAAACGCGGAACTCGACACCTTAGTTGGGGGAACCCGAACTCGCCTGACCTGAATCAGGCCACAGCTATTTTCGGCTTGGGCGAAAACTTCTTCTTGTAGTACGCCGTCCAGATGGCGATCGCCGGCACACCTGCAATCGTCGGCCATAGCCATACCCACCAGGCTGCGCCAAACCAGTGCGACAGATTCACTGCGGAAAAAGCGGTCATCGCCGCGATGTAGCTGGCGATCATCCCCTGCATATGCCCGAACCACCAGAACATCTTTTCTTCCGGTGGCTTGATAAACCCCTGCATTGAACCCAGCCCCATGCGCATTCCAATGATTCCGAAGACGACGGAAACAATGCTCACCGCGTGTCCCTCGATGCTGAACCACGCCTACGTGCATCAGCTCCGGCTGCAGAAAACCCATCAGGAACAGCAGCAAGCTCGACAACACCGTGACCACTGCGGCCAGCCAGTCCACCACTTTCGGCCGCGCACCCTTATACATGTCCTTGAGATAAAGGATCACGATACGCCGCGAATGCCGAATAGAAGCTGAATACCGCCACCATCGCCAGAAAATAAATGGGCAGCAGTGAATGACAGCGTCAGCGCCGTGACCGCAACGCCTGCCATGGCCCAGAAATAAATCTTTCCCCATCGCCGATGCGTCTTGCCGCCCTTGGCTGTCGACAGGGCTACGGGAGCGCACACAAACGCCACCACGCCGCACGAAATATAAACCGTCAGCAGGACTCGCAGGTACGTCGCCCATTCAGGATGCATCGCGTTCCTCCAGGTAATGCGATCTGCGATCTGACTCATCACGGAGGGGGCAGCGGTCAGTTGGTTCAATCTTAAGGCCAGCCGTCACTGAAAATCAGCGCACGAACGGAATATAAGCACGCACCCGCGCCCGGTAAGCGTCAAACGAATCCCCAAAATGCTCGCCAAGCAATCGCTCCTCGGAGCGCACACGAATCTCCGTCCCGATCACGAAAGCAAATGATCCCCGCCACAAACATCGGCCACCACGTCCAGCAGAAGCCCGTCGCCAGCACCATCCCCAGCATCGACGTGTATATCGGATGCCGCATCCATGCGGTAAGGCCCCGTCTGGATCAGCTCATGGTCTTCGCTCACCGCCGCCTGGTATCGCCATTGCTTGCCCAGGTGCCGAGTAGCCGCCCACGCCAGCGCGACCGACGGAGGACCGAGAATCATCGACACAATCAGCGATAGCCTGCAGACTTTTCAAATCCCACCGGCCGGACATAAGCCCCAGGTCAGTGCAAACCCCAGCATCACCAGCCCGATCCCCCACCTGGACGCCGGAGCCCTTTTCACTTCCCTCTGCCCGGCGGCCTGCCTGCGCGGCTTCAAAAACGCCAGCGCCCACACCACCCAGCAGACAAAAAGCTCTACCACAGCGACATTCCCGAGCATGCGCCTGATTATATGAGGGCCTGATATGCCGATACCCAGTGGCTGCCTCACTTTGCCGAGGGTCCGGATTTTCGAACGCGGGCTAACGAATTCCGGGAGACCTTGCGATGGAAGCGACAGGCCCCAACAAAGTGTGCCCTGAACTCCGCTCGCTGGACCCTTGCCTCTTCCCCCGCAATCCCGTAAACTTATCTATTGCAGGGGATGTTGAATTGCCTGCATCCCATATTCCAGAAAAGAGTTCAGAACCACCATGGCAAACCATGTCTCCGCGCTCAAGCGCGTCCGTCAAACCGAAAAGAGCACCACGGTCAACCGCTCCAATAAGAGCCGTGTCCGCGGCAGCCTGCGCGCCCTGCGCGAGGCCCTCCATGCCGGCGACGTCAAGGCCGCAACCGAGCCAGTATAAGGCGACCGCCTCGGCCCTCGACAAGAGCGTGCAGAAGGGCGTCCTCCACGCCAACACCGCCTCCCGCTACAAGAGCCGCCTGAACGCCCGCGTGAAGGCTCTGGCGACCAAGAAGTCCGCCTAATTCCGGCTTCAGCAATACAAGGTCGGGATTTTGTCCCGGCCTTTTGCTGACCTAATCGTGAAGGATGGTGCCTTCACTGCCCCAGACAGAATTCATAGGCCTGTCAGCGTACTCTGCACCTGGCAGTCATGGCGCGAGGCGTTGTACCGCATCGCAGTCGTCTCGGTTGCCTAACTTGCAGCCCTTCCCGTAGACGGCGATAGCTTTGGCCGGATCCTTGGGGATACCCGATCCCTTCTCATACATACTGCCCGCTGATGAACAACTTAGTCTGTCGCCACCATCGCAGGCCTTGCTGAAGAAGGCAACGGCTTGGGCTTTATCCGGCGCGACGCCCCTTCCTCCGTCATAACAGTTGCCCAGGGAGAAGCAACCGTCCGCTGACCCGCCTTCGCAGGCCTTCCGGTAGAGAGCAACGGCTTTGGCCATATCCTGCGGGACACCTGTTCCAGCGTCATACATCAGGCCCAGGTATGCGCAGCCTTGCATGTCGCCGCGGTCGCAAGAGGCCTCAAAGTCGGAGATGTCTTGCTTGGTCGGTGCAGAGAGGCGCCTGAAAGTGACCAACCTTGCCGCACCGCAGTCGTCTCGGTTGCCTAGTTTGCAGCCCTTCCCGTAGACGGCAACGGCTTTGGCCAGATCCTTGGGGATGCCCGATCCCTCCTCATACATCCTGCCCGCTGTTGAACAACTGAGCCTCTCACCGCCATCGCAGGCTTTGCTGAAGAAGGCAACGGCCTGGGCTTTATCCTGCGCAACGCCTTCTCCACTGTCATAGCTACTGCCTAGTTTGAAACAACCTTCCGCCGACCCGTCATCGCAGGCCTTCCGGTATTGGGCGATAGCCAGGGAGTCCGGCGGAGCTGAGAGGGGTTGAGAGACCGCAGCCTTCTGCTTTGCCAAGGGCTGGGGGCTTGGCGTAGACGGAACGGTGACGGGCTTCGGTACCGGCGCGGGCGAGGTCTTTACGGATGCCGGCGATGGAATCGAGGCTGCTGACGATGATGGGGTTGTGGTGGGCTGGGTGTTCGGGCCACGGATGGTTTTTGTTGCGGCCGGCTGCGATGATGGGGGCCGGTGACGAAGCAGGCCGACGGCAAGGACGGCGAGAAGGAGGGCGGCGGCTGTGATGGCTCCGGCAAGCAGGTATGGACGATGGCGCAGGCGTTGTGGCTCGTCCGGAATCTGTTTCTGAATCTGGTTAGCCCGTTCCAGCCGAACCTGTTGTTGCGGCGGCTGGATCGGGACGCTGTCCAGCACAACGGGATCTCTCTCTTTCGGGGCGTCTAGCTCGTGCTCCCGTGGCGACAGAACCCTCACAAGCCCTTTGAGCCCGTGATCATACTCGCCCCTGAAATCAACAAATTGAAAAGGCCGAAGCCGAAACGGGATCTTGCAGTCCCGGTATAGGACCGGGATGACGGTCTTCTTTTCTTCAAGAGCAAAGCTGACTTCATCCTCTACGTTCTCTGATTCGACCGAAGCCGGAGACAAAATTACGAGCATCCGCGGACAGTCGTTCAAAGCACTTTGAACAGCGCGCGCCCACCGCTGGCCCGGCGCAATGTCCAGCTGATCGAGCCACACCGCCGCTCCCGCCGCTTTCAGATCCCCAGCCAGCCGGAGGGCAAACTCGGAATCCTCACGCGAGTAGCTGATAAACGCGGTCTGTGTCTCGCCTGGCACGAAGGCCTCCATCACAAACAGAGAAACAGTCGAAAGAATAGTAGCCGATTTAGCTTGGCCGCGAAGAAGTCCGCCTAAGCTGCTTCCCAAAAGTGCGCAGACCGGGATCCGTCCCGGCCTTTAGCTGTTTGGCAACATGTCCCGCAATACTTACCATTTATGACAAGAGAGGTGTACACTCGGGGCGCGGCAAGTTCAGGTATCAAAATTGCCCATAGAGGCGGTCCGACGATGCAAGTTTCTGATGAACACCTCCGCGGACGAACAGTTATTGCGGCTGACGGGCAGGCGATCGGCGAAGTGGCTGCGCTGTTGGTCGACACCTCCACATGGACGATCATCGCGCTCCAGATCAAACTGAATAAGTCGGCCGCCGAGCAGGTAGGCGCTGCCCGCAGCCTGCTGCGCGCTGCCACGCTCGACTTACCTGTCCGGCTGGTCCAGTCGGTAGCGGACGCCGTCCTCTTATCCGTGCCGACGCCGGAACTGCGTCCGATTCTTCCCGGCGCCGCCGACCCGCCCGACGAAAAGTCTTAACTTCTGAGCAGGTCCGATACCTTTCCTTGCAGCTTTGGGTGTTGTCAGGGAAACCGATCCGGGGTTCTGGACGGCGCGTTGTCAATACCTGAACCGGAATTTTTACTGCAACTCATTCATTCCAAAAGAAAATGATCCCGGAACCATGGCCGACCATTTTGACTGAAGATATAAAATTGAAGTAGAAGCGCCAAGGGTCCGCTTCAGCGGGCCTTTTTTATTTCTTTGGAGAGCTGCTGGCTGCTGGCTGTTGGCTTTTCTGTTCCCTATTCCCTAATCCCTAATCCCTATCTTTACTGGCCTATCATTTTTCTCAACTCGCTATAATGGAAGTAGAGATGAGAAAGCCCGGTCGCACGAGCGATCGGGCTTTTGACGTTCTTGGAATAAACCCAATGAAATCAATGACGCGACCGTAACCCGCCTGTTTTCAATGAAGCACTGCAAGTCTCATGTTTTCTATTAGCTACAGCAAGTTGCCTGTTTTCTATTAGATACAGGGAAAGCCTCTCGTTAAACCCAATGAAATGTGTGAACTAAATAAAGGGGGGAGGGGGGAGGGTCAGGCTTCTTCCGGAATCGGCTCGATCCCCCCCAGCAGCAAGATGTATCCGGCGATGCCGACAATCAGGTAAGCGGCAGCCACAGCGAAGGCCCCCGTAAACGAATGCCATGCAGTCACCACGTAACCGGTGATGATCGGTGCCGCAATGCCCGAAAGCTGGTTCGAGAAGTTGAGGATTCCGCCCAGCGTCCCCACACTGCCCCGTGGCGCGATCAGCGACGGCACCGACCACCCCACCGGAGCGGCCGCCGCCAGCCCGCCGATGGACATGCTGATCCAGAACAGGGCCTGTCCCGGAGTGTGCGCGTACGCCGCGCCCAGGATGCCGAGGCCGAGCGCAGTCCCCGCCACAAGTACGGTGAGGCGAACACGGCTCGGGTTCCATCCGCGCTGTACCAGGGCGTCGACCAGCCATCCGCCGACCAGCAGGTCGGTCGCGGTAGCCACCAGCCACGGCGCCCCAGTGTAGAGGAAGGAGTCCATCAGGCTGATGTGCAGCGCGGCTGAAAGATAACTTGGCAGCCAGGTGAGCAGCAGGTAGAAGACATAGTTGTAGGACCCGAACCCCAGGCAAAGACCGATGACCTTCGGCTGTCGCAGGAGATAGCCGAGCGAAGCGCGCTCGCCGACGTCCACCTCCTGTGTCCTCGACGACTGTATGTACTCACTCTCCGCCTCACTCAGCCCGGGATCGTCCTTGGGGTCGCGGTAGATGACATAGAAGAGCACGAAATAGAGCAGGCTGACGAGGCCGGTGACGGCGAAGCTCAGCCTCCAGCCCACGCGCAGCAGCAGCATCCCGATGAGGGGTACCCCGATCGCCGGGGCGAACTTGGCCGCCGCATCGAAGATGCTGGTGGCGAAGCTGCGCTCCTCGGGCGGGAACCAATAGCCGATCGCCTTGGCGTTCGCGGGAAAGGTTGGAGCTTCTCCGACGCCAAGCAGCAGCCGCGCAGCGAAGAATCCGCCAATGCTTGGGGTGACGGCGGCGGCAAAGGATGCCATGCTCCAGATGAAGGTGCTGATACGCCCGATACGGCGGATTCCGAAGCGGTCGAGGACGACGCCGATCGGAAGCTGGCAGGCGGCGTAGGTCCAATTGTAGGCCGCTGATAGATAGCCAAACGTGACGTTGGAGATGCCGAAGGCGACGTAGAGAGCCGTGTGTGAAACGGTCAGGTTGACGCGGTCGAAGTAGTTGACCAGCACCCCGATGCCGAGGAGGATAGCAATCCTCCATCGGCGACGCGGTATTCGATGTAGTTCCGTCCGGTTGGTCATCTCGCGTGAGTCGAGAGATTCCCTCAACGCGCCTGCACCGTCGCCCGCATCGCTCCAGTCGAAATGCCGCCGTCGACCAGCAACGTCTGCCCGGTGATGTACCGGCTCGCCTCCGAGGCGAGAAAGACGATCGCCCCATCCAGGTCATTCGGCGCCCCCGGCCGCTTCAACGGAATGCGCTCCTTCAGGTACTCGACCCAGCCCTCATCCTCGTACATCACGCGGTTCTGCTCGGTCTTGAACCATCCGGGAGCCAGGCAGTTGACTGTAATGCCCTCCTTCCCCCAGTCGTCCGCGAGGCTCATGGTCAGCTGACGAATGCCGCCCCTGCTCGCCGTGTAAGGGCCCAGCCCGGCATACCCGAAGACGCTGGTCACCGACCCGATGTTGATGATCCGGCCATACCCATGGGGGATCATCTGCCGCGCAATCGCCTGCGCCACAAAAAAGCTGCCGCGCAGATTGGTCTCGACGACCAGGTTCCAGTCGTCCCAGGTCACATCAAGCGCAGGCTTGCGAACATTGCAGCCAGCATTGTTGACCAGGATGTGAATCTGCCCGAACGCGGCCTGCGCCTCGTCTGCCATCTTCTGAATACTTGCGTGATCCCGTACGTCGAGCTCGATCGAGACCGCTCGTCGGCCAAGCGCCTTGATCTCCGCCTCGAAGGCGGTGAGATCTCCTCGTTTGCGGCTGGTAATAATGAGATCCGCGCCCGCCTTGGCCAGCGCCCGCCCGAAGTATTGGCCCAGTCCGCGGCTCGCCCCTGTAACCAGCGCGACCTGCCCGCTGAGATCGAAGAGCTCGCTGGTCATCGTGCTGGCTCTCCCGAAGCGGAGGGAGTCAGCACGATCTTCATCAGGTTGGGCTCTCCGCGATGCAGGCGCTCGAACCACTGCGGACCATCCTCTAGCGGTGCCACCGCCGTGATCAGCGGCCCGACTCTGATCGCGCCGGTTCGCATCAAGTCGATGGCCTCAGGATATTCACCCGATGAAGCGGCAGTCCCCTGCAGTCGGATCTGCCGACTGACCACCTTCTGTAATGGCAGCTTTACTTCGGGAGTGATGTTGCCGATGAGCACCACGGTGCCACCCTTGCGCACGTTGTCGATCGATGACGCGATGGTCTCGTTGCGGCCTACAGCCTCGAAGACTACGTCGACGCCTTTGCCCGCCGTCAAGCGATGGACTTCCGCTATCAGGTCCGCGCCCGATCCGTGGATCACCTCATCGGCTCCCATATCGCGGGCAAGCTTGAGTCGCGAAGGATCGATATCTGCGACGAAAACCCGGGAGCAACCACCTGCCCGCGCAGCCTGAAGCGTGAGCAATCCAATCATCCCAGAGCCGATTACCAGCGCCGTTTCACCTCCGCTCAAGTCCGCAACGCGCACTGCATGCAGCGCGACCGAGACCGCCTCCAGCATCGCGGCTTCAGTGAAGCTCAGCTCATCAGGCAGCCGATAGACGATGCGCTCCGGCACCGCAACATATTCCGCAAAGGCTCCATGCCGCCGGTAGTCCCCGCAGGAGACGCCCACGACCTGCCGGTTATCGCAGAGGTTCACCTCTCCCGCGCGGCAGTACTGACAATCCCCGCAGTAAACCGTCGAGTCAAACGTCACCCGATCTCCGACGGCAAACTGGCGGACTCCGTCTCCAACCTCCGCCACCGTGCCCGCAGCCTCGTGGCCCATCACCAGCGGCGGAATCCGCCGCCCTGACGAGCCGTCATACCCATGCACGTCGCTGCCGCAGATGCCGCATGCGGCAATGTGTATAAGCAACTCGCCGGATCCCGGGACGGGACGCGGCATCTCGGTGGTGACGTCGAGCTTGCTGTATTCAGAGAGCAGGAGAGCCTTCATCGCAGAGAAGATTACCTCACGCCTAGGTTACTCTGAAGGGCGCGATATCACGAAGCTCAGCCGCGCTTGCCGCCGCCGAGAACCAGCTTGCCGATCGTCGCTAGCTGCATGTTCGATGTACCCTCGTAGATCTTTCCAATCTTTGCGTCACGATAATACTTCTCTACCGGGTAGTCCTTGACGAAACCATATCCCCCGTAGACCTCAACCGCCTGACTGGCCACGCGCTCTGCCACCTGCGACGCAAAATACTTGGCCATCGCTGCTTCACGAACGTAGTCCAGCTTCGCATCCTTGAGGCGTGCCGCGTTGTAAACCAGGAGACGTGTGGCTTCAATGTCTGTCGCCATCTCTGCAAGCGCAAACTGCACCGCCTGAAACTCGGCGATTGGCTTGCCAAACTGCTTCCGTTCCTGCGCGTACTTTGCGGCATGATTCCAGGCGCCCTGTGCAAGGCCGAGCATCTGCGCTCCGATCCCGATTCTTCCCTCGTTCAGCGTCTCAATGGCGATCTTGTATCCTTTGCCAGGCTCGCCCAACACATTCTCCTCCGGTACGCGGCAGTCCTCGAGCATGAGTTCGCATGTCGAGGAAGCTCTGATGCCGAGCTTGTCTTCTTTCTTGCCCACTGTGAATCCGGCAAAATCTTTCTCGACAAGAAAGGCAGTGATGCCTTTGTATCCGGCCGCCGGATCGAGGGTCGCGAAGACGATGAAGAGGCCAGCCTCTCGGGCGTTGGTGATCCAGAGCTTCTGGCCATTGAGCACGTATTCGCTGCCACGCTTCTCGGCTCGCGCCTGAAGCGCGAAGGCATCTGACCCCGAAGCCGCTTCGCTCAAGGCGTAAGCACCGACGGTATCCACCGCGATGCGCGACAGAGATCGCTTCTTCTGCTCCTCCGTTCCCCATCGCAGCAGAGCATTTACGCACAACGTGTTCTGCACGTCGACCAGCACCCCAACCGAGGGGTCCACCGCGGAAATTTCTTCGACGGCCAGAATGGCCTCAAAGAACGATCCGCCCGCGCCGCCGTATTCGACGGGGATTTCAATCCCCATCAGCCCTAATTGAAACAGTTGCGGTAACAAATCTGCGGAAAAGTGCTGCTCATCGTCCATCTGCCGCACCAGCGGTCCAATGGTCTGCTGCGAGAACTCGCGCACACTCGATCGGAACAACTGCTCGTCTTCATTCAGATGGGTCAAAGGGCAGGGACTGGAAATAGCAACGGCTTCAGGTGGCATGCGACTCCTCAATGGTAGGAAAACCGATGAGTTTAGCACCTGCGAGGGTGTGAAGACACGGCGGCCCATCTGGAGGTGAGCCGCTCACCAGTCTTAGTGATGTGCAGAAAAGGGGCTATCCCAGTGATAAACCAGTTCCAGATAGCCAAGCTGGGCTGTCTGATCGGCAGGGTAAATCTTCTTTACCACCGTCTTGCCCCAGCCATGCCCGTAGTAGAGGTTGACGTCGAGATGCGAAGTAGCGTGCCAGTCGGAGCTGATATCGGCAAGATTGGTGAACGACGTGAACCCGTTGCTCGGTCGTCCTGTGAAACCGAAAACCTTGTTATCGTAGGCGCCACCACCCTGATACCAAAGATCGCGGCCGGACGTAAGCTGCAGCCAATGCACGTCACTACGTAACTCCCACTTCTTCGCGGGGCGATCAATGATCTGCACGAATTCATCCTTGAGATTCATCAGGTTGTAGATCGGCGTCCGCGCGTAGTTGCGCGGCGTCGGCAACAGCTCGAAAAATGTGCCATGCGTGCTGTCGTTCGGATTGTTGTCGCCGCTGCTTCGCCACCAGCCGCCGCGGATCCATGGCGTGCTGGCTACATGAAGGAACTGGTACCCGCCCTCTACAGCAGCCGCGCCCGAGCGTTGCTGCTGCGTTCCCCAACGCCCGTTTTGCAGCGCACCCCAGCCTACAAAATCGAACTGACCAGAGCCAGCCGGAATCACCGTGAGAAAATCGCCACCGTACGTGCCCACGCGAATGTTGTGATGATCTGTCGCGCGCCCTGCAGCCGGCCGGTTGTCGGTTTTTGTGAGCCCGGTGCGGCCATCGTGATAGCCGATTGCGAATACCCGCCACAGAAATCGATCGCTCCAGTCAGACTTGGTATAAGCGAGATACTGCATGTCGACATTGATCTCGGGATTGCCGTTCATGTTAAAGACGCCCTGATCCGCACGCCCGAACATGGTGGTGATGTCCCAGCTTCCCTGGCCGTAATGCGCATCGATTCCATCAAAACTGCGTTGCGCAACCGTGAATCCGAAGTTACCCACAAGCCGCTGCGCCACGCGATTTGGTTGAAGCCAGGCCAGCGTAGGGTTCTTCGGCTTTGTCTCAACTCCTTCGACCCATTCGATACGGCCGATCCTGATGTTTTGGTCGGCGGCGGCATCGTACCGGATGAAACCCTGCTTTAAAAACGCTGCGACAGGCCACGAGTTATTGCCATTGGCAGCATAGTAGCTCGCACCCAAGCCCAGCTGCCCTTGCGCAGTATTCGCGCTCACCGAATTGTCCGGAGCATCCAGGATGGTCGGTTGAGAGATCTCCAGCTTCCAGTCCCACTTGGCAAGATTTTGCGAGAGTCCAAAACGCAACAAGGATTCGCCATAGCCGTAAGAGTTGTTATATGGCGGCGCTTCAAACCACTCCCAGCCGACTCCGCGAGCACGCTCGTATACGAAGGCGGTTACTGGATGACTGGTCGCGGCCGGCTGGGTGGGGTGGGGAGCCTGACCGAATAACGGTAAAGAGCTAACGGCGGACAACAGTACTGCTGAGCAAATAAAACGGCGCAAACTTGCCTCCAGAAAACTGCACGTCGATATCTGCCGGGATGAAGCCTCCGGGCTATTCAAACTGGGCTTTGTCCGGCTGCGGTTACAACCCGCTTTTGGCGCGATTTTCTGCCGGTAGCATCGCAAGGTGCGGGAGGTTACCGGAAGGCAGAAGCATAAGCGGATTTCGAGGCACGGGTTGGAGCAAAGATGAAGGTAACGGGCGGGGATGGTCAACCAACTAAAGGTTGATCTTTGGCTCCAACCAGTGAGGACGCATACAGCCCGCCACGTTCGTCCACCGAAAGTTGGAGATATTGCTCCATCGATTGACGGAAGACGGTGAACATTCGGATTCAGTAGCTTGGGAGCGATCTGTTTCCCCGGACTTGAACGAGGTGATTTTTCTATGGCAGCTTCCAATCCGAGCATTCTGAACATTGCGGTCGCTCCTCAAACCCGCCAGAGTTTTTATGACAAGCTGAATTCGCAATGGCACGAGCGCGCGGTTTTTGTTTTCATGGCCATCGTCCTTGCCCATTGGGGTGAGCATCTTGTGCAGGCCTACCAGATATGGGTCATGGGATGGCCTCGTCCGAAGGCCAACGGAATTCTCGGCCTCTGGTATCCATGGCTGATCCAGTCGGAGGTTCTGCACTACGCGTACGCTTTGGTTATGCTGATCGGACTCTGGGTGCTTCGCAAGGGCTTCACCGGCCTCAGCCGGAAGTGGTGGACCGTGGCTCTGGTGATTCAGTTCTGGCACCACATCGAGCACCTGCTCCTGATCGGACAGGCGACGTTCCACCATAACCTCATGGGCAAACCCGTCCCGGTCAGCGTGCTGCAGTTCTTCTTTCCGCGCGTGGAGCTTCACCTCTTTTACAATGCCGTTGTATTCATCCCCATGGTGATTGGCATGTACTACCACATGTTTCCGCCCAAGGGAGAAGCGCGCAAAACAACATGCACCTGCTCCTGGTACACGGATGAAGTGGAAGACGGCGCATCCTGCGCAGCCTGATTCCTTACCAGCCTGCAGGTAGTGCGTTGGAGAAAATTTGATTAGAGGGCGTATGAACCGGGGCGCCTGCTGGCGGCCCCTCAGTTTTTGCAGAGTGTTTTTTGTAATGGCCTGGGTGACAACATTGGCAGCAACCGCTTGCCATCGGGGCGCGGATCCCGCTCCGGAAATAACCGTTCGGGAACAGATCACACCGCGGCCGGCACGCGTTGGTCCCGCATCCGTCTCCGTTCAACTTGCAGACGCGGCACGCAATCCTGTTACCGATGCCGCTATTATGGTCGAAGCCGATATGTCTCACCCGGGAATGAGTCCCGTGTTTGCCCAAGCAAGCGAATTAACGCCGGGCAGCTACCGCGCAAGTGTCAACTTCAACATGGGCGGCGATTGGATATTGCTGCTGCATATCAGGCTGGCCGATGGGCGGAAGATTGAGCGCCAGCTGGACGTGAGGGGCGTCCTATCGAATTAAGTGCCTGCAACTGTATCCAATTCGCCTGAGCCAAGCAGCGGACTCAAAGACGATTTCGACGACGACTACGAGGAATCTCCGCCGTTCGATCTTTTGCTGGTGCCGGTTCTCGGGCGCTTTTTGAAGTGCCGCCATTCGCGAACGGTTCTTTCCATTCCGCTTCTCGCGGTGAGTCTGGTGATGATTCTCCACGGCCTGCTCGGGCCGTCCATCTCACCAAAGAATCTCGCCACCGTGCTCACATGGGTGCACTTCCGGGGCGCCCTGGTGCTGGTGATCCTGGTCGCGGGAAACTTCTTCTGTATGGCCTGTCCGTTCATGCTGGCACGCAACGCTATGCGGCGATTCGTTCATCCGCGCCTCAACTGGCCGCGAAAGCTGCGCAATAAGTGGGTGGCAGTCCTCCTGTTCGCGCTCATCCTGTTCACATATGAGCTATTCGGATTGTGGTCGTCACCGTGGCTGACGGCATGGATCATCGCCGGATACTTTCTGGCTGTCCTGGTGATCGACGGGCTCTTCAAACACGCCACCTTCTGCAAATACGTCTGCCCGCTTGGTCAATTCAACTTCATCGCGTCGACCGTCTCGCCGCTTGAGGTTGAAGTGCGCGATCAGGAAGTCTGCTCGGAGTGTCACACGAAGGACTGCATTCGCGGCCGTCACGCGCCCAATTCAGATCTCGTCATTCTGCAGCGCGGCTGTGAGCTAGCTCTTTTTCTACCCGCCAAATCCGGCAACATGGATTGCACCTTCTGCCTCGACTGCGTGCACGCCTGCCCGCACGACAACATCGGCATCCTAAGCCGTTTGCCGGCGGCTGAGTTAATGAATGATCCAAGGCGATCTGGTGTGGGCTACTTCTCGCGCCGGAAGGACATAGCCGCTCTTGTGGTTGTCTTCTGCTTTGGTGCTTTGATGAATGCCTTCGGCATGGTGAGCCCTGTATACATCGTCGAGACCTGGCTGGGCCATCTGCTGCACATCGATAACGAAGCAGCGATCCTGGGTTTACTCTTCACCGTCTTTCTCATTGTCGAGCCCGCTATCCTGCTCGGAAGCGCCGCATGGATCACGCGTGCCTGGGGCGGCGTAAAGCGCGCCTGGTTGCCGCTCTTTCTCCGCTACACCTATTCTTTGGTGCCGCTTGGCTTCGGCATGTGGCTGGCTCACTACGGATTCCATTTTTTGACCGGCCTCTATACGATCGTTCCGGTCACACAGGATGCCGTCGCCAGTCTTGGGCGGCCTTTGCTGGGTGAGCCTCGCTGGACGCTGCTTGGCATCCCGAAGTACATCGTGCAGCCCATCGAGTTTGGATTCCTGCTGCTGGGCCTGGCAGGATCGCTGCTAGTTGCCTGGCGTCTTGCAGAAGAAGATTCTGAGGAACACGCTCTCCGCGCTTTTTCGCCCTGGGCGGTCGTCTGCCTTCTGCTCTTCCTGGCCTCCGTCTGGCTTATGACTCAACCCATGGACATGCGCGCCACCATGATGGCGGGATGAAGATGCTGACTTTGATGATGACAGGCGTTCGTAAGGGGCTATGGATCCGGTGGCGGCTCGGCATCGTCGCGACACTGCTGGCTATCTGCGGAAGCATTCCGGCCTGGGCACATATCGGTCCGCCATATCCCATCATGCAGGACCGTAAAGTTGGCCCATTTACCGTTGCGGTGTGGAGCAATCCCGACGTCGGCACGGGGAGTTTCTTCGTCATTATCGACCCGCCGGCGGCCGGCTCGGTTCCGGCTGATATGAAGGTTCAGGTTGCGGTACAGCCCGTAAGCAAGCGGCTCAATGAGGTAACCTACGACGCCTGGCGGGAGAAGCTACGCAATCGAGTCGAATACAAGGTGATCGTCCCGTTCGATAAGGAAGAGACGTGGCATGTGCGCGTCATGCTGGCCAGCTCGGCTGGGGGCGGCGAAGCCAGCACCGATGTTTCTGTTACTCCAGGGCTTCTCGGCCGCTGGGATCTTTTACTCTACGCACTCCCCTTCCTCGGAGTCGGACTGCTCTGGTTCAAGGCAATCGCAACCAAGCGCGAGAACAGACGAAGGGCGCAGCGAAGAAAGACGCAGAAGTCGGCGGTATGAGAAGATTCGCGGCTTCTTGTAGTGCAAAACACTGGGATATGTTCGACAGTGTCTCTCTGAACAAAATCGTATGAAACACCAGACTCGGAGCTTGGCAATCGCGAAACGCTGTTCAGGACGACGGTACGCGAGGCTGTTCGTCTGCCTGGCGACTTCGTCAGTTTTGATTCTCGTCGGCTGTCGCTCCCGGCTCCCGGATCGCTCATCGAAGAGCTACGCGGACTTCGTCTCGGCTTTCTACGTCGGGCTTGCTGCGCTTCAGGTCGGCGATGACGTTCGCGCAGAACGCGAGCTGGCGCGCGCGACGCAGATCGTTCCGGGCGAGCCGGCAGCGTGGGCCAATTGGGGCATCCTCGCGCTGCGCCAAAGGGATTTCGATCCAGCGGGAGATAGGCTGCAACGCGCGCGGGCGCTTGCCCCAAAGAACGATACCATCTACTACCTCCTCGGTCTCGTCGAGGCCGGCCGCGGGAAATCTGCTGAAGCCATTGCCGATCTTCGCAAGGCTGTGGAGATCAATCCCAATAACCTGATCGCGACTTACCGACTGGCAGAAGAGATAGAGCGGCAGGGCGATCCTAACAGCGACGCCGAATTTGAGCAGCTAATGCAGCGTATCGTCACGGCGCAGCCCGACAACATGGCGGCTCTGCTCGAACTGAGCCGCGTGGCCGCAAAACGCGGTGACGCTGCATCCCTGAAACAGGCTGTCGCCCGAATCGATAAACAGTCACAGGGATGGCCGCCGGAGGTGAAGGAGCAACTCACCGCGCTTGATACGGCAGCCGCAGGAACCGACCCGCGCGCGGCAGCAACGCGTACAACCTTCCTTCGCAATGCATTGATGCGCCTTCCGGACTTCCGCCAGAACCTCTCCGCCATCAAGCCCGCGCCCGGCGACGAGGCGCAGCCATTCACCCAATTCCTTCGCCTGGAGACTCCGCAGTTCTCGCCCGCTCCGCCAGACACGGCGATGACCTTCGCTGTTGAGCCTCTGCCCGATCCCGACCAGACCGTCTGGAGCTGGATCGGCGCCGTCTCTCTGACCGGCACCGGCGCTCCGACGGTAGTAGAAGCCAACGGAAGCACCGTCCGTCTCTCCACTGGAGCGACGTTCCCGTTTCCTGGCGGAGCGTCAAAGACTGCTCCTTCTCCAGAGGGCATCGTTCCGATCGACTTCAACTACGACTTCAAGACCGATCTGGTGCTGGCCGGCGCCGGCGGCGTGCGTTTTTTTCGCCAGGACAAACCCGACAGCTTCACTGACGTCACCGCACAGACCAAGTTGCCCGCCCCGCTCCTGAACGGCCGCTACACCGGCGGATGGGCGGTCGACATCGAGGCCGACGGCGACCTCGACCTCGTGCTCGGTTCAGCCGAGGGCGAACCATTAGTCCTCCGGAACAACGGCGACAACACCTTCTCGCCGATACATACCTTCCCCGGGATATCCGGAGTACGCGCGTTTCTTTGGGCTGACCTGAATGGCGACGGCAATCCCGACGCCGTCTTCATCGACGGGGCGGGAAAGCTGCACGTCTTCAACAACGAGCGGTCGGGCCGCTTCACGTGAGATACCGGCTCTCCCGGTCGCCGGCCAGTTCAAGGCGATTGCCGCCGCCGACGCAAGCCATCGCGGCATTCTCGACCTGCTGGCGGTTCAGGATGACGGCGCCATCATTCGCCTTTCCGAGAAGGCGGACAACTCAGGATGGGAGCGCGTCGAAATTGCCCGCGTGCCCGACGCCGCAAATTTTCTTTCCAGCGAGGTTCGCCTGCATGCCGCCGATCTGGACAACAACGGTGCCATCGATCTTCTGCTCGGCCGAGTGACGGCATCTGCAAGTCCTAACGCCCCCGGTGCGTTGATGTGGCTCGGCGATGAAAAAGGCAGCTTCGGCGCGGCACAGGCGGTCTCCGGTCTCTCCCGGGTCTTCGACACCGCGGACCTCAAAACCACGGGTCGCCTGGACCTCGTGGCCCTCTCAGCAAATGGTCAACCTCTCGCAGGCCGTCAACCACGGATCGAAGAATTATCACTGGCAGATCATCCGTCCACGCGCGAAGCAGGCCACTGGAGATCAGCGCATTAACTCCTTCGGAGTTGGCGGCGAAATAGAAATTCGCTCTGGCCTGCTGGTGCAGATGCAGCCAATCACCGGTCCGCAGATGCATTTCGGGCTGGGAGAGCAGGCGGGCGTGGATGTGGCTCGCATTCTTTGGCCGAATGGCTCCGTACGCGCCGAGTTCGCGCTGAAGGCCGACCAGGAAGTGGTCACCGAACAGCGCCTCGAAGGGATCGTGCCCGTTCCTCTTTGCCTACAACGGCAAAGATATGGAGTTTGTGAAGGATGCTGTGCCGTGGGGCTCAGCAATCGGCCTGCGCATCAATAACCTGGGCACAGCGAGCATTGCAGCTACCGAAGAGTGGTACAAGATTCCGCATGACGAGTTAGTGCCGCACGATGGCTACTACGACCTGCGAATTACGGGCGAGTTATGGGAAACCTACTACTACGACTATCTCGGCCTGATGACCGTCGATCATCCGTCAGGAACTGAAGTCTTCACCGATGAGCGATTCGTAGTGCCCGCAGTAAAGCCGCGCATCATTACCGTCGCCCCGCCGCATAAGATTGCACGTGCCATCGACGACAATGGCCGCGATGTGACGGACATCGTCCGCGATCTGGACAACCGGTACCTCGACACCTTCGGGCGCGGCCAGTACCAGGGAGTCACGCGCGATCATTATGTCGAGATCGACCTGGGCGATGATCTTCCCACAAGCGGCCCGCTATACCTTATCGCCAGAGGATGGGTCCATCCTTCCGACTCCTCGATCAACGTCGCAATCAGCCAGGGCTCTCACGAGCGGGCTCGCCCGCTAAGCCTCGAAGTCCCCGACGGACGTGGCGGCTGGATGGTCGCACGGCCCAATCTCGGCTTCCCCGCGGGAAGAAAAAAGATTTGCTTGTTTGACCTCACGAACATATTTCGCCCCGGCACGCCTCATAAGGTTCGCCTTAGAACGAATCTCGAAGTCTACTGGGATTCCATCGAATGGGCACGCGGGTTGCCCGACACACCGATACGCGTCACGCATTTAACGCCCTCTATGGCCGATCTGCACTACCGGGGCTATTCCGTCATCCATCAGGCTAATAACTCGTCGCCGGAGATTCCCGACTACAACCATCTCACGAGTACAACGCAGATCTGGCGCGATCTCGAAGGCTACTACACCCGATACGGTGATGTTCGCGAGCTACTCGCCGGAATCGACGACCGCTATGTGATCATGAACGCGGGCGATGAGATGTCGCTCCATTTTCCAGCGCCTTCAGCTCCGCCCGCGGGATGGGTCCGTGACTACATCATCGCCGGTGACGGATGGATCAAGGACGGCGACTATAACTCCACTTACTCGAGGACAGTATTGCCCTTGCCTCATCACGACAGAACAACATATGACACGCCACCAGGAAGGCTTGAAGACGAGTGGGTATATAAGCACCACCCCGAAGACTGGCAGACCTATCAGACACGGTATGTAACCCCTGGAGTTCTCCTCGGTGAACTACGTAGTAAGGCGGTTAGATGAAACGCGGTCCCGTAGCGCGAACCTTACTTGGTATTTTCTTCATCGGTTTGTTGGCCACACCTGCGGCCATCCGACGCGTCTCCGCCGCACGAGCATCAGCCAGGGTGAAGCTCGATGCGAATGCTGCTCTGGCTCGCCACGGCTTCTATTTGCAGGAAGTATCCCGCGCTGTCGGCATCGATTTTGTACACCAGGCGCCGACGCTCGATCCCAAGCTGAAGGGGATCATGCCTCAGGTCGCGTCCATGGGTGCGTCCGTTTCTATCGTCGACTTCGATCGTGACGGCTGGCCTGACATCTACGTCACCAACAGCAAAGAGGGCAGCAAGAATGCCCTCTACCGCAACATGCACGATGGCACGTTCAAAGATGTCGCGCCTGAGATGGGCATCGCCGACGTCAACCAGCCCGGCACCGGTGTGTCGATGGGCGCAGTCTGGGGCGACTACGACAACGACGGCTACGAAGATCTATTCCTCATCAAATGGGGCCGCCCCGAGCTGTATCACAACGACCATGGCCACGGCTTTACACGAGTAAGCGAGCAAGCCGGCCTGCCCAAGTGGATCAACGCGAACACCGCTGTGTGGTTCGACTACGACGGAGATGGCCTTCTCGATCTCTTTGTCGGCGGCTACTACTCGGAAGACATCGACCTGTGGCACCTCAATACCACGCGCATCATGCCCGACAGTTTTGAGTACGCCAAAAATGGCGGCCGCAAATATCTGTTCCACAACCTGGGCAATGGCAGGTTCGAAGAAGTAAGTAAAAAACTGGGAATCAACAGCCGCCGCTGGGCTTTGGCTGCATCAGCCGCAGATTTGCGCGGAACTGGACATCCTGACTTATTTGTTGCGAATGACTACGGTGTGTCGGAGCTTTATCTGAACGATGGCAAGCGCTTCCACGAAGCAGGCGAGCAGACGGGCGTAGGCTTTGCACCCAAGAGCGGCATGAATGTGGCCTTTGGCGATATCCTCAATCAGGGAAAATACTCGGTGTATATTTCGAACATCTCCGAAGAAGGAGTTCTAATTCAGGGGAACAACATGTGGGTTCCAAAAGATGGAACCACCGGCGACAATCTGCAATTTGAGAACCTCGCGCGGGATCTTGGAGTCGAGTTAGGCGGCTGGAGCTTCGGCGCACAATTCGGCGACCTCAACAACGACGGCACCCTCGATTTGTATCTGACCAACGGCTACGTCTCCCTCGATCGCAACCGCAGCTACTGGTATGACTTTTCCAAGGTAGCTGGCGGAAACAGCACCATCATCGGCGACGCCGACAATTGGCCTGCGATGGATAATCGCAGTCTTTCCGGCTATCAGCAAAAGCATGTTTGGCTGAACGACGGTGCTGGAAAGTTCGTCGACGTTGCCCAGGCAGTCGGTGTAACCGACACCTATGATGGCCGCGCCGTAGCGATGGCCGACCTTTGGAATCGTGGCGTTCTGGACGTAGTTGTCGCCAACCAGCGTGGGCCGCTGCTTGTCTACAAGAACACCGTTTCTCCTGACAACAAGTGGATTGAATTTGAACTGGAAGGCACAAAGAGCAACCGCAGCGCAATCGGCGCTGAAGTTACTCTTTATTGGAACGGACAAAAGCAAGTCCAGGAAGTCTCCGGCGGCAGCGGCTTCTCCGCGCAGAACCAGCGGCGTCTGCATTTCGGATTGGGCCGCGATCCGCAGATCGAGAAGGCTGTCATCCGCTGGCCCTCAGGAACTGTCCAAACCATCGATCATCCTGCGCCTGACAAGCTCCACAATGTGAAGGAGCCTGAATGAGTCAGCAAGTGATAGCCGCGCCGGCCGCGGGAATGCGCACCGGATGGAAGAGCTGGCTCAGCCTCGAAAACCGTTTCGTGCCGCCGGTCTTTATCACCCTCATCCTGCTGGTAGGCCACCTCTCGTTCGGCATCCTCGAGAGTTATCCCAAGACGCTTCTGGCGATCGCCGTAAGCATCACCGCCGAGCTTATTCTGAGTCGCATTTTCTTCGGCAAGTGGCCCCACCTTGCCAGCGCTTACATAACCGGCATCAGCGTAGGAATCCTCGTGCGCTCACCTGCCTACTGGCCCTTCGCGCTTTGTGCTCTCATCTCCATTACCTCTAAGTATGTTCTGCGAGTGAGGGACCGCCACATCTGGAACCCGTCGAACTTCGGCGTTTCCGCCATTCTCTTCCTCGCCGGCGACGTCGCCGCGAGCCTCAGCATTCAGTGGGGTAACTTTCTGGCGCCAATGCTGGTGATCTGGGCCCTCGGTGCGGCGATTATCTGGCGACTGCGGCGTTTCCATATCACCGGAACTTACGTCGTCTCATTCCTTGTCTTCGCTCTGCTCCGAGCATGGATGATCGGCGCTCCATGGAAGTCTGAGATCTCACCGATCACCGGACCTGAATACCAGCTCTTCATCTTCTTCATGATCACCGACCCAAAGACCACTGTGCGCAGCAAGACCGGGCAATGCATAGTTGCGTTTTCAGTCGCGCTCGTCGAAATGCTGCTGCGATTGGATCAGGTCATCTACGCACCGTTTTATGCGCTCTTCCTGGTTGGCCCTGCCGCACTCCTCATTGAGATGTGGCTAAAATCCCGTAGAGAGAAGGCCGTTACCGTCACCGCATGACCAGGCGCTCTACACAAGATACAGATAAACTCCGGAAACTAAAGCCATGATGTTAAGAACCGAGCTTGTCGCCTGCCTTGTGCTTATCGCGGCTGTCACGGGATGCAAGCAGAAACCTAACGAGTCGCAGGCGGTCACGCCGTCCTCACCAACTCATCCCGTAACACAAGCGCCAGTTCCGCCACCCGAGGCAACGCCAGCCGCCGTCGCGGCCGCGCGCCCTTCCGGACCGATCCAGTTCACCGACATCACCGCTCAGGCGGGCATTACCTTCAGACACAACAGCGGCGCGTTCGGTAAGAAGCTGCTGCCGGAGACTATGGGCAGCGGCGCCTGCTTTATCGACTACGACAACGACGGCTGGCAGGACATTCTGCTCGTCAACTCGATGGACTGGCCAGACCATAAGTCGCACCACTCATACCCCGCGCTCTACCACAACAACCACGATGGCACCTTCACCGACGTAACCCGCGAGGCGGGACTCGCCATCGAGACCTATGGGATGGGTTGTGCGGTCGGCGACTTCGACAACGACGGTTACGACGATATCTATCTCACCGCGGTGGGCAACAATCACCTCTTTCGCAACCTTGGCAACGGCAAGTTCGCTGACGTAACGGCTAAGGCTGGAGTCAGCGATCCCGGCTTCTCCACCAGTGCCATCTGGTTCGACTACGACAACGACGGCAAGCTCGACCTGTTCGTGTCACATTACGTTGACTGGTCCGGTGCAACAGATCAGTACTGCTCGCTCGACAACAAGAACAAGTCCTACTGCACCCCTCAGCTGTACAAGGGCCAGAGTGCCACGCTGTTCCGCAACAAGGGCAACGGAGTCTTCGAGAACGTCACCAAGCGGGCCGGCCTCTATGATCCGTCGAGCAAGTCACTCGGCATTGTCATGCTGGATTACGACAACGACGGATGGATGGACCTCTTCGTCGCCAACGACACCCAGCCCAACAAGCTCTACCACAACAACCACGACGGCACCTTCACCGACCAGGCGGTGATCGCCGGAGTCGCTTACGGCGAGTCGGGTACGATGCGCGCCGGCATGGGCGCAGACACAGCGGACTTCGATCGCTCGGGGCACCAGGGCCTGCTGATCGGCAACTTCACCAATGAGGGCCTTGCGCTCTACCACAACGATGGCTCAGGTCTGTTCACCGACGAATCGGCTTCCTCGGGAATCAGCGAGCCATCGCTGCGCTCGCTGACCTTCGGTGCTCTCTTCTTCGACTACGACCTCGACGGCTGGCCGGACATCTTCGCCGCTAATGGCCACGTCGCTGACGACATCAGCGTGCTGCAGCCGACGCTGCACTATGCCGAGTCCCCGTTTCTGTTTCGCAACAAAGGCAATGGCAAGTTCGAGGACATGACGGATCGGGTGGGGCCGGCTCTGCGGCGTCCGGTGGTTGGCCGGGGCGCCGCCTATGCGGACTTCGACCTGGACGGCGATCTGGACCTGCTGATGACGGTCAACAACGGTCCGGCGCGCCTGTTCCGGAACGACAACGCCAACCAGAACGACATGCTGCGGGTAAAGACTGTCGGCACGAAGTCGAATCGCGATGGCATTGGCGCGAAAATTACGCTGACGACCAACAAGGGCGTCCGGCAGTTTGCCATGGTCCACTCGGGTTCGAGCTATCTCTCGCAGAGCGAACTGCCAGTCACCTTCGGGCTGGGTAAGCCCGAAGGTGACAAGACGGTCAGCCTGGAGATCGTCTGGCCGAGCGGCAAGAAGGATTCGATTTCCGGCCTGAAGCCGAACCAATTCATCACCGTTCAGGAAGGCAAAGGCGTGATCTCTGCCAAGCCGATTGCGTTTTCGCCTCCTGCGATCTCGCCGAAGTAGGCGGTTCCAAAATGGGAAAGCGAGAGGGACACCCCCCTCCCCCCGCATTGCATTAAATCATTGATTCTGCTGAGTTTTAATAAACATCCCCCGGCTACATCATTCATAACAAAGTAGATATCGCTACTTCATAGAAACAGGCCACTTAACAGACGTTCATTGAAAGCAAATGATTTAACTGACAGTCATTGATTCCATTGGAGTTGCGGCGCTGGCCGGGTAGCAATCAGCCGCCCGCGCATTTTCCCCTCTATTTCTATTTTAGTGATTTCGCCGTAATTCTCGGCCAACCCTAACTGTGTCGAAGTTCAAAGCCGCAACGCTGCAGGAGGACGATCACTTCGGCTTCGGTGGCGTTCAGCTTTGAGGCGGAGCGGAGCAGATCATCGGGATCGACGGAGTACCAGTTCCGGCAGGCGGGGTTGCCGAGGCCAGCGACGTTGAAGGGCTCGATGGCGTTGAGGATTTCGCTGGAAAGAGCCTGCGATTCCTCTTCCGTTAGGGGCTGCCGGGCCCGGTCGAAGAGGCGCACGCAGGCCGGTCCGAAGACAGGATCGGAGCGAAGCAGGAAAGAGGACGCGAGATGCGGCCTGTCGAGCCTGCGTGCAGCTTCGGAATAACTGACGGCGGCAAAGTAGAGCAGCGACAGGGACACGAAAACGGGAAAGTTGTTCATGTTCGCGTAGAGGGCAGCGACGAGGCGGGCAGTGGCGACCAGATCTGCGTCCGTTTCGTCTGCGTACTCGGTGAAGCTTGTTTCAAGACGAGGTGAGTCCCAGTCGTCCTCGAAGATCTGTGCGAGGCGCGCGATGCCGAGGATGGTGAGCGGAAATCCGGTCGACAGAAGCGGATCGACGAATCCGGCAGCCGAAGGCAGCAGAGCCCATCGTCGGCCGGTAATCTCTGCGCTGCGAAAGGCAAGGCGTGGGATGCGCGTGAAGGGCAGGACCGGTTTGGCGGTGGCAAACTGCGATTCGAGTACCGGAATGCGTTCGAGAATTCGCTGCCACGCCGCGGCCCCTTCGCTGAAGCTGTACTTCTCTGCGAACTCATCCGTCGCGGCAACGCCTGCGCTGGTGATTCCGTTGTTAAAGCGGAGCACCCAGATCCATCCGCCGTCGAAGGTGTGGTGAACGGCTGCATCATCCACCGGATACGGGGACTGGCCGTCCGGCATTGGTTGGAGGTCTTCGATCCGGCCGACATTTTCAAAATGGCTGTAAAGGGCCTGAGTCTGCGGGAAGCCGGGAAGTTCCATCTCGCCCAGACCGAGAGCGCGATGCAGGAATCCGCAGGGGCCGGAGGCATCGACGACGAATTTCGCAGAGATACTTAGATCGCGGCCGTGACGCGTGCCCACGAGTTGCACTTCTCCATCGGATTCGCTGAAGCCGATAAGGTTCGTCTCATCGAGATAATCCACGCCAAGCTTTTCCACTTCACGAACCAGGAAATGATCGAAGTCCGCACGATACCAGTGGGTGTCGGAGATTTCGTCGTGCGGACTGGCGGCAACGAGGAGTTGGCGGCCGCGATCACTCAGGGGAGAAGCAGGTCCTTCGACTCCGTCCGCTTCGCGGCCTCCGCTCAGGATGACATCCGATGCCTGAGCAAGGTCGTGGTGGTAGAAAGTGAAGCCGCGCTTGAGGCCACAGGCGATTTCGGGATGAGTACGCTGCCAGGTTCCCCACTTCGAGAGCGGACGCACGGAGGGTAAATCGTAACGATCACTGAGCTCTTCCAGAAGAAGGTTGGTAAGCGGCGTCGAGGACTCGCCGATGACGACGCGCGGATGCTTCCCTTTCTCGATCATCACGACGGACAGGCCGAGCCTGCGCGCGATCATGGCGAGGAGCGAGCCTGAGAAGCCGGAGCCGACAATCGCGAGATCGTAATTGGCGGTCAATTCATCTCTCCGCAAATGGCGCAGGTGATCGGTTCGAGGATCTGCTGACGAAGATTCATGTCGCGCAGGCGGACGAGACGAGCGGGATGACATTGCGGGCAATTTCCACCTGGCTTCAGGTCCCACAGGTCTACAAATGTACGGCCGGGAAAGAGGCGTCCGCGCTGCAGGCCAATTCCATACGCGAGTGCGGCTTCGAGCGTGGCAAGCCGAGGCGGCGAGAAGTCGCCGCGGGATGCCAGTTCTTGCATGGCTCCGTTGCCTCCGCGAGTGGGGATGAGGGTTGCAGCAGTCGCTCCGCAGTCGAAGGCGAAGTCGAGGGAGCGTTCGGCCCAATAAAGCGCTTCTTCGTCGAGCATGAACGGCGGCTTGACGAGGATGAAGACGCGCACGTCGATGTCGTGTTCGCGCAGGCGGCCCGCAGCGGCGGCGAACTGATCGAGGGTCATGCGCTTGTTGAGTTTCTCAAGAATCTCCGGATGAACGGTCTCAAGGCCCATCGCCACTTCGAGGCGGCCGGAAATCATCTCGCCGAAGCGGTAGCAGTTGTCTCCAACGAGCGCGGGGTGAGATTCGACAATGACGCGCTCGAAGGCGGAGACGCGCCGGGCGATGGCTGCGTAGTCTTCGACAGGAATCGCACGCGGATCGAAAAAGCTGCCGCTGTTGTAGAGCTTGATGTGGCGGGCGGGCTCAAGGCGGCCGAGAGCATAGTCGATCTGCGCAGGAATCGCTCCTGCGGGCACTGTCTCCGTCAGCGTGTTCTTCCAGAGATCGCACATGAGGCAGCGCCAGGGGCATTCGCGATTGGTGAGAAAGACAGTCGCGACAGGCACAGGGCTCAGGGAACAGGGCACAGGGCCCAGGGCACAGGGCACAGGGCTCAGGGAACAGGGCACAGAGGTCAGGCTGAGGCACGGCTCGTCTTCAACGAAGAAGGCCCAAGGGCGGAAGGGATCGAGCGCGTTGCGTTCGTGAAGAAGGCTTGGCCGGCGCGATAGAATCCACTGGTCACGCGCCGCAGGAGTTTCCGGGTAAAGCTGCAACGAAACGCTCACTGGTAAAGAGACAGGAACTGCTTACGGTACTCGGCTTCGTGATACGGCATTCGCGCATGCATGGCGTCCGCCGGGAGCGCGCCGTGCTGGAAGCGGCGCTTGGGGAAGACCGGCATCTGCAATCCGGTGACGGCGGCGACTCCGCGAGAGACGATCTCGCCCTTCAGCTCGTAGAGGCGGCTGACGTCGTACTTCGTCAGATCGATGAAGGGGATGGCCTCAGCGACGGCGATGACAGAGGGGCGGGTGTAGGGGCTGAATCCCGTAAACCCGAAGTGATGCGCAGGCGCGTAGGTGCGCGTGTAGGAACGGCTGAGGCCCCCGCTGTAGGTGAGCGAGTGCTTGATCTTGCCGACGCCCCAGCCTTCCTGGTAGAGCATCGGGTTGTTGATCACGCTGCGGATGGTGAGCTCGGGATTTTCCTCGATGGGGTAGTCCTTGAGGTTCTCGTCGCCGCCGTCTCCATCGATGAGGTAGCGCCAGTCCGGGTAGCGTTCGCGGATTCCGCCGCAGAGAGCCATGGCCATGGTGGCCGACTGGATGTCGAGCGGCTTGTAGTCTTCGGTGACGCGAATGGTCTCTGCGACATTGAGCGCGGAGGTTGGCACTTCGATGGGCTCAAGAAAGAGCGAGAGGCCAAGGCGGTCGAGAAAGGTGTGCGCCTGATCGACGTCCGGTCCGTCTCCCAAGTCGAGAACGAAGGCCTTCAGCCGGGCGGGACTCATCCCCAGCTTGCGCATCACGTAATACGTTGTGAGGAAGACACTGCCGCTGTCGATACCTCCCGAGAAGCAGACGCCGATGGGTTCTTTTTCCGGGATGGTACGTAGCCAGCGCGAGATTTCGCCGGCGAGGGCGGAGATATAAGTCCGTCCGATCACATCGAGGTCGGCGGGGAGAGTCGCCATGGGCGGGGTGAAGAAGCGTGTGTAGACGGGATCCGGGTCGGGGCAGCCGATGAGCTGCAGCTCGACGACGTGGTGCGCCGGCACCATGCGCGTGTAGCTGGGGTGAAACTGCCCGTCTAGACCTTCAGACTTGAGCCAGTCGAAGATAGCGTCGATGCGCGGAGCCACGATCAAGGCCGGACCCTCTGACCGCTTGGCGAGAAAGTAGCGCATGGGGCGGTCGAGCGAGCGAGCCATCTTCACGGTCTTGCCGGATCGGGCGAGCAACGCGAATGAACCCTCGATTTCCTGCACTGCTTCGGCAGGCTGATCCAGCAGGACGCGCCGGGCGTCGTCGAGGCTCATGTTGTAAATCTGGTTTGCGGCAGGGTCGGTAAGATCGACAACCCGCTCAATGTAATGGGCTACGGAATCAACCACGCGGTTAAACCTCTGCCACAGTCTACTCCGCACGAAAGGCCGAAATCATCCACCTCAGGATTGAGTTTCCGGTTGATGATTGCGGTGTCCGCCTGCGAACGATGTTTGTCATCAGTGGACATTGGTGGTGGTCCCTCCGGGCTGCCGCTTCATCCCCATCCGATTGTGCCGCTTGATCTTAGAGGGCTGCTTGTCCGATTGCCATTGTGGCCCGAAATTTGCTGTTGAGCAGATCGCTGAAGTGTATGCTGATTCACCGGGAGGCTGGGGATGGCGCATTATGAGCGGATTCGCGATGTAATTTCGGGGCCGTTCAGCCCCGACATCATGCAGCAGAGGACGGCGGCGGGCTGGCAGCTGGTTTCGATCGAGTGGCGGCGCGAGCTGCCGGCGAATGAGGCCCCTTCGGAAGGTGCCTTCAACGAGGAGATCCCTTACGGCCTGCGTATTTCCGATGATTGCCAGCGGCTGGAGGTCGATCCGATCGAGAATGCCGCCCTCGTGCTGATGATGGAGCTGATGGTGCAGGACTTCCCGCTGTCGAACGTGGTAAGCGACCTGAACGAAAAGGGATTCCGCACCCGCTCGGGCAAGCCGTGGAGCCGGGTGACGGTCTTCAATATGCTTCCCCGGCTGATCGAGGTGGGTCCCCGGCTCTTCTCCACCGACGAATGGGAATCGCGGCGGGCGAAATTTGCCCGGTTTGTCTAGGTAATTAGCGGCCGCTGATGGTGACTGGTTGAACATTCGCGTTGAGGCCCAGCGCTTTCAGGACCGCAGGATCAGGCGTGATCTGCGTATCGGTGCGCTCGACGACGCCGAAATTTCCACGATAGTCCCACATCGCCCAGCCGATGTGATTTTCCTCAAGAGCTGCGCGAACGTCTCCGATCCAGCGGGCGCGCGATGCCGGGTTGGCGGTGTCGCGGTAGGCTCCGAATTCATTACAAATCAGAGGAACATTGCGTTCGCGAGCCCATGCGGCGGCGAAGGCAATGCGCCCGGCGATCGCAGCGGCGTCCCAGTGCCCGGCTCCATAGAGAAAGAGGTTGTAGCGGGCGTAATCGCCGGGGACGTTCTTCGTCTGCGCGGAAAGAGCTTCGGGAGTGGCGGGGTAGGGGATGTCCTTGTAGTAGACCCAGTCGCTGGCGCCCCACGATGCTCCCTGGTGGGTGAACTGGTACGGCTCATAAAAGTGGAAGTTGTAGATGACGTTGGGATCGCGCAACGGTTCGAGCTGAAGAATGTCAGGCAGGCTGCCGTAGTTCGCGGCGGTGGCGATGATCGTGTGCTCGGTGTCGATGCCGCGAATGGCTTCGTCCACGCGCGCCTGAATGCCCATCCAGCGGTAAGGGTCCGGCACCTCGGGCTCGTTGATCAATTCAAAGAAGATCTTCGCGGGATCAGACTTGGCGAAGTGTGCGGCAAGCACGCGCCAGAGAAGAACGAAATCGTCGACGCCGTTGCTGGTCGAGAGGCTGTGCTTGTAGTCGTCAGTGGGGAAGACGCAGAGCATCACGACGAGGTGATTGGCGAGGATCTGGTCGACGGCGCGGTCGAGCGCCGCGAGCGCCTCTGGATTCGCGGGTGTGAGGCTGCCGTGGCGAACGATCAGCGAGGGCTCGATGCCGAGCCGGACGGAGTCGAAGCCCATGTCGTGGATCAGCTTCAGGTCGGCCCCGGTTGTAAACGTTTCAAAGTGCTGCTGGGTGAGGTCGCGCGAGCTGGCAAACCATCCCGACAGGTTGATGCCGTGGCGCAACGACGACGCGCGTTCGAAGGCCGGGTTCTGACCCAGAGAAAATGGAGCGATGAGGAGCAACAGGATTGGCAGGTAAAATCCACGCATACAATGACTTCTCCGTCGGGAAAAGCCTATTGTAGGGCAAGAGCGCGCAAGGGAAGCGCGGCGTCAATTGGAGCGCGAGGCAGAGGCCGCCTATCGCTTGACGCGACTCTGACGAAGTGGAAGATTTGCTGTGTACGTTTGCATCCGGTTCCCCCTGCAGCTGGCTGCGAAACAGATCGGTGAAGGAACGGGATGGATCGCAAGCCAACAATGAATGACGTTGCCCGCGTGGCCGGCGTGGGCACGATGACCGTGTCGCGCGTGCTGAATGAATCCGCACCGGTTTCGGCGGAAGCGGCAGAGCGAGTCTATCGGGCCATCGAAAAGCTCGGCTACCGGCCCAACGAGATGGCGCGGGCGCTGCGCGGACTCAAGACGCACACCATAGGCATCATCGTTCCGTATCTCTTCGATCCGTTCTTCGCGACGATCGCCCACGCCGTCAACACACTCGCCAAGGAGCACGGCTACTCGGTCATTCTTGCCACCTCGAATGACGACCCGGAATCGGAGTTTGCCGAGGCCCAGCTCATGCTGCAGCGCCGCGTAGACGGCCTTATCGTAATCCCCGCCGATGTGCATCGCTCTCGCTTCAGCCGCGGGGAGTTCGACCAGACCCACATCGTCACTCTCGACCGCCCGATGCAGGACCGGCGCTTCGATAGCGTGCTGGTGCAGAACCAGAGCGGCTCAAAGCGCGCCGTACAGCACCTGATCGCCGAACACGGCCACCGGCGCATCGTCTTCATCGGGCTGAACCGACAGCTTTACACCATGCGGGCGCGCTTCGAAGGCTATCGCCGTGCCATGGTCGAGGCCGGCCTGCAGCCCGAGCCATCCTTCAAATGCGCCACCCAGGAGCTGACGTCGGCCATCGTGGCCGCCGCAATTGGGGAAAAGGACCCCCCAACTGCCTTCTTCTGCTCGAACAATCTGACAACCCGCTATGCTCTCCGCGCCCTGGTCGATCTGGGAGTGCGTGTGCCCGAAGATGTAGCGTTGATTGGATTCGATGATTTCGAACTGGCGGAGATCCTGCATCCCACGCTGACGGTCGTGAGACAACCCGCAGATGAGGTTGGCCGGGTAGCCGCTGGCCTGCTATTCGACCGGCTCAAGCGGGACGAGTTCCCCAAGGAAGGCAACCGCGTGGTCCTGCCGGTTGAATTAGTGCTTCGCCGCTCCTGCGGGTGCTGTCCGGGTGTTCGTCACCGGGCCGCCGACTGAGACTTCTTCCGCATTCTTCGCCGGTTCCGCAGGCGATGACGGAGGCGCATCCAGATACTGCACGATCAGGGAAATGCGGCGATTCGAAGGATCGAAGGGATACTTGGGCAGGCGCAGGCGCTGGTCAGCGTAACCTCGCACCTGTGAAACCTGGTTGCGGCGAAGACCCTTGTCCTGCATCAGGCGGCGAGCGGCATTGGCGCGATCGGTGGAGAGCTCCCAGTTGCCGTAGTCCGCATCGTTTGCGTACGGCTGTGAATCGGTGTGGCCTTCGATGGAAACGTTGTTGGGCACATCTTTGAGCTGGCCGGCCAGCATGGTCAGCATCTCACGCCCGTTTTCGTTCAGTGTGGTGCTGCCAGTATCGAAAAACGTCCCATTCTTCGATTCGAGCAGCTCAATCCGCAAACCCTCGGGGGTGACGGTAATTTCGATCTGGTTGGACAAAGCCTTGAAATGGTCGGTCTGCATGATCGCCTTCTCCAGCCGTTCCTTGAACTGCTGCATATTCTCGCGAGTGAGAGGCAGATTGTCGGCTGAGCCCGAGCGGTCCGATCCGGTCAGTGCAGAACTCCCGCGCGGATCGTTGAAATATCCCGCGATGACCTTGCGCACGTGATCGCTGGTGTTCATCAGCCAGAGCACGATGAATAATGCCATCATCGCGGTTACAAAATCGGCGTAGGCGACTTTCCAAGCGCCGCCGTGGTGGCCGTTGTGGGTCCTGGCTTTCTTGTAGATGACGATCGCTTTCTTTTGCATGGCTCACGCGATCTTTTGTTCGACCGCCGCGCCCTCAGCGGCATGCTGGCCGTGGCACGCCGTTTCCACTTCTTCGAAGGTCGGCCGGACGTGCAGCGGGATCGCACGACGCGCCATCTCCACCGCCTGCACCGGAGCATTCCCCTTGATAAACGAGATCATCAGGACTCGGAGGACGTAGAGAAAGGCGTGCTCTTCTTCCGCTTCTTTGCCCATATAGGAACCGATGGGGCCGACCAGCCCGTAGCAAAGCAGGATGCCTAGGAAAGTACCTACCAGCGCCGCGGCCACCTTATGCCCGATGGCCTCCGGAGGGCCGCCCAACGCACCCATCGTGATCACCACGCCCAGCACCGCGGCCACGATGCCGAGGCCGGGAAGAGAATCCGCCACGGTGGTCAGCGCGGAGATGGGCTGATGAGCGCATCGGTGCTGCACCTCCATGTCCAGATCCATCATCTGGTCGAGATCAAATGGATCTATGCCGCCTGTCACCGCCATGCGCAGCGTGTCGCAGACGAATCCGCGCACGTGATGGTCGCCAATGAAGTCGGGATATTCCTTAAAGATGACGCTCTCCTCCGCCTTCTCGATGTCCATCTCAATCGACAGCAGCCCGGTGCGCCGGACTTTGTTCAGAAGCTCGAACATCATCTTGAGCGTGGAGAGATAGCGCGGCTTGCCATAATGCGACTTGCCAAAGACACCAAGCGCGCCGGAGAAGATGCCCTTGAGGGTGTGCATGGGATTCGCAATCAGCAGCGTGCCCAGCGCGGCGCCGGCAATGATGAGGAATTCCGCCGGCTGCATCAGGACCGCGAGATGGCCCTTCTCCATCAGAAAGCCGCCGATGACAGCCCCGAAGACCAGCAGTATTCCGATGATGGCAAACATTCACACGCCTCGTTCTTGGAGTGGAGACAAGACTGCCGGCAGCCGGAGTCGCTTGTTGACTGTATCGGCGGAAGAGTGCTGTTGCTTAACGCAGAAGGCGCTGACGGTAATTTGTTAGAGCGATCTTAGAATGCGGGTACCAGCGCTAAAACGCATGCGTTGTGCTTCTCACCGGAGACGCCTCCGGGAATTGCCAGCTTCCGTCGAGGATTGCTTTGCGCGGCCG
This sequence comes from uncultured Acidobacteriaceae bacterium, assembly GCA_963786085.1. Taxonomy (GTDB): domain Bacteria; phylum Acidobacteriota; class Terriglobia; order Terriglobales; family Acidobacteriaceae; genus Silvibacterium. The sequence continues at coordinate 172,898 of CAWAYO010000054.1, forward strand.
GTACATTCGGACCATGTAGTTCCAGCCCGGAGTGATGGGAAGGCAATTGGGCGTAGCTTTCGCACAGCCACCGAACTGCACGGTGATGGAGCCGTCAGAATTCGGCCTGGCGGTGATGTCATTGACCGAGTAAGCGCCAAGGCCGTTCTTTTCGAAGTAGCCTTTGGCATCGTAGACGCTGATCGACCAGAAGCCGTCGACAGGCACATCCCTCACAGTGAGGCGGTACACAGTGTTTCCATCGTTCTGCTTTGGATAGACGTTATTGTAGACGGCAGCACTCGGCGGATTTCCGCCCCAGCCTATGGCTGTCCCGATCAGATGGGCGGTAGGGTCCACCTCGGTCTTCGTGCCGAACATCACGGCAGAGCCGCTGAGCTGAGGAGCGCGGACCGCGAGGGCGTCACGCACCTCGCCCTGTGATTTCGGATCCCAGTTGGGCACTTCAAATGTGCCGGTGCTCGCCTGCTCCACCTTGATCTCATCCTGAAGAGCATTCGCAGCCTTCAGGTCGGCGGGGTTCTCAGGATCGGCCAGGGTGCGAATGGCGAACAAGACGTAACGCGTGCCTACTTTGTCCTTGGTGTAGGTGTAGCGGCCCGGCGCGTAGACGACCTCAATCGCATATTGGTCCTCGGAGATCGCCTCCATGGACATGAAGCGCTTGCCTGGATCGGGCAACGTGATGGTAACCGGCGCGGCATCCAGGTCGAAGACACCGGCAGAATAAAGGGTGTCACGGTTCATCCTCACCACGGTCTGCTTGTCGATGGGCGTCATTTCGCGGTTGTGGTAGAGCTTGCCGACCCCCCCGGTCTTCACGGTCTCGCTGAAATAAAGATCGCTTTCAGCGCGGATGAAGTTGCTGTCATTGACGGTCAACGGCGCGCCAGCTTCCGCTGTCTGAGCGGCGAAGGCTGCAGGCGAGTTCAGAGTCAGCACGATGGTCAGAAGCAGAAAGGCTTGAACCATACGCCGGCTACAAACGGAAGAATGCTGCCACACCTCAGCTGCCACGGCTCTCCTCTAGTCATGAGTGAAGACAAACGCGAGCGCCTGCCCCCCGCAGTTTGCTTGCGATACAGCGACGCCTCTTTTAGGAGGTGAGGAATCTCCCGCACGATGACCGAAAACACTTTCACCCGGGCGGCGGAAGTCTGTCAAATCAGAATGCTCTCGCTATTTTTCTGCGGGCAACGCATATCGACTCTCTTTCAGCGTTAGAAAGCGTGGGTTGTACTCTGCACCGTTGCCGCCACTGGAAACTGCCAGCTTCCGTTCAGGATTGGGCCACGCGGACGGTACATACGCACGGTATAGTTCCAGCCCGGCGTAATGGGAAGGCAATTCGGCGTAGTTTTTTCGCAGCCGCCGAACTGCACGGTGATGGAGCCGTCGGTATTCGGCCTCGCCGTCAGGCTGCTGATCGAGTATCGATCGAGCGAGTTCTTCTCGAAGTAGCCCCTGGCGTTGTAGACGCTGATGGATCGTCTGCGCAGGTCGCCCTCATCCCAGGTGGAATGTTCTGAGAAACAAGCAGTTATGGCGTTTGCTGAGGCGATCTAATCGTGGAGAATCACGTTGAGCAGGGACTTGTGAACCTGGATTCGACCGTTGTATTCAATAAAGCCGAGCTTGCGAAAGCGGTTCATGAAAAAGCTGACACGGGACCGGGTGGTGCCGATCATTTCCGCCAGGGTTTCCTGCGTGATCTTCGGAATCAGTGTTTCCGGTTCACCCGGCTTGCCGAATTCTGCCATCAACAGGAGAATTCTCGCCAAACGCTTTTCGCTGGAGTTGAATAGCTGATCGACAAGATCGGCCTGGATGCGCATACTGCGGGCCAGCAGGAATGACAGGAACAGGTCGGAGAAGGAATGCTCCTCGTGCATGACGCGGATCATCTCCTGCCGCTCTATCTTGAGCGCCGTACAGGCGGTGATGGCGGTGGCGGTCGCCATCCGCAACCCGACAACTGCCGCGATCGACTCCTCTCCAACGAAGTCGCCGGAGCCAAGAAGCGTGATCGTGGCTTCTTTGCCGTTTGTCGAAACGACGGTGAGCTTTGCGCGGCCCTTCTGAAGATAAAAGATGGAGTCAGCCGGGTTCCCCTGCACAAAGAAAGTTTGCTTCGGCTTCAATCGGACAATCCTTCGCCCTAGTCCCGTGTTTGCCAGAAAGCTGGCCGGATCGAATTGAATGGGCTGCAGCACAGCCATCAGCGCGTCTCTTTCCCGCGGTCGTGCCGGTGGGGGCAGCTCAGCAGGTTTGCGACCGCTTCGGATCGAAGTAACCAGAGGAAATTCTCCTAAAATTCTATCAATTCAGCGACGGTAATCAAGCGCCTTGATTACGGAGGCGGCCCACCTGACTGAACAGCTTCAGTATATTGTCGCGAGCACACTTCTCCGGGCACCTTACAACAGCATCGCAACAGCGGGAACAACAATCTGTTCCGTTTTGCTCACTATTGCAAGAAATCGTGAAGACTGACGTCAATCAGTCGACTTCAGCGCTGTCGTGCCCTGCCTGAAAGCGGGTCCGCTTTAGCGGAAAAGCCCCAGCATAAAGCAAACAAGAACAATGACCAGTACGGTGCCAAGCCCTATGCCTGCGCCTCCGCCGTAGCCCCAGCGGCCGTAGCCGTAGTATCCTCCGCCTAAGCCGAAAACCAACACCAGAATAATGATGAGTAAGAGCATTTCAGATCTCCTTCACTCCGAGTCGCAATCCTCGGGTTATGCCACAGATTTGATTCCGCCAGCCGGCTGTTCCTGGACCAATTCGTCGAAAAGGTTGCGGTATTGGATCATCGCGGTCCGCAGGTCTTCCGTGCTTGCCTCGTCTTTGCCAAGCCGCACCGCGACGCCGTGCGCGGAGCGGTAGTTTTCCACCAGGCGAGGATGATCGACGGAAATATCCGCGGCCCGCTGATCAAAATCGGCCACAGGATAGCCACGCGCCTGCATGAGCGAGGAGACTAATTCGTCGGCCTCGGTGACCGCGCTTTTTGGGTGATCGACAAAGCGGGATTGCACCGACTGCCAATCTGCAGAAAAACGCCCGCGTTCCGCAGTGGTAAGAGCGCGGATTTTCAGATTTTCCACGCGCGTCTCACGATCCGCCAGCTTCGCTTCGGCCTTGTGTTCGGACCCATGCTCGAGAACAGCACGGTCGTACTCTGGCCCAAAACGATTGCGGAAACCTGCCGTAGTCTTTCTGCGATTTCGAACGTAGAACGCGACCCCAATAACGATGATCAGAACGACCACAACCACGCCAGCAATCAATCTGGGATCTGTCAAACTAAGATGCATTTTCACCCTCCCACGCGTTGATGTCCGCGAAGGCGAGTGTTTGGTTTGGAAGCTTTCTCGACTCAGGCGGAGCACTTTACATTACTAGTGTTGAACGGACTGGCTTCCGAAAGCTGGTCAGAATCGCTCATCGAACGAAATTATTAGAGCGATCAACGTGCCCAATACTTAAAGTTAATGAACATGACATTTGGAGCTGCCAACGCTTGATTATTTCCTGATGCCCCGCAAACAGGAGCAATCAACGCGCGTCATTAGACCGGGTAGTCATCATGTCCTTAGTCGTGAAGGAGGAATGTCAGGAGTGTCCTGTGAACCTGCAGGCTGCCGCTCGGTTGCTCACAGCGCTGGTCAATAACACTCGGAGAGAGAAATACGAGACAGAGCTTCTTTCAGGAAGGAACGCCGCTTTCGATAGGCCCATGACCGATCAATATTGCTCATATCCTGCATATGCAGACCGCAAGTATTACGGAACTCTTACCAGCTCTCTCTGGTTGCTGCGTTAGCCTCGAGATAAGAGGCATGCCATCGCAACCGTTATTGCACCACCGCAGAGAACCAGCAGTCCCGAAATAGTCGAGCTCGTACAGGCTAAATCTGCTGAATTCAACTGGGTATTTTTCGTGGTAATTGCTGCGTTTCATCTGGGAGCCGTGGCGGCGCTGTTCACTTTTCACTGGTCTTCAGTCTTCGTGTTTCTTGCGATGTGGCTCCTTGGCCAGAACGTGGGCGTTTCCATCAGCTATCATCGCCAGCTTACTCATCGTGGTTTCAGCACGCCTAAGTGGCTTGAGTATGCGATGGCGATCTGTGGCACCATGGCGCTGCAGGGCAGCCCTACCTACTGGGTCGCTGTGCATAGACTGCATCACCAATACACTGACAAACCTGGCGATCCGCACTCTCCTCGCGACGGCAAATGGTGGTCGCATATGGGCTGGATCCTGCATGGCTCTCTCCATAGCGAAACCACTATGCTCTCCCGCTACGCACCCGACCTGCAACGCGACCGCTTCTATCAGTGGCTGGCGGTGTGGCATTGGCTTCCCATCACTCTGACGGGCATTGCCTTGCTCGCTGGCGGAAGCGCTCTGGGCGGATGGAAGCTGGGTCTCTCGTGGTTGCTGTGGGGTGTGTTTCTGCGAATCTCTGTCGGCTTCCATGTCACCTGGCTGGTCAACTCGGCTACCCACCTGTGGGGTTCGCGCCGTTTCAAAACCCGCGATGACTCAACGAACAACTGGTGGGTGGCGCTATTGACCGGAGGGGAAGGCTGGCACAACAATCACCATGCGCACCCCGTGTCTGCAAGCCACGGCATGGCCTGGTGGGAAGTGGATTTTAATTACTGGGGCATCCGGCTTTTGGCGCTGCTCGGCTTAGCGAAGAACATCAAGGTAATGCGTCCCCGGACAACTGCAGGTGACCGTACGAATGCGTTCTGACTTCATCCGGCGGTCGTCAGACTCCTGACCTAACGCCAGCTGCCAAATGATTCGGTCGGGTGTGTAGGTTCGGGAAGGTTGGATTCGCTCTTAGCGCGTGCGAGTAGATAGGATCCGCTGATCCTCCCGCTGATTGAACTTCAACTTAGAGTTGAGAGCCATCGCGCTAGCGGAAGGTCCTCCTCAGGTCAGTTTTTATTTTTTCCGCACTACGATTCCCTTTCCCAACATATTGTTCGCACACCGCAACCAGGAGAGCTGCTATTCCGCGCGAATAAATTCCCCGCGCCGGCCTAATGGGGGCACGCTGGCTGTTTAGAGCGTATGCTTGAGGCAGCAGTCAAGATTTCCGCCTCTCGCCTTCAGCCGCAATTGCCTTGCTCCAGACGAGCACCTTTCAAGTAAGCAACAGTGCGACTGGAGCCGGCATGAGCCTTATCAAAAAAGCTGATGTACAAGACTATCTTTCTGCGCGGCGAAGGAAAATTGTGTTTCCTTTCGCGCCAATACGTCAGCCTGATGCGGCCGGCCACTCCGGAGATGGGCCCAGCAAAACGAAGGTTAACGAATCAAAGTCTAGTCGAGTTGATGGCCAAGAGCGTTCTTCCATAAGTCCATCGGCTGCTGCAACCGAATCTCGCGTTGATCCGGCCCGTTCGACGTACACGTCCGCGGTCAGAAAACCGCAAGCGTGAAACAGCATTCGATATTTCTGCGCACAGACTGCTTGTTGCCCGATGGCCTCGACCTCATGCGAGAAAAGTTTGACGAGACGTGGTCGTCTGCCGGAGATACTATCGCCTCCGCACTGGATCTGAGTATCCGAAATGCGGGGTGGCACTTTATGTGGCTGGTAGGTACGTATTCGCGCCACGGTTTGGGCAGGACGGCCAAAACAGCCATCAGTAGGGCGATAACCCTTGCCTTGAACGAAGTGAAAGCCAGATTCAATGCCGCAGAACTGGGCTCGGTAAGTGTCTCGAGGTACCCGGGCTTCCAGATTGCCAGGGTCACCATTCATACCCGGCAGATTCAGCAGCAATCTTCCCTTGGCCTTGTTGACGAGATGAGTCTCCGGCAGTTCCCGGCACGACAAGGCTTCCCGGCTCTAGGCGAACTGATCTGACTTAGAGACGTGCAAATTGCATTGTCATGAACAGTTCAGCCAACGGTATCGCAATGACGATACGTGTGAAAGCGGAGAACCATGCCTCTCTCTGAGATATTTCAGAACGAAGAACGAGTCGGGACTTCTTTCGTAGAAGCTCACCCGCTGCCCCTGCCAACACGCATCGCTTTTATCGGCAACTATCTGCCGAGACAGTGCGGTATTGCCACCTTCACAACCGATCTATGCACGGCAGTAGCGGCCGAATACGGCAGCGGCTGCCTCTTCGCTATTCCCGTCAATGACCCAGATTCGAGCTATGAGTATCCCGAGCGGGTACGGCTTGAGCTCGCCCAGGAAGACTGGACCTCTTATGAACGTGCTGCCGAATTCCTTAACTTCAATGGCAACGACCTGGTCTGTTTGCAGCATGAATATGGCATTTTCGGAGGAGTCGCCGGCGATCACATACTGGCGCTGCTTCGCAAACTGAAAATGCCGCTGGTGACGACATTGCACACCGTTCTGCGTGAACCAGATCAAAATCAGCGGGCGGTGCTCGAAGAGATCGCTCAGCTTTCAGATCGCTTGATTGTGATGAGTGAACACGCGGCTTGTCTTCTGCGCGATGTATATGAGGTGCCAAGCGGAAAGATCGATGTCATTCCCCACGGCGTACCTGACCTTCCGTTTATGGACCCCAATTACTTCAAGGACCTGTTTGGCACCCAAGGGAAGTCCGTACTGCTTACGTTCGGCTTGCTCTCTCCAAACAAAGGAATTGAAAACGTGATCCGCGCATTGCCAGCGATTCTGGAGAAACATACAAATCTGGTGTACATCATCTCCGGAGCAACGCATCCTCATATCAAGCGGCGCGAGGGTGAGTGGTATAGAGACCAGTTAAAGGCATTGGCGGAGGAATGCGGCGTTTCCTCACACGTGATCTTCAACAACCGCTTTGTGAGCGCAGAGGAACTGGTGGAGCACGTAGGCGCCGCTGATATCTACATCACTCCGTATCGCCAGGAAGCGCAGGTAGTCTCCGGCACGCTGGCCATCGCGGTGGGTGCCGGAAAAGCGATCATCTCTACTCCATACTGGCATGCCAGAGAACTGCTTGCCGAGGAGCGCGGCATAATCGTTCCGTTCGACGACCCCGATTCCATCGCACGCGCCGCGATCAGGCTATTGGACAACGATGCCGAGAGGCATGCAATGCGGAAACGAGCCTACCTCTACTCTCGGGGTACAACGTGGCAAAGTACGGCGCAGGCTTACATGTCGAGCTTTCAACGTGCGCGTGTTGAGCGGATGTTGCGGCCCCGCCCCGCACTACCGGACGTGTTCGCAGTGAAGTCGACAGACCGGATGCCATTGCTTGATACGACTCACCTGCGGAGCATGACCGACGATACGGGCATCTTGCAGCACGCCATATTTTCTGTACCAAACAATCTTGAAGGTTATACAACCGATGACAACGCGCGCGCGCTGATCGTGGCAATACTCCTCAGTTCTTCGGCTCAATCAGGTAGCTTCGAGCCTGGCAAGATGTCTCAACGGTACCTGTCGTTTCTATTACTCGCCTTCTGCGACAAGACTGGCAGGTTCAGAAACTTTCTTGGCTATGATCGCCGATGGCAGGAGGACATTGGTTCTGAAGACAGCCACGGTCGCGCCCTGTGGGCCCTGGGAACGGTGCTTGGCCGTTCGGAACACCCAGGGCTGAGAGGCGCGGCAGGCAGACTCTTCGAGACCGCATTTCCGGCCGCTCTGAAGTTCACCAGCCCTCGTGCATGGGCATTCTCCGTGCTGGGCATGCAGGCCTATCTGGACTGGTTTCCCGGAGACAGGGTAATCCAGGGCGTTCGAAATGCGCTCGCAAACCGACTGTTGGATATCTATGAGCGCTGCCAATCAGAGACGTGGCAGTGGTTTGAGAAAAGCCTTTCCTACTCGAACGCAAGGTTGTCACAGGCGCTCTTGATGGCAGGATGGCAAAGCGACAACAAGAAGATGATCGAAGTTGGGTGCGAGACTCTCAGATGGTTAGTCGCCGAGCAGCACCGCGGCGGCGCAGACATCTTCGTTCCAATAGGCTCCAGGGAGTGTTTCGTAGACGGCGGCGTGAAGGCTCGTTTCGATCAACAACCGATCGAGGCCTGCGCGACGATCTCTGCGTGTTTGTTGGCGTATCGCTTAACGAATGCGAAGCGGTGGCTTGAGGAAGCATGGTGTGCCTTCCGCTGGTTTCTCGGCGAGAACGATCTGCAGGTCCCGCTCTTCGACGCGACTACCGGCGGGTGTAAAGACGGTCTTCATCCGGATCGAGTGAATGAAAATCAAGGAGCCGAATCTACACTTTCGTTCCTGATGGCTCTGCTCGAAATGCAAAGTGTGGAAATGGCCAACCTAGAACAAGTGAATCAGGAAATGAGTGTCTCCATTTGAATACAATTCTCCTTCCGGCGGTAACGCCGGAATCCACTGCGATTGAACAACAGGCTTCGGGAAAGCCCGCTGAAGATTCCCTCTTCACGCGTCATTCCGGGAATCCTATCCTCAGCCGGAAAGACTGGCCATATCCAGTCAACAGCGTCTTCAACGCGGGGGCCGTGGTCCTGGCCGACGGAGATACTCTGCTGCTGTGCCGCGTTGAAGACCGGCGTGGGTTGTCGCACCTTTGCGCTGCTCGCTCCGCGAATGGCATCGATGGATGGAGCATCGATGCCCAACCAACTTTAATCGCAAATCCGCGCGAATATCCCGAAGAGATCTGGGGCATTGAAGATCCGCGAATCACGTATGTGCCTGAGCTGAAGCAATATGCGATTGCTTATACTTCGTACGCGCGCGGCGGTCCGGGAGTGTCGCTGGCACTGACCCAAGACTTCAGGAGCTTTGAGCGATACGGCGTGATCATGCCGCCAGAAGACAAGGATGCTGCTCTGCTGCCTCGAAGAATAGGCGGCCTCTGGGCTATGATTCATCGACCTGTGACGACGCTCGGCGCTCATATGTGGATCTCATATTCGCCGGATCTGCGGCATTGGGGCAGCCACAGAATCATGCTCGAGGCGCGACGCGGAGGATGGTGGGATGCGAACAAGATCGGACTTTGTTCCCCTCCGATCGAGACCGCAAAGGGTTGGCTGACGATCTATCACGGCGTCCGCCAGACGGCATCCGGCAGCATCTATCGCCTCGGTCTCGCTCTCTTCGACCTCGACAAGCCGGATCTCTGTCTGCAGCGGGGAGACTCCTGGGTGTTCGGGCCGGAAGCTCCCTACGAGCGCGGAGGAGATGTCAACGATGTCGTATTCCCCTGTGGGCAAACCATCGGCGCCGATGGAGATACTATTCACCTCTATTACGGAGCGGGTGACTCATGCGTGGCGATGGCTACTGGCAGCGTCCGGCGTCTCCTTTCGTGGCTGGATTCAAATTCCAGCTCGGGAGATGAAAACGGCACTCAGTGAACTTGTCATCCGATCGTGAGGAACAGCCTGCATGAATATCATTGGTCTGACGTGGCCTGGTTATCTTCCGCGGCTACTTTGGATACGTCGAGTGTGCCCTCGTTGTAGCTCATTTGAATTCAAAGAGGCTGAGTCGCAACCCCTCGATGGGATACTGGGCTTGTTTGCGCTCCGCCCAGTTCGCTGCATTAATTGCTGGCGCCGATACTACTGGTTCGCAAAGAGAAATACGAGTTAACGATGAGAGCTACGCGATCACACTCGCAATCAAAACTCGTGGGGCCATATCTACTTTGCTCGACAAGAGGCAGCACATGATGGACACATAATATGCGCCCAGCGGTATCTCGAATGATCTCTTGTTCAGCCTGCGCGGCCTATATGCTCCGAGATCACTAAACTATGAGATCGTCGCTCAAAGCGCGGATGAAGTGCAAGACATACAGAATGCCCTCGACTGTCAGTATAGGACGATACATGGCCACATGGCCGACTCGGGACAAACGAGGCTTCTAAAACGAGATCAGGATCTACAGCAGCCGAGGCGAGCGCCGAGAGCAGATACGCCTTCTCTACATGAATGCTGTTGCACTGATTATCTGGAAAACCATGGGCAAGTGCCCACACTTGATCGGTGCACCGCATCATCCACCACGAAGTGCCCTCTTGACATTTGGCGTTCCATTCAGTGAATAACTAATGGTGTATCGCCGCAGTTCCTTTAGCATGGCATGAACCGCTCCCTCGCGCGCGACGCAAGGATCAAGAGCCCTGGGCCTCGGCACCCTTCCACTTTCCGGAATTCCGAGAGGATGAAGATGAACTGCATTTCGCCCCCTCGTGCCGGAAGCTTCGCGGAATGACCAGAAAATTGCAGCGTTCGCACCTGCGTTAAGGTAGGTTTACAAGAACGGCTTCCGCGAGACCATGACGCATTGACGGGTCGTAGCGAAGGATGATGAGGAGCAAGGAACTCCAAGCGTGAGCCGCATGAGGGTGAATGAGCATACAGGTTGCTCTGAATCACCGGACACAATACCGGTACGACAAGGCGGTTTCGCTCGGTCCGCAGGTTATACGGTTGCGGCCTGCCCCGCATTGTCGAACGGCGATCCTCAGCTACTCGCTTAGCGTCATCCCCGCGGAGCATCTCCTCAACTGGCAGCTCGACGTCCAGCACAACTACCTGGCACGCGTCTTTTTTCAGGGAAAGACGAATGAGTTCGTAGTTGAGGTCGACCTCGTCGCGGAACTGTCTCCTTTCAATCCGTTCGATTTCTTTCTAGAGCCAGGCGTCGAAGAGTATCCGTTCGAATATGCGCCTGAGCTGGCCAAGGATCTCGTGCCCTATCGTTCGTGCGAAGCCACGGGCACTCTGCTTCAGGCATTTCTCGAGAACCTTGATGGCGAAAGGCGCGGAACGATCGGCTTCTTAGTCGACTTGAATCGAAGGGTGCGAGACGAGATCGGCTACGAGACGCGTCTGGATCCCGGCGTCCAGACGTGCGAGCAGACTCTTGAACGGCGCATGGGGTCCTGCCGTGACTCGGCATGGTTGCTGGTCCAGATTCTTCGGCACCTCGGCATTGCGGCACGATACGTCTCGGGATATTTGATTCAGATGGCGGCGGATGAGAGAGCGCCGGAAGACCGGAGCGGACTGCAAACCGACTCCGCGGATTTCCACGCCTGGGTAGAGGCTTTTTTGCCGGGCGCGGGTTGGATCGGGATGGATCCAACCTCTGGCCTGTTCGCCGGCGAGGGTCATATCCCGCTCGTCTGCACCCCGAGCGTTTTACAAGCCGCGCCGATTGAAGGCACCACCGAGCCAGCGCATGTGGACTTCGAGTACTCGATGTCCATCCGCCGCCTGAACGACGCACCGCGGCCGTCCAGGCCATTCAGCGAGGAAGAGTGGGTCGAGGTTCAACAGGTTGCGCACTATGTGGACGCAGACCTGGAGACGCAGGATGTACGCCTGACCATGGGTGGCGAGCCTACCTTCGTCGGCATCGACGAGCCCGAGAGTCCGCAATGGAACATCGATGCTCTCGGACCCATGAAGCGAAGCCGCGGTCTGGCTCTCATTCAGTGCCTCCGCGAAAAGACGGCGCCCGGAGCGATGCTTCACTACGGACAGGGAAAATGGTATCCAGGCGAGCCGTTGCCGCGCTGGGCATTAAGCTGCTTTTGGCGCGCCGATGGCATCCCGGTCTGGGAGGATATCGACTTCATCGCCCGCGAAGATCAGGGCTACGGCTTCGGCACGGCCGATGCGCTCGAGTTCATGGAAGCGCTTACGCGCCGCCTTCAGGTGAGCGTCGAAAACGTACTGCCTGTTTACAATCCCGAAGCCGACTCGACGAAACCGGCCGGCTATATTCTGCCCATTCGCCGTCGGCAGCCGCGGGGACGCTTGTGCTGGTCGAGCCAATTGTGGTTTCCTCGGCCGGAACCTCTATTGCTGACGCCGGGCGATTCGCCCATAGGCTTTCGCATAGCGACTGAATTGATGCCCTGGGTGGCCCCGGATGAGATTGAGTACGAGCACGAGGCTGCACCCTTCACGGACCGGGTCAAGCTTCCATCAAGTCCGGCGCGGCGAATGGATCTCTTTGAGAAGAAGCCCGAGGCCGATCCATTGCCCGCGCTTTCAAGCACTGCTGAAACGGCGACGGAGCTGATCCGGCCATCGCTGTGTGTGCAGGCGCGAGAAGGCCGCCTGCATGTGTTTCTGCCGTATGCGTCCCAGCTCGCGGACTACCTCGACCTGCTCGCCGCAATCGAAGACACATGCCAGCATCTGCAAAAGCCAGTATGGCTGGAAGGCTACGCTCCGCCTTCCGATCCGCGGCTGCGATCGTTCAGCGTCACTCCCGATCCCGGCGTTCTCGAAGTGAACCTCCCGCCGGCTAGCAATTGGAATGAACTCGAACAGATCAACACAGTGCTCTTCGAGGAAGCGCGCCGTAACCGCTTGACCGCTGAAAAATTCGCCTACGACGGCAGTCACATCGCTACCGGAGGCGGTAGCCACATCGTGATCGGCGGAGCTAGCGTCCTCGACAGTCCCTTCCTGCGCCGCCCGGATCTCCTGCGCAGCATGGTGGCGTTCTGGCAGAACCATCCCTCGCTGTCTTATCTGTTTTCCGGTATGTATGTAGGGCCGACGAGCCAGTATCCGCGCGTGGACGAGGCGCGGATGGACGCCTTGTACGAATTGGAGATCGCATTCCGTCAGTTGCCTGCAACCGATTGTCCGCCGTTCATTTTGGATGGTTTGTTCCGCAATCTACTCGTCGACATGACGGGAAACTCGCATCGCGCCGAGTTCTGCATCGACAAGCTTTATCCGCCAGAAGGCCTGGGATTGCGCCTGGGACTGCTCGAATTGCGCGCCTTCGAAATGGCTCCGCATGTGAGAATGGGACTGGTTGAGATGTTGCTCATTCGAGCTCTGGTCAGCATGTTCTGGAGACGGCCGTACGAAGGCAGTTTGGTCCGTTGGGGCACGGCGCTCCATGACCGATTCATGCTGCCGCATTTTGTCCGGCGTGATTTTTCAGACGTGCTCGACGTGCTGCGCCAGTCCGGCTACGACTTCGAGGAGAAGTGGTTTGCTTCGCACCTGGAGTTCCGTTTCCCGAAGATCGGGTCGATCGCCACAGAGGGAGTCGAACTTGAGCTGCGTCAGGCCCTCGAGCCCTGGAATGTGCTCGCGGAGGAGACGACATCCGGCCGAACAGTTCGCACAGTTGACTCGTCGCTGGAGCGAATGCAGGTGAAGCTATCCGGGTTCACTACGGAATCCCGCTACGTGGTTGCATGCAATGGGCGCATGGTGCCGCTACATCCGACAGGAGAACCCAACAAACCCGGAGAGGCGGTAGCGGGCATACGGTATCGCGCCCGAAGGCTGTCGGCGGCTCTACATCCCACAATTCCCGTTCACACGCCTCTTGTCTTCGAGGTTATCGACCGTTGGAAAGAGCGTTCGATTGGCCGATGTACGTACCACGCGCGACCAGCGGACGGTCAGGTCTACACAACGCGGCCCGTCAATGCAACGGAAGCCGCAGACCGCCGTCTGAAACGCCTTGAGAAGTCGAACCTATCGCTCGGCAAGATTACTGTGCCCGAGGAAGAGTCCAATCCGATCTTCCCAATGACGCTGGACCTGCGGGTGCCGGCGCCCGGACAAAAGAACCAGGTCGAGAAGCCGGGGTCAGTCTCATGACGGTGGATCTTTATCAGAATCCGCTCCGCTTCGGAGCCGCCTATGACGAATTGTCGGCTGATGGCGTGATTCCCCGGCCGCACTGGGAACACCTGATGGAGTCGCTGCGGGCAATCGGTCCTGAAGAACTGGGGCGGCGCTGGGCCCGCGCCGAGCGCCGCATTCGCGAAAACGGGATCACGTACAACATCTATAGCGATCCGCTCGGAGCCAATCGACCATGGAGGATCGATATCGTTCCGCTGCTGATTCCAGCGGATGAGTGGCGCTACATCGAAGCCGGCATCATTCAGCGTGCCCAGTTGCTGAGCCTGATCCTGGAGGATCTCTATGGGTCGCAGGAGTTGCTGGCGCAAAGCCGCTTTCCTGCGGCGCTCCTTTATGCCAACCCCGCATTCCTTCGGCCACTGGTGGGCGTGCCCGTTCCCGCGCAAAGTTATCTGCACATGCTGGCCGTCGATCTTGCACGTTCGCGTGACGGTCAGTGGTGGGTGCTGGCGGATCGCACGCAAGCCCCTTCCGGGAGCGGCTATGCATTAGAAAACCGAACGATCGTCTCCGACGTTCTCCCGGATCTCTTCCGTACCTCGAACGTCCTGCGCCTCGCGCCATTCTTCCGGGCGCAACGCGAGGCCCTTACCAGCCTGACAGAGCGCGACAATCCGCGGATCGTACTTCTGACCCCGGGACCATACAACGAGACCTACTTCGAACACTCATATCTCGCGAAATATCTCGGGTTCACCCTGGTCGAGGGGGCGGACCTGACGGTGCGTGATCGCCACGTGTATCTGAAGACCGTCGACGGGCTGGAGCAGGTCGATGTCATTCTGCGCCGCGTGGACGACAGTTTTTGCGATCCTGTCGAACTGCGGGGTGAGTCGCTTCTGGGCGTGCCCGGCCTTGTCGACGCTATAGTTGCCGGAAACGTGAAGATTGCAAACGCATTGGGAAGCGGGCTGATTGAGACCGCGGCGATCATGCCCTTTCTGCCCGGCCTCTCCACGCACCTTCTTGGCGAGAAGCTCAAACTCCCTTCCGTTGCGACCTGGTGGTGTGGGCAGACGTACGCGCTCGATTGGGTACTCGAGCATCTCGACTCCGTGGTGGTGAAACCGGCGTTTCCGTCCCGCGGCATGGAGCCGATCTTCGGGGCCGAACTGCCGCAAACAGAAAAAGGCAAGTTCGCCGATCAATTGCGAGCCCGGCCCCATGAGTATGTGGCGCAGGAACAGATCGCATTGTCCACAGCGCCGGTGTGGGACAACGGATGCTTGAACTCGCGCAGCGTGGTGCTCCGCACCTACGTGCTAAATACCGGCAACGGGTGGATCGCGATTCCGGGAGGTTTGGTGCGCGTCGCCGAGGCTGACGGATCGGTGGTTTCGATGCAGCGAGGAGGCCACAGCAAGGACGCATGGGTTCTGTGGGATGGCCCAGTGGATACGTTCAGCATGCTCCATCCGCGCAATGAACCGGTGGAGTTGCGCCGCATCCCGCGTGTTGTGCCGAGCAGCGTGGCCGACAATGTTTTCTGGTTGGGCCGATATGCCGAGCGAGCCGAGAACATCGCCCGGATTCTGCGCACAATGATTCCTCGCGTACGGCGCGCGGAAAATGCGGAGCTGGCATGCCTGCTTCGTTTGCACGGTTGCCTGGAGTCGCGGCACAGCAAGTTGCCAAAGGCCAAAGACAGGCGGCCGACTTCCCTTGAACTTGAGCAGGAAATGATCTCAATTTTGACGGATGCAAAGCGGTCCGACAGCCTGGTCTGCACACTGGCCGAGGTATCTCGGGTTGGCGGCCATGTGCGAGAGCGCTTATCTGCCGACATGATGTTCCTCATCGGCCAGTTGCGAGATTCAATTCACGTCGAGCGTGGCACACAGTTTCTTGAGTATCCGACGATGCTGACCGCTTGCCTGGAATTGCTTTCCGCATTTTCCGGGATGGAGCGCGAAAACATCAACCGCGGATTGGGATGGTTGTTTCTGAGCATCGGCCGGCGTCTGGAGCGAGCGATCTATCTGACCCGGCAACTGCGCGAGATCACTACGCCGCTCCTGGAGGAGGACTGGTCGCTTTTGGAGTGCCTGCTCGAGGTCGCGGACAGCTCCATGACCTACCGTACACGGTACTACACGACTCTACAGCCGTTAGCCGTGCTGGATGTGCTCATGGCGGATGAAACGAATCCCCGGTCGCTCGACTTCCAACTGAGCCATCTTGCAGAACTCTATCGAAAGCTTCCCCGGCACCTGCCGGATGACTTGCAGGCAATGGGGGATGCCCTGAAGGTGTTACGTAGTTTCGATCTGCGAGAGTTGAGGTATCCATTACCAGGTGCAGAGACCCCGGCAAATGGATCCGCGGGGCTGTCCCGCCTTGAGCGGTTCCTCAGAGAACTGGAGCGTTTGCTGCCTTCGTGGTCGAATAACTTATCGAGCAGGTATTTCAGCCATGCTCGCACCTTGCCGATCACCATAGGCCAATGATTTACAGAATTGTTCACCGGACTACCTACAAATACAAATATCCAGTCTCGGTCGGAAACCACGTGGCATGCCTGACGCCACGGTCTTTGCCGAACCATCAGTTGGCGCGGAGTGAACTGCGCATCCAACCGCAGCCGGCAACGCGCACCGAGCGAGAGGACTACTTTGGGAACCTTCTCTGCTTTTTTACCGTGCAGGAGCCGCACAAGGAATTAGTGGTAGAGGCGCACAGCGAAGTGACAATGAATGGGAATGCGGCGCCCTGGCCGCAACAGTCGCTCGCTTGGGAAGAGGCAGTCAGCTCGCTGCCCAACGATCAAAGCCCTGCCGGGCTCGAGGCTTACCAGTTTGGCTTTGAGTCACCGCGCATCCGGGTACGGCCGGAGTTTGCGTCTTACGCACTGCAGTCATTTACTCCCGGCAGGCCGATGCCGGAAGCGCTTCTGGATCTGACCGCACGCATCCACAAGGACTTTCGATTCGATTCAAAAGTGACCAACGTCCGCACGCCCACCGAAGAGGTCTTCCGAAAGCGCCGGGGCGTGTGCCAGGATTTCGCGCACCTGCAAATAGCCTGCCTTCGCTCAGTGAATATCGCGGCTCGTTACGTAAGCGGATATCTTCGAACCTATCCGCCTCCTGGGCAAGCGAGGCTGGTGGGAGCCGATGCATCCCACGCCTGGGTATCCGCTTATTGTCCGGGAATCGGCTGGCTGGATATGGATCCCACGAACAACATTGTTCCCTCGAACGGCCACGTGGTGCTCGCCTGGGGCCGGGATTACGGAGACGTGAGCCCTCTGCGCGGCTTGATTCTCGGGGGCGGAGACCACACTCTCAAGGTCGCGGTTGACATGGAGCCGCTTGATTCCTAGTTGCCGGTAGCGCCAATAGCGATTAGCGGTGAAGCGCCGCAACGGGTTCATCCTCGCATCACTGCGCACTCTGTCTTGCGCAGCCACGAGTCATCTCAGACCGCGGCGAGACGACTACGAGCCGTTCGGCTAGTGTTCCAATCGAGAGAACGCGCTGTTAGCTTAATGAAGTGGAAGGGTGCCGAGGCCCAGGGCTCTTGTACAGAGGTAAGAGACTGTCTGCGTCTCTAATACGCGCTTCCGCAATCGCGCGAACTTGCTCGGATGCGCCAACACGACTTCATCGGAAACTTCATCCCACATGGGACCCCAACAATAACTGGCCTCTAACACGGCCTGTATTGGGTGGCCGAATCCACCCAAACTTTGCCGGAACCCTGCTCACCGGACATGATCTTGCAGCGGGCATCCGTTCCGCTGCGGTCGCGGCCGGCATCACCGGGCACATTGGCTGGCACACCTCCGGCATACCTTTTCCACCCTGCTCAAAGCAAGCGGCGTAGACATCAAGGTGATGCAGTAGCTGCTACGCCATGCCAACAGCCGTATCACCCTTGACATCTACACGCAGGAAATGAGTACGGAAAATGTGGGGCCCACGCGCGTGTAGTGGAGATGTTTTACCAGAACCGGAAAGCGGAAGTGTCGGAGAGGGAGCAAAAATGCTTATTGGACACCAAAGGACCCGATATTTTTGGAGCCGCCGCGTAAGTGATTGAAAAGATGGTAGGCACGAGGAGACTCGAACTCCTGACCTCTACCGTGTCAAGGTAGCGCTCTAACCAACTGAGCTACGCGCCTGCGCGGGATAATCGACTTACACATCATATCAAGTTTTGCCGCCAATATCCCGCCTTGTGGACTACTCGGAATCGAGCACCGGTTGCTCCCCAGTCCGGGGTGTGGCGCATGCTGCCTGGGTCTTGTAATATCAGGCTTTTGTACGCCGCTGGGAAACAGCGCCGCGTGGGTCCGTCATCCTCACTTTTCGTTTTCAAGCCCATGAACCAGCTTCGCGCAGCCCCGAATCAACTCACGCTCTTGCGCCTGTGCATCGTTCCATTCCTGGTGCTGGCGGTTCTCGACGGCCACTTTCGCACGGCGTTTGCGCTCTTCGTGCTCGCCGGCGTCACGGACGGCCTCGATGGCCTCCTGGCGCGATGGCTCCAGCAGCGAACCGTCCTTGGGCAATACCTCGATCCCGTAGCGGACAAGCTTCTGCTCAGCACCCTGTTCCTGGTCCTGCATCATGAAGGGCTGATTTCGCGCCGGGTGACCGTTCTGGTCTTCGGTCGCGACCTGGGAATCGTCATGGTCGCGGCCATTCTCTACGCCAGTGTGGGCATGCGCGACTTTAAGCCGAGCATCTTCGGCAAGGCGAACACCCTGGCGCAAATTGTTGCCTTGCTGGCCGTGCTGCTGAGCCAGTTCTATGCGCCTGCCCCGGTGCTCGCCGTCCGGCACTTTGCCTTGCTCGCTACTATCGCCTTCACCGTAATCTCAGGCTTTCACTACGCGTGGCAGATCACGCGCCGCCTCAGCTTCTCCGGCACGCCAGCCAACGGTTGAAGGCGCTCAGAACGCCGGCGCAGAGATCAGGTTTCTTCCTCGAGTTCCTGGGTTTCTTCGATCGCCATATCGCGAAATTCGTTCGAGTCGAAGACTTCGCCACATTCCTGGCACTCGACGTACTCGACGTCCTCTTCGCGCGCTACCACGCGCACTTTGGGATGTTTGCAGGGGGCGCTCATTGATGGTTTTCTGGCCGCAGTAATCTGGTGGTATCGGCAAGATTGTATCCGGGCCGGGCCTCCTGTCAATTTGAATCTGCGAATTCGTGTTTTTGGACTCCCGTTAGTGGAACGTGCTCGGAAAAATGGACCGGCTCATCCATTTATTTGAATTCGGACGATTCTGGTCCTATACTGAATACAGCGACCGAGGGAGTCGGTCTCCTGGAATGCTCAGACTCACCAAAAAGGCCGATTATGGGCTGATGGCGCTTAAGTTCCTGGCCGAAAGCCAGGATTCGCCGTCAGTCAGCGCCAAGGATATTGCCGAGGCCTACCACATTCCCCAGCAGCTGCTAGCCAAGATTTTGCAGCGCCTGGTCAAGGAAGGCCTGCTGCGTTCGCATGCCGGGATGAATGGCGGCTACACGCTGTCGCGCGGCGCCAGCGAAATATCGGCCTTCGAGGTCATTCGGGCAATCGACGGCCCCTTGTTTATTACCTCGTGCGTCACGGTCAGCGGATTATGCGACTTGACCAACACATGCACCATCAAAGAACCATTAGCGCGAGTCAATGACAGCATTTCAGACGTGCTCAAGAAGATTCGGATCTCCGATCTGGTCGAGTATGATCACGCTGGGCAGCGCGGCGAACGCGATCTGGTAAATATCCAGACCGCCAGCACTTAGGCAACAAGTAGATTATCGCAGCAGATACGAAGCAGGAGAGTAGAGAAGCAATGAGCACAACCGCCAATGGAACTGTCAGCGTGTCGTCAGGCGTGCACCTGCCCATATATATGGACAATCACGCGACCACACCGCTCGATCCGCGCGTGCTGGAAGCGATGATGCCGTATTTGACGACCGTATTTGGAAACGCCGCCAGCCGCAATCACTCCTTCGGGTGGGAAGCCGAAGCGGCCGTGGAGAAGGCGCGCGAGCAGGTCGCCAAACTGATCGGCGCAACCGCCAAAGAGATCATCTTCACCTCCGGCGCGACGGAATCGAATAACCTGGCGATCAAGGGCATCGCCGAAATGTACCGTGAGCGCGGCAATCACATCATCACGCAGGTTACCGAGCACAAGGCGACGCTGGATACCTGCAAGCGCCTCGAGAAGTACGGCTACCGTGTGACCTATCTGCCGGTAAAGGCCGACGGTCTGATTGACCTTGAAGACCTGAAGCGCGCGATGGACGACAAGACGATCCTGGTCACCATCATGATCGCGAATAACGAAATCGGCGTTGTACAGCCGGTGGCCGAAATCGGCAAGCTCTGTCATGAGCGCGGCGTGATCTTTCACACTGATGGCGTGCAGGCGGCTGGCAAGATCCCGGTAGACGTGAATGCGATGAATATCGACGCGCTCTCGCTTTCCGCCCACAAGATTTATGGTCCCAAGGGCGTCGGCGCGCTGTATGTACGCCGCCGCAACCCGCGTGTGCAGATCTCCGAACAGATCAATGGCGGAGGCCACGAGCGCGGCATGCGGTCCGGAACCCTCAACGTTCCCGGCATCGTCGGTCTGGGCAACGCCTGCGAGATCGCCCGTGAAGAGATGGCGTCCGAGGCCAAACGCCTGAGCGCACTGCGCGACAAGTTGAAGGCCAAGCTCGAGAACAGCCTCGACTATATTCACGTGAATGGCTCGATGGAGAACCGCCTTCCCGGCAATCTCAACGTGAGCTTCGTTTACGTCGAGGGCGAGTCGCTGCTCATGGGCATTAACGACGTGGCCGTTTCCAGTGGTTCGGCATGCACCTCGGCGACGCTTGAGCCATCTTATGTATTGAAGGCTCTCGGGCTGGGCGACGATGTAGCGCACAGTTCCATCAGATTTGGACTGGGACGCTTCAACACCGAGGCCGAAGTGGAATACGTTTCGGATAAAGTAATTGACGTGGTACAGAAGCTGCGCGAGCTTTCACCGCTCTACGAGATGGTGAAAGAGGGCATCGATATTTCGAAGATCGAATGGCAGGCGCACTAAAAGAAAATCTTCTCAACAGAAAGATTTAAAGTTTTATAGGAGAAATCACATGGCATACAGCGATAAGGTCATCGACCACTACAACAATCCGCGCAACGTAGGCCAGCTCGACAAGTCCAGCAGCGAAGTTGGCACTGGCCTGGTGGGCGCGCCGGAGTGCGGCGACGTGATGCGTCTGCAGATCAGGGTGAACCCCGAGACGCAGGTCATCGAAGAAGCGAAGTTCAAGACCTTCGGCTGCGGTTCGGCTATCGCGTCTTCCTCGCTCGCCACCGAGTGGGTGAAGGGCAAGACGGTTGACGAAGCGATGGAGATCAAGAACACCGATATCGTCAAGGAGCTCTCTCTGCCGCCGGTCAAGATTCACTGTTCGGTGCTTGCAGAAGATGCCATTCGTGCTGCAATTGGCGACTGGAAGAAGAAGAACAGTGTCGGCGAAGCTGTGCAAGTCGGCGTAGCCAGCTAAATCAGAGGATCGAATCGGGCACCCATGTCCAGTCTGCGGACATGGGGATGCTGATGTTGAACATATGACTACCGAACAGTTGACCGTCCTCAACGCGGAGAACCAGGCCCCCAATCAGAAGGGGATCCAGGTAACGGAGCGCGCGCTCAAGCGCATTCGCGTCGCCATGGATAAAGAAGGCGTCTCGCCCACCGAGGGCGGGCTGCGTCTGGGCATCACAGGTGGCGGCTGCTCCGGTCTGTCTTACA
Organism: uncultured Acidobacteriaceae bacterium; assembly: GCA_963786085.1. Lineage (GTDB taxonomy): Bacteria > Acidobacteriota > Terriglobia > Terriglobales > Acidobacteriaceae > Silvibacterium. Next base: position 194,303 of record CAWAYO010000054.1, read on the forward strand.
ACATCCGCTTCGACTCGCAACCGCGCGAGCGCGATCGTATATACCAGTTCGACGATGTCCGCGTCTTTGTCGATCCCAAATCGTTTATCTATCTTCACGGCATGATTCTCGATTACGAAGAGACACTCATGCGCCAGGGCTTCAATTTCATCAACCCGAACTCGACCAAGTCCTGCGGCTGCGGATCGTCCTTCTCCGCTTGATGCACGCCGCCGACGCGGCGTTTTTCTGATGCGCACAGCTGAACCCCAATCCGTAAGCGCGGCCTGCTGGTCGTGCGGCGCTTCCCTGCCCGACGGCAAGCCGTTCTGCGACCCGTGCGGCAAGGTGCAGGCTCCATCTGACGACGCAGACTACTTCGCCGTCTTCGGGCTTCCGCGCAAGTTGCACATCGATCTGCCGGCGTTGGAGAAGAACTTCTATCGCCTCAGCCGCAGGCTCCATCCCGACGTTTACGCGCAAGCCAGTTCGCAGGAACAGCAGTGGAGTCTTGACCAGACTTCCCTGCTCAACGACGCTTACCGCACACTGAAGAATCCCATCGCCCGTACCGAATACCTCCTCGGACTTGAAGGCGTTGTCCTCGAAGCAGGCAGGAGCGAAGACGGGAAGCCCAAAGATTCACGCGTACCGCCCGACCTGCTTGAAGAGGTCTTCGAGTTCAACATGCAGCTTGAAGAGATGCGCATGAATCGCAAAATGGGCGAGGATGATCCACAGTTGCGTGCCGATCTCGAGAAAGCACGTGTTCAGTTCGAATCGGAACTTGCCGGAGTCGGCGCCAGCTTACAGGCACTGTGGACGCGCTGGGATGCAGCCATCGACAGCGCTGCCGCCGAACCGGAAAAGACCGAAATCAGAGACGAAATCGTTGCGCTCCTCGACCGTCGGCGCTACATCCGTAACCTCGTGCGCGACGTAAACGAAGCGCTGGAAATCTAGAAAGCATCCAAAAGATATGACAGACGCCCGCATAGTCGGAATCGACCTCGGCACCACAAATTCACTCGTCGCCTTCATGCAGGGCGACCAGCCGGTCGTCATTCCGGGCGAAGATGGCTCCAATTTGGTGCCCTCAGTCGTCGCCATTCCCGACCCCAAAAAGGTAATCGTCGGCTATCCCGCGTATCCTTATCTCGCGTCCACGCCCGACCACGTCATCTACTCCGCCAAGCGCCTGATGGGTCGCGGCGTCGAGGACATCCAGCAGGAGTTGAAGCTCTTTCCCTTCCATCTCGCCCCTGATATCCAGCCAGGCGAAGTGCTCCGCCTACAGATCGGCGCGCAGCAGTACACACCACCTGAGATCTCCGCCTACGTTCTTCGCCAGTTGAAGAAGAACGCGGAGCGCTACTTCGGTGCGCCCGTCACCAAGGCCGTCGTTACAGTACCGGCCTACTTCAATGACGCCCAGCGTCAGGCTACAAAGGATGCGGGCCGCATGGCGGGACTCGAAGTCCTGCGCCTGGTCAATGAGCCCACCGCAGCGGCCCTTGCTTATGGACTCGACCGCCAGAAGGAAGGCATAGTCGCCGTCTACGACCTCGGCGGGGGGACTTTCGACGTTTCCATCCTCAAGCTGCAGGATGGCATCTTCGAAGTAATCGCCACCAACGGAGACACCCACCTCGGCGGCGACGATATCGACCATCTCCTGATGGCGATTGCTCTCGACGACATCCGAGGAGACCACAATCTCGATCTGCGTGCCAACGCCGAAGCCGTGCAAGCGATTCGCAAGGCGGTCATCGAAGCCAAGATCGCGCTCTCGTCTACCGAAGCCGCACGCATCAGCCTCGATCTACCCGACGGCACGCCCTACCGCCGCGAAATCACCCGCGAGCAGTTCGAACAGATCATCCGGCCGGTACTCGACCGCACGGTTGGCCCTTGCCGTCAGGCCCTGAAAGACGCCAGCATCAAGCCCGAACAGATCGACGAAGTCGTTCTCGTCGGCGGCTCGACCCGCATTCCTCTCGTCCGCCGCCTCACCGATCAGATCTTCCACCTCAGCGAGCGCGGCAAGAAGCCCCACACCGAACTCAATCCCGACGAAGTCGTCGCCCTGGGAGCAGCCGTTCAGGCGCATATTCTCGAAGGCGGTTCGAAGGCCACCGAGGACATGCTCCTCCTCGACGTCACACCGCTCTCGCTCGGCATCGAAGCTCTCGGCGGAGTCGTCGCCAAGATCATCCAGCGCAACTCGACCATCCCCGCATCGGCCACCGAGCACTTCACCACCGGGGTCGACGGCCAGACCAACGTCGCTATTCACGTCGTGCAGGGCGAGCGCGAGATGGCGAAGGACTGCCGCTCCCTGGCACGCTTTGACCTCAAAGGTATCCCACCGATGTCCGCCGGTCTGCCGCGTATCGAGGTCAAGTTCCTCATCGACGCTAACGGCATCTTGCACGTCTCCGCCCGTGAGCAGCGCAGTGGCAAGGAATCCGAGATCGAAGTCAAGCCAACCTACGGCCTCACCGACGAGCAGGTCGAGACCATGATTCTCGACTCCTTCGATTACGCCGAGCAGGATTTCGCCGAACGCCAGCTCATCGAGGCTCGCAACGAAGCCACCACCATCCTCGGCGCGGTCGAGAAGGCTCCGACACACCCAGCATGGCAGCAGCTCACCGACGACGAGCGCACTCAGATCGGCATGATTTCTGAGGAGCTGCGCGTCCTCCAGGAAGGCAATGACCTCAAGGCCCTGCGCGATGCCACCCACGCCCTCGACGAGGCCACGCGCCGCTTCGCCGAGCTTATGATGGATTCGGCCGTCGCCAGCGCGATCCAAGGCCAGACGATGGAATCCGCGGGTGAGAAACTGGGCGAGGGACCGACAGCGCCTCACCCATTCGCCCCAGCAGAAATCAAATGAGAAGCTCAGAACAATGAACGATTTCAAGCCCCAAGACATCGACCTCAGTAAGCCCCCCGCGCCCAACATGGTGCGCGTCACCTTTCTGCCCGAAGGCCGCACCGTCGAATTCGAATTCGGCACTCTGCCCTACGACCACCACGGCAAGCCGATGTCGTTTCTCGACGTCGCCGAAAACTTCGGCGTCTTCCTCGACCACGCCTGCGGAGGCGCCTGCGCCTGCACCACCTGCCATCTCTGGATCAAGGAAGGTGACGGTAAGTTAAGCGAAGCGGAAGACGACGAGCTCGACCGCCTCGACATGGCCGCCGATCTGCAGCTGGACTCGCGCCTCGGCTGTCAGGCCGTCATCACCGGTCCCGGCACCTACGTCGTCGAGATTCCCAAGTGGAACCGGAACTATGTTTCCGAGGGCAAGCCCCTGGCCCTCGCAGAGAATAATGTAGCCGCTCGCGAAAACAAGTAGAGGAGAGCCCGCCCGTGCCCGCAGAAATCACCTGGAACGACGCCGAAGAGATCGGCATTCAACTGCAGGAAAAATACCCGGACATCGACCCTCTCGGCGTCCGTTTCACCGATCTGCACCGCTACGTTATCGAGCTGGAAGGCTTCTCCGACGACCCGGCCAAATCCAACGAGTCCAAGCTCGAAGCCATCCAGATGGCCTGGTATGAAGAATACAAGGACGCCCAGTAGTCAATTCCAGCCGAACGCCCCGCGGAAGTGCTCGAATTCCGCGGGCTTCTCTTCCTCAAAATAGACCGACAGGATATCGAACCGCACCGGCAATTCCTGCATGGCTCGCTCGCGATCGGGCAATTGTCGCAGGTAATGCCGCGCCAGCCTCCGCAACGCGCGCTGCTTGTCCTCATCGACTGATGCCTCGGCCGTCGCAACCGCTCGCGTCGTTCGGGTCTTTACCTCGATGAAGCACAGAGTATCGCCCTCCCACGCAATCAAATCGAGATCGCCGCGAACAATCCCCGAGTGCCATCCGCGTCCGACAACAATGAATCCCCTTCTCCGCAGATAAAAGAACGCCGCCCGCTCCCCTCGCCGCCCGGTGACCAGGTGTTCCGCCTCCGGCCTTCGACGAACGGCAACCCGGTCGCAGGCGTTGACCAGCGCTTCGAATAGATCCAATCGCACAGATGAGGGCCGGCCCATGTGGGTCATTCTCGCCTTACTGAGCTGTGCAGCCAAGGCACTTTAGTCACGTGTGTTCATCACATCATTCAGTCAGGTGAATGATCTCCGCGCGCAGTCTTTCCGTGATTTCCTCCGCGCACAATTCAGGTTCGAACGACATCGGCGTTCCGACCCGCACCCGCAGCTTGCCCGAGCGAAACCATCGCTGTTTGCCCTGTTTCATCTCGCCCAGCCCCACTAGCGCGACCGGCAGCACCTTCACATTCGACTCGGCGACCAGCAGCCCGATCCCGGGGCGGAATCTGAGCAACTTGCCATCCTCCGACTGGCGACCCTCGGGAAAGACGAGCACATGATAGCCACGATCCAGAGCCTCCCCAGCGTGCTGGAAACTCCGCCGGAATCCCGCACTGCGCGGCAAGGGAAAGACATTGAATAGCGCCGTCACCACAAAATAAGTCAGCGGCCCCAACGCATTCAGAAACCACGAATTCTGGTTTCGCCGCTTACGCCAGTCGTAAAGAAGATCTGCAGCCATCGCCGCCGCAATATGCCGGCGCATCTTTCCCGGTAACGCGTACAAAACCAGTGCAGGGTCGTAATCCGTTACATGATTTGCAATAAGTAACAGCGGCCGATCTATATTCAGCCGCGTGTCGCGCTGCACCTCGGGTGCCGCCAACAGCCACACCAGCGGCTGCATCACGCATTCGATAAACGCTACCCGGACCGCCTGCACCGGCCACCACCATGTCCAGTGTGGATAGACGTCGCGCCGCTCCTCGATATTCACCGGAAGGTTCACCGGCGTAGTCGTCGATATCCCCTCCGCTACAGACGCCAGGCCCAGCTGCCGCCGCAGATCGCCGAGCGTCGCCGCCTGCTCAAGAGCGGCATCGCTCAACGTGATACCCATTCTCTCTTCGATCTCTGCCTGCAGTTGCACGCGTCCCAGACTGTCGAGTTGCAAATCCTCCGCAAGCCGCGCATCGTCAGACTGGTTTTCAGCCTTCGCGCGGGTGATCGACAGAATTAATGCCTGCAGCGGATCGGACGTCGCGGCAGCAGCGCCCTCAACCACGCGCTGGGCGTTAATCCATTCCGTCACCTTGCCTCGCCGGATCTTTCCCGTTGACGTACGGGGGAAATCCAGTTCGGGCCATATTCTCCATTGCCGTACACGCTGAAACTCCGCCAGTTTCTGATTCGCCGCCACAACCGCCTTCTGCGCTTCGTCACGCGAACCGCGGAACAGAAGCACCGCGACAGGCTCGGCTCCTGCGGCTTCCAAAAGCGGCACCACAGCGGAAGCCTCGACGCCCGCCTCAGCATTGAGCCCCGCCTCTACATCCTCCGGGTGAATATTCAATCCCGACGACGTCACGATCACCTGGCTCTTGCGCCCCATGAAACGGAGCTGCCCCGCTTCGTCGCGCTGCGCCAGGTCTCCGGTCGCGAGCCACGGCGACTCGGCCTTCTGCATCGCGCCATGGCGCCACGTCGCCGTCGAAACCATATCACCTCGCACTACGATCTCGCCGTCATCACGAATCTCTACATCTCGTCCCGGTAGCACCTTGCCGATCGTTCCCTTGCCAACCCTGAACGGGTGATTCAACGTGATCAGCGCCGTCGTCTCAGTCATACCGTAGCCCTGAACCAGAGCGAAGCCCAAGGTAGTCCAGAACGACTCGAGATCCGATGGAAGCGACGCACCCCCGCAGACGAACGCCCAGAATTTGTAACCAAATGTGCGATGAATTCGCCGGAACCGCCACCAGCGCCTCCATACCTTCTCTCCCTGCGCAGCCTCGATAGCCGCCGACAGCTCGGAATACTGGGCCAGCAGCGCCTCGCGCAGCAGTTCCAGCACGCGCGGCACCGCCGCCAGCACAGAGATCCGTTCCCGGCGCGTAATCTCGATGAGTCGCTGCGCCTGCAGTCTCGACTCAAAATGTACCTCTGCACCCAGCAGCGGAGGAATCCACAGTCCCATGAATTGCCCGAAGACATGGCTCAGAGGAAGCGTATGAAGAAAGCGCAGCGGATGGAAGACGCGCTCATACTTTAGATACTTCTGCATCTCCCGTTCAATCGGCGCCACGCTGGCAAGCACGTTGCGATGTGTGTGGACAATGCCCTTAGGCTCCGCCGTCGTCCCGGAGGTGAAGAGGATCTGCAGCGGTGTATCCAGCCCCAGAGTCGGTTCAGGCTGTGTGCTGCTGTTCCGTGGCAGGGCCGTTTCAAACTCGTCGAACGGGAGAACCGCGAGTTGCGATCCCAGTTGCCTCAGAAGCTGCGCATCGCCGACCAGCAGGCGGGGGCTTGTCTCCGCCATCACCCGCTTCGCAAAATCAAGATTGCCAGCCGCGTCGAGAGGCACGGCAATTACGCCGCGCATGATGCAGCCGAAGAACGCCCCGACCCATTCGCCGCAATTCTGCCCCCAGAGAATCACGCGCTCACCCGCAGCGATCTCGCGCCGCATCAGTTCGGCCGCAAAGCGGCCTGCCAGTCCTGCGAGATCGGCGTACGTCGTAGCCGTGCGCCTGTTGCCGTGATATGTAACTACGGCGGTATCTTGTCCGTGCCTGCGAAAGTCTTCGATCAGCGTCGCCAGGTGGGGCCGCATCTTTTCCTTCATCCCTCGGCTACGCTCGCGCAAAATCGATAAAGCCGTGAACGGGATCTGTCCGCACCAGCTTCACATTCAGCCTGTCGCCCACGTCCACTCCCTGCTGTCCATGCACCAGCATGCCGTCCACGTGCGGAGTCAAGGTTCGCACGAAGGTTCCCCGATCCGTCACACCGGTGACGATTGCGTGGAACATCTGGCCAATCCGATGGCGCATTGCGACGGCCGCAATGCGCTTCTGCATTTCACGCTCTACCTTCCGTTCGGCGGTGGCCTTGTTTGTACAGTTCGCCGCGATCGCGGTCAGTTCCTCGTCGGAATAAGGCGAAGGGTTTCCCGCAATCATTGCCTTTATCAGCCGCTGCGTTACCAGGTCCGCATAGCGCCTGTTGGGAGCTGTTGAGTGGGTATAGTCTTCAACGGCCAGCGCAAAATGGCCTTCAGGCTTATCGTCGGGACGCTCCAGCACATACTCACCCGGCCCCATCAGCTTGACCACCGCCAGCGACAAATCGGCGAAATGGTCCGGGGCCTGCTCCTTTCGCCGGCAGAGAAAATCGTTCAGAGACTTCGAATCGGGCTCCGCGGGAAGCTTCTCACCGAGCTGCCCTGCAAGCTCTACGATTCTGTCCCATCGCTTCGGAGTCTTCACAATCCTTCGTATTGATGGAATGCGCTCTTCACGCAGCGTACGCGCGACCACGCCGTTGGCGGCCACCATGAAGTCTTCGATCAGCTCCGTGGCCAGGTTCTCCTCTTCTGACGCGATGTCGATCGAGCCTCCTTCCAGTACCGCACGAGTCTCGATCGTCTCCAGGGTCAGCGCGCCTCGCTCGAAGCGTTTCGTACGCAGCCGTTGTGCGACTTCGTTCTGCAGGCGCAGCTGCGCTTGAAGTTCCCCGGACGCTGCGAATTTTGCGGGAGCTTCTGCTTTGCCCTCCAGCCACGCGCCCACGCCGTTATAGGCAAGCTGCGCCTTATTGCGTGCCACTGCAGGATAGATCCGGCTGCTCGGTGCGCGACCCTGGGAATCAAGAACAAATTCCGTCACAATGCAGGCACGATCCTGTCCTTCGAGCAGAGATGTCATCCCGGCCGAGAGTTGCTCCGGCAGCATGGGGAAGATGGTGACTCCCGAATAAACGGTTGCGGTCTCAAGGGCAGCATGGCGATCGATCGCCGAGCCCTTTGGCACATACAAATCGACGTCGGCAATGCCGATCATTACCCGCACATCCCCATTTGAAAGCTTTTCCACATACTCGATCTGATCAAGGTCCCGCGAGGTATCGTTGTCAATCGATGACCACAACAGGTGCCTCAGATCCTTGGCCGCCGCGCTCGCCTTCGGTGGATGTGCCACGAGTTCTGTCAATTGGCGTTCGACTTCGGGAGGAAAATCAGGTTCGAAACCGTGTTCGGCCATCGCCTGGCGCTCGGCCGCGCGCAGGTCAAACGCCCTGACCTGCAAGTCATGATGCGTGCTCATACACCTCCGTGGTCATGTAAGGCAGGAGCTATAAAGACCACCTTATTGTATTTCTTCGCCGCACGCACACTGCAGGCAGGCAAACATAGCAGGAAAAGGGCATCCAAGTCTCCATGCCTTTGCGCAAGATAGACCTTCCTGCAGAATCGACCGGGCAGGCTCAGCAGTCGATCCAGCAGGATCTGGACCGGCCGACAGCGATCCAGATCTACGAGCAGGTTTCGCTCAATGCGCGCCGCGAGCTGGCACGCTCGAATATTTCTCTGGCCATATCGGCGCTGGTCGGCGGTCTCACCATGGGGCTTACGGCGCTCGGCGTCTCGACTGCCACTGCCACGCTGGGCCAGGGACCGGGAGCACGATTCGTCGCATTCCTTTTCTATCCTCTGGGCTTCATGGCAGTAATTCTGGGCCGCGGCCAGCTCTTTACTGAAAACACTCTCTATCCCGTGGCCCTCATACTCAGTGAGCGCCGCCACGTATTCAGCACACTTCGGCTCTGGGCGGTCGTCTTCTCGGCCAACGTCGCGGGCGCGTTTCTCTTCGCGCTCCTGTGCGCTCGCACCAAGGCACTGGAGCCCCAGGTTCTCGCGGCGATGGCACAGTTTGGAGCCGACGCCGCCAACCTGCCGGCGCGGCACATCTTCTGGAGCGGCGTAGTCGGCGGCTGGATCATCGCCATGGTTGCATGGCTGGTAAGCGGCAGCCACTCCATCACCGGTTCTGTGGCCCTTATCTGGAGCCTGACCTTCGTCGTCGGCCTGGGCCACTTTGCCCACTGCATCGCAACCAGCGGAGAGATCCTCGCCGCTGTACTCATTCATCAGCTCCCCGCGGTAGCTTACATCCAGTGGCTCCTGCCGGCGACGTGCGGCAACATCGCCGGCGGAGTGCTTATGGTCACCCTCCTCGAATACGGACAGGCCAAGCTGGTCTGAAGATGCCGCTACGCTGGCGGCGCCTCGAGCTGCTTCACATCTTTCTTCAGGTCCTGCTTCAGATTCTGCAGCAGCGCTTCGATCTGCTCCTCGCGCTCCAGCAGTGCGAAACGGTCTTCGAGCGAATCGCCGCCCATTAGTTCTCCCGTCGCGGCATTTTCCGCTTCCCTTCCCACGATGCGCGTCCGCATGCGGGCCATGCTCGCCGCACCGTCGCTTCTCTCAACCGCCTGCCGGGCCTGCTGCGCTCTGCTGACCACGCGAGCACGCCTGTGTTGCGCAATCATCATCTCGCAGCGCGAGCGCGTCTCTTCGAGCTTCTGTTCCAGCCTGCGCAGCGCCGTCTTCAGCGTGTCGGCTTCGGTCTTCTGGTCTTCGAGCTGCTGGACAAAGCCCTTCGCCATCTGCTCGTGGCTCAGGGCGCGTTCGAGAGCCGCCCGCGCCAGATCGTCCGCAGATTTTTTGACCGCCAGCTCCGCCTTGCGCTTCCACTCCGCCGCGGCTTCTTCGTGCTCTTTACGCTTTTTGTCGAGCACATGCTGATCGGCGATCGCAATCGCCACCTGTGTCTTCACCTGCATCAGCTGGTTTTCCATATCCAGAACCAGCTGCTTCAGCAGCTTCTCCGGATCCTCAGCCTTCTCGATCAGGTCGTTGATGTTCGCGCGTAATAGTGTTCCCACACGTTCGAGCAGTGCCATAACATCCCTCCTTGCTCCTCAGATAAATAACCAGGCGGAGAGCTCCAAACCCTCCGCCCTGGTTGTCATTCTTTGCCGTCGATCGTCGCGCTGCCGTTCGGCCGTGCGCGCATGCCTTTTACGTTCGACATCAACTCGCGCATATCCATCCCCGAGAGCGCCTCGAAGAGAGCCGGCACCTGTGCCGCAATCCTCGTGATGTCACCCGTCAGCTTGTTCGCACCCGCGGCGCCGTCGTTGCCCGTCGAAACGATGGTGATCTTGTCCACCTTCGACAGCGGCTCCGCCATCGCGCGTACCACCTCCGCCATGTTTGAGATCAGCCGGTCGACCACCGCCGCCTGGTTCCAGTCCTGATAGGCCTCCGCCTTCACGTTCATCGCCTTCGCTTCGGCCTCACCCTTCTGGAAGATCACCGCCGCTTCCGCCTCGCCCTGCGAGCGTATCGCCGCGGCCCGGCCTTCAGCTTCCGTCGTCAGGCGCATTCTCTCGGCTGCCGCCAGCGCTTCGATCCTCTGCCGTTCGATCTCCGCACCTTTCAGCACCGTCGCAATCAGTTCCTTCTCATGGCGCACGATCTCAGCCTCCTGCACCTTGATCTGCTGCTCCTTCTCGATCTGCTGCACCTTCACCAGCTCGACCGTCACCTGCTGCTGCATGATGTTGGTCTGAATCTCGTACGCCTTATCGGCCTGCGCCTCCTGCCTGCGGCTCTGCTCCGCGAACTGCGCCTTCTGGATATCCAGATCCCGTTGCGCCTCGGCCTGTTTCGCCAATGAAAGCGTCTCTGCCAGCACGCGCTCCTGATCTGCCGCCGCCTTCGCTACTGCCGACTCGCGCAACGCATTGGCCCGCCGAATCGCTGTGTCGCGTTCGGCTTCCGCTGCCGCCACATCGGCGTCACGCTTGATCCGGGCAATGTCCGGACGCCCCATGTTGGTGATGTATTCGTTCTTGTCGCGAACCTCCTTGATAGTGAACGACACCACTTCGAGCCCCATCTTGCTGATATCATCCGCGCACGTCGCACGCATGCGATCGCCCACCATCTCCGGCTCCTTGACGATCTGTTCCACCGTCAGCTGACCGATAATGCCGCGCAGATGCCCTTCCATCACCAGCCGGATCAGCCCTTCCCTCTGCTGCGGAGCCTTGCTCAGGAACTGCTCCGCCGCCGTAAGGATCGATTCCTGATCGCTGCGTACCTTGATCTGCGCAACCGCCTCGACCGTCACCGCGACACCCTGCTTCGTGTACAGGTCCTGCTGCGGTGCAACATCGAACGACATCAGCTCCAGCGACAGCTCCCTGCAGCTTTCCGCCAAAGGAAAAATCAACGTGCCATGTCCCTTGATCACGCGCGGCCCGCGAAAGCCATACACAATCAGCGCCTCATTCGGACCGGCCTTGCGAAACATCTTGGCCGCAATGCCCATCAGCACGATGAGCATCAACAGCAGTAAACCAACGAATACAACCACAGTGCTTGTCATAAATGCCTCCTGATCCTTTCATCAGGAAAACCGTCGTTACTGACTATTTACCGGGTGCCCCACATCCGGATTTTCGGATGTGGGATCTCCATCGCTTATCGATCCCGCCTTAAGCGAAGCCAGATCCTCCGAGACCTCGTCCCACCGGCGCACCCAGGCAATTCCCTGTTCGTAGCGCATCACCACAACCTCTACATCGCGCGGAATCGCTACGCCTGCTTCACTCCGCGCCACCGCAAAACGGCGCGCGCCGTTCTGCGAAAACTGGATCTCACCCGTTCCACCCTCGCGGATCGTGCCGCTCACACGCCCCAGCACGCCGACAACCGCAGTCTCTTCTGCTGTCAGCTCCCGCTCGTGGGGCAACAGCACCTTCGCCAGGAACCAGAAGAGGATCGCCGCCCCCGCAATTCCAGCCAGCGTGGCCACACCCAGCACAACCGGCGTGAGGAAATCGGCAAAACGCTCCAGCAGGTACCCGCACCCTCCGAACCACCCGAGAAACGCCGCCAGCGTGAATCCATTGAAGGGGCTGATGCCGCCCTTGCCGCCGTGCGCCGCGTGGCCGTGGCCCGCGTGCGCGCCTCCGTTCCCATGTCCGACGTTCAGATGAAAATGTCCAAACTGCAGGTGCGAGAACACTCCCGCAAACGACAACAGCGTCAGCGACAGTCCGAGCACAAAACAGATCAGATAAAACGTCTCCCACGTCATTGGCCATTCTCCTTTCTGGCCCCTCTGCGCTCCTCGGAGTGATGACGCTCCCGCGCATGGCCGTCCTCCTCCGCATGCCGTTTCTCAGTGGAGTGTCCCGGCCGCAGCACCTCCAGCAGCCTCTCTACCAGCCCCGGAGTATCTATCACCGCCTCCAGCAACAGCAGGCAATCGCGCGTGTCCTTGTGCCGGGCCAGCGCCAGCAGCGCCTGCCTCAGCTGCGGATCGCGCCGGAAGCGCTCCGCCCCGCTCACCAGCCAAAGATCCAGCTTGTCTTCCAAGGTCCGCGCGTCGCTGAGCAACTCCGCGTGATAGCCGTCCGGGTCATCCACCAGATATCCCGGATGCACCTTGAAGAACTTCGCCAGTAGTTGCCGCGTGGTGTTGGTCAGGTGGGGCCGCGCACCGCTCTCGATCTGCGAAAGGTAGCTCTGGCTCATCGAGGTCTTTAGTTCCGACCGGATCGCCCTGACGAGCTCCTGCTGTGTCATCGCCCGGTCCAGGCCGCGAAGATTGCCTTCCACTTCCCGCAGATACCGGAGTTTTTCGCCGAGCTTCATGGCTGTTTCGCTTCCGGATCGCTCTAAGTCCTAATTGCAATCCGCGATAATAATATCGCTAATTGCGATATTGACAAGCAAACGTTGGTAACCAGCGCTAAACATCACGCGCTCAATAAGTCACTTGTGGGAAATAGTTACCGGGCTAGGGCCGCGGCTTGTCAAGAAAATTGAATAGATTTGCCAATTCAACGTAGATGGGCGTTCCCGGGACCTCGAGGCGCGATGCCGAAGTCCACACATTCGACACGCACATGCGGCCGGTTCTCGTTTTGGGATCGATCAGCCACACCGTCTCTACACCCATGTTCATATAGTCGCGACTGCGGTCCTCTGTCTCAGAGTACGTATCGTCCGGCGACAGAATTTCAACAATCAGCAGGGGCGGAGCGACAATCACAGGCGGCTGCGGACCTGCCACCACAACAATCAGATCCGGCACGCGCACTCTGGTCGACGAAGTCCGGGTCCGCTGCTCGGTCGAAGCCATGATTCCCCAACCCGACTCGTGCTCGAGGAACCATGCTGTCAATAGCGCCTGCACCCTTGCGTGTTCCCACTTACCCACGTTGCGCTCCCGGACCTCCCCGTCAACGTACTCACGGTCAGGCCGGTACGACGTGTTCAGATATTCAGTAATCGAGATCTGTGTCGGTGTGGCCATTCGTCTGCCTTGTGACTGAGTTTACCCCAGCAGCCTTTTCACCCGCTCCATCAGCCCCTGCGCGTCAAAGGGCGCCCGCACCTTCGCGTCATTGTCGAAGTACACATACACATCGCGTCCGCCGGGTGCCCCACGTCCCGCCTCTGGGACGCGGGATAACGATGCAGGTATCGCGCTCGCATATTGTCCCTTCGCCTCGCCGCCGGTGGCCCACGTCACCACCCGCTCCGCCCACTCGTCGAGAGCCTCCGCGTCGTACCCGCTTGCATAAAGCACCTCCGACCCGTGCAACCGGCAGTAGACGAAATCCGCCGTCACATCCATCAGCAGCGGCCACTCGACAGTGTCCGCGCAGACCAGGGCAATCCGATGCCTGCGCAGCAGCGCGATGAATTCTTCGCATACGAAGCTCTGGTGCCGGATCTCGATAGCGTGCCGAAGCGGCCCATCCATTTCCGGCTCGACAAATGCCCGACCCGCCAGTCGCACATCATGGCCGGTGGCCAGATCGGCACCCTGCTGCATCGTCCGCGGCAGCAGTTTGAAGAAGCCCTCCAGCACATCCGGCCGAAAGCTGAAGCTCGGCGGAATCTGCCACAGGATCGGCCCCAGCTTCGGCCCGAGCGCCAGCAGGCCGGAGGCGAAGAAGTTCGCCAGCGCAATCTCCACGTTGCGCAGCTTCAGCATGTGCGTGATGAAGCGTGATCCCTTCACGGCAAAGACGAAATCTTCCGGCGTCTCCTCTCGCCAGAGCTGATAGCTCGTCGGCCTTTGCAATGAGTAGAAGCTGCCGTTGATCTCGACCGTCGGAAACACTTGCCCGCAGTAATGCAACTCCTTTTTCTGCGTCAGCTTGGCCGGATAGAACACGCCGCGCCACGGCGCATATCTCCACCCGGAAACGCCAATGCGGATTTTGCCCGCCTGTTTGCAGTTCATCCCGTGCTTCCTCGGTGGAGTGCCCGACCGTCCTGTCAGGGTAAATCGCTGTCAAGAGCGACACGCCGTCTCCAGCGCATAATCCTTATGGATGCAGAAACATAGGCTCAATAAGAGTTGGCCGACTATATCCGCGAAACTTCTAAAATAGAACTATAGGGAAATTGTGAAAGGGCGCGGCTTCGGCTGCGCCCTTTTTCGTTTGAGGTGTCCACCCCCACGGCAGCCTCATTCCCTCAAATCTGCTTCAAAGGAAAACTCGAATGAGTAATTTCTTTCAGAAGTTGGGCGTAGGCATCTCGGATTTCGGCAAATGGCTCGCCACTGCGGTCAAGGAAACGGCAAGCATCGCCGCCCGGATCGAAAAGATCCTCAAGGCTGAAGAGCCGCTTGCGAAGCCTTTCGTCTCTGGCCTGTCCACGGTCGTTGCCGACGTCGAGGCGCTGATCGGCTCCTCGGAATCCGCTCTCACGGCGAACGGTCTCAACTTCTCCGCCGACTCGCAGGTCTACCAGCAGTTCGTCACCCTCATCGCCGATTTCAAGAAACTGGCGCCTGTGGTTCAGGACGCCGTCGCCATCCTCGAAGGCAAGACTCCCGCCTCCAACTAAGCTGCCAGAACGGCCGGGCCCGGAGCCGCCAATCCGGGCCTTTCCTTCTCTCAATCCGAGATATTCTCAATAAAATGAAACGGTTACAGCATCACTCCTTTGGAATGAAACGGTTACGGACAAGATGACGGGAAGTGCCGTCGAATGAATGGATTCCGAAATTCTCGTTTAGAATGAAACGGTTACGATATTGACAGTCTAAAGGCAATAAAAACAAACGGTTACGCATACGCTTGAAAACGCTAGGGGAGGGGGAGGGTGTGAGGTTGTACTCTGTCCATGCATGAGCACACCGGAATTTTCCCTCTGGATATTCCTCAGCTCGATCATCGCCGGCCTGCTCGGCTCGCTCACCGGTCTGGGCGGCGGGGTGGTCATCGTACCGGTCCTCACCATCCTCTTCCACGTCGATATTCATTACGCCATCGGAGCCTCGCTCGTCTCGGTCATCGCCACCTCTTCGGGAGCGGCCGCCGCCTACGTTCGCGAGGGCTACTCGAACATCCGCATCGGCATGTTCCTGGAGATTGCAACCACGCTTGGCGCCCTCTTCGGAGCCTGGCTCACCACCCGGGTACCCACCCACGCCATCGGCATCATCTTCGGAGTCGTGCTGCTCTACTCCGCTTACGCATCAATCCGGATCAAGGAGCACGCGCTGGCAACCGGCAAGCCCGATGCCCTGGCCGCGCGCCTCCGGATGAACGGCGTCATGCCAGCCGAGGGCGGGGGTGTACCTTACGCCGCCCAGCGCGTTCCTGCCGGCTTCAGCTTGATGTTTCTGGCTGGATCGCTCTCCGGTCTGCTCGGCATCGGCTCGGGCGCGGTCAAGGTCCTGGCCATGGACCAGGCTATGCGGTTGCCCTTCAAGGTATCCACGACAACCAGCAACTTCATGATCGGGGTGACGGCGGCAGCCAGCGCCGGCATCTATCTCAGCCGCGGCTATATCTCGCCGGGACTGGCGATGCCGGTAATGCTGGGCGTCCTCGGCGGTTCACTTATTGGATCGAAAATATTGGTTCATGCGCGGGTCAAGCTCCTGCGTATCATCTTCGCGATAGTCATCGTCGCTCTTGGGCTGGAGATGATGATCAATAGCATTGCGGGAAAGCTATAGAGGGCGGGATGCAGGTAACAGATCAGAAGCTCGAAATTGCCATTGGACGCATGCTTCAGGCCGGGGTTCTGCTCGCCGCAGCTGTCGTGCTCATCGGCGGCGTGCTCTACCTCCGTCAGGAAACCGGCCCGCGCCCCGATTACAGCCACTTCACCGGAGTCGAAGAAAGGCTGCGCTCACCTGCGGAGATCGTGATCAATGCGTTCCACGGGAGAGCCCGGAGCATCATTCAGTTCGGATTGCTTCTGCTGATCGCCACGCCCGTTGCGCGAGTGGTCCTTGCTGCTGTCGGGTTCGCACTCGAGCGCGATCATCTCTATGTCTGGGTGAGCCTGATCGTGCTCGCTGTGCTGCTCTATAGCCTGCTGCACGCGTTCTGAGCTGCTCCTCAGGCTTCGAGCGGCAAGCCGGACTCGATCATGCTATTCAGCACAGGCTGGAACTCCGGCGCATCGACCCGAACATCGCGGAACACCCAGCCAGCCAGCAGCAACACCGGCGCCGGACCTGGATCGGTCGAAGGCAGCCTTCCGAAGGTAGTCACAGTTATCTGTTGATCGGGCTGAGCTGCGTGTGAGATGGCCACACAGGGGAGGCTGGACGGCACGCCGGCGGCCGCCCACTCCGCGGCTAACGCGGAAAAATCCTGACCGGGCATATAGACAATGCGCGTCGGTTCGGAGATTTCGGGTGCGCCTCCGGTCGCGTGATGGCCCGAACTGAAAACAATGCTCGATGAAGCGCGCCGGTCGGTTAGTGAGCACTGCAACGAGGCAGCCGCAGCGAAAGCAGCAGTAATGCCGGGAACAACTTCGTAGGCAATTCCAGCCTCGCGCAACGCATCCATTTCTTCGGCGGCGCGGCCGAACACCAGCGGATCACCGCTCTTGAGGCGCACAATAGAGACCCCTTGCGAGGCCTTCTCGATCATGAGCTGGTTGATGTCCGCTTGCGTGATCTTCTTCACTCCGCACCGTTTGCCAACGTTGACGGTGAGCGAGCGCGGATTCGCCAAGGCAAGCACAGCCGATGGTACAAGATCGTCATGGAGAACGATTTCTGCAGTGGCCAGTAGGCGAGTCGCTTTGACGGTAAGCAGGTCGGGATCGCCTGGACCAGCGCCAACGAGATAAACCTTGCCAGGCAATCTCACGCGTGAACCTCCTTGTGTTCGAGAGCGAATTTGCGGGCGGGGCATTCCGGAGAGTCGCACACACGGCGCTGAGCAAGCGCATGGAGCAGGAGCTTGCGCTCGTCCCCGGCCGGTTGGGCAGCGATCACCTCGCGGCGAAGCTCGCCGAGGTTGCGCAGCCACGGGCCCAGATCGTCGGGCAATTGCTCGTCGATCTCACGGCGAAGCCGCTGTGCCAGTGCCGGGCTTTCTCCGGCGGTCGAAATGGCGATCTGGAGGTCTCCCCGACTGACGATGGATCCGAAGTAGAAGTCGCAGTGCGGGGGGTCGTCGACGGAGTTGCACAGCATGTTGCGCTCGACAGCCCCGCGATAGACAGCGGAATTTACTCCGGGGTCGTCCGTGGCCGCAATCACAAGGAAGGTCTCGTTCAGATCAGAGTCGGTAAATTCGCGCTCGATGACTTCAATGCGGCCCTCGTTTGCCAGCGCGGCGATCTCTGGCCTGATGCGAGGCGCAATCACGCGAAGGCGCGCCTCGGCAGCGAGCAGAGACGGTATTTTCTGCAGCGCGACCTCACCCGCTCCCACAAGGAGGCATGGACGACCAGCCAGTTTCACGAAGATAGGCAATAAGCTCATAAAAGTCCCTAATCGCCGTCGTAAGCCATTGCGGGCACGTCACGGTCAACAGCGGCGAGCGTCTCGCCTGCTAACTGGGCACGGATCTCTTCCGCTTCGTGGCGGGAGAAGTAGGAGCGGAGGTTCTCGCCTGGTTCGCGTTCCTCGAGATAACTGGTCAGCAGCCGTTCGAGAGCTGCTGGAACCTCGGTGGCAGGAACACGATAACCAACGGGGCGACCGATGGCGGCATGTTTGCCTACGGCTCCGCCTACACAGAAGTAAAAGGCGTCCACCATTTTTCCTTCGTGCTTGATCTTCTTGCCTTCCAGGCCAATGTCAGCGATCCAGTGCTGGCCGCAGCTGTTGGGGCAGCCGGTTACGTGCAGCTTGAGCTGCTGGTCGAAGCCGGGCAGACGTTCTTCCAACTCCTCAACGAGCCACCGTGTGAAGCCCTTGGTCTCGCTAATGGCAAGCTTGCAGAACTCGGTGCCGGTGCAGGCAATTGCCCCGCGCCAGAAGGTGGAGCCCTCGACATGCAGTGCTACCTTTTCGAGCTCGCCTGCCAGTTCTCTGGTTCTTCGGCTCGGAATATTGATGAAGAGCAGATTCTGCATGATCGTCGTACGGAGCTGGCCGTCGCCGAAGCGTTCAGCAAGTTCCGCAGCCGCGGCCAGCTGGTCTCCTGAAAGACGTCCCCGCAGAACGGAAGCTCCGACGTAGCTCAAGCCCGCCTGCTTCTGCGGGTGAATGCCGACGTGGTCACGCAAAACGTCTTCAGGAGCGATTTCGCGAGGAGCAGGATCGAACCTGTACCCGAGGCGGCGCTCGATCTCCAGGAGAAAGCTCTCGGAGGTCCAATCCTCGCGCGTGAAGAGATGCTTCAGGCGCGCCCGGTCACGGCTCTCACGGAGTCCCTGCTGGTCTCGGAAGATGCGTGTGATCGTGCGGGCAACGTCGACAACTTCTCCGCGCGGGATAAAGGCATTGAGCCTAACCGCGAGGTGAGGATCGCTCGAAAGGCCACCCCCGACCCTCACCGTGTAGCCGACTTCATCGCCCCGGCGGACCGCCGTGAAGGCAACGTCGTTGATCTCCGGGTAGGAGCACCAAACCGGGCAACCGGTCGCGGAGATCTTGAACTTGCGCGGCAGGTTGTAGAACTCGGGATTCGCGACAAGAGCGTGGGCCAGTTCCTGCGCCAGCGGCGAGGCGTCGATAATTTCGTCGTGAGCAATACCGGCGAGCGGACAGCCGGTGACATTACGCACAACGTCTCCGCACGCACCTTTGGGCGAGAGCCCGATGCGGTCCAGAGCGTCGACGATCTCGGGAATCGACTCGATCGTGAGCCAGTGAAGCTGGATATTCTGCCGGGTGGTAACGTCAGCAAGATTGCGCGCGTGGGTTCTGGTGATATCGGCGATTACGCGCAGCTGGGATGAGGTCACGATCCCGTTCGGCATGGCGATCCGCATCATGAAGTAGTCGCTGGCGAGACCCTCGCCGCCTTTGCCGCCAACAGCGCCCACGCCATCGCCTTGGGTGTAAATGCCCCACCACTTGAAGTAGGCACCGGCCCACTCGGGAACGACACTTGACCGCCCCTCGCGTGCAAAAGCGCGGACTTCATCGAATATTTCCCAAGGATTCTTCGCGTGCTTGAGGCGCTCGATTCGCTGAGCCTTGGTCTCTTTGGTTGCGGAAGTAGCAGTTTCAGTCATTGCGTCTCTCTTGTTGGAAAATGAAAAAGCCCACCAGAATGGCGGGCTGAGCGGAATCTGAGAGTGATCTAAATACAGCTACTCACAAGTCCGGCTCAGCGTGAAACAACACGCGTGACGACGACAAGCCGGAATGGAGACAAAACTCACTGTCTCAAGAATAGGCCGCAGGACGGCTTGAGTCAAGTCCTCCCGCTTGAAGTGCGATATCTAGAGTGCGGACGCTGAGGACCTCTCCGCACCTCAGACTCGGTTACTAAAAGCTGAAAATTGCCTGCAGGAAGATACGACGACTGGCGGAGCCGGATGAATAGATCTGTCCGGCTAGTGCGTTGGACTTACCGAAATTGGGCGTGCCCAGGGTTCCCGTCGGCGGCGCAAGATTGATGTCGTTGAAGAGATTCAAGGCCTGGACGCTGAAGCTGAGGTTATAGCGGCGGTTGACACCAGTCTGACCGCCAGGACCGCCCGGTCGGCCGCCCCCGCCACTCAACCCGCGAGGTCCCAGTCCTCCGCCCGGTCCACCGCCGCCGCGGCCGCCTCCGCCGCCCATGAACACTCCACCTCCCGAGTGCCCCTCGACCCTAGGCCCGAAGGCGATGCTCTTGGTGGCACGCAGATTGAACGTGAACAGGGTGGGGCCGTCGCCGATGTTGATGGGTATACGCGCTTGATTTGTAGAAGGGTTCAGATTGAACGTTCCATACGACGTGGAGACAATATCGGTGTCACCGGGTTGCGCATAAGCGGGGCGATCGTTGAAAAATGAGTCGCCGTTCAGATCCTGTCCGACCGTGATATTGAACGGCTTACCTGACGCAAGAACGATAAAAGGGTTGAAGCGCAATCCCCATCGAGTGGACCACGAAGCCATGAGGAACATCTGGTTGCGGACATCGAAACCTGCGCGTCCGTAATCCGCCTTGAGATTTTCGGAATTCGAAGGATTGGTGTTGATGCCGCCGGTGTCGCTATTCGCGAAGTTCAGGGTGTAGAAGCCGAATATTGACAGAGTTGGAGAGAAGCGAGCATTGAAGTTGGTGATGACCTGGTTCTGCTGGAACTCGGCCTCGGAGTAATACTGATAGATGTTGGGCGCCGTGGGATCATAAGTTGTCGAATAAGGAGCATTCGCATTACGTGTGATGAACTGATGCCTACCCAGCGAATTGAGATAGGTGACGGAAACAGTGGAGGCCTTGGTGACCTGACGTTCTACTCCGATTGCTGCCTGCTCGGTGGTGGCAGCGTGCAGATTCGGCGCAATCTGGTAGACGGCTGTTTTGCTGCTCGTGCTTCCGGCCTGTGAGCATTGAACCAGATCGGCGGCAGTGATGCCATTGGGCAGGTAGCAGGTGGGATTCTGAATGACGACCTCCCGCTGAGGTGAATCTGCACTCGCACTCTGACGAGTTGCCTGCAGAACTTCGGCGATTGGAAAGCGATCGTAGAAGAAACCGTAGCCGCCGCGGATGATGGTTTTGGCTGGCTTGTTGGGCTTTCCCAAAGCGTAGGCAAAGCTGAAACGGGGAGCCCAGTCATTTCTGTCGGCGATATCTCCCTGGGATTCCCAGCGTACGCCATAGCTGAAGGTAAAGTTCTGGAGGACTTTCCAGTCGTCCTGATAGTACAAGCCGACGTCTGTGAGGTTCACGGTCGTGCTTGGTTTGCCGTAGGTCAGGTTTAACTGGCTGGGTCCGCCGCCGCTGGCTTGAATCTGCTGCCATGTTTGACCAGTGCCGAGACCGTGAATGGTATTACCGTACGCTGTTGACGGATCGGTACTGACACACGTGGTATCGCCGCTTGCGCACTGGTGTCCACCAAAGGTGAAAATTCCATTGAAGCTGGAGTTGGCGGTGTTGGCGTCACGGGCGACGCGTAGCCGTCCACCAAAGTTGATGGCGTGCGATTTTGTTGCTATTTCAGTGAGATTCTGCAGCTCAAAGTGGAGAGAATGATCATTGATTATTTGCTCGCTATTGCCACCGAAAGTCTGGTTGCCGGACACCTGTACCTGCGGCGTAATGGTGCCCGGCGTCTGCGTGGAAAAATCGCGTAAAAACTGGAAACGCGTTTCGTTGATCACCTTGTCGCTGATGACCTGGGTGTCACTCATCTGGATGGTGTTCTCGCTGGAATCCTGGTGGTATGCCTGCGAAGCAAGAGAAAACTGTCCGACGCCCTGATTCTGCTCACCGTTGTCATAATATTGATAGCGGACACTAAGCGTGTTCCTCTCACCCAGAGACAGATCTACCCGCGGGCTAATATTCGTACGCGTGCGTGGCGCAAGCACGGCATCACTGAATGGCGCGGTGTTGTAGTCGGCCGGATTATTGAAGATACCATTCGCGAAATCACCGTTGATCTCACCCACGAGACGGTAGGCGCTCACGATGCCATCATCCTCAATGTTGCGGCGTTCAGCGCTGACAAAGAATGAGGCCCTGCGATTGATGGGTCCGTTCACCGTGCCGTTGAATTGATAGCTGTGGTAATCGGGAATGTCGCTTGTGAAGGGATTTCCCGTGTTAAATTGCGATGCGTTGCCCTGAGCGAAGAATTGTCCGTGAAATTTGTCTGTGCCAGGCTTGGTGAGAATTTCAATTCGGCCGTAGCCGAGTTTGTCGTATTCGGCCGAGAACGGATTCTGGTTGATTCGTATTTCCCGGATTGCTGACTTCGGAGGCAACTGACCGGCGGTAAATCCATCGATATATATTTGGCCACCGTTCGGTCCGGCCGCGGGTCCGGCGAGCGCGTTCAGTTCATTCTGCAGTTCGTCCGGATCGTCGGAAAGCGCGTCGAGATCCTTGCCTTTAATGACCAGACTGTTGGCGTTGCTCGAGGGGTCGACGCTAACGGTCGGTGTGTCTTCATTGACGACCACCTGCTGTTTTTCCACCTGAATTTCGAGTTTGACGTCGAACTGCTTGCTTTGGCCGGAAGCGATCGTAATGGCTTTGGAAGCCGATGGAGCAAAACCCCGCGCTGTGACGATGACGATGTAAGTTCCGGGAGCGAGATTCCGCGTCTGGTAAGCGCCGCTCGAGTCGGAAACAGCCGATGCAACGGTGTGCCCGTCAGGAGTCGTGATGTTGACGATTGCGCCGGGAATCACGGCACTAGTGGGGTCGGTAACAGTACCGCGAATCAACCCCTCCTTAGCCTGGGCAAATCCCCTGATGCCGGTCAGCAACAACAACACTACGAACAGAAGACAAAAATAGCGAAGTATAAATTTCAACCAAAACTCCAACAGAAGCTAACGACGAGCATTACAGGTTCAGGGGGTGCTGGCGGCATCGGCCGCGCCACCACCACCAAGATTCCAGGAGGCAGAGAACATGCTCTGACTTGCGGCCGGTGATGCGGTGAGAAGAGGTTCCACGCCCGCGAGCAGCGTGACGGCGGTAGCGGAAGACGAGTTCCCCTGGGTCGCAACAATCATGACTGCGTCGCCCTTGTGGAGATCCGAGAACTGAACGGTGGGCGTCCGTTGCAGCAATTGCGAGATATCGCCTCGCTGACCTCCCTGGCCACCTCCGGCGTTCGGTCTTGAAGTGCCGCCCGGAGGCTGGGCGGCGCCAGTGGATGCGCCAGAGCCCTGACTTCCGCTGCCGGTATCGCCGCCATTGGGATTCTTGAGTCGGGCCGCCAACCCTTGCGCCACCATCTCTGGAAGCTTGTGCATCTGCGAATCGGCGGTCACCCGGATGACCACCGGCTTCCTGGTAGCCAGATCGGTGACAGTGATAGTGCTCGCGCCGGCGTCAACGGAGTTTACCGTTCCTGCAATATTACGAAACGAGCCAGCAATGACCTCGTCGGCGACGACATCATTGCTGCCCGGGCTCCGGTCGCCGCGTGCGCGCAGCTGATCTCCGGGCTGAATCTGGTCGAGAGATGACGGCTTGGCATCGGAGAATTTGATTGATTCCGGATCATAGCGCCGGAAGATTGTCTTGGGCATGGTGTGGATAACGAAGATCCTCGAGCCCGCGGCAATTGTTACCGTTGCGGCGCTCCGGTCGACCGACTTTACCATGCCGCCCACACCGCGCCGTTGCCAATCGGCCTGCTCTGCCTGTTGCCGCTGGGCGATGTCACCTTGTTTCATGGCAACGATTCTTGTAGCGATAGCGGGTGAGCCTTCCGTTGCATACGTCACGGCCACCAATACGCGATCGCCAACAGACAGATCCGCCAATGGGATAGGACTTGCCTCTGCCAGGCTTTGCGCACCCGGCTCCGCGCGAAGCACCCGCGTGCTATCTGTCGCATCGACGGTGGTGGTAACCCCCGCATCAGACTTGATTGTCAGGGAGTTTCCAGCCACCGACGAGACTGTTCCAACGATTCTGTTGGGCTGAGCTGAGGGCGATGGCGCCGATTGCGCGAAAGCGCCTATCGCCGGAAACGGTGTTAAACCGGCCAGTGTAACGCCAAAGACGAGTTTGGCTAGAATTGCTGCTCTGACTGATCTGATCAAGG
>CAWAYO010000055.1:0-6542 GCA_963786085.1 uncultured Acidobacteriaceae bacterium
CGCCGCATCCACAGCACAATTCCCGCAGCCGCCAGGCTGGGAACGGTCAGCGTCAGCAGGCCGCGCTGGTAGTCGCCGGTCAGGTCCTTCGCGATGCCCATCCAGTATGGACCGACGAACCCGCCGAGCATGCCGAGCGTGTTCATCGCTGCGATCCCCGCGGCCATCGACTTGCCCTTCAGAAAAAGCGGAGGGATCGACAGCAGCGGCCCCTGCAAAGACGAGTGGGCGATGACCACCGCCGCCAGCGCCGGAACCGCCAGCCATGCGTTCATCGACACGCCGCCCAAAAGAAAACCCGCCGCAATGATGAGGAACGGTATCGCCACGTGCCAGTGCCGCTCGCGGCTGCGGTCCGAGTGCAGCGCGTTCAGGATCATCCCCAGCGCGCCCAGCAGGCCCATGACCGAGATCAGAAATCCCACCTTCGTCGCGCTCCAGCCGGTGAGTCCGATCAGGATCGCCGGCGCGGAAAACGTATAGGCATAGGTCGTTCCCAGCATGAACAGGAAGACGATTCCGATCTGCAGCACACGCGGATCGAGCAGAGCGCGGCCCACGTCGTGCGTGTGACCGCCTGCACATGCATCCACGCGGATCTGCTCCAGAACCCACGCCCGCTCGTCGCCCGTCAGCCACTTCGCGTCCGCCGGACCATCCGGCAGCCCCACCAGAAACATCACGCCGAGCAGGATCGCAGGCAATCCCTCAACCAGAAACAGCCACTGCCACCCCGCCAGACCGAGCCGCCCCTGCAGATTTAACAATGCACCCGCGATCGCGCCCATCACCACCGAGCTCAGCGGAAGAGACACGTAGAAACGGCTGACGGCGCGGGCCCGCATCTCCGGCGGAAACCACTGCATGAGGTAGAAGACGACACCGGGAAAGAAGCCCGCCTCCGCCATGCCCAGCAGAAAGCGAAGCACATAGAACTGCATCGGCGTCTTCACGAACATCATGGCGATGGCCAGCACACCCCAGGTGATCATGATGCGCGACAGCCAGCGGCGGGCTCCGAAGCGGCATAACAGCAGGTTCGAAGGCACTTCGCATGCTGCATAGCTCAGAAAAAACAGCCCCGCGCCCAGTCCGTAGATCGAAGCCGTGAAGTGCAGGTCGCGGTTCATCTGCAGCGATGCAAAGCTGATGTTCACGCGGTCCATGTAGGCGGTGCCGTAGCCGAGCGCGATCAGCGGAATCAGCCGCCAGGTCGCCTTGCGCATGGCCGCGCGTCCGATGCCGCGGCATCCCCCGTCGCGGGGACCGACGGAACGCTGGCGAGAGATTGCGCCGACATGGGCTCCACTGGGGACTGGCCAGGGGATGCCGAGCATAGACGACGTTGCGGGCACGGCATCTTGGATGAGAGGAAACTGAGGTAAGATGGTCTTACCATGCAGACCAAGGTTTCGACTAAGGGCCAGGTAGTGCTTCCGGGACCGCTGCGTCGCAGGCTAGGCATCCGTGCAGGCGATCAGCTCGACATCGATGTCGAGTCGGATCGCATTGTTTTGACTCCCCGCCAAAAGAGAACGCGCCAGGCCAGGATTGTGGATGATCCCGTCACCGGCCTTCCCGTTCTCAGCGCAGGAGGCGAGGCTCCGACATTGCGCAGCAGAGACGTCGAGGAGATTCTGGCGAGCTTTCCATGAAATATCTGCTCGACGTGAATGCACTCGTTGCGCTTGGTCTGGCTCATCACGAATTTCACGACCGCATGGCCTCGTGGGTGCAGGCGGAACGGTTCCCAGCCCTGGCAACCTGCTCCATCACCGAGCTCGGCTTTGTCAGGGTTCTGGCGCAGGCACCCGCTTATGGGCTCACGATCGCTCAGGCACGGACGTTGTTGCTTCGAATGAAAACGGCTCCGGCCATGCCGTTTACGTTTATCTCAGACACACACGACATCTCCCATCTTCCTTCCTGGGTCAAGGCTGCAAGGCAGACAACCCATGGCCACCTGGCGCAACTTGCAAGCGCAAATGGGGCAACCCTCGCGACCCTGGACGAAAGAATCCCGGAAGCTTATCTCATTCCTTAGGATCTTGCCCCGCCTGAGAACTAGAATCGTCTCCTCAAGCCAACCGGTTTTCCGAGCGTTACACTGGATTCAGGCGCCAATGGTCTTCGTACTCGACAACTACGACTCCTTTACCTACAACCTCGTCCAGTACATGGGCGAGATGGGCGCGGAGATGACCATCCGCCGCAACGACGAGCTGAGTGTCGACGAAGTCGAGGCCCTCGCCCCGGAGCGCATCCTGCTTTCGCCCGGCCCCTGCACTCCACAGGAAGCCGGCATCAGCATCGAACTCGTCCAGCGCTTTGCGAGCAAGGTGCCGATCCTGGGGGTATGCCTCGGCCACCAGGCCATCGGCGCGGCCTTTGGTGGAGAGGTCGTCCGCGCGCCCAAGCTTATGCACGGCAAGACGAGCGAAGTCGAACACGACGGCAAGACGGTTTTTACAGGCATCGCCAGTCCCATGACCTGCACCCGTTACCATTCGCTCATCGTCTCGGAGAAAAACCTTCCTGCCGAGCTGGAAGTATCAGCCCGTACTGCCGACGGCACCATCATGGGCCTGCGCCATCGCAATTACCCTGTCGAAGGTGTACAGTTTCACCCCGAGAGCGTGCTCACTGATGATGGCAAACGGCTCATTCGGAATTTTCTGGAGTTGTAAACGGGTGTATTTCCGCGGTTCTCTTGCAGTTGCAGCATTGATCCTCGCAACCCCCGCCTTTGCCCAGCAGCAACCCATCGCATACGTGCCAACCGAAGGCGTTTCCCTCTCCGGATCCCTGGCCGTCGCGAACGGCAAGGCCAGCATCGGCAATGACGGAACCATTACTGCCGGGGACTCGACGGCTCATGTTTCGCTGGTCCGCGGCGGCGAGCTGCGCCTCTGCGCCTCAACGAAAGTCCACCTGTCGAAGGAGATGTCAGCCAGCTCCTCAACCGACCCGGCCGCCGACTCCGCCCTGATGATCGCCCTCGACCGCGGAGCCATCGAGGCCAGTTACACTCCCGGCAAGTATTCTGACGTGCTTCTCACGCCCGACCTGCGGATTCTCATCTCCGGACCCGGACAGGCCGATCTGAAGATTCGCACCAACCAGAAAGGCGACACCTGCGTTGACAACCATGGAGCCAACGCGCCGTATGTGACCGTGACCAGCCAGTTCGAAGGCGGCCTCTACCGCGTGCAGCCCAATCAGCGGGTGATGTTCGAGCACGGCAGTCTGCAGCAGGTTGTCGACAACGAAGTCGAGCCCTGCGGATGCCCGGCACGCCGCCGCCCCCGGTTGCGGTCGCAAGCACCGCCCCAGGGATCTTGCTAAACGGCAGCCGCACGCCTGAGCCGAAGCCTGCAGAGCCCGTGGCGAAACCGGTCGACTGCCCGTGGCGAAGCCAGCGCAACTCGACACGAAACCTGCGGAATCGGCCGCGACCATACCGTTGGGCGGCCCGTCCTCCACTCCGGCCGATACGGAGTTTCCGCTGGCGGAGAGCGAAGGCCTGAAGCCCCCGCCAGCTCCTCGGACTCAGCCAGCCGTGCCTCCAGGAACGCCGCACGTCCAGGTTGATGTTCCGATCACCTACGACGCGAAGGCCACGCCGAATCCAACAGCTCCTGGCGCAGCCGGGCCACCGCCCCTCCGCCGGAAGCCGCTGCGACCGAAGCCACTCCTCCGGCGGCGACACCGGTACAACCTTCACCCGCAGAGCCGACACCGACTCCGGCTCCTTCTCCTGTGCAGAAGCCTGTCAAGGTGAAGGCCGAAAACGGGGGCGGATTCTTTCACAGCATCGGCCGGTTCTTCTCCCGCCTCTTCGGCGGTCGTTGAGCGCCGG
This sequence comes from uncultured Acidobacteriaceae bacterium, assembly GCA_963786085.1. GTDB lineage: Bacteria > Acidobacteriota > Terriglobia > Terriglobales > Acidobacteriaceae > Silvibacterium. Next base: position 3,860 of record CAWAYO010000055.1, read on the forward strand.
CCGACCCGGATAATCCCCTCTCCCTGCTAAAATTCAAGAGGTTGAGGTATTTTGCGCAGCCCCCTGTACTGCGCAGATGTCGAGCGACAAGATCCGTTGCAAAATTCCCAGTCAACCGATTTAAGGAGCTAGTTTTTATGGCGATTCCCGCCACACAAATGCGTCCGGGCATGATCATCAAGCACAACAACGAGCTGCACGCCGTCTTCTCGGTCGAGCACCGCACACCCGGCAACCTGCGCGCCTTTATCCAGGCCAAGCTGCGCAACCTCCGCACCGGAGCCATGTTCGAGCACCGCTTCCGCTCGCCCGATCCTATCGAGCGCGTAGTCGTCGATGAAATCCCGATGGAGTTTCTCTATAACGACGGCGACGACTACTACTTCATGAACACCGAGAACTACGAGCAGACCCACCTCAAGCACGACACCCTGGGGGACGCCGTCGAATACCTCACCGCCAACCTGCAGATCACCGTGTCGTTCTTCGATGGAGTGCCCGTGGGCATCGAACTGCCGCAGACCGTCGAGCTTACCGTGGTCGAAACCGAGCCCGGACTGAAATCGGCGACTGCTTCGTCGGTCACCAAGCCGGCCAAGCTCGAAACCGGCCTGATCGTACAGGTGCCGCCGTTCATCAACGAGGGCGAAAAGATCCGCGTGGACACCGCCGAAGGTGCATACCTCAGCCGCGCATAAGCTTCGCAAGTGGCACAGCAGGCCTGTGCCGCTTGCCGTCATCCCGGCTCTTCTGCAAAACTAACCCCGCGTCGTAGTCTGCCAATCATGGTCCGCCATTACCTCATCAAAGGACGCGTACAGGGCGTCGGCTTCCGCTGGTATGTTCACCGTGAGGCGGCCACACTGGGCCTCAGGGGCTGGGTGCGCAATACCGACGACGGACATGTTGAAGTTGTTGCCGCGGGCGAACCTGAAGTGTTGGCCGAGTTGCAGAGCGCCTTGCAAAAAGGATCGCGCGGGAGCCGGGTAGACGCCGTCGTTGAACACGAACTCGCCGAGAGCGAGGCTGTATCGCTCGGATCATTTGAGATAGAAGGAGCCTGGTAGGGCTTCCGTCACCAAAGCTACGTCACAAGGAGTTCCACATTGTCCACGAAACTCATCCAGCACACACCCATCAATTGTGACCCGTTGAAGGAGCTCGTCCGCACCGTTCCGGATTTTCCCAAGCCAGGGATTCTCTTCTACGACATAACCACGCTGCTCAGGGACAAAAAAGGATTCGCCGAGCTCATCGACGCGCTGGCAGCGCACTACATCGGAAGGGATGTGGACTTGGTGCTGGGGATCGAGGCGCGCGGATTCATCTTCGGCCCGGCGCTCGCCTATCGTCTAAATGCCGGCTTCGTTCCCGTCCGCAAGCCGCGCAAATTGCCGGCTCCGACGGCCCGCGTTACCTATGACTTGGAGTATGGGTCGGACTCGCTCGAAATTCACCTGGACGCCATCGAGCCGGGTCAGAACGTTGTCCTGGTAGACGACCTGCTGGCGACGGGCGGGACGATGGAGGCGACCGTAAAGCTTGTGCAACAGCTTGGGGGACAAATTGCGGGCCTTGCCTTTGCCGTTGAGCTTGACTTTCTCAAGGGCCGCGAAAAGTTTGCAGACTACGATGTCTTCAGCCTTCTCCATTATCACGAGTGAACCCTCCGCCGGATGGGCGCCGCACAAGCAGCGCGGCGCCTCACACCGCTGTCCCCACCAAACATTGCCAGTGTCTAAACCGTCGACGACCTTCCGCGAAGAAAGTGGAAGATGATCGAGATCACCGCAAACAACAGCAGCAGGTGAATGAGAAAGCCTGCGGTGTGAAAGACAACAAAGCCGCCGATCCAAGCAAGAAACAGCACCAGCGCAATAATGAGAAACATGGGAACCTCTTTCGTCGCCGGGTACGTGCTATCCTTCCGGCTGCATTTGGGATGACGGCGCCCAATCAGGGTTTGCTTGCCGCTTGAAGATTTTGTGCGGACACGAAGGAGTTTCGTGTCCGCACACGGCGCCTCGGCTTGCTATGCAGCCTTCGCCTCAACGTTGATCCTTCTGGCAACCTGGGTGAGCTTGGTATCCGCCGCTTTCTCTTCTTCCAGCGTCTCGCTCAACAGGCGTACCGCCTCTTTTTCGCCGAGTAGCTCGGCATACGTCCGAGCTGAGCCATAACCTGCGATCTCGTAATGCTCCACCCGTTGCGCAGCCGAAATGATGCCCGCATCCAGCACATCCGCATCGCCTTTTTCGCCTGCCCGCTCATCGCCTTCCTTGAGCAGACCCTTCATTCCTTCGCAGGTCTTGCCTTTGGGACTCTCGTCCAATCCCGCAAAGATCTGCTCCAGACGTGTTACGTGGTTCCTGGTTTCTTCCAGGTGGCTTTCGAAAGCCTGCCGCAATGCGGAATTAGTGGCAGCCTCGACCAGCTTGGGAAGAGCCTTGGTGATCTGCGTCTCCGCAGAGTACAGATCCTTCAGTTCTTCGATGTATAACGCGCGCAGTGTTTCCATCTTCATCAGAGTGCTCCCTTGGGTTTTGAGAAGTAAGTCGAACACTAGTGGGATGCGCACGGATGCCTCGGCGCAAGTGGAATCAGGATTTCGGTGCGATAGGCGCGGAGAAATGCGCGACAAGCAAGAGGCCGCTTGGATACTGCGGCCCGGTCATCGGTTGCC
>CAWAYO010000056.1:0-7107 GCA_963786085.1 uncultured Acidobacteriaceae bacterium
AATCAGCTCAACAATTTGGAAGTTCCTCCTTTTCGCGAGTTTGTAGCATCTTTGTAGCAAATTCCAAAACCACACCTCGAACGGGCCTCTGCTTCACGGTGTCCAATTGCCCAGAGATCACTGCGTGAGTCCGAACTGAGCGTCGCTGGAAGAGAAGATTCTCGCTTCCAACGTTCGCTCCGACAGACTTACGCGCAGATCCGCGAGGTCCAGGACCTGACGTTGCGCCGCGCATCAGCTCATCGTGAATCGAGTTAATGGCTATGCGGACCTCGGGTTCGAGCGACTGCATGTAGACATCCGTCGTTGTTGAGGCTTTCGAGTGCCGCATCATCCCCTGAATATCCTTGACGTGACCTTTCGTCTTGCCAAGCGTGGCGATGGTACGGCGGATGACCTGGAAGGTCAGCTTCGGTAGCTCCAACTCCTCGGCCAGCTTGTGCAGAACACGATGGCGATAGTTGCTCGAATCCATCGGTCCGCCAAATCGGCCCGGAAACATGAACGCATCCGGAGATGTGTCCTTGCGTTTCTTCCTGAGTTCCGCACGCCATTCGATCAGCTCTATGGCCAATTGGCTGGCAATCGGAACCCTGGTAAGACTTGCCTTTGTTTTGCCGAAGGGGCGGATCTTGCCCTTGTAGATCGTCTCCTGAATGTCGAGGGTTTGTTTGTCCTCGTCGAAGCACCGCCAGCGCAGCGGAAACAGTTCGCTGGGCCGAAGAGCATTGGACATATCGAGCTTCATCAGAATCCAATCACGCAAACTTAAATCCCCCAGCTTCGCCAATGCCGCGCGCAACTGATCCCACGTCAAAGTCGTTTTATCGACCTCGCGCAGGTTCGCGGGGACCTTCACCATGCGCGCAGGATCCCTGGAGAGGAAGTCCTGATCGACTGCCTCGGCAAAGATGGCCCGCATGTAAGAGCGAATCTGCAAAACTCTGTCCCGAGAATTGGTTTTGGCCAGCTTGTTGAGATGGTTCTGCAGAGTGAACTTGTCAAAGTTTTCCAAGCGGATCTCTTCGAACTCGTCCATGAGATCAGCCTGGATCAGGTATCGCTTGACCTTGGCTGTCTCTTCTCTCCAGTCCGCCTCTTTGAGCGGCAGATAACGGGTGCGGACAAACCAGCCGAAGGTAACGGTACCATTCTTCACGATGCCGTCTTCGGTGGCCTGCCCACTAAGGCGGACGATCTCACTCGCCAATTTCTCTCTCGCCTCTGACTTGGTCATTTCCGATTTCAGACCGAGCGCGATCGGAGTCGAGGCCGTCCTCGATTGATTTGTTTTGGGGTCGAGCATGATACGCCGGAAATAGCCGTACCACTTCTTGCCCCGTACCAAAACCCATCCTTTCTGGTGCGACTTGCCCATGTGTTCCTCAGTTCTGTGGGGGAAAACAAGCGGGCACGCTTATTCTACCGGCGTTTTCGGCGTAAGGCGGAGAGGCGTTCGCGTTCATTGACGAACTCTTCGATCTCACTGGCACGATACCGGAGTGTGCCATCGCCGATGCGGATGACGGGAAGATAGGGCGCCTTTCGGGATGAGTGATCCCATACCCAATCGGTGCTGACATTGAGACGATGTGCCACATCGTCGGCCGTTAGCAATGGATCTCGGTCAGGCATACGCTCAATAACGGCACTCAGAGGCATAGTTCTCTCCTCGCGTACGGGATGGCATCGCGCGATGCGGATGTCGTCTAGCGTGTCCCGGGAATTGAGTGTCTGTCTAATACCTCTTATTTATCGGGTGATAAATAGCAGTTATCAGCTTCGTGCCACCTCAAGACCTCCGCCGGGAGCGGCGGCCATCGAAAGAGATCCACGCGTCGAATTTGGGCTGGATCTCTGAGCGTTTGCCCGAATGCAAGGAATATGATCGATCCTCTGTTGAGGGCTGTCGCGCACATGCTCTACGCATCGCTATGACTTTCATTCCTGCACGACCTCTTGTCTGGTGACGGCGAAGCCGCAGCTGGGGTGAAAACGCCTGAACAGGGCTGGAAGTAGGGGAGTAAAATTCTAGAAAGTAGTAGTGGACATCGAAGCGGACATTTTGGTGGTCATAATTCAGAGTTAGCTGGAATTATTTTATTGATAAATATATACTTATAGAGAAAAAATACCGGTCATATAAGCGGACATGAAAGCGGACGTAAAACTCCAGGATCGAGGCGAAAATCCCACCCTCATGGAACCAATGCTGGTGGCTGAAGGGTCGCGCCACCGCACCGAACTCCTTGACCTGGCCCTGGACCTAACACAGAAATCGGCCGGCTTCCGGCGCAGCCTTCCGGCAAGCATTCTTGGTTCCCTGGCTACCCTCGTGCGGGCGATGAACTGCTATTACTCCAACCTCATCGAGGGACACGATACCCATCCCATCGATATTGAACGAGCTTTGAAGAATGACTATAGCGGCGACACTCGCAAGCGCGACCTGCAGCTCGAGGCCAAGGCACATATCGCCGTGCAGAAGTGGATCGACGAGGGAGGTCTGGTTACGATTCGTCCCTCCAGCACCCAAGGCATCCGCGAAATCCACCGTCGCTTCTGTGAAATGCTCCCCGACGATCTTCTCTGGGTCGAGGATCCGCACACGAAGCAGCGCGAACGCGTCGTTCCCGGCGGGCTGCGAACCAGGGATGTTCAGGTTGGCGATCACGTCGCCATCAGTCCCGGCGCAGTTCCCCGTTTTCTGCAGCGATTCGCGCAGGTCTACGGCACCACCGGAAAAACCGATTCGATCATCGCAGTTGCAGCCGCCCATCACCGGCTCCTGTGGATACATCCCTTCCTCGACGGGAACGGCCGCGTTGCCCGTCTCATGTCACATGCCATGTTGCTTACCCTGCTCGATACCGGCGCGGTCTGGTCCGTTGCCCGCGGTCTCGCGCGTAGTGTTGAAAGATACAAGGAGCTTCTCGCGAACTGCGATCTGCCGCGGCGCAACGACCTCGACGGCCGCGGCTCGCTCAGCGAGGAGGCCTTAGCCGCATTCACGCAGTTTTTCCTGACGACCTGCATCGACCAAGTCACTTTTATGGAAGGACTGATGCAGCCGGATCAGCTGCGGACGCGCATTCTGCTCTGGGCCGAGGAGGAAAGCCGCCTCAATAGGCTTCCGCCCAAGTCCGGCACCCTTCTCGAGGCGATTCTCTATCGTGGCGAATTGCCGCGCGGAGATGCCGATACCGTTCTGGGCACGGGCGCGCGCCAGGCGCGCAGGATCGTATCAGCACTCGTGGACCGCGGTGTGTTGGAATCCGACAGCCCGCGCGCGCCGCTGCGCTTAGTCTTTCCCGCCGCCCTGGCCAACCGGTGGATGCCCGGATTATTCCCCGAGAAGACCGGCGCCTAAGCATCGGTTGCGTTAGTTGCAGGCGTTAGAGAATCTAACCGAAATTTGGCTAAAGTAAATTTGGCCAAATGCACCGTTTTGGTTGCATCGTCTCCATCTTCCTGCCAAGATTTCCACAAGAAAGTAGCCACTCATCCTGCTGTCCAAACTTAGTAACGCAGTGAAACTCTCGTCTCTCTTGTCGACCATTGCGCTATGCATGATTGGGCCGAATTTCGACACTTTCGTTATCTGCTTGCCATCCTGGAAAAACAAGGTTTTCGCATTGCCGCGGAAGAATTGCATACCTCCCAGCCCAATTTGACAGTCCAGGCCCGCCAGTTCCAGGAATACGCTTCCGTTCGCCTCTTCAGAAGGACAAGAAATGGAGGTATCCGACCCACGGAAACCGGCCTCGCATTTATCTCACTGGCCCGATTGCTGCTCGATACACGCGACGAGGTAATCGATGCTCTCATCGCGATCGAGCGGGGTGAAATTGGCACGATGCGATTCGGGTCTTCTCCTCTGGTCGATCCGAATTTATTTCGTCGGTTGTGTCAGATGCATAAGGAAATTCTGCCGACATGCTCGATCCGACCGACCCATGGTGACACAGCCCAACTCGCCGAAGAGATTGCAGGTGGAATGGTCGATGCCGCGCTGGTCACCCTTCCTTTGAGACATCCGGATTTGCACATCGAAGAGCTATGCCGAGACCGACTCGTTATCTGTCTCCGGCGGGATCATCCCCTGGCAAGCAAACCTACGCTGCAGCCAGCGGATTTGCAGGACAATCTCGGAGTTCTTTACCACCCTACCCGTCATCCGGACGCACACATCCGCCTCCTGGAGCTTCTGGCTGAGATCGGAATCGAGATCGAAGAGTACTCGCATGCCTCTCATCCTTTCGAAATGCAGGCGCTCGTAAAAGACGGACATGGTTTCACGCTTATTCGAGAAGGTACAGCGCTTGACGAGGAATTAACCACGCGTCCCATAGCGGGTGTGGACTGGACTGTGGATACGGCGGCCGTCTATCACAAGCAACGGCACCCAAAAACGATTCCCATATTAATCAGGAAATTAAAGAGGCAACTCACCGCGAGCGCAAGGACAGATGGACCTATGATCTCTGCAGCCATATCGCAGGCCCCACTGGGGCGAAAGTCGAGGTCGTTACGAAACTCAGTTCAGGAGATGGTAGAGGGACGCAAATGCGCTTGTTGACGCACTCAGGATTTGAGATCGTGCGTTCCGTCGCTGCGGTCTATCAGGCGTGATGCAGCGCTTCCGTCAGTTTGGTTGCGCCGAGCACGTTTGTGATGCGCTTGAGGTTGTATGCCATCGTTGCGAGGCCGATTTCGACCCTTGCACCGGACAACCCGCGCATCAGCAGACGTGGATGCCCGAAGATGCGGTACTTGATCGTCGCGAAGGGATGCTCAACAGTGCATCGACGCAGTCTCATCGCTTCTGGTGTCAGCCGCTCTTGCATCCGGTTCAACGCATCTTCATACAGGTGTCGAGACAAGCCACGTCTCGGAGCCTGGGTGCAGCGGGACTTCAGCGAACAGGCGCCGCAGTCGCCAGCCGAAGCCCTGTACATGATGTAACGGTCTTTATGATTGGTGTTCTTGCGCAGCAGCCTCTTGTTGCCAGGGCAGACATAGGTATCGGTATCAGGTTCATAGCGGAAGTCCGTCCGTCCGAACAAGCTGCCATCGCCCTGATTGTTGACGGTGCGCATGACGGGAACGTGCGGGATCATGCCCGCCACTTCGCAGTGAGCGACCTGTTCTCCATTGGAGTAGCCGGCGTCCGCCACTATTTGGAAACGATCTATCCCAATTGCTCTCTTTGCAGCCTCCGCCATTGGTCGGAGGCAACGGCTATCAGCTGCATCAAGTACCACGGCGTGCGCTACGATCAAGGCATGTTCCGCGTCGACGGCAGTCTGGACGTTGTACGCCGGCAAAGCGGTCTGACGTACCAACATAAAACCAGCCTCAGGTTCGGGATGCTGCTTTAGCTTCTCGAGCGCCGTCTGCACGGCAGACGGATCGATGCTTGCTTGTTGTTCTTCATCTGCTTTCTCGATGCTGTCGAGATAGCGTTGTAAAGCGAGTCGTTCGCGAGTGCTGTCAATGCTCGCCACAGCGCGAAACTTTGTGCCATCGATGGCGATCCACTCACCACGGATTAGACCGCAGCTGCGTGCAAAGCGGACTAGTTCTGTACCTGCTGCCGTAACTGCATCGCGGTGCATCCGACGGAACTCCGCGATACTCTTATGGTCCGGATACAAGCGTCCTAGAAGCCACATCAACTCGACATTTCGGCGGCACTCAGCTTCCAAGCGCCGCGACGAGCGGATCTGGTTCAGGTAGCCATACAGATACAACTTCAACGAATCGCGCGGATCGTAGCCAGGTCGTCCTGTCTCAGCGGGCCTGAGCACGCTCGAAGCCAAGCTCCGACATCGCAAGCTTTTCGACGAACGCATCAATCACGCGGCAAACGTGATCTGCTGGCACAAAGTCGTCCAGGACCACAGGAAACAATGTCGCTTGACTTCGTCCCTCGCCCTGGATGTAACCCATAAGAAGAGATGCCTCCGCTTAGCAAGGCAATCTTCTCACCTATCTCTGTTTAAAAATACCGGTCGAACAATCACGACATTCTTTTTTAACAGCCTGGACACTGTGCTTAGGCGTTACTAGGAGTCGCAACTAACCCCCTGACTGGAGCGATCGGGGCAACTTCCGATTTGGCCGTGATCCGGGAACCACACAGGACTTCACACGGGCCCGCCGTATCGTTATTCATAAGGCGATTTACCTTGTCAGTCTACCGGCTGCATTTGCGAGCGTTGTAAAGGGGCTGCAGTCCCCAAATCTCCTCGGTATCACAATCACCGTAGTTGTCTGGGATTTCCTGGAAGGGTTGCTTCCTAGGCTGAAGATGCGACGACGAACGGCGGCTTAACTCGAAGTCCTTGGAGTCTATCCCACCCGATGCTTTATTGAAGACAAGGTCGTGTTATTACTCGCGCTTTGGAGCTTTCTTTAGCCCGCGAATCCGTTTGACCTGTTAACGTCTCACACGACAGATGCCGATCTGTTTGTGACATCGCGCCAGCCATTTTTGGCGCAGATGGCTACTTGCCACTTTGACAGGCAAGGCAATATTCTTATCCTCTGAGGAACGCCAACAGGTCGGCATTGATCGTGTCCGCTTGCGTAGTGGGCATGCCGTGTGGGAAGTCCTTATAGGTTTTCAGGATTCCGTTCTTCAACAACTTCGCCGACAGCGGCCCGGAGGCGACATAGGGAACGATCTGATCTTCTTCGCTATGCATCACCAACACCGGAATGGTGATCTTCTTGAGGTCTTCTGTGAAGTCGGTCTGGGAAAAGGCCACGATGCCGTCATAGTGCGCTTTGGCTCCCCCCATCATGCCCTGTCGCCACCAATTTTGAACGACGGCCTCCGAGGCCTTCGCGCCCGGCCGGTTGTAGCCATAGAAGGGCCCGACCGGCAGGTCACGATAGAACTGTGACCGATTAGCTGCGAGTTGTGCCTGCAGGCGATCAAATGCTTCCTTGGGCAGCCCGAGCGGGTTGGCCTCCGTCTTCACCATGAGCGGCGGCACCGCGCTGATCAGCGCTGCCTTGGACACCCGGCTTTCGCCATGCCGCCCCAGATAGCGCGTCACCTCACCGCCACCGGTCGAGTGGCCGACGTGAATGGCGTGC
>CAWAYO010000057.1:0-15504 GCA_963786085.1 uncultured Acidobacteriaceae bacterium
TCGATGCCTACCAGCCCATCGTTCACCGCTTCCTTGACGAGCCCTGGAGCAAAGGCAGGGACGAAGGCAAATGACCGCGCCAGGCCATCCCGAGGGCACGCCAAAAGACCTCGGCTTTCGCATGCCCGCAGAATGGGCGGAGCACGCCGCGACCTGGATCGCGTGGCCGCACAACTCTGAAGACTGGCCGGGCAAATTCCAGACCATACCCTGGGTCTACGCCGATATCGTCCGCCATCTCTCGGCTGTCGAGGAGGTTCACATCCTCGTCAATGACGCGGCCGCCGAGAAACGCGCGCGCAACACGCTTGCCCGCACTCGAGCCAATCTCCATCGCGTGCATTTTCATCACTGGCCCACCAATCGCGTGTGGACGCGGGATTCGGGCCCGATCTTCGTCAGGAACGCCCAGGGCCAGACGGCTATCACCAATTGGAAATTCAACGCCTGGGCCAAGTACGACAACTGGCAACTCGACGATCAGGTCCCGACCCACGTCGCCGGCCTGCTGCAACTGCCGGAATGGACACCGACAGTCCACCAGCATCGCGTGGTCCTCGAAGGCGGCTCTATCGACACGAATGGCGCCGGTGTTCTGCTCACGACCGAGGAGTGCCTGCTGAGCGAGGTACAACAGCGCAATCCCGGCCTGAGCCGCGCCGATCTCGAGTCCGTCTTCCGCGACTATCTCGGTATCGAGCAGGTGATCTGGCTCAATCGCGGCATCGCCGGCGACGACACGCACGGCCACGTCGACGACATCACCCGCTTTGTCGCGCAGAACCGGATCGTTACCGTGACGGAATCGAATCGCGACGACGAGAACCACGATCCCCTCGCCGAAAACCTCGATCGCCTCCGCTCCGCCAGAAACGCCGACGGCATGCCCTTCGAAATTATCGAGCTGCCCATGCCGGCACCGGTCTTTTTCCACGGACGCCGCCTGCCCGCCAGCTACGGCAACTTTTACATTGCCAACGGACTGGTGCTTGTGCCAACCTTCAACGATCCGAACGACCGCAAGGCCCTGAACTTGCTGGCAGAAATCTTCCCCGACCGCAAAGTTACGGGGATACATTGTGGTGACTTTATCTGGGGGCTGGGCGCGCTGCACTGCATGACGCAACAGCAACCGGTGTAGCGTGGAGCCCTTTCGATGCCGACGAATGATCTGGAGTGGCTGGATAACTGGTACCAGCAGCAGTGCAATGGAGTGTGGGAGCATCGCCATGGCATGCGCCTTGAGCCTCTTGAAAGCCCCGAGTCCCTCGCCAATCCGCGGTCTCTCGACAACCCGGACCCCGTCGAAAAACCCGGCTGGCAGCTGACCATTAACCTCGCCGGAACCTCGGCAGTGAACGCCCGCCCGCAGCAGTTGCGCCTCGACACACGGGGCGGCGGCTGGCTGGCCTGCTCCATCGCAGGCGAATGCTTCGAGGGATCGGGCGATCCGCGTAAGCTGGAGCAGATCATCGGCGTCTTCCGGCGGTGGGTCGAGGCCGGACGGTAAGACAGCACAAGACATGAACGCAGACATAGCGCACATGCGCGAGGCCCTTGCCGAAGCGCAGGCGGCCGCCGATGCCGGCGAAGTTCCCATCGGAGCCATCGCCGCCCTCGACGGCGAAATCGTCGGGCGGGGGCAGAATCGTGTTCTGCGCGACACCGACCCGACAGCTCACGCCGAGATCGTTGCCATGCGCGCCGCCGCGCGAGCTGTTGGAAATTACCGCCTGCTCGAATGCCAGCTCTTCGTCACTCTGGAGCCCTGCGCCATGTGTGCCGGAGCGATGATTCACGCACGCCTCGAGCGCCTTGTCTACGGAGCCGCCGATCCCAAGGCTGGCGCGGCCGGTTCCGTTCTCCAGGTGCTCAACCATCCACGTTTGAATCACCAGATGGCCGTGACGTCAGGCGTACTCGACGAGGAATGCGGCACCTTGCTGCGGGAATTCTTCCGCAACCGGAGAAGTGATAACCGCGATTAGTGCCGGGTGAGCGCTGCGATCAATTCAGAAAACCTCCCATAGTCGCGCACCAGCGCATCGCGTTGGCCCGTTTCGTAGTCCGCGTAGTCGAAGCCCGGGCTGACAGAGCAGCCAAGCAGCGCAACCTGCCCTCCCGGAACGAGTCGGGAACCCTGCCAGACATTTTTCGCAACAATGACCTGCGGATTCTGCCCCCGCGCGAGATCGTTTCCCAGAACAACGGTGCGGCCCGAACCGTCCGGCAGCAGCTGGAGCATCTCCACCGGATCTCCGTAATAGAAGTGGAATATCTCGTCCGAGGCAAGCCGGTGCATCTCTGAAAACGTTTCGGGCTCGAGAAGGTAATAGATGCACGTCCCCGCAGCGCGTTCGCCAGAATACCATGGGGGCAGCACTGAGTGCGGAATCATCTCCTCGGATCGCCAGCTCTGGCGAAACCACCCGCCTTCGCAAGGATGAGGCGTAAGGTTGAGCAGCTTCTTGATCTCGTCCGCAGTCATCCTCGCATCATAACCGGCGATCCCCGGGAACCACAGCCGCACAGCGGTGTCTATTCAGGCAGGTGTCTCGCTCTCTCAACTTTTTAGTTGGGAGAGACCCATGTTCGAAGACAGTCTGGTTGAATCCACGGAACGCATCCGCACGCGCAGCAAATGGTTCGCGATCGGCTCGTTTCTTTTGCAGGCAACGCTCCTGTCAGCGCTCATCCTGATTCCCTTCTTCCACCCCGCAGCATTGCCAAAACAGGCACTGACAATGATGCTCGTGGCGCCTCCGCCGCCTCCCACGCGACCCGACATTCCCGCACACACCGCAGCCGCCGGCGCCGCTAGCCCGGCACCACTGGACGCTCTCACCGCCCCACCAGTCATTCCCCGCCATGCGGCAATGGTCGACGACAGGGTGCCCGGCCCCATCGACATCAGCGCAGAAAACCGATCCGGGCCAGGCAATATCGACCCGCTGCACGGACTGGGCACCCCACCCCCGCCGCCGGTTATCAAACCCGAGCCAAAACCCCGTCCAGGCCCGCTGCGCATCTCTGCGGGAATCGCGGAAGGTCGGTTGATCGCACCCATCCGGCCCGTCTATCCCGCCATCGCCCAACAGGCGCGCATTCAGGGAACGGTCGTAGTGGAAGCGACCATCTCGAAGGAAGGTGTGGTGGAGCATGCCCACGTGGTCAGCGGTCCGCTCATCCTGGCAGCTGCGGCAATGAACGCCATCGTGCAGGCCCGATACCAGCCTTACAAGCTCAACGGAGACCCCGTGGAGGTGGAAACCACGATCAACGTGATCTTCAAACTCGAATAGAAGTGCCTCACCCTCCCACCGAATAAGCACAGTACCGACACTTTGGGCAACCGTCCGCGAAGAGCACGCATTTATCATGAAAGCAATGGAGATAACCGTCTACTCCGCGTCGTGGTGCCGCGACTGCCGCGAGGCAAAGCGCTTCCTCGAGAAGCACGGCCTCTCCTACACCGAGGTCGACATCGAGTCGACACCGGGCGCGGCAGCTGAACTGCTCCGGCACGTGGGCAAGCGCGCCATCCCGCAGTTCGTCATTGATGGTGAATGGGTGCAGCCCTACCGGCCCGGCCGGGGCTTTCTCTACGAAGAGATGGCCGAACGGCTAGGTCTCGTCCCTCGCATCTAGCTCCACAAGCGACACCGTTCTCAGGAAATCTGCTCTATCGAGGTCTCCGCCTGCCGGTTCACCGGACCCGAGAAGGGCAGCCTGCGCACGCGTTCGCGTACGCTTTCCCTCTTCCATGAGCGATTGCGGGCGTGCAGCATGTCCTGCAGCGTGATTCTTCCCAGCATCTTCGCAGTCCCCGGCTCTCTCACATAGGCTTCAAAGACATGGGCCGCCGCCATGCGCTCAACCACAGAGCGCAGCGTCTCGTCGGGCTGCGCCACCTGTGCATCCGCTGCGGAGTCTCCAGCCCACATATCCGCAGCATCGCCTGCGCTCATCGACATCACCTGCGACACCGTCATCGCTTCCAGCGGATCCACCGAATATTCGCGGCTCAGGTGATGCCCTCTGCGGCTCAGCCTCTCCGTCAGGATCGACCTCCGCTGCAGCAGTACCGTAAGCCCGTGGGCAGCGAACGATGCCGCCAGCAAGGGCAGGATCAGGCTGTAGTTGTGCGTCAGTTCCATGGCCAGCACCGTTGCGGTCAGCGGACAGCCGATCGCGCCCGAAAGCACCGCCGCCATGCCCACCAGCGCCCATCCGCCGGTCCCTAGGGCCGGCAGCCCCGGCGTAAGCAGCGCACCCAGCGCGCCGCCGATCATCAGCAGCGGCGCAAGAATGCCTCCCGATGTCCCCGACCCCAGCGAGAAGGACCAGATGATGCTCTTCACGATGAGCACGCCAAGGATGAGATGCCAGGTTGTATTTCCGCCAATCAGCGACGCAATCACGTCATACCCCGTGCCGAGCGCCCGAGGAAAGATCAGGCCGCCGACGCCGATCACCACGCCGCCAACGGCCGGCCACCACATCCAGTGAACCGGCAGATGATTCTCGAAGAGGTCTTCGCTCGTGTAAACCGCGCGGCTGAGCAGCAGGGCCAGCGCACCCGCAACCACGCCCATCGCCAGAGCTGCTAGGACTGCGCGTGGGCTGACACTGCCGGCAATGGCAGGCATGGGAAACAGCGGACCGGCGCCCAGGAAGAAGCGGCGTAATGCTCCGGCAGTCGTCGCCGCCACGGCCACGGGAACCAGCGAGCGGGGCCGCCATTCGAAGAGCAGCAGTTCGACCGCGAGCAGGATAGCCGCCAACGGCGTGGAGAAAACTCCGGCCATCCCCGCTGCTGCCCCGGCCACGAGCAGCGTCGAGCGCTCGGCGTCGCTCAGATGAAACATCTGCGCGAACAGAGAGCCGACTGAGCCTGCCGTCATGATGATCGGCCCTTCCGCTCCGAACGGTCCTCCCGATCCAATCGCAATCGCCGCCGACAGAGGCTTGAAGAAGGCTACCCGTGCGTCCACCTTCGCGCCGTGAATCAGGATCGCTTCGATGGCCTCCGGCATTCCGTGACCCCGAATCTTGTCCGAGCCGTAACGCGCCATCACCCCAATCAAGAGTCCACCGACAATCGGCACGAAAACCGCCAGCCAGTGGAGATGATTGTCTGCCGGCGACACGAACTGCCATCCGAAACGATGGAAGTAGAACAGGTTGGTCGCCAGATAAATGAGGTGCAGCAGGAAGTACGCAAGGACAGCGCCGGCCAGCCCCAACACCAGGGCGAGAGAGCTCAGAATGAGCATTCGCGAATCGGCATTGAAGTCACGCAGATGGGAGCGGCCAGCGGAGTTGGATTCGGCAGCCATCTTCACGACGCTTTCCTCCCGCTGCCACGCGACGACTCAGCCTTCATCAGCAGCACGCGCTTCAGCGCCCGAATCAGCTCAGGTCCAGCCTGCTCCAGCTCCTCGAGATGATAGGCAGCCAGCGACGCCATCACGCGTTCACCTTCCGCCGTCAGGCGCAGAAGAATGCGGCGGTGATCCGTCGGGTCCGGCGTCCGCCGGAGAAATCCCTGCTCAATCGTGCGGTCCACCAGCTCGACAGCGCTGTTGTGCTTGAGCAGCATGCGTGCCGCCACCTGCGCAATGGTGGGTTCTAGCTCATCCGGCATGCCGCTGACGCACTGCAGCAGTTGATACTGCTGCGGCCGCAAGCCTGCCTCTTCGGCGGCCACATTGCTGAAGTGCAGAAAGCGACGCAGCTGAAAGCGAAATTCGGCGAGACGCTGGAAGTCGGCGCGGTTAAAGTCGCCGGCGCCCTTCCGGGAGGATGGCGACGACGACCGTTCGGTAATGGAATCCATAACTCTATCGTAACACGATATATCGTGTTACGATAGAATCTTCAGCACTCGGACGGCTTATTCCGCTGCCGACGCGCCAGCCGGTATATCCGTTCCCGGATCGGCCAGAATGGCCCGGGCGTCGGCCTCATCTTCCGAAGCAACCTGGAGTTGCAGTGGGCCCAGCCCCGGCTCGAGGATGCGGGCATTTTCGCCGGAAAGAAATGTTTCGATACCCGCGGACTGCAGGCGAAGCCGGGCCATCTCCGCCTCGAGCGGCTCGGTAAAACTTGCGACTGTAATGACGTCTGACATGAGGTCCTTTCTCTGTAACAACCATTCTAAGATGCGCAAACGATAGAATGGTAAGTCCGGCACAAGAGGGAGATTTCTTAATTGATTGCACGCTACACCCGCCCGAAGATGGGCCAGATCTGGAGCGACGAAAACAAATACCGCATGTGGCTGGAGGTCGAGGCCGCCGCCAGCGACACTCTGGCCGAAGACGGAATCGTTCCGAAAGAAGCCGCAAAGGCCATCCGTGAGCGCGGAGCCATCGACGTCGCCCGCATCAACGAGATCGAGGCCGAAGTTCGCCACGACGTCATTGCCTTCACCACTGCGGTAGCGGAAAAAGTAGGGCCCGAATCGCGCTGGCTGCATTACGGACTCACCTCGACCGACGTGGTCGACACCGCCCAGGCTCTGCAGCTCAAGGCAGCATCCGCCATCCTGCGCGAAGACCTGCTGCGCCTCATCGAAGTGCTCCGCAAGCGGGCCCTCGAGTTCAAGCACACCCCCATCATCGGCCGCACCCACGGCGTCCACGCCGAGCCCACCACCTTCGGGCTTAAGCTGCTCAACTGGTATGCCGAAATGCAACGCAACCTCGCACGTCTCGACGCTGCGGCGGAGCAGATTCGCATAGGCAAACTCTCCGGAGCCGTCGGCACCTTCGGGCATCTCAAGCCTGAACATGAAGAGCGCATCTGCGCAAAGCTCGGACTGAAGCCTGCTCCTGTCGCAACGCAGGTCGTGCAGCGCGACCGGCACGCGCACTACATCTCCACTCTGGCCATCATCACCGCTACGCTCGACAAGATCGCGACCGAGATCCGCCACCTGCAGCGCACCGAAGTCCGCGAAGCCGAAGAGTATTTTTCCGAGAAGCAGAAGGGCTCATCTGCCATGCCGCACAAGCGCAATCCCATCACCTGCGAGCAGATCAGCGGCCTCGCGCGCGTCGTTCGCTCCAATGCCCAGACCGCCTACGAAAACGTAGCCCTGTGGCACGAGCGCGACATATCGCATTCTTCCGCCGAGCGCGTCATCTTTCCTGATTCGACCATCCTCACCGACTACCTGCTCGCCAAAACCGCAAACCTCATCGAGACAATGTTCGTCTACCCGGCGCGCATGCTCAAAAATCTCGAGAGCACCGGCGGCCTCATCTTCAGTGGACAGCTGCTGCTCGACCTCGCCGAAGCGGGAATGCTCCGCGAAGACGCCTACCGTCTCGTCCAGAAGCACGCCATGAACGCCTGGCAGAATGACCTCGTCTTCCGCGAACTCGTTTCGCACGACCCGGAAATCACCAGCAGGCTTACTCCCGAGAAGCTCGCCCGCACCTTCGATCTCAACCGCCAGCTCGGCAACGTCGACGCCATCTTCAACCGTGTTCTGAACGAGGCATAGCCGATGCTGCGAGCCAAACTCCTTATCGTCGTCGCCATCGCCTGCTCTGCTATCTCTGCCCGCGCCCAGCGCGACGTGCCAATACCTGCGCGCTGCATACCGCAGGTCAATCAGAAGCTTTATGATCTGCTGAGCTCAAGCCAGCGCAGCACCGTCGACAACGTGATGGTCTGCGGCATCACCCTCAGCTCCTCGCGCACGCAGCGCGGAGGGCCGCACGGCAGCCATCAGATCCTGCCGCTGCGCGTCACCATGCCCAATGGCGACGTCCGGCCCGTGGAAGTCATCACCAACGACGACCTCGACGGAGTCGTCACCGCTCCGGTCAACGCATCGGTCTTCGCCTACGGCCAGGCTTTCTTTCCTTCAGGCGGACAATTCGCCGCCGGCGTCCACAACGTTCACTGTTCCACGCATCGCGGAGCCGACAACGGCTGGGTGGTCGTCAACGGCGTCAAGCATCCGGCCAGCTGCAACCGTTACTAGCCTCTCTCGCCGGCTTGATTTGCAACTCGCACTGCACAGAATTCGTCGCGCGAGACATATTTCTGACAAGCAAATGACGCCTGCCTGGCATCCTGCCGTCGTTCCGCAGGTCTAATCATCAATAACCAAAAGTGAAGTAACCGTTCCCCAACTGCGTGCGCCGCAACCACGGCGCACGCCCTGCTCTGGAACGACCCCTTGGGGAACATTTTCAACTCCCGACGAACCATCTCCGTTTAAGAATCCATTGCCGCGACAGCGTCTACGGTGTTTCACTTTGGACGGGAAGGAGTTTCGGCGTGACTATCTTCACCCCGAGCAACATCGCGGCCCTCATCATTGCCTCCAGCTTCGCCGCTGGACTGAATGTCTATGCGACCGTGCTGACCCTGGGTCTCCTCGCCCGTTTGCATGGAGTCGTCCTTCCGCCCGGACTTGAAATTCTCGGCAACTGGTGGGTCATCGCCATCAGTGGCATCATGTTCGCGCTCGAATTCATCGCCGACAAAATCCCAGCATTCGACATGATCTGGAACGCCCTCCACACCTTCATCCGGCTGCCGGTCGCTGCCTTCCTTGCTTACCAGGCCAGCGCGCAGCTTTCACCCCAGATGCAGCTTCTTGCCGCCGTCGCCGGTGGCGCCATCGCCCTGGTCTCACACGGATCGAAGACCGCGGTCCGCGCCGCAGTCACCGCCAGCCCTGAGCCGTTCTCCAACATCGCTCTCAGCACCAGCGAAGACGTGCTCGCCGTCGGCATCACCTGGCTGACCACGAAGCATCCGTGGATTGCGGCCGCCATCGCTTCGATTCTGATCCTTTTGGCCATCCTGGCAGCGCGATGGATCGTACGGCTTCTTCTCAGGCTCTGGCAGAAACCGCCTGCCGCCGCAACCACTGCGTCCAGCTGATAACCAAAAGTGAGAAGATCATCTTTGCACCAGCGGTTACAAATGCCCAACCAGACCATGCACCTTACTGTCGCCCAGCACCTTACCGTAGCGATGACCGGAGCAAGCGGCGCCACCTTCGGCCAGGAGTTGCTCCGCGCGCTCGAGGCCGATGCGCGCATCGAGCAGGTCCACTTCATCCCCTCGGAAAATTCTCTGCGCGTCGTGGCCGAGGAGCTCGAACTCAGCGGGCGCAACCGTCTCCTTGAAAAGCTCCTCGGAAGCGAATCAAAGAAGATTCGCCAGCTTTCCGAAAACGACATCGGCGCTCCCATCGCCAGCGGCAGCTATCCCTCCAATGGAATGATTGTGCTGCCATGCAGCGCCGGCACACTGGCCGGAATCGCCAACGGCCTCGCCGAGAATCTCATCGAGCGCGCCGCGGACGTCTGCCTCAAGGAGCGCCGCCCGCTGGTGCTCTGCGTGCGCGAGACGCCCTTCAACAAAATCCATCTGCGCAATATGACCCTCGCCGCCGACGCGGGCGCGACCATCTTCCCCGTCATCCCCGCCTTCTACAACAAGCCGGTGGACTCAACAGAAATGGCGCGGCAATTCGTCTATCGCGTGCTCGCCCACATCGGATTGCCGCAGAACACCGCTTATGTGTGGAAGGGCGGAGAATAAGCCCTATTTCCCCGCCGGAATTTCCTTGATCTGTGCCGCCATCGGCGGATCAGCCTTCAGAAACGCCAGCGTATTCGGCCCGACGCGGTCGCTGCATTCGCGTGCCGCGAGATGTCCGCACCCGTCGTAAATCTCCAGTACCGATTGCGGTATCTGCGCGTGGAAGGCATAAGCCAGCGAAACCGGTGTGAGCTGATCCTGCTTGCCCCACGCGATCAGCACCGGCATCTTCAGCGCGCCGAGCTTGCCGTCAACCACATCCGCACCCGTCAGCATTGACTCCATGCTCCGCTGAATAACCCACCCATTGCGCCGCACCAGGCGCAGGATGTCCCGCTGCATCAGCGTGGGTATGTGCGGACCCCGCCCCGGAGACAGCAGATCGTTCAGCGCCGTCAACGCCGCCGGATTGTCCGGCCAGAACAGCGATGCCTTGAACGGCAGATCGAACCGCAGTCCCACGCTATCGTAGATCGCCAGCCGCCTGACCCGCTCCGGCTCATCGAGAGCCACGCGAATCGCTACCCATCCGCCCATCGACCATCCACCAAGATCAGTCTGAGCGAGATTTTGTGTCGCGATGAACTTCTCGACGAGGCCCGCTTCCTGCGGAATGGAATACGCGGCATCCCTGGGCCGTGCCGAGCGTCCATACCCAAGCATGTCGATCGCATAGATGTGTCTGCCGCCCTTCACCAGCTGCGGCATCAGGTTGGCCCAGTCTTCGGCCCTGCTGCCCAGCCCATGAATCAGCACGATGGGCGGCCCCGAGCCGCCTTCGAAGTAATGAATCCGGTACCCGTCGATATTCCTGTAGTGGCTGCTGATGCCCTCGAAGCTCAACTTCACCTGCAGCACCGTGAGCAGCAATTCCAGCGGGCGCAGGCAGGCGAAAAGAATCAGCCCAACAACGAAGCAGATCACCACCAGCAGGGCTCTCGTCCGCGCGGAGCTCCTCTCGCTCGGTGGCGTGCGGTAGGGCCGGGGCGGCGGCATGGCAACAACCTTGGGAGAATCGCTCACGGTGCTCCGCTTAGATGATCTGCTGAATCGACTCTGCCGTTCTCGTTATTCCGCTGCTCGATGCGTGGCCGCCAATGAAAACGAACACGATGGAAGCGAACCCGCAAAACACTCGGCCCGTAAAACACTTGGGATGAGAAGTATTGTATCCCGGCCTGCTTCTACGCCGACTGCAGCCCGGCCATCTGAAAAGCCTTGCGGATCACTTGCTCGGTGAACAACGCGATCGGCCCCAGCTCTTCCAGCGTTGCCCAGCGCGCATCGATAGCATCGGTCGCGCACGCCAGCGTGCCGCCGGTCACGCGGCAAAGGTAATCCACCAGCACGTAGTGGTACTGGACGCGCCCCTCCGCATCGCGCGAAATGCGGTCGAACACCTCAATAGTCGAGATCGGCTCGATGCTCAGCCCCGTCTCTTCGAGCACCTCGCGGCAGACGCCTTCTTCCAGTGTTTCGCCCAGCTCGAGCGCGCCTCCCGGCAGCGACCACTCGCCCTTGAGCGGCACCTGCCCGCGCTTGATCAACAACACGCGGCCCTCCTCGATGATCACCGCTCCAACGCCGATGATCGGCCGTTCCGGATATTCGCGCGACATGAAAGCCCAGAAATTAAAAACCAGACATTAGAGCTTGATCGGCTTGCCGTACTCGCCTTCAAAGACCGTGGTCGCCATGCTGAACCGGCCGCCATCGAACTTGTCCGCGCCGCTCAGGTGCCCCACTGCCAGCAGTGCCACCACGTGATAGCTCAGAGGAAGCTTCAGCACCTCGCGTACCTTCTCCTGCTCAAAGCCTTCCATCGGAGCCGTGTCGTAGCCCAGTACTTCAGCCATCAGCATCATGCTGGTAAAGGCGATCATCACATGCTTGTTGAGCCAGGCCGTCAGGTTGGGATGATTCGAAAGGTAGTTGGGAATATTCTGCCGCGCCTGCTCCGCATAATTTTCCGGCATGCCGCCTTCGCAGCCCATGCGCAGCATCTCTTCCAGATCGCCCGTGCGCCAGCCGTCCGCATCACCACAGGCCACAATCACCGCCGAAGCTTCTTCCACCTTGGCCTGATTGAAGCTGGCCCAGCGCAGCTTGCGCCGCTGCTCCGGCGTGCGCACCACAATAAAGCGCCACGGCTGCATGTTGTATCCGCTGGGAGCCTTCAGGCCGGCTTCGATAATTTTCTTCAGGTCTTCGTTGGGGATGGGCGATCCGTCGAAACTGGCTGTGGCGCGGCGTTGGGCAATTGCCTGGCTCAGCGTTTTTTCCGTCAGGTTGGGCATACGAACCGCATTTTCCCTTTCGAAGTTTGATGCTTGTGTATCTCGCTTGTCTTTAGAAGCATGGGGGCCGCTGAGGATCTTACTGAATCTGGTTCATCGGGAGTTCGATCGCATACGGGTTCTGGTTCTCAGCGTGAGCGTAAACCCAAAGCCCGTGAAAGCCCTGCCGCAGCTCGGGATATTGGGCGAGCATCGCCTTCATCAACTCCACAATTTCTGTGTGCGTTGCGACCGGATTTGAGACGTCCTTCGTCTGATAGTTAATCACGAGATCCAGGCCGCCCGAAAAGGTGTCCGTTCGCATGCTGGTGATGTTAAAGCTCTGTCCTCCAGCCTTCAAAACCATCGGGTTCGCACCCGGCATCTCCGGAGGCCGCACCAGTTGCGTCTCCTTCTCCAGCTTCTCCAGGTTCGGGCTCGACATAAAATCGACCGGGTTCAGAAGAAACGCAGCCGTCTGATAGTAGAAGTACGCATTCCAGTCCTGCTTCTTCTGCGCGTAATTGCGCGCCGTCGTCCAGTACCACACCCCGTCATGCCCCGCCGCGGTCATCGGCCGCGTGAAAAACCCTGCCAGTTTCCAGCCTGCCTCGCCCGGACCATCACTTTGCAGCAGCAGCGAAATCTGCTGCGGATGTTCGACTCCCGTCGCACGCATGATCACCAGCGCATAGTTGGCCGGTGGCAGTTGGGGAATCGTAATCGTCACGATCAGCGCCGAACCGGGCACCGAGCAGAAGAACTGCGTGTCCTGTGTGCCCTTCAGGTCAGAGGCCTTGAGCGAGTAGATGCCGTTAATGGTCAACGCCGCCGCCTGAATCTGGGGAGAGACTGCCTGAATGCTGGCCGCGACCGGGTCGAACTGCGCCGCCACCGCGGCGATCGTCGACTGGCGCACGCCGTTCACGTTCGCCGCCTGAATTTCGCCTCCCAGCGCTCGCGCCGCCTGTACGATCGGGTCGCGCTCCGCCGCCGTCATCTGGCTTTCCGTGCTGCAGCTGACGGCCCGCGCCAGCGGAGCACCCGCCACCAATGACAGCAGGGCGAAGAAAATCGGCTGACGCAACCGGCGCAGCGGCGGAAAACCTTGAAAGATCAAAACGAATCGCATAGGGCGAAAATGAGCCGCAAAAAGTCGCGAGCAAACCGAAACCACTGCTAGTCTAGTACAGAGAGAGGTTTCAGGCGGAAAGCCCGCGAGCCACTATCCCATGACCCCAATGAATCATCGCGGAATAAGGGCTGTTTTCTTGTCCGGTTGCACCCTGTTGGCGCTCTCCACGCCGGTATTTTCCCAGGTAGCCGGGCCGATGGGCACCTATACCCCGCCGCGGCATCACCATCTGCAGGGCTCTGAAACCCGCGCCGAGCAGCCATCGCCTTCCGCACCAGCAGTAGCCGTCCCTGCGCCCACACCGGAGACACCCCCGGTTAACGTCGCCTCCGCTGCTGCTCCGCCTTCTTTGCTCGACAAGCCCGCTGAGCCGCCCAGGATCGACCTTGCCCCCGGCCGTCTCACCATTCACGCCGACAACTCCAGCCTCGCCGACATCCTCCACCGCCTCACCAGCGACAGCGGCATGACCGTCGACGGTCTGGGCGGAGATCAGCGCATCTTCGGCAGCTACGGCCCGGGCGATCCGCAGGAGGTGCTTTCGACCCTGCTCGACGGTTCCGGATACAACGTGGTGATGGTCGGCCGCACCGAAACCGGAACTCCCCGGCAGATTTCCTTGACGCCGCGTGGTGCGGCAGTACCCAGCAGCGGACCCAGCCGCCCCCAGCAGGTCGCCCAGGACGAAGACAACGACGACGAGGCTCGGCAGCCGATCGAGCCACCCGGCGCCCCGCAACCGCCGGAGGAAACACCGCACCAGCCGAACAGCGGCGTGCGCACTCCGCAGCAGATGCTCCAGGAGATGCAGCAGATGCGCCAGCAACAGCAGTTGCAGCAGCAACAGCAGCTGCAATCAGCTCCTCCTCAGCAGCAATAAGCTCTCCGGGCAGGTTCCGCGCCGCCGTTATCGGTTATTTGCAGCAGCCCCCGCTGAACGAACGCAGGTTGCTCATTGAGTCAGGGGTGTACAGGTTCGGCGATATCATTCTTCTCCGGAACCCCGCCGGCGCAGGTTCCAGAGGAATTCGTTTCGTCGACGGATACGACGGTCAATATGCAAATTTCATGCTTCTGCTTGATAGGTTTCCCATCTCTCGGGCCGGTCAGGCCCGTGTCGACCATCCGAGTAATCTGAAACCGATCCCCGGTCTTGATGCCGGACTTCGTGCCCTGGTCAATAAAGGTGCTTCCGTTCGCGACTCCCGCCACCACAGGCGGATCTGACTTGACGGGCACAGACTGAATGGCTCCGGTGATCTTGGCAGCCAGGTCGTTTGTGAGGGAATCTGTAGCCTTGGTCCACATTTCGGTCCAGGTTCCCAGCAAGTCCCCACCGGTCGTTTTCAGGACGGGCCATCTCTTGATTTCGCCTGCGACCTCGTTGTCCTTGTAGTTTGAAGTGAACTGCGATAACGCCACGCCTGATTCCACATCGACCACTCTCGCGCCAGCCTCCGCCTCTACCGTCGCAATCGTCTTGGTTGATACGGTTGTGTTCTCTTGGTGAGAGCTCTGAATCGCGCTGATCAAATCCACTAGAACAATCTCCTGTGCGCCAATAAGCTTGCCTATTCTGGCCGCTGTATCGGGAGAAGATCTGTCACTGTTCTGAAAATTCTGGGCAGCTAATAGCGCGTCCACGTCTTTTTGGGCAATGATGACCAGCCCGGGCTGGCTTGTCAGCTTTCCTCGCAGGCTATCGGTCACCCGGTTCTCCCCCAGCGCGAAGAGTGGGTTCGCCCGCGCCAGTGGGCCATTTGCCGAGATGACAGCAAGTCGCCGGCCAGACTGGGCAAGAAGGCAGGGAGCGAGGAGAAAGATCACTGACCAAAACGTTTTTCCAACACACATGTTGCCCTCCGTGGATGAGCGTGCCCGCTCACCCCAAAGGCCAATAGCTTTCTTAATCAGCTCCAACCGAGTACCACTGGCGGCGTTGGAGGCGCAGCCCCGGGGTTTACGAGAAGGTAAACATTGGGATATCAGGGAGTCAATAACGTTTTTATTGGTTTTCGCGGACAGGCGAGCTGGCGTTAGCCAGGTAATCCGGTTGACAATCCCGTGACACCCTTCAGGTATCATGGCCGTCAAGATCTGGAGGACGCCGTGAGAAAGTTCGCCTCAGCAACTTATTGGAAAGCAGTTTTCATCCTTGCGCTCTGTGTAGCCGGAGGTAGCATGTCCGCTGCTGTCAAAAGCATTTACGACTTCACGCTGAAATCCATCGACGGACAGCCCGTAAGCCTTAAGGAGTATCACGGCAAGGTCGTCATGCTCGTCAACGTCGCCAGCAAGTGCGGATTCACCCCGCAATACGCCGGCCTCGAAAAGCTCTACGAAACCTACAAGGACAAGGGCCTCGTGATCGTCGGCATCCCCGCCAACAACTTCGCCAGCCAGGAGCCCGGCACCAACGAAGAGATCAAGAAGTTCTGCACCAACAAATACAACGTCAGCTTCCCGTGATGTCCAAGGTCTCGGTCAAGGGCGACGACATCACCCCGCTCTATGTAT
>CAWAYO010000058.1:0-30884 GCA_963786085.1 uncultured Acidobacteriaceae bacterium
TCCTAATTGTTTGGTGTTTCTGGAACAAGCAAAGCTCTTCTTGAATGGGATATGTCAGGTGGCGAGCACAGGGTAGCGATAGAGGGAGCAGGTCCGCACTCAGGAGCGATCCTTTCCCGGGAGCTCAGGGATATTCTCTTCCTCTCGTGATCGAATCCTTGTCCGCGCCACCTCGATAGCTTCATGCAGCTTCGCCCGCAATACCTCGGGAGGGGGCAGAACGGTCAAATATTCGGCCACATGGATGCCGGCAGCATCGAGTTCCAACAGTTCGATCTGTTCGGTATTTTTGCCGGCACAGAGGATGATGCCGAGTGGCAGGTTTTCTTCGGGTTCCCGCTCGTTTTGCGCCAGCCAGCGGAGGTAGAGCTCCATCTGGCCTTTGTATTCGGGCTTGAAGTTGCCCTGCTTCAGCTCCACGACCACCAGGCGCTTGAGCTTGCGGTTGTAGAACAGCAGGTCGATGTAAAAGTCGTCCCCGTCGAGCTGGATACGTTTTTGCCGGGCGACGAAAGAAAATCCAGCGCCCAGTTCCAGTAGGAAGATTTCGAGCTCACGCAGGATAGCGTCTTCCAGGTCACGCTCCAGAAAGCGGTCCGTCAGCCCCAAAAAATCCAGCACATAAGGGTCTTTCAGCACCAATGCCGGGGTCACGTCGCCTTTGCCCCGGAGGATGGCCAACTCCTGGCGAATCAGTTCATCGGGTTGTTTCGAAAGCGCCGTGCGCTCGTAGAGCATGGAGTCGATCCGCTCACGTAGGGTGCGCACGCTCCAGCCCTCGATACGGCACATCTCCGCGTAAAATTCGCGTTGGAAAGGCTGACTGAGGGGCAAAAGCGCGCTGAAGTGGGACCAGCTCAATTGTCGCGACAGCGTCACGACAATCTCCTCCTCGGGAAAGGCCTCGGCAAATTGAACCATTCGGCGTAGGTTCTTCTCCGAATAACCCCGGCCGTAATCCACCACCAATTGTCGCGACAGCTTCACGACAATCTGTTCTCCGTACGCGGCGCGCTCGCTGCCTAGCACCTCACGGTCGATGCGCCTGCCAATGCGCCAATAGAGAAGGGTAAGCCCAATGTTGACGGCAACGGCGGTTTGCCGGCGGGCCTCCTCGATCAAGGTACGGATCTCGGCCAACAACTTGCCGGGTTCTTGGCTCTTCAGATCCAGATCTCGTTGCCTCATCTTTACCCTTTTACTATGTTCACGGTCCCTCACAGAGGTCGAGACCCCTCTGAAGAAAGATGGAAGCCATGGCATACTCCAAATTGTTGATGCACTGCCTTCCTTAAACTCCGCTGCTCGTACAAGTGGTCAGGACCGCGGGAACAATACGGGAACAACCTGGGGAGGAAACCATCCCAATTGATCCCAAACGATCCTAAATCGGCACTGCACTAACGGCTTTCTTTTCAATCGGGTCCGCTGATTCTAGGCAACTTAGGTCCATTGGTAGGGAGCCCTGAAAAGGCCGGCGTCGGCGGTTCGATCCCGTCTCTGGCCACCACATTCCAAGGCAATTACGGGATTTAGCGCAGACCCGCGGCAACCCCCAACGCCACTCAAATTTATTGAATTGTGCCGATATCGCAATCTTCCGTCGCCACGATTCTTTGCTGCGCGGCAATAAGATTGCCAGTGACTCGTTCCTGCGCACGCCGCTTTGAAGGAATTACTGACTCCGCATACAGATCTAGCGTCATCTTGCCGTTGGCGTGGCGCAGTATTTCCCGTCCACCCAGACGTTTTTCTCGTTCTCGATGAGCCACGTTGAGAGGGAACGGCGAAACGTATGCCACCCAACCACGCTGGCTACTCCCGCTTCTGCGACCTCAGTGCGCACCTGCCGACGACTAATTCCGGTCTTTTGTCCTAGCCGGGTTCTTTCTGCCATTCCCTGTAGCTTTCCTCAGGCTCACTCCTAAACACTACTTCGTGAGCACGATGGCGGCCAAGCAATTCTGCCGTTTTACTTCCATCTGGGGATTCGGACTGCTTTTCGCTAATTTCCGGTTAAGAAAATCGACAAGCGATGTGTTCTTTTTCGTTGTCGCGGGACTAACCAGGCAGGACGTTCACGACGTTGGCACGGCGGGTTCAGATCGGAGGGCACTTTGTGTTTCAGGCGTAAACAAAAGAACCCTCTCCCCTGTTTGCAGGGAGAGGGTCGTTGCGGTTGGAAGGTGTTTTAGTCGTCCAGGTCAGCCTTGAGGGGCGCTGCCTTGGTGAAGTCGCTCGGGGGGCGAACCGTTTTCTCGCCGGGATAGGGCCGCGTAAACCCGGTCGACATGTACCAGTTCAGATGATTGACGGTGTCCGGGTCTTCGGCGTCGGGTTTGGTCAGTTTGCCGGCGAAGATCTGTGCCTTCTTATTGAGCCAAGCCACCCTCAGCGCCTTGACCGCAGCGCTGCTCGCCGGGTTGGCCACGTTCGGTTTGTTGGCTGCGCTCGCTGTTACGCCCTCATCCAGCGGGATCCGATTTGGGACGTGCGTCCACGGCTTGAACCACCATTTGTCCGCGGGTGGCGGCCCTTCAAAGAAAGCCTTCCTCATCGGTGACGCCACGAGGTCGAACTGGTTCATGGGCGGCAGACCGAGGATTTGCTCGATCGTCCGAGTCATGTTGACCTGCGTGTAGTAAGTGTGGTCGGTGGGTCCATACTGCACGGCGTATGGGCTGACGATATAGCCTGGGCTGCGATGACCGTCGACGTGGTCGACGCCGTTCTGTGCGTCGTCTTCCTCGATGAAGATCGCCGATGTGGACCATACGTTGCTGTGACTGATGTAGTCGATGATGCGCCCAATGGCCAGGTCGTTATCGGCCTGTTCGGCGTTCGGGGTTGGCGGCCCACCCGTGTGGTCGCACATGACCCAGAGGATGCTCAACGCGGGCACTGAACCGGCCTTGAGGTCCTTGTTAAAGTCCTGCACCCATAGATCGACGCGGAACTGATCGGGTATACCCAGATCGAACTGCGGGAAGTTCTTGATGAGGTGGTTAGACACGGCCGGGACAGAAGACTCAGCCTGGACCGTGTTCTGGTAGTAGAGCGTTGGTTCGAGTCCCGCCTCGAATTGCAGAGCGTCGTTGTAAAAGTCGGTCCAACTCGGCTCCTTGGTCGACCCGTTCGGCTGCAGGAAGGTATCGTTCTCGACGTATTCGCCGTAGATCTTCACCGGCAGACCGGCGGCCGAAGCTTCCGAGAACAGGAAGCCCTTGTTCTGATAGGCGAGTGCATCGCCGGCGTTTCCGCCCGGATAGCTGCGGACCCAGTCAGGCGACTGGATATCGTCGGCGTAAGGCGCCATGCCCTCGGTGATCCATTGGTGACCGTCAGCCGACTGCCGGCTCGGGTCGTAAAAATTGTCGAAGAGAGGGAAGCGCTTCACCAACTCGTGCACGTTCGGCGTTTCCTGCCAGCCGAACACGGCCAACGCAGGGTCGCCATTGCCGGCGGGCACGTCGCCCAGAATCTGATCATAGGTGCGGTTTTCACGGATGATCAGGAACACGTGCTTGATCAGCGACGGATCGCCGATCTTGGCAGGGATTGCGACCGGCTTCTTACGCGGCGTGCCACCGGCAGCAGTGTTGATATTTTCCGTCAGATCCCAGTGGTTGTTGTCGAAAACCTGCTTCGTCATCCCCGCCAGGGTTCCGCTATCTGGCACTGGAACGATGCTGATGGTGCCATTGTCCTGGTGGGTATTGTAGTTGCAGACGGTGTAGTCGCACTCGAACGAATTACGCGCGCCGATGCCCTTGTCATTGGCGACGATGAGCACGTTATTGGCCTTGTCCAGCACAACCGAGCTCGGCGCATAGGCGACCGGGATCATTCCCAGGACAGGATTCGTCGTGCCGTTGGTGAGGTCGACCACTCCGATCGCGTTGGCGTTGTAGAGCGCGACGTAGGCAACGTTTCTGTCGGCATCGACGGCGATCGAGTTCGGCGCCGCGCCATAGGCAGGCTCGCCTGCCCCAGGCACTCCGATCGGCAACCCAAGGTCGATCGTCCGCACCACCTTGTTGTTGGTGGTGTTGATGATCGAGATAGTGTCGCTGTAGGTGTTGGCGACCAACAGTCGATTCTGTCCCCATAGCGCCATTCCGGTCGGGTGCAGACCGGTCGAGATGCTGGCGGTGACCTTCAGCGAAGCCAGATCGACCACAGAAACAGTGCCAGTGATCGCGGCGCCAACCACCGCGTCGGCAACGATTTCAGTGCCGGCGGAGTTGATCTGGAAGTCCGCGCCTGTAGCGGCCCGGCCACCCTCGTTGCTGACGTAGGCGGTCGTGCCGTCGCTGCTGATCACGATGCTGTGCGGCGCGTTGCCGACGCGGATCTGGGTACCCTGCTTCGGCGGCTTCGCGGTCAGATCGATCTTGGTGAGGGTGTCGTTCTGGTTCAGCAGGGCGTAGGCGCTCTTACCGTCATTTGAGAAGGCGACGCCGCCGGGATAAGAAGTGCTCGGAGTATAGAACGAGCCGCAGGGGTTGGCATAAGCGGCCGGTGGGCTGTTAGGAAAGCACTGAATGAAGGAGCTATTCGGCGGCACGCTGACCTGGACGTCGTCGCTCAGCAAGCCCGTTTTAGAGACGTTGGCGATGGTGACGTAGCTGCTGTCCTGGCTGAACACCAGGTACTTGCCATCCGCCGAATAGGCGATGCCGCTATAGCTGCCGTGCGAATCCATTGAGAACGCGTTGTAGTTTTGCACGACAACGCCGGTTTGGGTGTCGAACACCTCGACGGCTCCGTTGCCATCGGACGCCGAAGTACCGAGGGTGAGGACGGCGGCGGTGTGAGTCTTGGTATTTGGGTTCAGCGCGATGGCCTTTGCGCGGACCCGGATGCCGAGGTCGACCTGGGTGCCGGCCGGGGTGATGATCTGGCCACTGCTGACCACCCACGAGCCGTTCGGCTGCGGGCCGACGACGTATTTCGGGTACTCCTTGGACTGGGCGGCGAGTCCCGGAACAATCAGCCCCGTCGCCAGCAGGCTGGCGAGCGGACGCAGATGGTTGATCCGCGACTTATTTCGTGAGTTTTTTCGAGACTCTTTTCGTGACATGTACCGTTCTCCTCTTTGGTTTGATCACGGATTTCTTTTCATCACGCACCCGGAATCGGACGTGCGACATTGCGGTGAACATACGACCGGGCGCCGCCGCCCTTTGGCGGTCAACAATCCAGACGACTTGTAACGGGCTTATGACAATCGGCGCGGACGAACTGCGCACGGGAGCAAGGTTAGAAACGCGCGCCGCACAACGGGGTGACGGCAACATTACAGTTTTGTCACCCTGTTCAGGAGAGAGATAACTGCAGGGTTACTAGCGCTGAGCTTCCTTCTCGCGAACCGTGACGCGCGCAGCGCCACGTTAAGCACAGTCTGTTTGGTGGAGGTCGTCGACGAGCGCGCGCAGGGGCCCGAGCCAGGGTTCGTAGCGTCGCCAGCGCCCGACGGAGGTGCGAAAGATCGGCTGCCGGGCCTGCCACTTGCTGGGAGTATTCACAGCCCGCGGATTGGATTCGGGTCGCAAGCACGCGTCGTGCCACGCCAGGCCGCAGGCCCCGATGATCCGCCGGATCACTGGTTCGGGCTCCCGGGTGAGTTCCTCGTAATCGACCTCGATGAAGCGATTTGGCGGCAGCACGCTCCGCCAATGGTCGGTAAGACGCTGGTAGCCGCGGAAATACGCGACCAGTTCGGCGCCTCCGGTC
The DNA here is from genome assembly GCA_963786085.1 of uncultured Acidobacteriaceae bacterium. GTDB lineage: Bacteria > Acidobacteriota > Terriglobia > Terriglobales > Acidobacteriaceae > Silvibacterium. Next base: position 5,737 of record CAWAYO010000058.1, read on the forward strand.
GGAAACGTGAGGGTTGGATGGAAATGAGTCTGATGTATCGACAGAGCTGTGTCGACTGCAGCGCGGCGGCAATGGAGGATGGTTGCGCGCGGAAAAGCCATGTGGATCAGCCCGGCCCAGAGAAAGTTGAACGGCATCTTGTCGGTCACTCGCGCCGCTTTCGGCGCGATCGCGCGCAGCACACTGAGATAATCTGCCGCCGCCTGGGCCAGAAATGGCGTGTTGGTGTCCGGAGCGGCGGAGCGGTGCCACTCGACTCCCCGCTGGTTCCAGAAATGCAACTCGCCGCCGGCCCCGGCCTCGGGATGAATGGAAACGATCTGCTCGACGAGAGTTGTGCCGGACCGCGGCATACCGATGATGAACACCGGGGTGGCATCGCAGTTGCCGAGTTCCGGCGCCCGCGCGATCATTTCGGGTGTGAACCGGGCAGTCAAGCGGTCGATTTCAACCGAGAATGCGTCCGGGTCGAACGACGTAAAGCCGCGGCGCACGGCGTCCGCGGCGTCGAAATGCTGCATGGCCAGAGGGTAGTCGCCAAGATCCTCCGCAGCCTTGCCGATCGCGAGGTGAATCCGCAGGCGTTGTGCTGCTTCCAGCCCCGGCGTGTCGAGGGCAGTTTCCATCTGTTGAAGCAGACCGTCGTCCCCGCTCGTGACGGGGCGGCACCGGACCAGTTCGTAGTAGCTCCCAGCCAGCAGCGGCGCGATCGCGATGGCGCACTGGAAGCATTCCCGGGCCTCGTCGAAACGGCCGAACTCAGTGAGCAAATTGCCCAGGAGGTCATGTGCCATGGCGTTCCTCGGATCGAGCGCCAGCGTGTGCCGCAACACCTGTTCGGCTTCCTGATTCCGATCCTCGGTCAGCAGGGCGCGCGCCTTGCCAAGGCGGCCGAAGATGGTTTTAGCTCCCGTTGCCGCCGCGCGGCGGAAACAGCCGATCGCCTCGTCGCGATGACCCAGTATGTAGACCAGGGCGCCGGCGCGGAACCACGCCTCGGCCAGGGATGGGTGGAGCTTAGTAGCGCGGTCGTACGCAACGATTGCCTCCCCGACGTTGCCCAGCTTCTCGAGGGCAATTCCCAGGCGGAAATATGCATCGGTGTAGCGCGGATTGCCGGCGATGGCCAGCTGGAATGCCGTGATGGCATCCGTTACACGGCCGACCTCGAGGCAGGCGAGGCCGAGATCGTGCTGGATGATGGGATTGAACGGCTCCAGCCGCGCTGCATCGCGCAACGGGACGATCGCATCGGCTGGCCGCCCGGCAGTAAGCAACCTGGTGGCGAGCGCAAGCAGATGCGATACCTGCGGCGGCGCGGCCTGGTTTGGGGACTGGGACATGGCGCGACCCTCGCGTGCAAAAGCTGACAGCTTACGACAAATATCTCAAATAGCGCAGAGATCATCCGGTCTCTGCGCGTGTTCACGGTGTCCTGAAGTATTTGAGCATAGTTAGGATTTTGTGGAATCCGACGTCCTCGGCACACCGTGGCAGCCACCATATGAAAAAAAATCGCTCGGCAATTCGCTTACTCAACAAGCTCTCTGGCCCTTCAGGTATTGATGCAACGTTAATAGCTGTGTCATGTGTTTATAACGATTCCTGACTATTACGGATTTGTCATTTACAGTACCCCGGCCCGTTGTTTCTGTGCTCAAGTTTGCGTGTTCCCGGAACATGTTCAAGCTGACATGCTTGCGACTACTCTTCCAACCCCCAGTAAGAGAGGGCCATCATGAAATTCTCATCTGCGTCGCTGATTAGCGATCCTGCCTATACCCTTCACGCTGATAACCGGCCGTACCTCTCAGGGCGTCGCCGGCATTTTTCGCAACATTGGAAGCCCCGGTTTAATCACCAGAAATTCATTCGACGATACAAGACTGGGCAGCCCTTGCCTCAGGAATATTAGGCAAGTCTCGAAACTCCGCTTTGATTCTGGTTGCCACGAAAAACCCCAAATTTTCCGAGGCCAAAAATGTTCATCTTGCGTTCTTTCTTCCCTTCCTCCGCGCTTACCCTTTCCGCCCTATTGCTGGCATGTTTCGCATCTCAAGGCATTGCCCAGGTGGACCGCGCGGGATTGAATGGCACGGTGACCGATTCCTCCGGCCGCGTTTTGCCGCAGACGCGTGTTACCGCAGTACACAATGCCACGGGACTGCGGCGGGAGACCACATCCTCGTCTAGCGGAACCTATGACATTCCCGAGTTGCCGGTAGGGGGGTACACCATCACATTTGCTCATCAGGGCTTCAAGGAGCTCACATTCGTAGGTGTCCACCAGGAAATAGGGCGGACCCGCACCCTTGATGCGACCCTCAGGGTATCGGGCGCTCAGGAGCGGGTGGAAGTGTCATCCAGTTCCGAACTGATGGACAAAACGTCTGACGCGCTCGGTGTCAGCATCAGCAGGACGCAGGCCAACGAACTGCCTCTCAATGGCCGCAACTGGGCCAATCTCACCGCCTTTCAGCCGAGCGCAGTAGATACCGGGGGCAGTAATCAGCGTTCGATTCGATTCGCCGGCCGAGGGCGCGACGACGACAACTTTACTTACGATGGCATTGACGCCACCAACATTATCAACCAGCCCCAACAGCCCTATGTACGGCTGGCGATCCCTCTCGACACCATTGACGAGTTTCGCGTCGACGCCGTGCTCTCTACCGCTGAGGCCGGCGCAACGGCAGGCCCACAGTTAGCCGTAACCTCGAGCTCGGGTACGAATCAGTTCCACGGCAACGCTTTTGAATACTTCCGCAACAACGTCTTTGACGCTTCGCAGCCTGTTCCCTATACCAGGACTCTGCAGCCGCCTTTTCATTTGAATCAGTTCGGGGGATCTATCGGTGGGCCGATTGTGCAGGATAAGACTTTTTTCTTTATTGCCTATGAAGGCTACCGTCAGCACTGGGGTTTTCCGCTGCTCGGCTACGTTCCCAGTGCCGCGTTCAAAGCCCAAGTGGCCACGGATTCCCCCGAGCTAATCCCCATTCTCAACGCTTATCCGCAAGGCCAGACGCCAACCAGTAATCCGGACATCAATGAATTTACGAGCGAGGGCAGGCAGAACGTCTTTGAAAATTCCGGCATGATCCGCCTTGACCAGCATTTCTCACAAAAGACCACGGCATTTGTGCGATTCAATTACGACCGGGCGGTCAATACGCAGCCGCTGGCCAGTTCCGGCTTTTATCTTCTGGACCTGCAGCAGCTGACCTCTTCTCCCGTAAATGGCGAAATCGAACTCACGCATATCTTTTCCCCGTCGCTGGTGAACGAGTGGAAGTTCGGTTTTAACCGCAGTACCGCCGACACTTACGACATCAACCAAACAGGAATACCCTACGTAATCTCGGTCTCCGGCTTTACCAACCTGAATAACAACAGGATAAGCACCGGCGTCGGCAACTCCTTCTCCTACATTGATAACCTGACTTGGGTTAAAGACCGGCACACGCTCAAAGCCGGCGTCGAGATCCGGCGCGTTCAATTGAACCAGGGAAACACCGAAGCTGGAACGGTCACCTATGCCTCCCTGCCAGCCTTCGACAAGAACCAGGTAAGCACGGCTACTCTGAACGGCACCCTGCCAATCAACGGCCTGCGCAAATACCAGTATTATGGCTACGTTCAGGACGAGTTTAAGTGGAGACCGAACCTTACCTTTAACCTGGGCGTACGCTACACAGTTTTTGATCTTTTTCACGAAGTACAAGGCCGCGCCAATCCCTTTGATTTCGCCACCTGCGGACCGCAGGGCTTCTGCGGAGCGGGCGCCAGCTTTGGGCAGTCGAATCACGGCGACGTCGATCCGCGCATAGCATTCGCCTGGTCGCCGGGTGGAAGTGGGCAGACCATAATTCGCGCCGGTTTTGGGATGTATCACGAGGACGGCCAACTGGACGATCAGAACCTTCCCATCAGCAACGAGGTCTACGCCTACTCTTTGTCGAACAAGACCATTCCCGACCTCAGTTATCCGATAACTCCGTTCCTCGTTGATACTCCGGGGATAGTTTCGCCGCGCGACGATGACCGCCGGCGCAAGGATACCTACGTCACACAGTGGGGTGTCTCGGTGAAGCAAGCGCTGCCCGCCGATTTTGTATGGACCACCACGTACGTCGGAACCCAGGGCACATACCTGCTTACGCTCTCCGAAGTGAACGTCGTCGACCCGACCACCGGGGTGCGTCCTTACCCGGATTTTGGACAAGTAAGTTGGCGCGGCAACAAAGATAGCAGCAGCTATCAGGGACTTTCCGTCTCCCTGAAGCGCTCTTTCTCGAGTGGCCTTCTGTTCTCGGCCAATTACATGTGGTCGCATGAAATTGACGACGGCTCCGACGGGAGCGGCGATGGCGACTCGCTGGTTCCTCAAAATGTCGCTTGCCCGAAGTGTGAACGCGCCAGCGGCATCTGGGATGCTCGCAACGTATTCAACGCCAACACGGTGTACGAGCTTCCTTTCGGGCTCGGCAAAGCGTTCCTGAGTCAGCCAGGATTAGTGAACGCCATCGTCGGTAACTGGCAATTTACTTCCACGGCCGTCGCCCACACGGGATTCCCGGTCAACATTCTGGTCAATCGCTCGGCTTCCCAAACGCCCGACGGCAACACCAACGATCAGCGTCCCGATCTCGTGCCGGCAGTTTCGCTCACCCCGCCGGGGGGCAAAAACATCGGGCAATGGATCAATCCCGCTGCCTTCGCCGTGCCCGCGAACGGCACATGGGGTAACGCACCTCGGAACGTGGTCCGTGGGCCGGGTGTGTGGCAGATCGATATGGGCATGGCGAAACAGATTCCGTTCACCGAGCGGGTGAACCTCCAGTTCCGGACTGAAGTCTTCAACATTTTCAATCACCCGCAATACGGGTTGCCGAATGCAACCATCTTAGTGAACGGCTTCGGCAGCATCACCAGTACGGTAAACACGACTACACCGGTCAGCCCGGTGGGAGGGGGAACGCCACGCGAGTTCCAGTTCGCGTTGCGTCTCCAGTTCTAAACAGAGAGAACGACGCTCCATTCGAAGGTTTGGAGAGAGGCCCCTGACCATGAAAAGACGAACGCTTCTCGCTCTACGGTTGGCCGTTCTTACAGCTCCTGCCGCAATCTGCTCACAACCAAAACCGGATTTCTCCGGTACCTGGAAACAGAGCGACGAGCGGTCTATGCCTAAGCGGACCGGCAAGGTCACGCTGCACATCGAGCACCGCGATCCGGAGTTGACCGTAGAGACCACCATCATCCGCGGTTCCGTCGCGCCCCGGCATGCCGAGCAGCGTTACACGACCGACAGAAAGGTTTCCGTATCCACCGGGGCCGACGGCGATGAGTTTCATACATCCATTGTCTGGAGTGGTCAGAGGCTGGTCTTCTCCGTCGAGGAGCATGAGGATGGACGGATGATTTTTCCAGAGAGACATGGACGCTGATTGAGAATGGCGCCGCGCTCCAGAGAGTCCGCGAGGGCCTGAATGCGTTTCCGGATGGTACCGGAAACAGACGCTCATCTATCTCCGGGAAGTGCCACAGACTTGAGAATGCGTGAGGGTGGCTGAACATGAGAATTCTGGTCATCGAAGATGAAGCCAAGACTGCCAACTTCCTGAAGAAGGGACTTGGCGAGGCGGGTTTCGTTGTCAACGTCGCTGGTGATGGACTGGATGGTTTGCACGTGGCGCAGGAACTAGAGTTCGACCTCATCATCCTCGACGTGATGCTCCCAGGGCTTGATGGCTGGCAGGTTCTTACGCGCCTGCGCAAGGAAGGCCGGCGCGCGCTGGTTCTGTTTCTGACCGCCCGCGATGCCGTCCACGAGCGGGTGCGAGGGTTCGAACTGGGTGCGGACGACTACCTGGTGAAGCCGTTTGCCTTTTCCGAGTTGCTGGCCCGCGTGCGATCGCTGCTACGCCGTGGTCCTCCGCGAACGCAGGAGACGATTCGCCTGGCCGACCTCGAAATCGACGTGTTGCGCCAACGGGTTACGCGCGCCGGTCAGCGGCTGGAATTGACCTCCAAGGAGTTCCTCCTCCTATCCCTGCTGGCGCGGCGGGCGGGCGAGGTGTTGTCGCGGACCCTGATAGCTGAAGCGGTGTGGGACATGAACTTCGACAGCGATACCAACGTTGTCGATGTCAATGTGCGAAGGCTGCGCAGCAAGGTGGACGATCCTTTCCCGCTCAAATTGATCCATACCGTTCGGGGCGCCGGCTATGTCCTGGAATCTGACCAGTAGGCTCGCGCCGGTCTCACGCTTGTGGGGAACTTTGGCCTTCAGGTTAACGGCCGGCTACGCGCTTGCAGGACTGTTCCTGGTGACCTTCGCCACAGTCAGCCTCTATTTAGTGCTGGTGAGCGAACTGGACAAAAGCACCGATTTATTCCTCGCGGACAAGGTGCACGTGCTACGCACCATGTTGCGGGAGAGACCCGACGACCAGGACGCATTGCGGGAGGAAGTGGAACTGGAATCGGCGGCGCGGCAATACGAACGGTTTTATATCCGCCTGCTGGATGATCGAAACACACTACTGTTGATGACGCCAGGCATGGCGGATCAGTTGGACCTTGCGCGATTAGCGAGCCTAACCCAAAGGCGTCTTGATCGCACAATTCGCATGAAGGGCAGCAACGGCCGAGCCTTCCGCGTGATCAGCACGTCGGCGCAGGTGGGTGCCTCACCAGGACATAGAGATACTCTGCAGATTGCCGTGGATGTCTCGCAAAAAGAGGCGCTCCTGGCACGCTTCCGGTTCTGGTTCTGGGCCGTTCTGCTCGCAACCTTCATCATCTTTCCACTGGTCGGATACCAGGTTGCACGGCACGGCATTCGCCCGGTCGAGGAAATGGCGACAACCGCGCGCCACATCAGTTCGACGAACTTGCGGGAACGCATTCTCCCGGCTGGATATCCGTCCGAGTTGGCCTCTCTGGCCGGCACTTTCAACGAAATGCTGGACCGCCTGGAAGAGTCCTTCGAGCGCATTTCGAGATTTTCCGCGGACATTGCGCACGACCTGCGTACGCCGGTGAATAATATTCGCGGCGAAGCAGAGGTTGCCCTGGCCCGCGCGCGCAGCGCCGGCGAATATCGCGATGTGATCGAGTCCTGCCTGGAAGAAGCCGTGCGACTATCGGATCTGATCGGCGACCTCCTCTTTCTGGCGCGCGCGGAGAGCCCGTTGTCCCATTTGCGCCGCGAGCGGGTGGATGTGGGTGAATTGCTGGGCGGAATTCGGGAATATTACGAAGCCTCGGCTGCGGACGGCGAAGTCTCGCTCACCACTGCCGTGGTCGGCGAGCCGGTTATTGCCGAACTGGACCGCACCCTCCTGCAGAGGGCAGTGGGCAACCTGATCTCCAACGCCCTGGCACACACGCCACCCGGCGGCGCAGTCGTGTTGGGCACCAATACGGATTTTTCCACGCTTCGCATCGAAGTGTCCGATACGGGCGTCGGCATTCCAGCAGAAGCCCTGCCGAGAGTCTTTGATCGCTTCTTCCGCGTCGACTCATCGCGTTCCCACGGTTCGGGGGGCACTGGGCTGGGCCTGGCGATCGTGAAGAGCATTGCGCTGCTTCACGGCGGCAATGTGGTGATTGCGAGCCAACCGGGACAGGGTACCCGGGTCACGCTCCAGATGCCGATCTCCAACGGAAGGTGACCAAACCGTAATCCTCACGCCGTGCCCGCTTCTCCGGTCGATGCGGGGATGTCCAGCGTTTTTTTCAGCGAACTCGAGTCCAGGGCAGACAGAATGCGATCGACACACTCCTCGGCGCTCTCGAAGAGCGTGTCCAGGCGGATGTCCGGCGCTTCGGGAGATTCGTAATCGCTGTCGATGCCGGTGAAATTTACCAGCTCTCCGCGCCGCGCTTTGGCATAAAGACCCTTGGGATCGCGGCGTTCGCATTCGTCGAGCGGCGTGTCCACAAAGACCTCAAGAAATTCTCCGGGGTCAAAACGCGACCGGGCAATTTCCCGCTCGGCGCGATATGGGCTGATAAAGGCGACGATCACCACAAGTCCCGCATCCACGAGCAGCCGGGCGACCTCCGTTATGCGCCGAATGTTTTCCACGCGATCGGCCTCGGAAAATCCGAGGTCTCTGTTCAGACCGTGGCGAACGTTGTCGCCGTCCAGCGTATAAGTGTGCCACCCCATCGCGAACATACGCTTTTCGAGAAAATTCGCGATGGTGGATTTGCCGGATGCCGGAAGCCCCGTGAACCAAAGACAAACGGGCTTCTGCAGCTTTTGGCTGGCGCGTGCTCTCTTATTGATATCCATTGCCTGCCAATGGATGTTCGCCGCCCTGCGCAAGGCGAAATTGATCATTCCGGCGGCGACCGTGTGGTTGCTGAGCCGGTCTACAAGAATGAAACTGCCGAGGCGCCGGCATCGGTCGTACACCTCAAAAGGCACAGGGCGGTCGATGGAAAGATTGACGACTCCGATGTCGTTCAGCCCGAGAGAGTGTGCGGCCAAACGCGTTCCGAGTTTCACATCGACCTGGTACTTGATCGCGGTGATGGTCGCCACGGCCCTGCAAGTATGAAGATTGAACAGGTAAGAGCGCCCCTTCATCAGGGGATGTTCCGAAAGACATAGCACTCTGGCTTCAAACTGGTCGCTCAGCTCTGCAGGATCGGACGCGGATGCAATCAGATTGCCGCGTGTGATGTCGATCTCGTCTTCGAGACAAATCGTGATTGAATCTCCGGCGGAGGCGGTGAGCCGCTCTTCCTGGAACGCAACAATGGATCGAACTTTTGTTTCCATTCCGCCCGGCACAATGCGTACCCGATCACCGATCTTCACTTCTCCGCTGGCGACACGCCCGCAATAACCGCGAAAATCCTGGCTGGGCCGGTTTACCCACTGCACAGGCATGCGAAACTTCAGATCGGCGTCGTGGCGAGTCACGTCGATCTCTTCGAGGCAATTCAGCAGGCTGGGCCCCGTATACCAGGGCATAGCGGGACTTCGCTCTGTAATGTTGTCGCCGTAAAGGGCGGAAACGGGTATCGGCTGAAAAGAAGCGAATTCAATCGCGCGCATCAGCTGTTGGAACTCCTGAACAATTCGGGAGAAGACTGCTTCCTCCCAGTTCACGAGGTCCATTTTGTTCACTGCCAACACCACGTGCCGGATACCCAACAGAGCGACAATCCTCGCGTGACGGTGGGTTTGCGTCTGCAATCCCTTGCTCGCATTCACCACCAGCACCGCCAACTCGGAGGTTGAGGCTCCGGTTGCCATGTTGCGCGTGTATTGTTCGTGGCCCGGGGTATCCGCCACCACGAATCGCCGGCGAGGAGTGGAAAAGAAGCGATAGGCGACATCAATAGTGATGCTCTGTTCGCGTTCGGCCTGCAGGCCGTCGACGAGCAGCGCCAGATCCATGGCCTCGCCCTGCGTTCCGTAGCGGGTGGAGTCTTTCACCAGGGCCGTGAGCTGATCCTCGAAGACCTGTTTTGATTCCAACAATAGCCTTCCGATCAACGTCGACTTGCCATCGTCCACACTGCCGCAGGTGACGAACCGCAGGGCATCCCGCATCAGAAATAGCCTTCCTGCTTCGTTCGCTCCATGGAGGCGACCTGATCGAAATCGATTAGCCGGCCCTGGCGCTCCGAGGTTCTCGCGGTTTGTACCTCGCGGACAATATCACTGACGGTGGCGGCCGTACTCTCGATCGCCGCGGACAAGGGATAACAACCCAGGGTCCTGAAACGGACTACGCGCATTTCCGGTGTCTCTCCCGGGTCGAGCGGAAACCTCTCATCGTCGACCATGATCCATTGTCCGGAGCGCCTTACGACGGGTCTGGGAGCGGCAAAGTACAACTCCACGACGGGGATATTCTCACTGGCTATGTACTGCCAGATATCGGCCTCGGTCCAGTTGGAAAGCGGAAACACCCGAATGGTCTCTCCCGAAGAGATTCGGGCGTTGTACAGATTCCACAACTCCGGCCTTTGTATTTTTGGATCCCACCTGTGTCCGGGCGAGCGAAAGGAAAATATCCGCTCCTTGGCACGTGACTTTTCTTCATCGCGCCTCGCTCCGCCAAGAATAATGTCAAATCCGCCGGCATCGACCGCCTGTTTTAGCGCTTCGGTTTTCATCATGGTGGTGTAGCGCTCGGAGTCGCACGTGAACGGGCTCACGCCCTCGGCCAGCCTCTGATGATTGATGTGCACCACCAGTTTCATCCCGGTTTCGGCGGCGAGCCGGTCGCGGAACGAGATCATTTCGCGGAATTTCCACGTCGTGTCGATGTGCAGGAGTGGAAATGGCGGCAATGCAGGCCAGAATGCCTTGCGCGCCAGATGCAACAGGACCGAGGAGTCCTTGCCGATCGAATACATCATGACCGGCCTGTCAGCCAATGCAATCGCTTCGCGGATGATCTCGATGGATTCCGATTCGAGATTGGCAAGATCGTCGCTCATCCGTCGCACCGTAGCTAACAAGAGGCTACAACTCGTGGATCTGGTTGCTCAAGATGAGCGATGTCCTGTATTGAGCGGCGGAAGGAGAGTGCGCGCCCGATCTTTTTTGCCACTGTTGGGGTTGAGGATACGTGGAAACCGCGTGGCGATTTCCACGTACCATGCCCCTATTTCTCGATGCGCCCTGTTCGTTGTGGTCAGCCCTTGAGCTTCACAAGGCCGCCCAGAGCCGGATCTGAGAAGCTGTCCTTTCCGTTTTCGACATGACCCGCGAGGCGATATTCGAAAGTCGAGTCGCCGTCAACCGTAAAGATGAGGTCGTACCAGCCATGGAACTGATGCAACAATAATTTCTCTTCAAATGACTCGTTGGGTTTGAGATGCTGCGTGCTCAAATTGCCCGTATAGGCATCGAGTACGCTGACCTGCGCCTTGTGGGTGGCGATATTTGTGATTTTCCATTTGATTGAGCCGCCATCCTCTTCAGCGTGATAACTGGAGCGAACATCGAGAACTGCCGCACCGGAACCGATGCTTCCGTTGAAAAAACGAACGAAGCCGTTGGGGCCGTAAACTGACAAGCTATACATCGAGCCGATATTCCAAGCACCGGTCAGCGTCTTGCCGGGTTCCACCGTGTAGTAGCGCACCGGATCCGCGGGGTTGCCGGAACGGACGTGAAACACCACAGTTTTGTGGCCGGTGTTGATGAACTTCAGGTGCACCGCGCTGCTCGAAGCATCCACTGATGCGTGCACATTCAACTCGTAGGGCAACGCACGCGCCGGGCGGATACCTTTTTCCTGCGGTGGCACCCCGGCGATCACGCTATCTTGAGTGGGCACGAAGGTGTTGACATTTCCCCCGCCAAGTTCGGCCACCGACGGCAGAAAATCGTTCGTGGACGGCAGTTTGGCGTGATAGTCATTCGGATTGACAAAGTTGAAGACCGACGTCAGGTCACCCGTCACCGCACGGCGCCACGGAGAGATATTCTTCTCATAAACTCCGAAACGCTTTTCGATGAACTCGATCGTCGACGTGTGATCGAAGACCTCGGAATTGACATAGCCTCCCTTGCTCCACGGTGAGATCGCAATCAACGACACCCGTGTGCCCAGGCCGATCGGCCCGTTCGGGGTTGTGCCGATCTCGTTCGTGACGATCTCGTTTTCGATGCTGACCGTCGATGCCCCAGCAGCGGGTGTCGGCGGCGGAGCCGGCGGCACGATGTGGTCGAAGCTGCCGTCGGCCTCGTCATAGTTGACGATGAGTACGGTCTTGCTGAACACCTCGGGGTTGGACACCAGAATCTCCAGGACCTGGGAGATGTACCAAGCTCCGTAGTGAATCGGGTAATCAGGGTGTTCTGTATAACCGGCGGGCGTCACGATCCAGGAAACCTGCGGCAGTTTACCGCCCTTCACGTCACTTCGGAAGTCGTCGAGCAGGCTCTCGGCCCAGGCGCGCCAGGACTGTTCAGATGCCGACGCGGTTGGGATGGTGTTCATGATCTGCGTGCCTGTCGCCGCGTTGTCGAAAAGGGGTGAGCCGGGAGCGGACGATTCGTATTGCTTGAAGTAAAGCAGTGAATTGTCGGTGTAATTACCGGCGAAGGAATTGCCCGTCCCGTCTCCGAAATCCGGCGCGAAGGGTGCCCCCGCGATGTCCTGGTAGACCTTCCAGCTCACGCCGGCCGCCTGCAGCACTTCCGGGAACGTCTGCCAGACCCAGTAGGCATTGTTGACGCTGAGACCGTTGTAGGTGGCCGGCCCGGCGCCCATGCCGTCGGTTCCGCCGGCGCCAAGGTAATTCACGTTGCCTACGCAGCCCGTCCACATGTACATGCGATTGGGGTTGGTCGGTCCCATGATTGAGCAGTAGTAGGCGTCCCCGACCGTGAAGGCATCAGCCAGGGCGTAGTGGTACGGGATGTCCTCGCGCTTCATGTACGACATGGCCATGGGACCGTGCGCGATCGCCCACATGTCATATTGACCCTGGTTCCAGGCGGCGTGCGTGCCCGACCAGCTATGATCCGTTCCAGGCAGATAGGTGCCGCCCAGGGTCTTCAAACCCGGGCTGACGTCTTCGGGATTGACGCGGAAAGGCGGGATTACTTCCGCTCCATCCGCCGGGCCATCCAGGTCGCCGGAATTCGGCGGTATTCCGAATCCCGCTGCCACGTTAGCTGCTCCGGCCGGTTGCAAAAAGACCGGGACTGGAGTGGTGCCGGTGCCGCTCTGCAGCGGAAGGTTGATCTTGACCGCGCGCGGATCGGCGAAGCCACGAACACCGTAAAGAGTGCCGAACTGATGGTCGAAGGGGCGGTTTTCCTGCATCAGGATAACGATGTGCTCAACATCGCGAATCGTCCCTGTGCAGTTATTTGCAGGGATGTTGAGCGCTTTGGCGATGTTGGTGTTCAGCGTACTCATGATGGTGGTCACGCCCATCAATTGCATGAATTCACGCCGGTTGGTGTTGCTCATGAAGTGCCTCCTCTTGGGTGTGGGGGTCGGAGACGTCGGTCGCAAGCGATCGCTGGCCGATGCGCGGATGAGACAGCGACGAGAATAGGCGAGGAATATCGAACGCCGGGTGACGCTAGGATGAATTGGCGGTGAAACGTTTCGGGATGGGTACAGACTTCATTCAACGCCAGTATCATGAGCGGACACGATGCAAACTCCGTCCGCGTCCTCGCCGGTCGAACTCGAGGTGGGCCGCATCCGTGAGCTTAGTAAGGGCGCCCATCACTACGAAGCACTCGCCGCAGCTGAAGTGCTGGCGTATGCAGGCATCCAAACCCGCGACATCCTATACCTGATCGCCGCCAACCAGCGATGCCTGAACCGGATACACAAGGCGCTGAGAAGCCTGGAGCGCCTGGAGGAAAAGGATTCGGGCTTCAGCCTCCTTTATCAGGAGCGCGGTTCCTGCTACATGACCCTGCGGGATGCGCCGCGCGCAATCGATGCTTTTCTAAGAGCCGTGGATATCAACCCGGCACTGACGGCGAGCTGGAGCATGCTCGAACGCCTGTATCGCATGACAGGCGATGTAAGAAATGCAGAGACCGCGGCCGAGCGCGTCTCCGCTCTGAAACGCCTAGCGCCGGAGGTTGTGCGTGCCGGAAGCCTGTTCTCGGACGGCGAACTATCTGCGGCGGAGAATATCGTTCGGGCATATTTGCTAAAGTCCGGCGACGATGTCGAGGCGCTACGGCTGCTGGGCCGAATCGAGCATCGACGCGACGTACTTGACGACGCCGAGGCGCTGCTCAAAGCCACTCTGAAGCTCGCGCCGAATTATCTCGCTGCGCGTTTGGACTACGTCCGTGTGTTGATTGACCGGCAGAAATATCTGCGAGCGCGTGAAGAGATCGACGCCCTGCTGACACTCGAACCCGGCAACCGGCATTACCTTTCCCTGTCCGCAGCCGCGTGCGTCGGCCTCGGACAACACGAGCCTGCCATCGCGCTGTATCGTCAGTTGCTGGACGTCGCGCCGAACTCCGCGGGCCTGCACGTGTCACTCGGCCACGTCTTTCAGGCGGTCGGGCGGCAGAAGGAGGCGACCGAATCCTATCAGATGGCGGTGGCCGCCAAACCGAGCTTCGGAGACGCCTGGTGGAGCCTCGCCAATCTCAAGACCTATCGCTTTTCGCAGAACGAGATAACGCACATGCGCGATGAGGAAGCCGCGCCAGCCGCAGACCCTGTCGATCGCTACCATCTGTGCTTCGCACTTGGCAAGGCGTTCGAGGACCGGAAGGAGTATACGGAATCATGGGAATTTTACGAACGCGGCAACATCCTAAAGCGCGCCGAGAGCCGCTACGATCCGGACATCACCGAGACGAACACCCGCAGACAGATCGAATTCTGCACGCCGCAATTCTTCGCCGCGCGAATGGGTTTCGGGGTGCCCGACCCTGATCCGATCTTCATTGTCGGGCTGCCACGTTCCGGATCGACACTCATCGAACAGATCCTCGCCTCCCACTCGCAGGTCGAGGGCACGCAGGAACTCTCCGACATCCACCGCATCGTGAGTGAAATGCGGGGCCTGGGACGGCGGGGGCAATCGTATCTCGATGATCCACGCGTGCCGACAGGGAAAGATACTTCTTACCCAGCCGTGCTGGCCGAACTTGCGCCCGAAGATTTCCGCAAGCTCGGGGAACGCTACTTGACGGACACACGCGCTTACCGCGGGCAGAAGCCATTCTTCATCGACAAGATGCCGAATAACTTCCGCCACATCGGCCTCATCCACCTTATGATGTCGAACGCCAAAATCATCGATGTGCGCCGCGAGCCCATGGCGTGCTGCTTCAGCAACCTGAAACAGTTGTTTGCCAGCGGGCAGGAGTTCACCTATAGCATCGGGGATATCTCCCGTTACTACCGCACTTATCTCGAGCTTATGAGACACTGGGACGCGGTGCTTTCTGGACAGATATTGCGAGTCTGGTACGAGGACGTGGTGGAGGATCTTGAAGGCAATGTGCGGCGAATCCTCGAATTCTGCGGCCTTGAATTCGAACCGGCGTGCGTCGAGTTTTACAACACAGAACGCAGTGTCCGCACGCCAAGCTCAGAGCAGGTGCGCCTGCCGATTTTTCGCGATGGACTCTTACAGTGGCGGAACTACGAGCCTTGGCTCGGCCCGCTAAGAGACAGTTTGGACGATGCACTGGTCCGCTACCGTGAACCTCGGGAATCGTGATCTTTCCGAGAGTCGCCGTGCTGAACGTCTGCCCCTGCTCATTCCAGATCCCATCACGCATAGACCGAACTTCGCATTGCGCTTGACGGAGCGTCCAAGTGACAGACACCATCGAACGGCCGAACGAACTGATGTCGCTCATTCACAGGGAGGAACAGAGCCATGAATGTTGCTAAGTTGCTAAAATAATGTGGCCCACTCTGCCCGCCGAGAGGGCTGTGACTATCCGGGCGGAGGAGGTTCGGCGCGCGGTAGTGCCGAGGAGTCAGTATGATCGAACCTTCTGATTTTCGAAATACGAGACTACCGCTGAATCACGGAATCGGCCAGATGCCCGCACTCGGCTTTGGCACCCTGATTCCCGACAAGGCCGTGACAATAACTGCGACGAGAGACGCGCTGGAAGCCGGATTTCGACACTTCGACTGCGCAGAGCGATACCGGAACGAGCGCGAGGTAGGCGAGGCATTGCAAGCAGGACTTGCCACTGCCGGGATCGCACGCGAAGAAATTTTTGTCACCACAAAGGTGTGGAACTCCAATCATCGGCCCGAGCGCGTGGAACCTGCCTTCGATGCGAGTCTGGACAGACTCAGGCTCGACTATCTGGATCTCTATCTCATTCACACTCCGTTCGCATTTCAACCGGGAGACGAGCAGGACCCACGAGATCAAAACGGCAATGTCATCTACGACAACGGAGTGGCTTTGCTCGATACCTGGAAAGCAATGGAAAGTCTCGTGGATGACGGCAGGTGCCGGGCCATCGGACTGTCGGACATCGCCCTGAACGAACTGCTGCCCATATACGAATCCGCAAGGATCAAGCCAGCAGTGGTCCAGGTCGAGTCGCATCCGTACCTTCCGGAAACGGAGCTTCTCGAATTCTGCAAGGAGACGGGTATTGTGCTTCTGGCTTTCGCGCCATTGGGTCACGGAATGAGGCCGGGGCTGCTCGAAGATCCAGTCATTTCGGCAATCGCCGCGCGAGTTGGAAAGACCCCGGCACAGGTGCTGCTGGCATGGGCGGTGCAGCGTGGCACGGCTTTGCTTACCACACCAAAAAATGCGGTGCGCGCGCGAGAGAATTTTGACATCTCTCCCCTTCCTGAAGACGCGTTTGATGAAATCAATCGCATTCAGACTAGACAAAGGCTGAATCCGGTGGTGAAAACAGGCATCCCGGGTTTCATCGCACAAGGTGGATGAATATGAATGACAAACAGCAACTGGCGCAGTCCACGGAAGAAGAACAAATACGAGAAGCGCTGACTAAGCACTGGCAGGCATCGGCAGGCGGCGATGCAAACGCGGAGCACGATATTTACGATGACGATGCCATCTGTGACTATCCGCAGTCAGGCGAGCGAATCCTCGGGCGAACCAATTTGCAGGCCTTGCGGAGTCATCATCCCGGCAAGCCGTCAGGTTTTACCGTCAAGCGAATGCTCGGAAAAGGTGATCTATGGATCACGGAATACACCATCACCTACCAGGGACGACCAGCATACACAGTGAGCATTATGGAGTTCCGCAACGGCAAGGTCGTGCACGAGACTCAATATTTCGCGGATCCCTTCGAGGCGCCCGGCTGGCGAAGCCAATGGGTCCAGATTGCGTGACGCCGTATCGAGTCATGCGAAAAGATGAAGGCGGCCTCATTCGCTGATCTGGTAAACATGGCAGCGAAACTCCGTGTCACGCGCTCTTTATCGCTGAGCGCTCCTTGAAGCTGGCGATCAGCGCTTAGACTTGCATGGAGCCTCCGCCGCCTTCCTCTAGTGGAACCCGCCGTCTTATGTGCGGGCCAAATCGCATACCTAAACCATGTTGGACCAGAAGCTCATAACTGTGTCGAACACGTTGGCTTTGGGGTGCGCACGATTGACGGTGCTTAGCCAGCCCTCGATGAGCCCATCGGCGCCGGTCGCTCCGTACTGGTGTTTGCAACAGTTAAGAAGTTTAAGTTGAGGCAGGTTCAGTCGCAGCGCTGCAACTATCTCTTCCCGATGAAGCGATGATGTGTTTCAAGAGCATCGTCTATTTCATGCCGTCTGTGTAGTACCACACAGACGTTTTGTGTAGTGCCCTCTATTTTGTTTGCCGGGTATCAGCCCTACTCTCGTTCTTAACGATTGCGCCGCTCTAATCCCACGGTCCAAAAACTGATGCAGGCGTAGCCGACGCTGGATTGAAATTCAATTCGCAATCCGGCGAACGAACGCTTTTATCCGGAGTAACAAATGATTGCGAAATTGACGAAACAGCTTCTCTCTTCGGTGGTCTGCGGCAGCCTGCTTCTGGCGGGCGCACCTGCCGATGCGTTGCAACAATCGACGGACTCTCAATCGGCATCCCCGGCGCAGGATTCATCAACCTCTACGTCCCCGGCTCCAGCCGTTGCGCTGCAAACCGCGGACCAACTGGATGCGCTGGTCGCGCCAATTGCTCTTTATCCTGACGCACTGGTCGCGCAGATTCTCGGTGCCGCAACTCTCCCCGACGAGGTCGCCTACGCCAATGACTGGCTGCAGCAAAACAGCAGTCTCACTGGCGATGCCCTGACGCAGGCCGTGAATCAGCAGTCGTGGGACCCCAGCGTGAAGGCCCTGACTCAGTTTCCTTCTGTGATGAGTGACCTGGCGAAGAATCTGTCCTGGACGTCGAGTCTCGGTCAGGCCTATGTCAATCAGCAGTCCGACGTGATGACTGCTGTGCAAGTGATGCGCGCCAAGGCGCAGGCTGCGGGAACGCTGCAGTCCTCCTCGCAGATCACGGTTGTACAGCAGAGCCCATCGACGATTGTCATCAAGCCGGCGAATCCCAACGTCGTCTATGTTCCGCAGTACAACCCGACTGTGGTCTACGGCACGCCTTACGTTGTACCTGCCTATACGCCTCCCGTAGCGGTAGCGACAGCTGGGATCTCCTTCGCAGCCGGCGTCGCGGTTGGAGCGGTGATTGGGGGCGGTGGTTATGTCGGCGGCGGCTTCGTCGGCGGTGGCGGTTTCGGCTGGGGCTTCGGCGCCTGGGGCTGCAACTGGGGTGGCGGCGGTGGGGTCAGCTTCAACAACAACACCTACATCAACAAGACAATCATTAACAGGACGACGAATAACTACAACAACTACCATCCGTGGGGCCCGAATAGTCACAATGGCTACGTCGCCCATGCGGGAGGTGCGACCGGCTCGGAGAACCATGCATGGTACGGCAACAACGGCACGTATCATCCCGATGGTAACTATAAGCCGGGAACCGATACACACTACGGTCCCAACGGCGCGTATCATCCCAACGGTTATTTCGGCCCCGATGGCGGCTGGCACAATGACAAGCCCGGAACCAATCCGCACGACCAGCCGAATGGCGGAAACAACGGCGACCATGGTTTGATCGGCGGCAACGGCGGTGTCGAACATGGCCCTGACGGCGGACGGAATGGCGACCATG
Organism: uncultured Acidobacteriaceae bacterium; assembly: GCA_963786085.1. Lineage (GTDB taxonomy): Bacteria > Acidobacteriota > Terriglobia > Terriglobales > Acidobacteriaceae > Silvibacterium. Next base: position 24,400 of record CAWAYO010000058.1, read on the forward strand.
GCCTGATCGGCGGTAATGGCGGGGTCGAGCATAATCCGAACGGCGAGCAGCATAATGCCGGCGGCTTCGGCGACCAGCGGCAGGGTGGTTTCGACCGTAACGATCAGCGTAACGCCGGATTCGATCGCGATCGTGGCAATCCTGACGTCAACCATCCCCGCTCCTATATGAGCGGAAATGGCGACCGCGACCGTGCAGCCGCTAACCGCGGCAGGGCGAGCATGCATCCGGCGGCCATGCACCAGTCTCGGCCCCAGCACGTCAGCGCCCCGCACAACTCCGGCGGCGGACGCAGACGCTAGGCCCAGCTCTGAAACCACGGCAGATTCTCACGAAAAGGAATGGTGATACTTCAATGGAAGCGCAAGGCAAGAAAACAAACGGAAGCATGCTCTTCGCCGGCATTCTTCTCCTCGGATTACTCATCATCGCCGGCTCCGGCAAGACAACGGTGAGTGCGGCGCAGGCGACGGACAACGCACAGCAAACCTTCTCAACCCCGGAGGAGGCCGGCAAGGCTCTCCGGGCAGCAGCAGGCGACGATGATGAAGGTGTGCTGGCGCAGGTTCTTGGACCGGACTCGAAGGACATCCTCTTCTCCGGCGACGCGACCGAGGACAAGGCGGCACTCGCCGCATTCGTGGTCAAGTATGACCGCATGAACCGGTGGGTGACGATGACCGATGGCACGCGCGTCCTATATATCGGCGCCGACAACTACCCATACCCGATTCCGCTGGCGCAGAACGCGAACTCGCAGTGGTACTTCAACACGACCGCGGGCAAGGATGAGATTCTTGCCCGCCGCATCGGCAAAAACGAGCTGCTTGCGATCGACGCGGTCTCTGCCATGGCCAAAGCCGAGGAGATTTATTACCGGCACGCGCACGGTAATGCTCGGAAGCGCCAGTACACCAGCAGGATCCTCAGCACACCAGGAAACCAGGACGGACTCTACTGGGAGGTTCCGGCGGATCAGCCGTCGAGTCCTCTCGGCCGCCTGAACGAGTTTGCACAGGTTGTCGTGGAATCGACGCAGCCCGGCGCGGCGCCGGTTTTCGACGGCTATTCGTTCCGCATTACGACCGGTCAGAACAACAAGAGCTTCACGATCGTCGCGACGCCCGTCAACTACGGCGACTCCGGCATCATGACATTCATCCTCACCAAGGATGGTCAGGTTCTGCAGAAGGATCTTGGTGCAAATACAGCCAGCCTCGTTTCCTCGATCATCAGCTATTCCCCAAACCAGGGGTGGATGCAGGCCGAGTAGGCCGCTGCATCCGCCCGCCCCCACTCAATTGCGGTAGTTGTAGCTCGACCCAGCGGCAGCTACCGGCGACAAGTCAACCAGTCATCTTCAAGGAGATATTCGTCATGATTTTTAAGAAGGACATGCTTATCGGAACGGCCCTGGGATTGATCGTGGGCTGCAGTGCAACGATTTTTGCGCAGGCTCCAGTCGTGAACATCGGCGACCGGCACGGCAATCTGCGCGCCGCGCAGCAGTATATCGTTTCAGCCTGGCAGAGAATCGACACCGCGCAGCAGGACAATAACTACCAGCTCGGCGGTCACGCGGGCAGAGCCAAGGAACTGCTCGTCCAGGCAGATGAGGAATTAAAGCAGGCTGCAATCGCGGCGAACCAGCACGAGCGGTAGGTCTAAGCCGAAAGTTGTAACTCAAGGATAGTGTGGAGGACGAATCAATTCGTTGACACCTCCACACCAGCCAGCCTGCTATAGCAGGCTTTTGTTTTGCAGTGCGAAACGAAGCAGCGCGTTGGCTCCTTCGCCTTCAAGTTTGAGCTTCCGGCAGATATTGGTGCGGTGGTTCTCGACGGTGCGGTAGTGAATGGATAGTTCCGCACCGATTTCCTTGCTCGACTTGCCGTCGGCAATCAGGCGCATGATGCGGCGCTCGGTGGGAGTGAGATTGCTGGTGAGGGTATTCTGAGATGCGGGTGCTGCCTGTGGATGAAGAAGCTTCTCAGTGATAGCGGAACTTATGTAGGGACGTCCTGAAGCCACGGCTCGTACACCGGCGACGATTTCCTGTGAGGCGCTGTCTTTCAGGATGTAGCCCTTGCTGCCGATGCTCATCGCCGTGCGAAAGAGATCCTCGTCCGCATGAAAGGTGAGGAAGATGATCTTCGCATCCAGCTTCTGCCGGGCAATCTCTCGGGCTACTCCGAGTCCATCAAGCTTCGGCATGTCGATGTCGAGGACGACGATGTGAGGGCGATGCTTTTTGATCAGTTCGATGGCCATCTCTCCATCAGAGGCCTCGGCGACGATCTTCAGCCCCGGATCTTCTTCAATGCTGAGGCGGAGTCCCTTGCGCACTATTGGATGATCATCCGCGATCAGGATCCTGATCTTTTCCTCCACGGCGGCCTCCCTTCAGAGCAATTTCGACAATGACGGTTGTACCGCAACCTAGCGTCGACCGCACCTTGAATTCACCACCGAGCAGACGTGCACGCTCTGCCATGCCGGTCAAGCCGAATCCGCTGTGGGACGCCTGAGGGGTGTGCGCATCCGATGTGAATCCACGGCCATTATCTTCGATCGTCATGGTCACGAGCTGCTGGCTTCGCTTCACGCGAATGCTCACTTCCGTTGCCTGCGCATGCTTCATGATGTTGCCGAGAGACTCCTGAACGATACGGTAAAAGTTAATCCGGAGATCCTCCGGAAACAGATCGTCGATGTTATCCAATTCCGAAGCGAAGTGGATAACGGAGGCGGCGGAGGTCGAACGGATCATCGCCTCGATCGCCTTGGTTAAGCCCAGCCGGTCAAGCTGAAACGGACGGAGGTTGTATGAGATTTCGCGCGTCTCCTCGATCGCGGAAGATGCTTCATCGCTGATTTCCTCAATGGTCTGGGTGTCGGAGTCGTCCGACGCGCTGTTCTTCTTTGAGCGCAGTGCAAAGAGAGCGAGATTCTTTATTACGATCAGGCGTTGGCCAAGGCTGTCGTGCATTTCGGCTGCAATGCGCTTCCGCTCAGCCTCCTGTGAGGCAATCAGCTGCCTGGAGAAGGCCTGCTGCACCGCCTGTACCTGTTTCAGCTGGGACACGCGATATCGCCAGGCAAGCGCCGCGAGAGCGCCGATGGCGAGCAATATCAGAATTTCAAACCACCACGTTTGGTAGAAGGGCGCCAGGACGGTAATCGCGAGAGTTCTGCCTTCGTTGTTCCAAACGCCGTCGCTGTTGGCGGCAATTACATGAAATAGGTACTTACCGGGCGGAAGATGCGAATAGTAGGCAATTCGTCGTGCGTTGGCATCGACCCAGTCAGAGTCCAGACCTTCGAGCCTGTACTTGAAGCGTGTCTGGGCGGCATTGATGAAGCTCAGAGCCGTATAGTCGATTTCGAGATTGGCCTTACCCGGCGGGATTCGCAGCGGCCCGCTCGCGGGCTCGGGCACATTGTCGATCAAAGACGACTCAATCACCACTGGGGGCGGAACGTCGTCATGCTTGATCGATTTAGGGTTGATGACGGCAACACCGTTTTGGGTTGGAAACCAAAGTCGGCCGTCAGTGGTCCGCGCGCCGGATGGCCACAGGCCCCCATTGCACTGGACGGTCAACATTCCATCGATCCTTCCGAACGCTGCGGAGGTAATGGATTTCAGTTCACCGGTAGCAAAGGCGTTCAGGTCGCGTTTCCTTACCCTGTAAATGCCCCGGTCGCAGCTGATCCAGAGGTAGCCATTTGAATCTTCAAGTATGCGAAAGACACTGTTATCGAACAGGCCGTCCTTAACCGAGTAACGGGTGAAGCTGCCGTTCTGAAAACGCGCCAGGCCATTATCGTAGGTCCCAATCCACAGAACCCCCTCGCTGTCTTCATAAAGCGACCAAATATTGTTGCTGGGAAGCCCATCCTTCTCGGTCCATCGCGTGAACTGCCCATTGTGAATTCGCGTCAGGCCGCCGTAACCCCCTACCCACAAATCACCAGAAGAGCTCTCGATAATCGCATGGATATCCTGAGACGCCACCCCATCCTTCATCGTCAGAAGTTGGGTCACACCATTCTGATATCTCGCCAGCCCCTCCCTTGTTCCAAACCACAGCGTTCCTTGCTGGTCTTCGCCGATAGCCTGAACCACCGCTTCATCTGGGAGAATCGGACCCGCTGGTTTGCGAAAGCGTCCGTGATCAAAAATGCTGAGCCCTCCGTGAGACGCAACCCAGAGCTGTCCTTTGTGGTCCTCGAATATCGCGGTTATCAGTTTGTTTGGCAGACCGTCCGCCACCGTATAGTTGGTGAACTTACCATCTGCAAAGCGACTCAGGCCTGAGTGCCACGCCCCGATCCAGACAGCGCCCGAACGATCTTGATAAATAGCGTAAGCATCTCGATCGATCAGCCCCTGCTCCTTGGTATAGGTCTGGACGGACTGTCTCTGCAGCCGATACAGTCCTCCATCCTGTGTACCGATCCACAAGTCCCCCTGCCTGTCCTCATAGAATTGTGAAAGCGTGATTGAGTCGATTTGACCGGAACTGGTGAATTCGAAGGTTCTGACCAGGCGCGGACCGACAAGCATCTTCCAGGATTTGTCTCCGATCCGGACAAAGGTAGCACGTGCCGCGGAGTTCGGCGCAACCATTTGGCTCACATTGTTCGAAGTGATTCGTGCCTGCTTTCCGTTGGTTGATTCAACCCATATGCTGCCATCCTGATCCAGAGCTACACCCCAGATGGCATCGGCTGCCAGCTCCCTCGGCAGCGCATAATCAACGAAGCGGCCTTTAGTAAAGCAATGCACGTTGTCGCCCTGACGCATCCAGAATCCGGTCAGCTCCCATCGCAGTGGTCGATAAAAGCCGCTCGGGCTGTGAGGCGCGACGTCAACGAACCGATCTGTTGCTTCCTCCCATCGAAGAATGCGCCCCGCCGACAGCACCCATAAATTGGCGTCGTCATCGCGAGCCAATCCGTTAATAACATCGCCCGGTATTCCATCCTGTATGCCATATGTCCGGAACGATCCGTTGTGATAACGCTCGAGACCATTGGTGACGCTGTCGAACCACAGGTCGCCATTCCGGCCCTGCAATAGCGAACCAAACTGATTGGAAGAGATTCCCGGAGTGTTTCTGTTGAAGACGGTCAGGTGCACGCCGTCAAAGCGCACCAGCCCATTCAGGGTGGCAATCCAGAGATATCCGTCGGGCGTTTGAGAGATACCCCGAACTTCGTTCTCCGGCAAACCATTGTCCACCGTCCAGACTTCAAATCCGTATTGCGCGTGAGCCGGCTGTCCCGCCCAGAGCAGAATCGTCAGCGCCGCTAACAATGTTTCCCTGAAAACATCTCGACAAAGCGATTGCGTTCGAACGCGGAGATCCGACTTATACCACGGGCCCACCATCGACTCTCGCAATTCCTCTTTGAATGCCCTCTCGCCCGAGCGTGTGCAATAGGACTGGCAGCGTCGACAGCGCGTCCATTTTCCTGAGCGAAGAATACACGCGACGCCATCACCTAACAATCGGAGAATTGCCGTTCGCGCCGTAAGTTATCTCCTGCGGCGTCAACACGTCTGTGTGGTACCACACAAGGTCGTGTGTAGCAGCCCCTATAGCATTCACTCGCCCGCTCCCGTAGGCTCAAAACTGTTTGTGGCGCGAGGGTCCGGCGGGAGGATTCTGTCAGGCCTAGAACGCGGCGAATTGGCGCAAGATATCGGCCTAAGGCGCGGGATTGGATCAGCCGACCGGGAATTTTGGCCAGTGCAGGGAGTGGGATGACAGTATTGATTGTGGACGATAATGCCGGAGTGCGCCGCCTGCTGCGGCGTGAGTTACTCGACAGCTCCGTCGCAATATGGGAGTGCGCGGATGGAGCCGACGCTCTGGCGGCATACGCCGACCGGCAGCCCGACATTGTCTTGATGGATGTTCGAATGCCGCGTATGGACGGGCTTGCTGCAACGCGGCAGATCCGCGAATTTCATCCCGGCGCCCGTGTGGTCATAGTGACGGATTACGACGATGAGGATCTGCGCAAGGCGGCGATGGAAGCTGGCGCCCGCGGGTATGTTCTCAAGCAGAATCTCACCGACATCAGCCGCTTGATTCGCGCGATCATTGGCGGAAAATGAGTAATCCGGTGGTCCGCCGGCGAGCAGGCCAGCAGCTGCGATTTTGAGAGTCGTTGCGCTGAGTAGTTCATGCGGCGTCGGCTTGCGCTTCTCTAAACAGCCCCTCCACGCGACTCCCAAGGATCAGATGAGTCTCGGCCGCAACGAGGCAGATCGCAGTCCTGCGTTATCAAAGGGCAAAAGAAGCCAACACGTCGGTATCGCGGCTCATGTCGCTATCGATCGTCGACGAAGATAAGCAGTTTATCGAAACGTGTGTGGCGGCATCCTTACTTTACAGAGCCTGGATCGATTGTCATTCCCCCATCGCAGCCGAATACTGCAGATTCTTCACTGCGTCGCAGCGTGGGTTGTA
>CAWAYO010000059.1:0-9536 GCA_963786085.1 uncultured Acidobacteriaceae bacterium
CGGAAGGAGAGAGAGAGTACGCATGGATTTTGCCGGCCCTACGCGCTTGGTGCGCAGCGCCTCCGAGTCGGAATCGGAGATGACTGAGCTTGTTCTGCCGAATGACACCAACACTCTCGGCAACCTGCTCGGCGGCAGGCTTATGCACTTCATCGACCTGGTTGGTGCGATGGCCGCCTATCGTCATGGCCGAACCCATGTTGTCACGGCATCGATGGAACACATCGACTTCATCGCGCCCGTGCATGTCGGCGATCTGCTGATCCTCAAGTCGCGAGTGAATCGCGCCTTCAACAGCTCTATGGAAGTTGGCGTAAAAGTGTGGGTAGAGAACACCATCGCCGGCACCCATCGGCACGTCGGCTCGGCGTATCTGACTTTTGTTGCCGTGGATTCTCAGGGGCGCCGCGTGCCGGTGCCCGAGCTGAAGCCCGAGACGGAAGACGAAAAGCGCCGCTATGAAGATGCGGGGCGTCGCCGTCAGCTGCGCGAGCGCGAGCTGGAGCGAAAGCGTGCCGCCAAGGCTGAATTGACCGCGGCTGCAAAAATTTAGATTCTGGAGTTAAGAGTATGGCTCATTCGCACGCTCACCCGCAGACACCACAGGGCCCGACAGCCCTGCCCGCTGTCGCCAATATTGTGGCTATCGGATCAGGCAAAGGAGGTGTCGGCAAAACAACTGTCGCCGTCAATCTCGCGATCGCGCTGGCCAAACTCGGCTTTCGCGTTGGACTCATCGATGCGGACGTCTACGGTCCCAACGTGCCACTGATGTTCGGCACCACACAGCAGCCGCGCGTGCTGCCTAACAATCAGATTCAGCCGAACCTCGTGCATGGCGTGAAGGTAATCTCTGTCGGACTGATCTCCCCGGGAGATAAACCCCTGGTCATGCGCGGACCCATGCTGCACCAGATCATCCGCCAGTTCCTGCAGCAGGTGGAATGGGGCGAACTGGACATTCTGCTCGTCGATCTGCCGCCGGGCACCGGCGACGTCGTCATTTCACTCGTGCAGACGGTGCCGCTGACCGGCGCCGTGGTTGTCTCGACGCCCTCCGATGTGGCTTTGCAGGACGCGCGCAAGGCGCTCGAAATGTTCCACCAGGTGAACGTCGAAGTGTTAGGCATCGTCGAGAACATGAGCCACTTCACCTGCCCGCACTGCCACCACGAGATTGACATCTTCTCGAAGGGCGGTGCCGAGCGGACGGCGAAGCAGTTCGGCGTGCCGTTCCTCGGCTCGATTGAACTTGATCCCGATATCCGGCAGGGCGGCGACACAGGACTGCCCGTAGCCCTGGCGGGACCGGAATCGCCCAAGGCCGCGCAGTTTTACGGCATTGCCCGCCAGGTGGCGGAGCGGGCACAGGCACAATCGGCCAAGGCAGAAGATATCTTCGAGATCAGCTGAAAGGCGGGTAAGGCCACCTAGTTCGCGCGGTGGCCCAGTTCCTTGGTCATGCAGATGAAATGGCAGGGCTTCGTGACCGGCATCTGCTCGGAGGGAAATGGGGCCATTCCGGTTACCTGATAGCCGAGCTTTTCGTAAATTGGCGGAAGCTCAGTTCTGAGATTCACGACCGTGAGATCCATGAAGCGCGCGCCCATTTCGCGGGCGAATTCTTCTGCAGCGGCGGTCAGCCTCCGGCCGAGCCCACGCTTCTGCTGCAGTGGATCAACCGAGAGCAGGCCAAGATAAGCACGATCGCCGTCGCGTTCCACGTAGACGGCTGCGACCAGATTGCCTTGCTCTTCCATGACCAGGAAGTTGCCCTTGTCGAAATAGCCTCTGAGTTTCGACGGATCCAGCCGATCCTCGTCCTTGAAGAAACGCTCAACCTCGAAGGCCGTATTGATGAGTCGCAGGAGCGGATCGAGGTCGGCCTCGGTGGCCATACGAATGTTCATCTCTCGAATGTAACGCACACACCGCGAAGGCCCTCGGCGGTGAGGCCCCATTGCGGATAAAGAAAGACGCGGGTCCGGTTACGGATTCCCGCGTCTCTCGTCCTTTACCAGGCTAGCTTATTGAACTCGATCGACGGAAGAACCCCAGTACCGTCGAGACGAACACCGTCCAGAAGGTTGGGATCAAGTCCGAGTACCTTCAGAACTGTGGGAGCGATCTGCGATGTGCCAACGCCCGCGTACACGGTGCGTGGCTCAAAAGCGGGATTGGATACGAGCAGGATGACATTGGTGTCGTCGTGGGCGAAACCACCATGCTCGGCGAGCTTCGCTGCGCTACCCGTGTAAGTCACACCAACATTCGGAGTCACGATAACATCGGGCGTACGCGGGTCATTCGGCGGTAAACCCGGCACGTCATAGTTAAGCGCCAGACTCGGACCGTAAAAAATCTGGCCCAGTCCTATGCCCTTTGCATTCTGTTCAAGAGTGTCGACAGCGCTCTTCACGTTGGTGCCTGGCTTGAACCAGAGAAGCGACACATCATCTTCCGTCGGACCAATGCCGTTTGGATTTGCGGGCGATTCGGAGTCGGGTAAAAGGCTTGCGAGAATGGTTGCGGGCGACGTGCCGTTATTCGTCTTTCCAGGGTGAGCCTGATAAAGATTGGGATCGATAGGCGACTGCCCGTGCTTGGCTGTGATGATCACGAGGGTCGATTCGTACAGCCCCCGATCCTTCAGTTCCTGAACCCATTCGCCAATTGACTCATCAACGAAGACAATTTCTTCATAGAGGGACTTGGTGGGCGTGCCGGCTGCATCAAGATAGCCGCCGGTGAGGTTGGCGCTTTTCTCGATGAGCTTCTGGCCGACGCTGACCGCCTGGAAATTCATCCCCAAAACGACCGGCACCTTGGCAGGTTTGCCGTTATGCGTTTTACCGTCAATCTCATTCAGAATCGCATTGACCTTCAGGGTGTCGTAGCACTGAATGTTCTGGAAGCTGTTGGTCCATGCAGTCACATCCGAATTGGGATCCGGCACTGTGCTGCAGTCGATTCCCGTGGGAGTCGTGACGCCGGGCAGATTCACAACGTTGGAGTTGATTTCCGGCGAGTAAAAGTCGTCGAGGATCTGGCGTGGGCCGGCTACTGAGGAATAAGCCGGGTGCTTGTCCGACCACGCGACATAGCCTCCCGCATTGCGAATAACACCGAAGATCGTGTTGGTGCGAACAAACTCATTCGGATAAATCGGTAGGCAGCCGTTGGCCGGGTTGCGGATAAGCCTCTTAGTGTCGATGGAAGCAATGCCGCCATCGGTCAGGCTGGCGCCGGGTGCTCCACCGTTGAGTTTCGTCTGATCAATGTCAATGCCTTCTTCGTATTCGGTGGTGGTTCCGGGGAAAACCCCGGGCGTGCAATTGCCGCCGGCAAGGCCATTCCCGGTCGTTATGGTTGGAGGGGCGAAGAAGCGATCATAGGCGACGTCGTAATAAATGCCCATTGTCCGCGGGGTCGCCCCGGTAACGATGGTCATGAGTCCCGGGAAAGAGTCGGAAGGTTTCGAGGTGCTCGCCGCAACATAGTTGACTCCGGTTGTACCCAGAGCAGTCAGGTTGGGGCAGTACGGCGCGCCATTATTCACTCCAGCGATGCCCTTTGAGCAATTCAGATAATCGACAGCGTGAAATCCGTCGATGCTAATAAGCAGTACGTGGCGAACCTTTGAATGATCCCAATCGCCATTACTGTTCTGGGCTCCGGCCGTTGCAAAAGCGGCTAGACCGACCAGCAACGCAGCTATTGCTTTCATAGTTACCTCCTAGGCCAATGTGTGTATCAGGCAGCTGCGACAGGAGGGGTTGCGACCAGATCAATTCTGCGTGAATTACTTGGGTGTAATCTTCCTGTTTTCTTTGACTTGCCTTTGCCGCGCCAACGGGTGGGCGCGATTCGCCGAACCGGCCATTCGTAACCAGCCTTTAACGCCGCAGTGCTAGCTTCGGGTCGCGTCCACGAGCGCGAATTTTGCGTCAGGAGATTTCCAGTATGAAAGTAGTGAATAGAAGTCAGGATAGCGGGCGAGCATTTCGAAGAGGAACGGTGTTTGCCGCAGCTCTTGCGGGGGCGTTGGCACTAGGATCATTTACCGTCAAAGTGAATGCCCAGGAAGAGCACCACCACCAACAGAATTCTGATCACGACCACGATCACGATTTCCGCGGTTTTGCACGCGGTAGCATAGTTTTGAGCGGGACAGTCTATGTGGGGAATGCCGACACCGTTACTGCCGGCGAAGTATTACCGCACGGCTGTCTGAACACCGGACCGGTCACGAATCCTAACCCTGCCACCGTCAATGTACAACTGCTCCCAGCCGACCAAACGCCGTCCACAAAGACCACGGCCGTGACGGTGACCTGCGGTTATGCGAGCGATAACGGCGAAGCCCCGAATCTCAAAGATAGTCACAACGTCTGGAACAACGCCAGCACCGATCCGAACTTTGGCGTCTCCTCGCCCATCGTTCTCTGGGACCTCAGCACGGATGGCGACTTGCTAGGCGCGCTGCCCGTTCCCAGTAACGAGATCGTGACCAGCTTCAGCTCCAAATCCGAGCTGGCTTTGAATCGCTCGGTGGACGGCAGGAGCCTCACATTCATGGGCTACCGCGGCGGTCCCGGCTGCCCGACTCTCACGCTGGATCCGACGACCAACATCCTCACGCAGGGCACGAACGTGGGTCCCATATCTCCGACTGCGCCGAACCTGCTCGATGTTTCGGCGTCCAGTACGCCCGGCCTCTGTGACCCGACCAATTCCGCGGTCGCGAGCTATGCCGGCGCGACCAATCCGACTGCTTACTATCGCTCCATCGCGGAAGTGGACGCCTCCGGCCACATTTTCTACACCGATGGCGATGCCTACAGCGGCGACAACTCCCGCGCTGTGATGAAGGGGGACAACTGGCTGTATTACTCCGTTGGAAACGACAACAATGGCGGACTCTCGAAGAAGCAGATGCCGGTAACGACGCTCGGCTTCAATCTCTCCCACTCGACGGGTGCCGAACTATTCGTTCCCGGCGCGCCACCGCTCGTCCCACCAGACAACAACATGATCTCCTATTTTGTATTTTCCGGAGACAAGCCGGGCAAGGACACGAACTTCCGCGGCATGACGATCTTTAACAACACTCTGTATGTCACAAAGGGCAGCGGCGGTAACGGCATCAATACCGTCTATCAGCTCGGCACCCCAGGCGTTCTGCCCACCCCATCGAATGCGCCTTCGGGCGGTACAGTCAACGAACCGTACACCATCCTTCCTGGATTTCCCGACACCAGTGCCAGCACAAATAGCCCGGGTGGCGCCTATCCTTTTGGGCTCTGGTTCGCGAATGCTACTACGTTGTACGTTTGTGACGAGGGCGATCTGATTTACACACCGAATCAGGTGATCAACGGACAGACGAATGTGGCTGACGCGGGTACGTTGGCGACTGCCGGCCTTCAAAAGTGGGTCCTCACGACAACGGCCAGTGGCCAAACCTGGGTACGGGGATATGTAATCCAGAATGGACTCAACCTTGGGGTGCCCTATAGCGTCCGCAACTATCCCACGTCGATCGAGCCCGCGACCGGGGGATGCCGCAATATCATCGGCGTCGTCAACCACGACGGCACCGCTACAATTTACGCCATCACGTCCACGATCAGCCAAAATGGTGACAATGGCGCCGATCCCAACAAGCTGCTGAAAGTTACCGATCAAATCAGCGCCACACAGCCGGCAACGAAGGGCTACCTCGACAGGTTCGTCACGATTCGCTCGGCCCGCGCCGGCGAAGCGTTCCGCGGCGTCGCCCTGGCCCCCGAGGACGACGACCAACACGGCTGGTAGAGTCCGACCACAGAGTTAGCAAAAATTGAGGCTCCCCGTGCGAGGTCAGCTCGGGGAGCCATTTGCTGTTTCGTGCGACCCCAGGAGAAGTCTCAGTGTCAACTTCAGGCTGGTAGTGCCTGGACCCAAACAAAAACGGCGGCCCATATCGGCCGCCGTTTCCTTTTGCGATCGAACGAATGATTTACTGAGCAGGAGCCGCATTGTGTGCGGTCTGTTTTTCCGCGGCAGCCTTCTCCGCGGTCTGCTCGAGGGTCGCGGCCTGCGGCATGTAGGTGAGAGCCTGCGCGATCATCGGATCCCAGTCCGCTCGAATGCGCAATCCCTGCAGCTGGCCGAACTGGGTGGTCATCACATCCGCCTTGATGCTGGTCTTCAGCCAGTCCATGACGGACGGATTGGCAAAGTCCTGTTCGGTGTAGGGAATGCTTTGAGCCGTGAGGAACTGCTTGAAGTCGGTGAGGACGGCGTCATCTACCTGGAAATCCTTGCCGACCGTGCGGTTCGCCAGATAGTGCTTGGTGAAGTTGAAAAAGGCGTTGTGAGCCGCGAGCACGTCCTGGAAATGATTCGACTTAGGTGTCTCGATCTTGTAATCAGGCGTGATCCCGCCGCCGCCGTAAACGGTGCGTCCCGAATCGGTCAGCTTGACTTCGCGATCCTTCGTGTCCTGCGGCTGGTCGTGATTGTAGTAGTAGTTGTAGAGCGAAACGCCGCTGTAATTGCGCTGGATGAGGCGTCCACTGGGCGTGTAGTAGTGATACGTTGTGAGCGCCAGTCCCGTGTTGTCGGAGAGCTGATAGACGGTCTGGACGAGGCCCTTGCCGAAGGTGATCTCACCCACCACCAGCGCCCGGTCATGATCCTGCAACGCCCCAGAGACGATCTCGGCCGCTGAAGCCGTGCCATGGTTCACCAGGACGACCACCGGGAAGTCAGCGCCGCCATTCCCGTGGGTAGCGCGGTAGATCTGCTCGGGATAAGCGCGGCCGCGCTGCGAGACGATCACCTGTCCTCGGCTTAGCAACTTGTCGCATACGGTCACCGCTTCGGTGAGCAAGCCACCCGGGTTGCCGCGCAGGTCGAGTACCAGCCCCTTCAGGTTACTGAACTGATCAAGGGCGTCAATGAATTCGCGGCCCGTCGTTTCTTGGAACTGAGTGATGTGGATGTAGGCAATGCCAGGGCGAATCTCAAACTTGAGGTCGATCGATGGATGCGGAATCTCGTCACGCACCAGGTCGAAGGTAAGGGGCGCGGCAGCACCTTCACGGGAGACGGTCAGATGAACATGCGTGCCCTTGGGGCCCTTCAGCATGTTGGCCACGTCCTCCGAGTTCAAGTTGTCCGTTGGCTTGCCGTCGACGGAAACGATTACGTCACCCGGCCGTAGGCCGGCTTTGAATGACGGGGTCCCCTCATAGGGGTATACAACGACAATCTTGTTGTTTTGCGGCTGGATCACCATGCCCACGCCGTAGTACTTGCCGTGCTGGTCCTCACGCATCTTGGCGTAGGCTTTGGGATCGTAAAAGTTCGAGTGCGGATCAAGCACGCGCAGCATACCTGGAATCGCGCCGTCATAAATGACTGTGTCCGGCTTGTCGCCTGTCAGCGGCTCTGCGTAGTTATCGGCGACGATCTGGTAGACACTCGTGAAGGACTTCAGGCTGTCCCGAAACTGCGACTCATCCGTCGACGACTGCGCCCCCACCTTCTGGCTGATGAACATGCCTGCCAGGCCACAGGCGGCAAAGAAGATAACGAGTGAGAAGAGGGTGCGCCGAACGCGTGAAGACATGCTGGAGAATCCTTCGGCTCCCGCTTGCCGGGACAGGACTTTCCGGGAGCATGATGTTAGACGAGTATAACATCGGCTGGATAGCGAATTGGTGAAGATGGACCGCCATCACCGCGCCGGTCTGATCAGCCTTCCCGTTCGCCTTCCCGACGTTCAACCCTTCAGAAAACGTCTCGACCGTGTCCCCGACGGCTCATCAGAGAGTGGCGTTCTGTTTCGAGTGTGGCCTCCGCTGGTATTCGTTCCGCATGAGTGATTAGAATGACTGCAGCGCCGCCTCCGAGAATTCGAGCACGTAAAGCGAGACGCCGAAACCGGCTTCTGGCTGCGCCATTGAGATGTTACTTAGATGACCCTTCGAATCCCGCTGAACCGTGCCGCTCTCGTTGCCAGCCTGGCGATAGCGATCGTGCCTATTTCCTTTGGCCAGTCTTCCAAGCCGGCCGCTGCTGCTGAGCCACAATCGCCTTACCAGGGAACGGTCGTCGAGGACATCGTTGCGCGGGTAAACGACCAGGTAATCAGCCGGTCGGACTATGAGCGCGCCGATCAGGATCTCGATGCTCAGGCCAAGCAGCAGCAGTGGACCCAGCAGCAGCTCTACGAGCAAAAGCACGACCTGCTTCGCGACCTGATCGACCAGCAGCTCCTGCTCTCCAAGGGCAAGGATCTGGATATCACCGGCGAGACGGAAACCGTGAAACGCCTCGACGAGATGCGAAAGCAGAACCATCTCGACTCGATGGAGGACCTGCAGAAAGCTGCCGAGGCTCAGGGTGTCTCCTGGGAGGACTTCAGGGCGAGCATTCGCAACCGCATCATCACTCAGGAAGTCATCCGCGATGAGGTAGGACGACACGTCAACATCTCTCCCACCGAAGTCCAGGCCTATTACGACCAGCATAAGCAGGAGTTCGAGCAGCCGGAGCAGGTGAGGCTGAGTGAAATCCTGATTCCGACCGCAAATCCGGACGACGCTTCCCAGGTGGCGAGCGCCAAGTCCAAGGCCGACGGCGTTGAATCTAAGCTGAAGGCGGGCGGCGACTTCACGGCATTGGCCAAGAGTTCTTCCGGTGGTCCTACCGCGGCCGACGGCGGCGACCTGGGCGACTTCAAGCGAGGACAGCTGGCGAAGGTGCTGGAGGACCAGACCTTCGGTCTCAAGCCCGGCCAATACACTGAGCCGATTCGCACCAAGCAGGGTTTCGTAATTCTGAAGGTGACCGAGCACACTCCCGGTGGCGTCCCGCCCCTCAAGGATGTGGAGAATCAAGTCGAAGACGCCGTAGGCATGGCGAAGATGAACCCGGCTCTCCGCGAATATCTGACCAAGTTGCGCGAAGATGCCTACATCGAAATCAAGAGCGGCTACGAAGACTCAGGCGCCAGCCCGAATGAGATGAAGCCGGTCTACAGCGCCTACGCCCCGCCTACACCGAAAAAGAAAAAGCATGTGGAGCGGACGCGCTTCAGGGAGCGCGGGCGCAATGCTGGCAAGACAGCCCCTGTGCAGTCGGCAGAAACCGCCGCACCTGCGGCAGCTCCGCCACCCGGAGTTCCAACCCTCGCGGATGTGCCGCAGGGAAGTGCAACAGCTGCAACCACCGGATCTGGAGCGTCGTCCACCGCAGCTGCTGCCACTCCGTCTCCTGCTCCTGCCAGCACCCAGGTGGCGAGCAACAAAACAATGAAGCCGGGCAAGAAGGAGAAGATCCGCTTCGGGCAGGCCCCGCGTGAAACCCTGCCGACAGCGGCGACGAAGACCGAGGATGCCGGGGCCGGTACCACCAGCGAAGGCACTCAGGTGGCCGCCAACGTCCCTTCGAGCAACGTTCCTTCCAGCATGCACACGGTGAACCCCGACGGCTCCATCGCCACTCCCGACGAGACAGCAGCTCCGAAGCAAAAGACGCGCTTG
>CAWAYO010000060.1:0-49093 GCA_963786085.1 uncultured Acidobacteriaceae bacterium
CCATCACCATCACAGATACCAACAAGGGAACCTCGGTCACCGCGACGGCGAACGAAGCGGGTGAGTTTACCGTGGGTCACCTGATCCCGGATACGTACGACGTCAGCGTGTCAAACGCCGGGTTCAAGACCTTCGAATCGAAAGGCCTTATCGTCTATGCCGATCAATCGATCAAGGTAGAAGCCAAGATGGAAGTCGGCGGCGCCACTCAGACTGTGGAAGTGAGCGCCACCACCGTCGAGCAGCTGAAGACAGACCGCGCCGATGTTTCGACGACATTCACCGCGAAGGAAGTGCAGGATCTTCCGATCGGCAATCGCAACTTCACGAACCTGCAACTTCTGCTACCGGGCGCACAGCAGCTTGGCTGGACCCATGCGGCCGACGAAAATCCGCAAGGCAGCGCACAGATCCAGGTTGACGGCCAGGCATTCGGCGGTGTCGCTTTCCAGTTGGACGGCACTGACAATCAGGATCCCATTCTCGGAATCATTGTTGTCAATCCGAACATGGACTCCCTATCCGAGACGAAGATCACGACGCAGAACTTCGACGCTGAGTTCGGCAAGGCTGTGTCATCGATCGTAACTGCACAGACCAAGTCCGGGACAAACAGCTTCCACGGCAGTGCTTTCGATTATCGCGAGAGCAATGCAAACCAGGCGCGAGATCCATTTAATCAGAATCCACCAGCAGGCACGAACGATAAACATGGGCTTGTTCCTGGCGGCCTGAAGAACCAGTTTGGCGGATCAATCGGCGGGCCGATTCTTAAGGATAGGCTCTGGGGCTTTGGAGATGCCCAGTTGGTTCGCCAGAAGGTAGGAACCTCGGCCTCAATGACAGTTCCCTCTGCAATGCTGGTCAGCACCTGCCTGGGACAGTCAGTTGGTCCCAGCGGCATTCCCGGTTGCGACTTTTCACAATACCTCGCGGCGTTGGGTTCAACGATCGGCACGATCTATCAGGCCAATGGAACTCCATACCCGGGCAATGTGATTCCGACTGCACAGCTTTCGCAGCCGGCTCTGAATCTTTTCACGCTGCTGCAACCCTACGCACCCAACAAGGCAGGTAACTTCAATGGCCTGCAGAACAACTATGGGGCCAGCGGTACCGGTATATTCAACAGCGATCAGTGGGACGAACGCGTTGACTGGCAAGTGATGCAGTCAATTCACGCTTTTGAACGCTTCAGCCGCTTCACGGATGTACTGAGCGGAACCACAATCTTCGGTCCTGCCGGCGGCGCCGGATTTGGTATCAATAACTACGGCGGCGTTTCTCAGGGCGCGAATGACAGCCTTGCAACGGGCTTTGACTGGGCGGTTAAGCCAACCCTCGCAATGGACTTCCGCGTCGGCTACTACCGCTACAATATTGGCGACAACAAGTACAACGAGGGAGTGCCGTTTATGACCAACCTCGGAATTCCCGGCCTGAATCTGAACGCGATCACCAGCGGCGCCGGTGGATTTAATGTTACCGAGGTAGGCGCCAGCGGAGGCCCCACCAATGCGCAAAGTACGGGATCTCAATACGGACAAGATCTCAACATTACGCGGTGCAACTGTCCGCTGATTGAAAAAGAAAGTCAATTGCAGTTTGTGAATAACTGGACCTGGATCAGGGGCAACCACTCAATTAAGGTCGGCGGAGACCTCCGCTTTGCGCGCAATTTGCGCGTGCCCAGCGATACAGATCGCACCGGTATCCTGAGCTTTGGTACCGGGCCGACGTCCAACGGCACGACCGGCGGTCTGGGACTTGCAACCCTCGTCCTAGGCCAGTCAACCCAATTTGGACGCTATGTCAGCAGTTCAACTGATGCGAAGGAGTTTCAGCGACGGCTTTTCTTTTACGGGCAAGACACGTGGCGCGTGACTCCGAAGCTAACAGCCAATCTGGGTGTTCGCTACGAGATCTATTCTCCTGAGTCAGTAAACGGACCGGGGAATGGCGCCCTGATGCAGATGAACGATGACACCACTACGGATGGCTACCTTCGCGTGGCAGAAACCGGCAGCATTTCGAACAACATGAACTGGAGCAGGGCCACCAATGCGTGGAATCCGAGGGTGGGACTGGCGTACCAGATCAATCCCAAGATGGTAATCCGCGCCGGCTATGGTCGCAGTTTCGATCTGGGTGTCTTCGGTTCGATCTTCGGGCACGTCGTAACCCAGAATCTGCCGGTTTTGGCCAGCCAAAACGTAGCCGCCACGGGTGGCCCGAGGTCTTACGCATTCAACCTGTCTGACGGGCCGCCGCCATGTGACACGGCAACCGGTTGTGTACCCGTGGTTCCTTCCAGTGGACTTCTTCCCGCCCCCGGCTACGCGGTCAGTCCGAAAGCCAGACCGAACAACCTGAGACTCCCAACCCTCGACGCCTGGAATGCGAGTCTGCAGCAGTCTCTTAATTCAACTACGTCCTTTACCATCGCCTACGTGGGGAACAAGGGTACCCATACCTTGAGTGCTGGAGACGGCAACAACACCAATCCAAACGAGGCCGGCATTTTTCTTCCGGCGCAATACAGCATCACCGGTAGCCCGCTGCATTATGTACCAACACAACTACGAACAAATCCAACTGCCCCCACCGATCCGGACGGAGGAACGGACAACACTACCTACTTACAGCGCTACTACGGCGGAAGCCTCGCGGCCTGCCAGGATCCCAACTACGGATACAACAATGGCAGCGTGACGCGTCCCGCTACTGTTCCGGCTGGTGCCTGCGGATGGACGAACGGCATCAGCTATTACGGTGATGACCAGGACTCGCATTTCAACGGACTACAGGTGACGCTGGCCAAGCAGTTTTCAAAGGGTCTCTCGTTTACGGCAAACTACGCATGGCAGCAAGGAATAGATTTCAATAGTGGCTATGCAACGTGGAACAAGCGGACGGTGCGCGGACTGAACAACGATATCCGCAGGAACCAACTTATCGTTTACGGCGTTTACCAGTTGCCGTTCGGACGCAACCAGCAGTTCTATTCGAGTGCGCCTGGGTGGGTGAATATGATCATTGGCGGATGGCAGCTCAGCCCGGTTCTCAACTGGTCCAGCGGCCTTCCATTCACGATCAACTATGGTGAGTGCGGGTTGAGTTCAGGGCCCGGACCTTGCTACCCGAATGGCAAGGGCTCTACCCTGAAGACAAGCCTAGGTAGTTACGATCCAATCGCTCACAGGCGCTTCTTCTATCATGGAACGACAACGCCGCTGGTTCAATACGCTAATGGCGGTCTCCAATACACCCCATTCTCCGGTTTCAGCGCGGCAGGCGTTGATCAGATCGGTACCGCAGGCAGAAATAACGCCTTCGGACCGGGATTCTTCAATACCGACCTTTCGCTGCAAAAGAACTTCCCGATCCACGAGAGCATCGTGGCCCAGTTCCGGGTGGATGGCTTCAATGCATTCAACCACATCAACCCAGGCTTCGGAGGAGGCGGCGCTACTAACGGAATCGATTCTGGCGACCAGTACGTGACCGGCCAGGCGCCCGGCGCTGCAGCACGTCTCCTGCAATTCTCACTCCGCGTAAACTTCTAGTGCGGGTTTACAGAACCAGAACGAGGGGAGCCCAGGCTCCCCTCAAGTTTTTTGGGAAGGGATCTTGAGAGCTGTTCAAGTGGATCTACGAGGAGTGCTGCGAAATATCTTGACGCTGGCAGTCGTTTGCGGCGTTGCAATAGTCGACGCCGCTGCACAGTCACGATGGCAGATCGGTCCGTTTGTCAGGCCAGCTGACGGTAATCCGGTGATTGAGCCGCGGCCGGCATCGATCTTCAATGATCCAATCCTGGGAAAGCCGGTTCATTGGGAAGCTCTGCACACGTTCAATCCCGCGGCTGTTGTTCGCGGCGGCAGGATCTTCGTCCTATATCGTGCGGAGGATAATACCGGCAGCAACGAGATCGGCGGCCATACCTCTCGCCTGGGGCTGGCGGAGAGTGAGGACGGCATCCACTTCAAGCGCTCTCCTACTCCCGTCTTCTTCCCTGCCAACGATAGCCAGAAAGAAAGAGAGTGGCCGGGCGGCGTCGAGGATCCGCGGATCGTAGAGAGCGATGACGGTTCCTATGTGCTCACTTATACACAGTGGAACCGAGTTACGTATTCAGTGGGAATTGCGACTTCAAAGGACCTCATCCACTGGAGGAAGTTCGGGCCAGCGTTCCTGGATGCGTCGGGTGGGAAGTATGCGGCTCTGAAATATAAATCGGCGGGAATTGTCACCCGTTTGAAGGATGGGCGGCTCGTTGCGGCACGTATCCACGGGCGGTACTGGATGTACTGGGGGGAAGGCGCAATTCGTCTCGCGACATCACCGGATTTGATTCACTGGACCCCGGTGGAAGACTCCAACGGATCGCCACTGGTCGTGCTCGCCAAGCGAAGTGAACGATTTGACAGCGGTTTTCCGGAGGTGGGGCCGCCGCCGGTGCTTTCTGACAAAGGCATTGTGGTGATCAATAACGGTAAGAATGATCCGGAGAATGGCGATCCCGCATTGGGTCCTAATGCTTATGCTGCCGGCCAGGCACTCTTTCGGGCGGACGATCCGTCGAAGCTGATAGCCCGCGCCGAGGCGCCGTTCCTTAAGCCGGAGATGCCATTTGAGAAGACGGGACAGTACGCCGCGGGGACAACTTTCGCAGAGGGGCTGGTTGCATTCAAAGGGAAATGGTTCCTGTACTACGGTTGTGCCGATTCTCTGGTGGGAGTTGTAATCGCAAATGCGCAATAGCGCTGAACTGGATTGTTGCTTATCAACTTGTTAGTCGGGATGTCATGAAATTCTTAATGTCGCTGTGTGTCAATGTTCTGGTTGTGCCTTTCATGGTTGGGCAGCAGCCGGTTCCGCCGAGCAGTCAGAGTTCTTCAAAAACCACAATTGATCTCGCTGCGGTGAGGAAACTCATCGATCGCGGTCAACCGAAGGAGGCGCTGCTTCAACTGGATGCGGCTGCGGCTCAGCATCCTTCGGCAGCGGGTATCGAGCGATTGAGAGGGATGGCCCTCTATGCTGAAGGTGATTTCTCCGAGGCTGATCAGGCGCTTGCGAAGGCACTCCAGGAGAACAGCAAGGATATCGAGTCTGCCGAGCTAAGGGGCCTGACCCTCTTTCGGATGGGCAAGCCGGCGGACGCGATTCCACTGCTTGAGGGTATTCATGAGTGGGCACCGGGTGCGAAAGTAGATCCGAGCTATGTGCTGGCTCTCTGTTACCTGGACACACGCCGCTACGATGATGCTCGGCGTGCTTTTGCGCGGCAATTCGGCTTTGCGCCAGATTCAGCGCCCGCTTATCTGTTAACCGGGCGCATGCTGCTGCGTCACGAATTTCTACCGGTCGCAGAGGAATATGCGAAGAAGGCGGCCGAACTGGATCCCAAGCTTCCACTCTGCCATCAGCTATTGGGAGAGATTGCTCTAGCAAGTCAAAATATTGATGAGGCAGTAGCGGATTTCGAGAAAGAGCGCGATCTGAATCCACTCTACGGCGGAATCTACGACAGGCTGGGGGACGCGTACACGCGGGCCGGCCAGTACCAGAAGGCGCTGCAGTCTTTGCAGCAGGCTGTTCTGCTGGAACCCAACTCTACCGGTCCGTACATCCTTCTCGGAAAGGTAATGCTGAAGCAAGAGGATCCCGTCAGCGCTGCGATGTATTTGGAACGAGCCGAAAAGATGGATCCGACCAACTATATGACCCACGGTCTGCTGGGGCAGGCGTACCGGGCGATGGGCAGAACCGCTGAGGCCAGCCATGAGACCGAGACCGCTGAGAAGTTGCAGTCCGCTGTCACGCCGAAGCTGGAGACACCGCATTGAACTTGCGATGGCGCGCGCGGCCTTCTCTTGCCGTGTCTGCGACGCTACTTGTGCTGTTTACGGTGGGGGTGGCTCGGCGATCGGTAATTGCGGCATCTGCTCTACAAACAATCTCGCTCAACGATCCGGACCGCGCCTGCGCAAATTGCCATAGAGATATCTACGAGCGATATCAAAGGACTCCGATGGCGCACGGCAGTGGTGTGGCGGCGGACGGGCTGATCGAAGGCGCCTTTACACACGCGGCCTCGGGCATTCGCTACCGGTTGTTTCTGCGCGATGGGCAGGCGTGGATTGCGTTTGACCGGACGGTCCCGGGTACCGGGTCTCCCCTGCATGGCGAGCAGCGTCTTTCGTATTACGTGGGGTCGGGGCGGCGAGGGAGGACCTATCTGTTCGAGCAGGACGGATTGTGGTTTGAGGCGCCGGTAAATTACTACTCCAAGAAGCAGCTCTGGGATATGGCGCCGAATTACGGATCGGCGCGGAGCATGCCGGATACGCTGCCTGTCGACTCCAATTGCCTGCATTGTCACGCGAGTGAGGTACAGACGGCACTCCCTGAGGCACGGAACAAGTATGCGGATGTGCCATTTAAGGCTGGAGGTGTCACATGTGCAGCGTGTCATGGCGATGCTTCCCAGCATCTCGCGCAACAGGGGCGTGGGCCGATCGTGAATCCGGCCAAGCTCGCACCGGCATTGCGCGATAGTGTGTGTCTGCAGTGCCATCTTGAAGGCGACGCGGCCATCTATCGAGCGGGCGAATCCCTGGCGGCCTATCGGCCGGGAGAGGATCTTTCGCGGTTCGTCGTCTACTTCGTAGATGCGAGCCGAGCGGAAGGCGGCGGCAGGGCGACGAGCCAGTACGAGGCGCTGCTCCGGAGCGCGTGCAAGCGTGCGAGCGGCGATAAGCTGACGTGCACCACGTGCCACGATCCGCACGGCTCTCCGACTGCGGCGGAACGGGTGAGCTTCTACCGGAGCAGGTGCCTGGCCTGCCACACTGGCCAGAAGATGGCCACGGAGCATCATCCAGAGCAGCGGGATTGTGCGGTTTGCCATATGCCGACGCGGCAGACAACGGATGTCTCGCACGAGCAGCTGACCGATCACGATATCGAGCGCGTGCCTGGGAAAGCACGCGTTGGCCGGATAAGCGAGAGCACGAAGCTTGTTCCGGTCGGCGGCGTAAGCGCGGACGATCGCGAGCTGGGTCTTGCTTATGCCCAGTTCGCGGAGCGAGGCGATCAGCAATCGGGTGAGAAGGCTTTGACGCTACTAACGAAAGCTGAAGCTGAAGGCGCAAATGATGCGGAGCTGCATGTGCGGCTGGGATTTTTGGAGCAAGTCTCGGGGCACCCGGATGAGGCGCAGCGGGAGTATCAGGCGGCGCTGGCGGAGAATCCCTACGAGAGCGCGGCGCTGGCGAACCTGGCGGTACTCGACGCCTCGCACGGTAAGACAGAGGCCGCGATTGGGCTTCTCGGCAGAGTCGTCGCGGCTGATCCAAGCCAGACGGCTGCGGGACTGAATCTGGCATTTCTCCAGTGCAAGCTGGGAGACAAGGCCAAGGCTTTTGAGACGATCGAGCGGGCACAACGCTTCAATCCCGATGATCCGGCGTTGCACGAGTTTCTGGACTTGGGAAAGTACGCAGGCCAATCGTGCACGGTTCGCTAGCGCTTTCCGGATTTGGGGCTCTGCGGCGGTACCCCCTCCCCCCTTATGGTTTGTAACTGACTGATTTCAATTGAAGGGGCCGTAACCGTTTCATTCTAAGTTAGAAGGCTGAGAGCGTTTCATTTTAAAGGATTTAGCTCATAAAGATGAACGGCCCGACTGTTATAAGCAGCCGGGCCTTTCTCTCTCTATTTCTATTTTAGCTGGTTCGGGGAAATTGTCGGCCACGACAAGGCAGCCATTAGTCATTAGCGATTAGAGCCTGGTCGTGCCAGCGTTGGGAACTCACGCCGATGATGAGGAGCCAGAGCATGAGCGATCCTTCTCCGAGGAAGCCGAGCGCGACATTCACGGGACTGAGATGCTGGGCCAGCATCGGTGACAGAGCGATCAGCCAAGCCAGGCCTCCGAGCGACATCAGCATGCCGAGGATCCGAGGGAGGAAGGTCGACCGGAGGACGAGGTAGCCGGTGACAAGACAATAGAGTCCGTGGAAGACGAGGGCGATGTTGATGTCTCCGAGGTGCCACTCGAGTGCTTCAAAGGTGAGACTCACGAGGTTGAAGGCTGCGGCGAGGAGAGCGAGATTGCGGCTCACCGGCTTGAATATCTGATAGAGGAGCAGGGTGACGACGGCGAAGCAAAGGACGGGAACGAGTCCCGCGGCGTAGAGCATCCTGCCGTGGACGAAGGCTTCGGCGAGCGCAGCCGTCAGAACGCTGAGGAGATAGAGCGCTCCGGCGAGGCGGCCTTTGGTGCGCGGCGACGAGTACTGGATTTGCGCTGTCACGGAGACGGATACGCGCGCGGGAGCGGGAAGTTCCGGATCGGAGTGAAACTTTAACGTCGTGGCCTCGTCCACCGCAGAGCTATCGCATCTGGAGCACAAGATCGGGACTACAAGACAGCAAAGCAATCGATCGGGAGCAGAAGACACTGGAGCACAACTAATCTTTCAGGCGGCTCATCCTACTTATGCAGTCACAAATGGGGTCATATTCTCGCCCATCTCGATCGGGCGACAGTTATGAGAAGGCCTCTTACGTTCTGGAAGGACTCCACATGAAATCGCTTCATCTAACCATTTTCGCTTCTACTGCCGCGTTGGCACTCTGCTATGTCGGCGTTATTCCCGA
Organism: uncultured Acidobacteriaceae bacterium; assembly: GCA_963786085.1. Taxonomy (GTDB): domain Bacteria; phylum Acidobacteriota; class Terriglobia; order Terriglobales; family Acidobacteriaceae; genus Silvibacterium. The sequence continues at coordinate 8,671 of CAWAYO010000060.1, forward strand.
GGCGAGAGCCACGACACAACCAATTGCCCTGCAGGCCGCACCCGATAACTCAGCACAAAACAAGGATCAGGGATTAACTGCGGACAATCAGTCCAATGCCAAGGCGGATCGTGAAACTACAGCGAACATCCGCAAGGCAATTATTGCTGACAAAGATCTTTCAACTTACGCGCACAACGTTAAGGTCATCACGGTGAATGGTGCCGTCACTCTCAAGGGACCAGTCAAGTCCGACGAGGAGAAACAGAAGATCGCGTCCGATGCGGCCAGCGTGGTTTCTGCCGACAAGATCACTAACAAGCTGACGGTCAAGCAATAACAAGGTCAACCCACAATCATACGTACCCAACTATAGATATGCTGCAGTCGCAGCACAGGAGCAACACACCATGTCCAGCAAAAATACTGCCGTCTTCGGCATCTACGCGACGCCCGGCACAGCAGAGGCCGCTGTCGATCACCTTGTCGCCAAGGGTTTTACCAATGCGGCAATTTCCGTTTTGTTACCCGACGACGAAAGCACTCGGGCATTTGCACACGAGAAGAGTACAAAGGCTCCGGAAGGCACCGCGGCCGGTGCGACGACTGGCGGAATCATCGGAGGCACCCTTGGTCTTCTTACCGGTCTCGGCATGCTTGCGATTCCCGGTGTGGGTCCAATCATCGCGGCGGGGCCGATTGTGGCTGCGTTGGCGGGCGTCGGGGCGGGCGGAGCCGTAGGCGGCATCGTCGGAGCTCTCGTGGGGATGGGCATTCCCGAATATGAGGCGAAGCGCTATGAAGGCGCGGTGAAAGGCGGAGGAACCCTGCTTTCGGTGCACTGCGATACGTCGGAGCAGATCGATGTGGCGAAACAGTCTCTGAAGGATACGGGAGCACGGGACATCTCCTCCGCTGGTGAAGCGGCTTCCAACGATACTTCGGGCGCACGCGGAACCTACGGCAATATTTCTGATACAGAGCGGGTGTCCGATCGGGCGTTGAGGGACGATGTTGTCGTCGAGGATGATCGGAAGGTGGTCGATCGCGATGTGGTGACTGGCGAGCCGACTACCAAAAGGTACGGAACCTAAATACATTGAGCAGCGCATTCATACGGGCCGTCCTCAACCTGGGCGGCCCGTAGTTTTTTGGGGCCTCATCTCGGAGCTTTCGCGGCGGGGTCGCCAGGTCTTCGGCTGAGCTCCGGCTGGCAACGCATCAGTAGGCCTGCCGCCTGCTTGGAGAAGTAACGTTCGTCCCATCTTTCTTGACGCTCGTGTAAAAGTGCGTCGGGAATCGTGCACTCCGCATATGGTTAAAGATAATGGGTGGATTTAACTCAGCCCGTCGTCATAGGCGGTTGAGAAGCGCCAGGCTTTGCAAGGAGTTCGCTGATGGGTACTGCTACTTCATCCGTGCCGGTTGCAAGGGCAAACCTTCTACGTCCCATTCTCGTGGGCGGCGCGCTGGCGGGCACGTTCGACCTCATCGCGGCGTTCATCACATTTGGGCTCGGCGTCCCTCGCGCAATTGCGGGAGGGTTGCTCGGCAGAGAGGCGTTTCACGGCGGAGCAGGCACATGGGTTCTCGGTGTGGTGCTGCAGTACTTCATCGCACTCTCGGCAGCAGCCATTTACTGCTTTCCAGCCGCAGACTCGAATTTCTGAAGAGCCACTGGCTGGTCTGCGGTCTTTTCTACGGGATTGCGGTGTTTCTGGTGATGAATCTCGTTGTGCTGCCGCTTTGCGCGTTGCACGCCATGGGACCGTACAAGTACCACGGCCTGGTTCAGGGGATTCTGGTGCATATGCTTATCATCGGCTTGCCGATTTCGTTCAGCCTGAACAGGCTGGCGCGGCGGTGATTCCCTAATTGGGACCGATCAGGAGGGTACCTCCCCCCTCCCCCTCCAACTTGTAACTCATACATTGGGCTGGAGTTATGAGGGTGTCCGACTCTAGTTAATTCATAATAAATGACTTACACGCACTTCATAGAAAACAAAAGAGATAGCATGAATTCGCAGAAGGCAAGGGAGTTATTAAGCCGTCATTGTTTTCATGGACTCGCGGGACTCTTCCTGAAAAGCGGAAGGCCCGGCTGCGAGCGGCGGCCGGGCCAAGTTGTCCCTCTATTTCTATTGTATCGAGTGGCGGGGGAATTCTCGGCCAACTATTTGGGTGCGCTTCGCCTCCCGGGCGGGGTGGTTTAGTTCGGCTGCAGATCTGCCCCGACTCGTGAGACGGGTGTCGACGATATCCCTATGCGACGAGAAAACTTTGAAAATTGCTATTCTCGAATCTGAGGCAAAGATAGCTCATGACCCCGGATAAATTTGTTGAAAACGCGCCTCTGTACACGCGCATTGAAATAAAGGATTTTCGTCCGCCGGACAGCATTACGCGCATGTGCACATCTGCACGGTGCAAGAAGGAGACGACCTGGCTGCGCGGTGCAATCATAGAAAGCGTTTTCAAAGATGCCCGGCCTGAGATATATTTCAAGGCCATTGGCTATACCTGTGGCCTGTGCAGCGAGAGCAGTTTTGCCGTTTTCTACGAATTGCTGGACTGGAAACAGGTTCCCAACGCAAATCGTTGGAATCATCTCGCGGTGCGTAAAATCGGCCAAGTTCCGCCGCAGGAAATTAGCATTTCTGCCGAGCTGAATAGTCGGCTTGGCTCAACGACAGCACACTATAAAAAGGCATTGATATGCCGAGGACAGAACTACGGCATCGCAGCCATGGCGTACTTACGCCGAGTCGTCGACGAGAAGACGGATGAATTGGTCGATGTAATGGTGGAATTGTCGAGAACCTACAATGTGAGTGAAGAGCAGATTGCGAATTTGGTGAATGCCAAGACAGAAATACGGTACGAGGAGAAATTGAAGGTTGCTGCGGAGTTGATTCCCGAGGCCCTCAGGCCTGGAGGTGTTAATCCGCTTGGTCAACTTTACAGACTGACTAGTATCGGCCTTCACGGCAAGACCGACGATGAATGCATCGCAATCTTCGATGAGCTCAGGGCTGATTTTGAATATGTGTTCCGCTACCTGCATTTGCAGGCTGAAGAGCGACGCCAGTTCGCTCGGCGTGTGCAAGAGCGCGCGGGTAAGGGCTTCGCGGCTGACCAGTCTGAATGAACATCGAAAAGGTGCTGCCCCGCTCAAGCCGACACAAGGCTTGAGTGGGCCACCCCGCCCCTGCGATTTTGTGCGCTGCTTTGGTCACCCACAATACGATCGGCGAATGTTACAAATGTGAAGTATTACCTGTGGCTAACCCTGTGTAAGGAAAATCGATGAAACTGCTTTCCCGAAAAACTCTTATTGCGTTCGGAATCGTGGGAAGTGTGCTCGCGCTTTGCTCATTTATTTTCACACAGACGGCCGTGAAAATCTTCGACCTTTCACGGGAGGGATTTGCGGCTATTTCTCTTTTACCTATTGTAAGCTTGTTCGTCGCGACCGGCTTCTTTCTTCTCGCATACTTGAAGCCAGACGTGGATAAGGGATCAGATGACCTTCTCCGCGACACTACTGACTCAAAGGTAGATTATCGAGAGCGTTTCGAAGAGTCGTTGGATGTGTCGAAGGAAGAGGCTGTCGAGGAAGAGGAGGACGCCGAAGTAAGCACGTTCCATTTGGCGCTCCCGCAGCCAGCACCCGACTTTGGCTCGCGTGATCTAAGAGAGAAAAAAATTGGCTCCCTTTTTAATACGACGCAAAGTAGATTAAGAAGAGAAATCGACGCTCTTGGCCGGAGAAGCAGTCTTAATCTGGTGGTTGGCGTCCTGATCACCACTGCTGCGACCGTTCTCTTGGTGTATCTAGTGACAAGAGAGCACGGTAGTTTTGCGTCCCTAAAGGACGTTCTGGCTTATTACATTCCGCGTATTACGACCGTTGCATTGATTGAGACGTTCGCATATTTTTTTCTCGGACTTTATAAGGCTAACCTCGCAGAAATCAAGTACTACCAAAATGAAAGAACCACAGTCATTGCATTAGAAATTGCGTGGCGGGCTTCTTTAGTCCCGGAACTAAGCAAGTCGACGGAAAATGTAATCCAGCAAATTGTACAGACGGACCGTAATCCGGTTCACGTCGGTATAAGTAAAGAGGGTGCGCCAGACCAGAACGATATTCTCGAAGTAGTTAAGGCGCTATCGAAGCTCGTCGCCGAATCTATTAAATCAAAGGAGAAGTGATCGACGCCGCATTCGACTCCGATGGAGAACGCGCCAAGCTTCGCTCACGACAACAATTTTAGGGTTCAGTTGAAGGACGACCCTTGCCTTCCGTGAGGTCGAGGTGGCGGTCGACGGCTGGGGCGTCGAAGGATTCGGTTTGGCCACTTGGCCAGCGGACTTCGATGGAGTTGATCTTAGTTTCCGCTCCGAGGCCGAAGTGGAGGCGCAGGTCGCTGCCGGAGTTTATAGCTTGATCCGCTGCGGACAGGCTTTCCGTAATTCGCTTGGGGGAGGGCGCCCCTCTTGAGCGTAGCGAAGGGTGGGAAGCGAGCATCGCCCGCCGCTGAATTAACTTAGATCGCACGTTTGTGGAAACGGCCCTCCTGCATGATTATCGAAAGGTGTTCGCCACCTGCTGCGAGGATCGAGATATCCTCGAGAGGGTTTCCATCTACTACCAGGATGTCCGCCACTGCTCCTTTGCGAATGCAGCCGAGTTCTCCAGTCTTTCCCAGTAATTCCGCATTGACGGCACAGGCCGAGCGGAGCACATCGATAGCCGGCAGCACCTTTGCGCGCAATGTGAACTCGGTGCATTGCCGCGCGTGAAGGCTGCCCAAGAGATCCGTACCAAATCCCATTTTCACTCCGGCGCGCTTCATGATCTCGAGGCCGGATAGTCCTGAATCGCTGACCCGCTTCAGCTTTTCCATGCTGACGGGAGGAAGGCCGAGTTGCTCTCCCTCTTCAAGCAGGCCAAAGAGGACTGCCATGGTGGGCACGGTAAATGAACCCTTCTCGGCGACATACCCGGCGGTCGGATGATCGATCATGGTGGCATGCTCGATCGATCTCACTCCGAGAGCTGCGGCGCGGTGGACCGCCTCCGTCGGATGGCAATGAGCGGCAACGTATGAGCCTGCCCGGACAGCTTCATCGACGGCAGCGCGGATTTCGTCGTCGGAGTACTGGCAGCGGTCAATCGGATCGGTGGGTGATGCGACTCCTCCTGACCCCATGATCTTGATGTGGGAAGCGCCGCGCCGGAGTTCCTCGCGCACAGCTTTGCGCACCGCGTCAGCGCCGTCGGCAACCACCGCCAACGGGTCGGCGTGATACGAACAGCCGCAGTAGTGTCCCGCTTCGAGCGAATGATCTCCGGGGCGGAAGTCGCCGTGACCGCCGGTCTGCGAGATAACACGACCGCCGTAAAACAGCCTCGGCACCCGATCGAGAAGGCCGTCCTTGATGGCTAAGGACAAGCCGATGTCGGCGCCCCCGACGTCGCGAAGGGTTGTGAATCCGCGGTCGAGGCTTGCATGAAGGAACTGGGCAGCGAAGTGCGCCAGGTAGGACATGGGCGACTGCACGACCCGGCCGATGTTCAAGCCGGCCGCATAAACGTGGATATGGGCATCGATCAGGCCTGGCATCAGGACGCGTCCGCCGCACTCGATGACCTCGTCATCGGCGCTCGCGGGGCGGTCGGAGATCTCGCTGATCAGGCCGTTTTCGACGACAACGTTTAAGTTCGCTCGCAGAGTTTCGGATTCGCCATCGAAGATACGAGCGGATCGAAAGACAATCCTCTTCTTCATTTCTATCTACCTCGTGCGAGCGTTGGAACAGCGGCGAGAAGGCTCGCCTTCGCCGACGAAATGCTAGCACGGAGGTTTGTTGTCTGATTTGGTCGACCCTGAGGCTGGCGGCGTGTCCTGCTGCCGAGGAACCACCCACTCAAGCCACCATCAGGCTTGAGTGGGCACCCGTGCAGACCATGAAAGACTTCACTGTTTGGCGGTTGATGGCAGATCCAGTTTCTCCCTGAGAGACACCGAAGTACCTTTTGACTTGCCATATGCGACGAAATCGCTGATGACGGTCGCGGCTCCCTCACAGACGTCGTAGTTCGCGTGAACGTATTCGCGATAAGACGGCATGTTCACCCGCTCGGGGTGATCGTTCAAGGCCGTTATGGTAGCGGACAGAGCCTCGTCCATATCGCGCAAGAGCGGATTGATTCTTTCGATCGCGGCCTGTTGCCACTGTGAACCCTGCGGACGCAAATCGTTGAGTTGTTGCGTGGTTTTAGCTAAAGCATTCACGCGATCCTGGATCAATCTGAGTTGAGCGGCGTGCGACTCCCATGCCATGGGGGACATCGTATACGACTGGAGTGTGTCGGCGTCCTGCGCCGCCTGCCATGCCTGAGTCCTGGCTTGCGAAAGCAGGGTTGATATTTCGTCTGAATCCTTCTGAGCCAGCGCCGATGTTGCGAAGACAAGGCAGAAAAGAGCGACACCGCCCAAGAGGCCCAATATTCGTTTAGCTTGCATAAGTCCTCCTCCGCGGGGGGAACTGATGACTTCCTCCTGCTACTTACGTAGTTACAAATATCTTCGGATAAGCTAATCGCGTCTGTGACGAGGGTCACATGGGTGACGTGTGCCCCTTGCCCTCGGTGAGATCGACGTACTGGTCGATGGCGGGGGCGTCGAATGACTCGGTCTGGCCGGTGGGCCAGCGCACCTCGATGGAGTTGATCTTCGTTTCTGACCCGAGGCCGAAGTGGAGGCGGAGGTCGCTGCTGGAGTTATAGCTTGAGCCGCTGCGGACTTCGTCGACCCAGGTACGGTGCTCTCCGTGGAGAGTAACGCGGGCACCGATGGCGTCGCGGTTGGAGCGGGTGCCGGTTAGTTTGAGTCCTAGCCAGTGGTTATTGTTCTTAGCGACGTTCACTAATAACAACGGTAAATCACTTAGGTTATTTACTACTTCTTCCAGGCGGCCGTCGTTCCAGAGGTCGGCGATGGCGAGTCCGCGGCCGGACATGGGTGTCTGCAGGCCGGGGCCGGAAGCTTTGGAGATGTCGCGGAATTTTCCGTTGCCGAGGTTGTAGTAGAGGAAGCGGCGCTCGCGGAAGGCGGCTCCGAGATGGGCGCTGTCGACTTCGGGATAGACGTGTCCGTTGGCGAGGAGGAGGTCGGGCCAGCCGTCGTTGTCGACGTCGGCGAACATGGCTCCCCAGCCGAGGGCGTCGGTGTTGATGCCCAATCCCGCAGGGAACGTCACGTCAGTGAAGGTGCCGTCGGAGTTGTTGTGGTAGAGGGTGGAGGTGTCGTCGGAGAAGTTGGTCTTGAAGAGGTCGAGGCGGCCGTCTCCGTCGTAGTCGGCGGCGGTTGCGCCCATGCCGGCCTGCTCGCGTCCGTCTTCGTTGAAGGCGACGCCGACGTCGGCGGCGGTGTCGGTGAAGGTGCCGTTGCGGTTGTTGTGGTAGAGGATGGAAGGCGTGGAGTCGCAGGCGACGTAGATGTCAGGCCATCCGTCATTGTCGTAGTCGAGGGTGGTGACGGAGAAGCAGTAGTGTCCGGTGGTTTTCTGGAAGCCGCTGGATTTGCTGGCATCTTCGAATTTTCCGTTGCCGAGGTTGTGGTAGAGAATGTTGGTGGTGTAGTCGAGGCCGCGCGGACCGCACATGACGGGCACGCCTTTCCAGACGCAGCTGGCGGCTTCTCCGGGCGGCGGGACTTTGGCGAGATCGAAGTGGACGTAGTTGGCGACGGCGATGTCGAGCTTGCCGTCGCGGTCATAGTCGACAAAGGCGCAGCCGGTTCCCCACTCCTTGCCGGTACCGGCGATTCCGGCTGTTTGCGCCACTTCCTTAAACGTCCCGTTGCCTTCGTTGTGGTAGAGGCGATTGAAGCCGTATCCGGTGACGTAGAGGTCGTCGTATCCGTCGTTGTCGTAGTCGCCGACGCAGGCGCCCTGTCCCCAGGCGGTGGCGGTGAGACCGGCCTTGGCGGTGACATCGGTGAATGTGCCATCGTGATTGTTACGAAAGAGGTGGCTGGTGGGCGGGGTTTCTCCGGGCGTGGTCTTGTCGTTCATCTCTTGCCCGTTGACGAGGAAGATGTCGGGCCAGCCGTCGCGGTCGTAGTCGATCATGGCGACTCCGCTGCCGGTGGCTTCGATGATGTAGCGCTTGTGGTCGACGCTGCCGTTTACGTTGCGGACGGCGATGCCGGCCTGAGAGGCAACATCGATGAACCAGGCGGGAGGGGCGTGGTCGGTGGTTGCGGGATAGGGCGGGTGCGGGGGCCTGGGACTCTGAGCTGAGCAAACATAATTCACCACAGAGAGCACAAAGAACACAGAGAAAGACTTCACCGCAAAGACGCGAAGAACAGAAAAGCAGGTCCTTCGACTTCGTTTGCCGCGTGTGCGGCAAACTTCGCTCAGGATGACAAATTTTTGGAGGGTACGCACGGGCTACTTCTGATTTGACTCCTTCCGCATGAGTTAGTTGGCGATATCTGTCGTCGGTGTTTTGGTGTCCGGAGCGTTGGGGTAGTTGAAATAGAGTTCGTTGCCGTCGGGGTCGTGAATGACCATGAGCTTGTAGCCCCACCATCCGTCTTTCACATCGACTCCCCTGTTCTCAAGCTCGGAGCGAAGGGCGTGGAGCACATCGGGCTCGAGCGAGATGAAGATGAGTCCGTGCCCGACTTTGTCAGGCCACTGTGACGACAGGATGAGCGCACAGGTCTGACGCTCGACCTGCGCCACAAACGCCTTCCCTTCTTCCTCGTAGCGCCAGCTCAGCACGAATCCGAGTTGATTGACGTAGAAGTCGATGGAACGGGCGACGTCGGTGACGAAGAGGACGGGGCGGCCAAACCAATCGCTCATAGGTGAGTCAAGGCTACCTTGTTTCTGGCATTTCAGATATTGAGTAATGCAAAGCTAACCAAATCGTACTTTGCTTCTCGTCTGTCCATTCAACCCGATGCCGTGTGTGCGCAGGTATATTCACAAAATCTCCGGGAGATAATACGAGTAGGCTTTCTTCTCCCTCGAAACGCAAACCCGCTGTGCCGGATAACAATACAACCCATTCATGCTGCTCCTGGTCGTACCATTGCCCGGCCGGCGTTGCCTGACCGGAGGAGATGATTCGCTCCAATCGAAATCTTTCCCCGTGGATCATTTCCTCGAAGACTTCTTCCGATAATGATTGGGGCAGCTTGGCAAAAATATTGCCAGCAGCGTTAGCCATCATGCGGTCCACCTCCGGATTGCCCGCTCGGAAAATAACATCAGCGCCCTACTTCTTCCCTGCTGCTTTTCCGCCGACCGTGTGGAAGGCGTCGGACTTGAGGATCTTGCCGCCTTCCTGGATGACGTAGAGGCGATTGGCGTCGAGGTTTTTGAGGGAGTCGGTCTGGCCGGAGGGCCAGCGGATTTCGACGTCGGCGGTCTTTGCCTGGTCGAGGCCGAAGTGGATGCGGAGGTCGTTCTGCGAGAAGTAGCTGCCGCCGCTGCGGACTTCGTCGATCTGGACGAGTGGTTTGTCGGGCGTGGTTGCGGTTCCGGTGAGTGCGGTGACTTTGATGCGAGCGCCGATTCCGGTGCGGTTGGATTTGGTGCCGACGGTGCGGATCTTGATCCAGTTTCGGGTGAGCGTGGAGTCGCAGCGGAGGAGCTGCGGCATGGCGTTGATGCAATTGACGACGACATCGAGGGTGCCCGTTGTTGTCGTAGTCTCCGAAGGCGCAGCCGCGGCCGGGGACGGGGGTGGTCATGCCGGGACCGGCCTGGTCGGTGACTTCTTCAAACTGGCCGTTGCGCAGGTTGCGGTAGAGGTATTTGCGCTCGGCGTAGGGCGCGTCGGTGTGCGAGCCGTCCACTTCGGGATAGACGTGGCCGTTCGAGATCATGATGTCGAGCCAGCCGTCGTTGTCCATGTCGAAGAAGCCGACGCCCCAGCCGAGGTAGCGGGTGTTGATGCCGATGCCGGAGAGGTAGGTGCGGTCGTCGAAGTTGAGGCCGCCGAGGTTCTGGTAGAGGGAGGCGGTGTCTCCGGCGAAGTTGGTCTTGACGATGTCGAGGAGGCCGTCGCGGTTGAAATCGCCGATGGAGACGCCCATGCCGGCCTGGGGCTTGCCGTCGGGCGAGTAGGCGACGCCGGATTCGATCGCCACGTCTTTGAAGGTGCCGTTCTTCTGGTTCTGATAGAGGGTGGCGGCGGTGGAGTCGTTGGCGACGTAGATGTCGGGCCAGCCGTCGTTGTCGAAGTCGGCGACGCCGACGCTGAGTCCATAGGTGCCGACGGTGTCGAGGATGCCGGCTTTTTCGGAGACGTCGGTGAAGGTGCCGTCTCCGTTGTTGTGATAGAGGATGTTCTTGCCGCCCTGCAGGCCGGGAGGTCCGCAGGCGACCTGGATGCCCTTGTAGGCGCAGCCGGCGGCGGCGGGGTCGGGCGCGGTCTTGATGTCGAAGTCGATGTAGTTGGCGACGAAGAGATCGAGGTGGCCGTCGCGGTCGTAGTCGAGGAAGGCGCATCCGGAGTTCCAGCGCGTGGTGGGCTGGAGCAGACCGGCTTTGGCGGTGACGTCGGTGAAGGTGCCGTCTCCGTTATTGCGGAAGAGGGCGTTCTGTCCGTAGTAGGCGATGAAGATGTCGTCCCAGCCATCGTTGTTGTAGTCGCCGACGCAGACGCCCTGTCCCCAGCCGCTGCGGGCGAGGCCAGCTTTTATCGTCACGTCGGTGAAGGTGCCGTCGCGGTTGTTTTTGAAGAGATGGCAGGTCGGGGTCTGGTCTTTAGAAAAGCCTTCGAGGCGGGTGCCGTTGACGAGGAAGATGTCGATCCAGTCGTCGTGGTCGTAGTCGTAGAAGGCGACGCCGCAGCCGGTGGTTTCGAGGAGGTATTTGTTCTTGTGCTCGCCTCCGTAGATGGTGCGGGCGTTGAGGCCGGACTGTTTGGCTACGTCGATGAAGGTGACGCCGAGGGGAGTTCCGGCGACGGGCGACGGCAGGGTTTTGGGAGCGGGACGAGCGGGGGCGTTGTATTCGGGGCGGGAGTTCTGGCCCATGGTGCCGGGTTGCGTTTGTTGCTGCGGCGGGATGGCGAGGGCGAGGACGTCTTCGAGGGAGAGGACTAAAGCGGTTGCTGAGAGGGATCGAAGAAAGCCGCGGCGGGTGTGAAACAAAACGAATCAGGCTCCGTGGGTAATGACTGAGTATAGCGTCGGGGGTTAGCGGCTAGCTACGGGGTGGTCGTCTCGCTGGGCCAATTCCTGGGCGCGCCTTCCGATTTTCTTGAGCACCTCTTCTATCTGAAGCTGTTCATGGGGCGAGACATCCTGGAATGCGCGTTTGATGAGAGCGGCGTGTTGGCGGAAGATCGGGGCGAATACCCGGCGTCCCTTCTCCGTGAGCGATACGGTGCGAACGCGGCGATCGTCCTTGCTCTCCACACGGCTGACGAGCCCTTTCTTGTACAGCCGATCGACGGCAACGCTAACCGATCCTGGATTGAGGTTAACCTTCGGACCGATGACATTGACCGGCATTGGGCCCTTATGGAGCAGTACGTCAAGAACGCGGAAATCCGAGTCACCCAACCCCTCCGCCAGAATCGGCGGAAGTGCATAGCGCGCGACGGCCTGTGAAGCCTTCAGCATGATCAGCCAGGTATGGATGGCTTCCGGTTGCCTTCTTTTTTCCATAAAAACTGAATCCTGGACCAGTATAGTCGACATCAGATATATCGACATCGATAGATATTACATCGATGCTAATCGCGGGCTATGCCCCAGCGACCGCAGATCGCCTCGGGTGACCCGAAGAAGGAGACTATGGATGTCCCACTTTTGCTGAAGCCAAACCTTCAGGACGTTTTTGGGGAAGGCGACCCAGGGCGCAGACGCGCAGCGATCGATGAGATATTCACCGAAGATGCTGTCTTCTACGATCCGGGAAAGGGCGTCTATCGTGGCCACGACGAGATAGATCGCATCGCCGGCGCTATCAGAGCGACTCGCCCCGACTTCAGCTATCAGCCAATTGCCGAGCCTGCTGAAGTGGGCGATGGCCGGATTGCAACCCTTTATCTTTTCTTCGACCAGCTACCCTGAGTGCCCGAGTTTAGTTGTCTTCAGGCCGGAGACGCGAAACCTATTCGTCACTGTGTCTAAACAAAATTGCGGCGGCTTGAGCCAGCACGCCTAAGCCCCCGACCGATTCGCTTCACCGAAAAAGGAGATTCTGCCATGAAAATAGCATCCGTCGTATCCCGCTACCTACTAGGTCTATTGTTCACTGTCTTCGGACTGAACGGGTTCCTGAATTTCATCCACCAGCCCCCACCAACCAATCCTATAGCTCTCCAGTTTTTAGGCGCTGTGTCGACTTCACACTATATCGCCGTGATCTTTCTTGTGCAGATCATTGGCGGACTGCTGCTGCTCGCGGGACGTTTTGTGCCGCTCGCCCTTGCACTCCTCGCCCCGGTCCTGGTCAACATCCTGAATTACCACATCACAATGGATCCGGGTAGCATCGGCGCCGGTTTGATCGCGACCATCCTGTGGGCGATCGTCTTCCTGCAGTATCGGTCCAGCTTCGCTCCAATCTTTCACAAACAGCCCGTGCCTCCTATTGCTTGAGAGCGCTTCGGATGAACAGCGCAGGAGTGACCGGTTACGGCTTTGTCGTCCACACAGAGAGCCGGGTGCCCATATCTCGATTCTGCGATGTGGGCGTTCCCTCCGCTCCGTGCACGCAGATCGTCACATAGTCAGAACCACCCGGAACTCCGCCTTCCCGCTCATCATCTGCGCGAAGGCCTCGGCCGCTTTTTCAAGCGGATAGGTTTCGATCATAGGTCGCACGGCAGTCAGCCCGGCAAAACGCAATGTGTCCTCGGGAGTTCCGTTGCTATTTCCCGCAGACCATCATCTCTGATTTTCAGCGATGATCGCTTTTCGGCCATAAGAGCTGATCAGATAGAACGCAACTCCGAAAGAGATAATGTCCTTGAAGAGAAAAAGGCCGAGATTGTTCATGTAATGGATGCCGTGAACCACGATGGTGTCATCCGGAGTCGTGATCAACATGGAGCTTGTGGTGAAGAACATGCCGACCAGAATGATCGCGCCCAGAATACCTGCTTTAGGTTTGAAGTAGCCAATGATCAGCAGGATTGCGGCTGTCCATTCAGTGGCGCCGATCATATCTCCCAGAATATATGGTCCAAAGGCCTTGAATTGCCAACTGGTAAGTGGGCTGTTGCTGACGAGCGGGATGATGCCCTCTGCTCCGGGTGCTGTCATTTTGAACTTGCCTGCCCACAGCAACATCACGATCATTCCAATGCTGCAAACAAGGAAAGAGATATTTCGATTTGCAACAAACGCTGCAATCTTCGTTAGGACACTCTTCGCCTGCAGCTTGTTACCTGTGTCCGCTTGAGATCCGCGCACACCATCACCCGACGCCTCAGCGGATGTGGTTTCAGTCATAAAGAACTCCTTCATGTGATGATCCACCGTCGACAAGTATTGAAGGCCGATTTGAAACACTGGTCAACGGCCCTGGCGGTGACGATCCGACGATAGCAGCCGACTCAAAATTATAATGTCCGACTTCGCCATCCCATCGCGGGTGGCCCATATATCTAGACCAGTGACTAGCGCAGTCCGTTCCACACCATGCGGTGGGGCATCTTGTCCATCTTGGCGGCGGGGTCTTTTTTCGATGCGGTCCATCTACCAGCGGCGCAGGGAGAGCAGGCGGCGAGCGCGTTGGCGCGAGCGGCGAGTTCAGATTTTGTGAGGTTCGAGAGGCGTCCGGTATCGATGAGGCGCTGTTCGATGCCCTGGGCGAAGTAATCCTGCGCGAGATCGAAGAAATCAGCGAGGCGGCGTTCGTCGCGCAGGATGCAGTAGAGCTTTCTATGCCTCAGGGGATAATTCAGCATCCGTTGACATGGGAACAGCTTGTTGGTTTGGTCGCCAAACAGCGAGTTGGGCCGAATCCATTCCCACTGCCGCATGGGTTGGCGTCATTCGGTTGTGCTGTTCAAATTTGGATAGTAGGCAAACCGGACGACCCGGTTTTTAGCATGGCACTCTTCGGTATCTTCGAGACAGGCTGGATACCGCATCCCCCAGGGCACCGCCAGCAGGATCTGATTCTCCGGAATGCCCTTCCGTATCAGAAGTTCTCTGACCCACCACGCTCGTTGTCCCGAGAGGTGCAGATTGTAGGCCTCGCTGCCCGTAGCGGAGGCATAACCTTCGATGAAAAAGCGATCATTTGGATGATCCTTCAACCATTGGACGTCGGCATTCAGCGTAGTCTCGTCCAAAGCATGGTCAAAGCGATCATGGGCAAACGTGACTTCGTGCATGTTTTCGTAGAAGGCTTGCTCCTCGGGACCAAAGAGAATCACTCTTGGTTTTGCCCAGTAAGCAACCCAGACAGCAGGATCAACGGACGCTCCGGAAGGAGCTTTTGCGAATAGCGGGATACCGGTCACAAGGAGTATTGTGACCGCAACGAGAGGAAGTCGACATTTCATTTGGATAGCCTCCGTTCAGTTGTGATTGCCGCATTGGTCGAGATGTTAGACCCGTCTTTGGTTCCAGGACACTGTCACTTTGGACAGAGGCGGTCGATCGATCTTCCCCGGGAACGCTACCGACGCCAGCTGCTCCCAGATTGGGTCTGCTAACAGGCCATGGTGACTAACGAAGTCCGTTCCACACCATGCGGTGGAACATCTCGTCCATCTTTGCGGCTGGTTCTTTTTCGATGCGGTCCATCCACCAGCGGAGGAGCCGAAGGATGGGACAGCCAATGGTTTGCCGCGATCACAAAAGCAGGTCCTTCGACTTCGTGCGCCGCGGCGCACTTCGCTCAGGATGACAAAGTTTTTGGTGGAGTGCTTCCCTCAAAACTGATTGGGTGGAGTGGCTGAGGCGTGGGGCTGCGCTTCTAAAGTGGCGGCTTTCTGGCGTTCGAGGGCGGCGCCAGCGGCGTCTCCCTGCTGGGCGAGGGCGTCGGCGAGGGCGCGGTGGGCGTCGGCGTAACTGGGGTCGGCGGCGACCGCCTGCTTTAACTGCACGAGGGCCTCGGCGACTTTGCCCTGCCTGAGGAGCTGGGTTCCGCTGTCGAGGTTGAATTTGGCACGCTGGCGGCTGACGGCCACACGGCTGAGGTCAGCCGCCTTTTTGCGTTCGGCGGCGGCTCCGGCGGTGTCTCCCTGGGCGGCGAGAAGTGATCCGAGCAAGACGTGCGGGCTGGGCTGGTCGGGCTGGAGCTCGATGGCGCGGCGGAGAGCAGGGATGGCTTTGTCGGGTTGGTCCATCTGCTTGTAGACGCTGCCGAGGATGGCCCAGGCGTCTCCGTTCTCGGGTCGCATGGCAAGGTTCTTCTCAAGCTCGCGGGCAGCGTCGGCGAAGCGGCCCATCTGCATATAGATGATGCCGAGCGTAAACGGCGGATCGGCGAGGCTGGGGTCGAGCTGGGCGGCCTTTTCCAGAGCGGGGATGGCTTCGGCGGCTTTGTCCTGAAGTTTGAGGGCGAGGCCGAGGTCGTAGTTGAGCTGCGGGTTGTCGGGCTCGAGGGCGAGTCCGGCACGGAACTCCTGGATGGCGTGGTCGAGATCGGCCTGCTGCAGCCACGCGACTCCGGTGTCTTCGTGGAGGATCGCGTTTTTGGGGTCGAGCGCGAGGGCGCGCTGGTAGTAAGCGAGGCCGGCCTTGGCGTCTCCGGTCTGCACCAGGGCGAGGCCGAGGTTGGTGAGAGCAGCAGAGTCGTTGGGGCGGGCAGCGACGGTGTCCTGAAAGAGCGGGATGGCTTCTTTGGTGTGTCCGGCGCTCTGGAGGGCCAGGGCGAGGGCGTACTTCGCGTCTATAGAGGTGGGATCAAGCTGGGTGGCGTGGCGGAGGGCGGCGATGGCTGCGTCGTCCTGTCCGGCGGCAGCGAGGGCGCGACCGAGCTGCAGGTTGGACTGGAGGTCGTTGGGGGCGAGGGCGACGGCGCGCTGAAGTTCGGCGATGGCTGCGGCGTAGTTCTGCTGAACGAGGAGAAGCGAGCCGAGGTGGAGGTGGGCGGGGGCGAGGTTGGGATCAAGTTGGAGAGCGCGGTCGAACTCGGGGCGAGCGTCGGCCAGCTTGCTTTGCTCGGCAAGGACGGTGCCAAGACTGTCGTGGAGCGTGGCGTTGTTGGGATCCTGGGAGATGGCGGCGGCGAGCCTTGCGCGGGCGGATTCGGGATCACCGGTGGCGTCGAGAGCGCGCGCGTAGCTGGCGAGGTCGTTAGGGGAAAGCTGAACGCTGGCGAATTCGAGCTGCTGGAAAAGCGAAAGTGCTTTGTTGTAAGCGCCTAACTGAGAATAGCTGAGAGCAAGGTTTAACGTTGCGGTGGCGTCGTTGGGGTCGAGCGAGTGCGCCTGTTCGAGCTCGGGGACAGCAGCAGAGGGGTTTCCTTCGGCATAGAGGACGGCTCCGAGGGCGCTATGTCCGGCGGCGACCTGGGGTAGGAGCTGGACGACTTTCGAGAACTCGGTGTGGGCGAGGGCGAGGTTGTTTTGCTCCAAAGCGGTGTGGCCAGCGCGGAAGGCCTCGTTTGCAGACTGGATCGTCGCCTGGTCTGGAGCGGCGGCGGGTTGAGGTGGCGCCTGAGATGGTGTTGGGGGTGTTGTCTGGGAGACCGCGGGGGCTGCTGAGAGAGTGAGCAGCAGGGGAATCCAGACGACGTGCTTCATCACCCAGTGATTGTAATCTGCACTGGAAAGGAGGGAACACGTGCCGCTTCGCGCCGCGGTCTTCCATTAATGCGTGATCGCTGTCACAATGCGGATTTGGGCGAATAGCTATTTTGATTATTGAGGGTCGTCCATCATGTCGAGGGGTGATTCTGAAAGTCCGTTTGAGCGGCTGCTCTTAAGGAAGATTGAGCAGTCGGTGGCGCAGGCGCCGATCCGGGTGCGGCTGGGCGAGAAGAAGTTTGGGGGCCCAGCTGACGAGAGCCTGGACAGGCTTGTGATTCGCGATGGCCGCACTCTGGCGCGGATGTTGCTGGATCCCGAAGTTGGGTTTGGCGATGCGTATACGGAGGGGCGGATCGAGGTGGAGGGCGACCTGGTTCGCTTCCTGGAGGAAGCGTATCGCATCCGGCAGTCGGGTGGAATGCGGAGCTGGTACAGCGAGATCGTCTCTCGCTGGCTGACGCTCACCCAGGGGAACACCCACAGGGGCTCGGCGCGGAATGTTCAGCATCATTACGATCTGAACAATGATTTCTACAAGCTGTGGCTCGACCGGAAGATGGTTTATACCTGCGCCTACTTCCCTGCTCCGTCGGCAACTCTCGAAGAGGCGCAGGAGGCAAAATTTGAGCATGTCTGCCGGAAGTTGCAGCTACAGCCCGGGGAGAAAGTTGTAGAGGCCGGGTGCGGCTGGGGGTCGCTGGCGCTCTACATGGCGAAACACTATGGCGTGACGGTGCGAGCCTTCAATATTTCGCGCGAGCAGATTCACTATGCGCGGGCACAGGCAAAGAAGGAAGGCGTGACGGGACAAGTGGAGTTCATCGAGGACGATTACCGGAACATTCCTGACGGCTTCGACGCGTTCGTCTCGGTGGGAATGCTGGAGCATGTGGGCCACGAGCATTATGGAGAATTGGCGAAGGTTATCCAGAAGGCGATCGGGGATTCGGGGCGCGGGCTTCTGCATTTCATCGGGCGCAACCGGCCTCAGGCTTTCAGCGCGTGGATTCGCAAACGCATTTTCCCGGGGGCCTATGCTCCGACGCTGCGCGAATCGCTGGAGATTCTGGAACGAAACAACTATGCGGTGCTGGATGTCGAGAATCTGCGCTTGCATTATGCGAAGACGCTGGAGCACTGGCTGGAGCGCTATGAACGGGCGGTGGACCGGGTCACGGAGATGTTCGGACCTGAATTCGTTCGCGCATGGCGGCTGTATCTGGCGGGGTCGATTGCCGGCTTTCGAGTAGGGACGCTGCAGCTGTTTCAAGTGGTTTTTGCGGCGCCCCAGTGCGGGCAGATCCCGTGGACACGCGCTCATCTTTACGGCGGAGATGCGGGGTATGCGGGAGAAGCCCGGCTGGAGAAGGAATGGACTCCTGCGAGGTACTGATTGTCGGAGGTGGACCGGCAGGGTCTTCGTGCGCGAGGCGGCTTCGCGAGGCAGGCATCGACACGGTCATTCTGGATAAGGCGACGTTTCCGCGCGACAAGGTGTGCGGCGGCTGGATTACGCCTGCGGTGGTGCAGGAGCTGGAGATTGACCTGGCGGAGTATGCGCGCGAGCGGGTGCTGCAGCCGATTACGGGCTTCCGGATCCGCCGCATGGGCGATGCGGATGTGTGGACCGACTATGGGCAGACGGTGAGTTATGGAGTGCGGCGGTTTGAATTTGACGACTACCTGCTGAAAAGAAGCGGCGCGCGGCTGATTCTGGGCAAGGCCCTGAGCAGCGTGGAACGCACGGGCGATGGGTGGATCGTGAATGGGCAAATTCGCGCGCGGATGCTGATCGGCGCGGGCGGGCATTTCTGCCCGGTGGCGCGGCATCTGGGCGCGAGCGCGCGCAAAGAAGAGGCGGTCGCTGCGCAGGAGATTGAATTCGAAATGACTGCGGAGCAGCGTGAGGCCTGCGCGATTCACGGGGATGCTCCGGAACTATATTTTTGCGCCGACCTGAAGGGCTATGGATGGTGCTTTCGCAAGGGAGATTTTCTCAACATAGGGCTGGGCAGGCTGGACGCACATTCACTGCCGGGGCACGTGTCGAAGTTTGTGCAGGGGCTGAAGAAATCGGGGAAGATCGGTTTCGACCTGCCGGCTGCGATGCGGGGACATGCGTATCTGATCTTTCAAGAGACAAAGCGGCCGGTGGTGGGCGATGGAGTTCTGCTGATCGGGGATGCGGCGGGGCTGGCGTATTCGCAGAGCGGCGAAGGGATACGGCCGGCGATTGAATCGGGTTTGCTGGCGGCAAAAGCCATCATTGGCGCGGGGGGTGAGTACACGCGCGAAAGACTTGAGAGCTATCGCGGGATGCTTGCGGCGCGGTTCGGGGACGCGACGCCGGACTGGCCGACGCGCATGGGGCGGAAGCTGCCGGCGCAGGCGATGCAGTCAGTCGCGAGAGTGATGCTGGGGACGCGGTGGTTTTCACGCCGCGTGGTGCTGGATCGCTGGTTTCTGCATGCCGATGTGCCGGCGTTGGATTGCTGATCCCGCTGCTTCGTGTAACGGCAGCAGGATTGTCCTCACTATACGCACTGTAAGGGCTTGCGGGGAACTCCCGGCTCGAGCGAGAGCGGAATTGGAATCACGATTCTGATCGGCGAAGTCCTTTACAACAGCGAGGAAGTGGATATACTGTTGCGGTCTTCGGGCCAGCAGGTTTTTGGTGCTGGCGACTGCGCAGGTTGGATTCGTATTGTCTGGCGAAGGCCGCCCCCCTCGGTTTTCGCACGTTCTGTTGATGCGCAGTATTTCTGATCGGTGGTTGCCTGATCGCCGGCGGCCTTTCAGCGCAATTCTCAAACTTGTGCGCGGCAGGAGCGCCTTCAGTTCACCTGCTCCGCAAAAACTACAGGATTTCCCCGGCTGGTCACCCCCTCGTATCAGCCGCTCCACCCACGCACTCGTGTCTACGGAGGCACAGCATCATGGATAGCGCCGTCACCCCACTTGGCCCGCTTCTCAGCGCCGACCGCATCTTCGTCACCACCACTGGTGCCGACAAAGTTTCTTACCAACTCGAAGTCTTTCCCGACGCCAACAACGTTCTTCTGCAACAGAACGGCCTGCCCCAGCAGTATTACTTCATGCCCCAACGGATTTACGTGGCCAAGCGGCAGGACGATCCTGCAGACTTCGACTTCGGCATGACGGTTTTCAAGGGCCTTGAGACCTCTGAAGACACCATCGGCGTGAATCCCGGCCAGGGCACCGGCAGCGGTGATGTTGAGGTCGGAGGTGGCTTCTGCACCTTCTCGACCACCTTCGCCATTCCTCCGGACGTGATCCAGAACGTGACATCCATGCTGAAGACCCAGAATCTCGGGCCGAATAACCCTATTCCAGGCGGGCTGCTTGCCTTCATGCCGCCGTTTCGCCAGAACGAAGTCGATCCCATTCTCGGCATAGTTCCCATCCTCGGGAATGCCGTCTCCATTTTCGTGTTGCAGGGCGCACCGGCCAGTGGAGGCGCCCCGGCATCACCCATCTGGTTGTCAGCCCAATCAGCGGCGAAAGGAAGCATCGAGGCGACCGGCATCAGCAGCTTTCTGGTGAGTTGCAACGAATTTGCCGCCGGCGTGATCGCCGGCTCGCTGCAGGCCGGCACTAATCCCCCGTTTACGGTGAACTACCAGCTCACCGAGCAGTTCTACCTGCCTGCCTGCGAGATCGATGTGGATATCGACCTGGACAAGACCTACGAGTCCTTCTCTGCGGCCGTGGACGCCAGCGGATTGTTCACGAACTTCTCGTTCCAGGCCGCCTGGTCCGAATGTGCCATCAACGGATCCATCAGCACTACCATGAAGATCGACGAGGCCGCTATTCCTGACGACCTCAAGCAGATGATCATGAAGAATTGCCAGGACATGCAGACGAACGCTATTAACCTGGTCAAAGAATTCATCTTCGACTGGAACCCGAGCGACGGCGGCGACGCCCAGGCTTCACCCACGCCCTTCGGCAGCATCTTCGGGGGCGCATCTGTCTCCATGAAGCTGAACTACCAGAAGCGATCGATCCACATGCCACAGACTTTCACCCTCGAAACGTCGATCGCCATGACCGACGGCAAGCAGGGCGACCTTTCCGACCTCATGCCCGCCGTCAAAGCCGACGTGAGCAAATACCTGGCCATCATCGATATCGGCCAGTTTTTCCAGAAGATCCAGGTGGCCGCTACCAATGCCATCAACTGGAAAGAGACGCTGCCCGACGGGACGAATCTCTCCGACCCAATCATGTCGGCCATGGTCTCGGTCAGCTATCCGGACTACGATCAGCCCCTCAATCCCGACAAAAGCGTAAACCTCAAAACCCTCGGCCAGGGCTACCACTACATCACCGGCCAACAGACGGGAACCGACGGCCTCGCGCAGTGGAGCTCCAATAACCCGGCTGACGTGATCAATATTTCGTTCATGAAGCTGGACACCACCAATTCGATCGCCCAGTGGCCGTCTGACCAGGTGCAGGTCACCAAGACCCTGATCTTTGACGGAAACGACCCGCGGGTCGATCTGACCAACAACCAGACGCAGGTCGTGTTGACGACCACGGATCACAACCACACGCCCGTGCTGGATATGAATGCCGTCGGCTATGTCTTCGTGCGCTTCGCGTGTCGTCCGCTGCCGCTCGCCGTAACGCTCGTAGTCAACACTACCCTCGGCTCACGGAACGACAGCATCACCATCACCAGCACAAACCAGAAGAGCGCCATCTGGGAGATCTTTTCCGATAAGTACGTCGGCGAGACCTCATTCACCTACACCGTACAGGTCACCGTGCAGGGGCCTAACTTCACCGACAACCCCATCGTCTACCAGTCGGACCAGCCGATCACAGTACCCCTGCCTCCGGGACGCGTGAAGTACAACCCGCTTCTGAGTCTTCAATTGCCCGACGCCCCGTCCGATCAGGTGGCGGCGATCAACCAGTACATTCTCAATTACCAGCGCGAGATGTTGACCGGCACTCTTACCTAGGAGCAAAACAATGGGAGCCCCCTTCCCCACCGGGAGGGTTACAGATGACCGTTAACCCTCCTGGTGGTCTGCGTCAGGTTGCGCGTGTGCCTGTCCTGCAGTTCACGCCGATCAAGTTCATACCGACCGATGTGAATCAGAATCTGCCGTTGGAATCGAGCCGGAACGGCAACGTCTTCACCGACCGGTTCAACGCGCAGTTGAGCTGGTTTCTTCCCAGCTATCAGCCTGCTCCGGATATCGACGCCAGCTTTTCGTTTGCTGCAAGCGGGGGACAGACGGCCGGACTGGACGGCAACCCTTACTATCAAGCGACGATCACGCTGACGCTGGCCAAGGTCGAGGCGCCGGACGTGACAGCGTATCGGACGGCGAATCCGTCGCAGCAGCTTCAGGAGATTCCGCTGACGGGAATTTCGGTGGAGCTGACAACGACGGCCAACGATCCGCAGACCGGACAGGCGCAGCAGAGTGTCTATACGGGGACGGTGACAGCGAATGCGGATGGAAGCCTGACGGTTTCCTTTGGTCCTATTGTCGGAACGCAAGTGCTGATCGCGTACAGCAATCTGCAGAACGGCGGAGCGACACTGGGTTTGTCCGCACAGTTTGAAGTCTGGCGTTTGCTGCGGGTGATTCACCCGATCTGGCCACCGATTCGCGTAACTGGGCCGCCGATCCGCGGCGTTGGGACGCCGGTGCTTGAGGGGCGACCGCAGCCGTTGCCGCAGGCTATCTTTGAGCCAGTCGGAACTCCTATCTCAGCGCCCGGCAGGCTGCCAACGCAATTTCCCATTTCGGAGCCTCGCCCGCCAGAACCGCAACCGGTGCCACAACCAACATATGTAACTGCCAACGATCCATATGCACTGACGCTCCCCCTGGCGCAGAAATACACCGCTCCCGGTTACGCGCGAAGTTACGCGATCACGGATTCGAATGGCGTGCGGCCGATCCTCGGCATCAACGATCTGAAGAACTTCAGCTCGAGCGGATCGGATTTCACCGAGTTCACGGCGCTCGGCGATGTTCCGGGCCAGTTTCCGTCGTTCAGCCGCCTCTACATTGGAGGGCACAGCCGAACCATCGTTGCGGTGCCGGCGGCGTACGGTATTGTGCGCAGCAAAAATGGCACAGCAGCGCAGTGCCAGGCGCTGCTTGACAGCACGGCCGGAGGCAGCGGCGCAGCGAAGTTTCAATTCGCATTCGTGCTGGGGCCGGTGGTGAGCCAATTCGATTTGTTCGCGCTGCAGGCGGCGCTGGTGGCTAATGCGGAATCGCAAAACTGCACTCTGGTTCTGCCCCAGCGGCTGGACACATCGCAGCCCATGACATTGTTGACGCCGTTTCAGTCGTCGGCGTCTTACACTGCGGGGCTGCAGCCGAACACGTTCCAGCTCGATGTCGATATAACGGACGGCAGCGTGACCGGGTCCGCCGTAGCCAATGCCAACCTGTTTCTCAACCAGCTGTCTACGACGGTTGAACCGTATCTGTCTGGAAGCTTCGGCATTGTGCTGGACGATGCGTATCCGCACCCGGTGATCGCCAGCGTTGTTGTCAATCTGAACGACACCAGCGGCAGTGATGAGCTTTCCTATAGCGTCGCGGCGGATGGAAGCGCGATTCAACTAAACAATGTGTCGCCGTTGGACCTGGAGGTTTCGCGCTACGCAATCGTGAACGGGACGAGCGCTCCGCCTGAGAGCTTGAACCAGGAGATCCTCGCGCAACAGACATTCACGCTAAGCGACAAGGTCTCGTCGCCGGGTGTCGCACTGCTTGTGGATCGCACGCTGGCGCTGGAAAGCCCTTTCACGAAGGAGGCGTTGCAGCGCTACGTGTCGTTCATAACTCAGGACGTGCAGAGCGTGAACTATCAGATCGGGGTTGTGGCGAATGGGGTGAATTTCACCGCGATGGGGATTGCGGAGATCGATATTGCGATCACGATTCCTTCGCTGCCGACAGTTACGGTTCCGAACTCGACGCTGACGGCGCTGAGCCTGGCGAGCAATACAGTCATTAACCTGCCGATTCAGAACGCGATCACTTCCCTTTCGGCGGTCATCGCTTTTACGGTGAAGGCCGTGGACACGACCAAGGCCAATGTGCAGTTCACGGTGACGAATGATTTTGTCGATCAGCCGGTGTACGTACTCGAATCTTCGAGTATTCCGCCGTTTCAGGCGTAAGAAAGGAAGCAGCAACGCAAGCGCGCCACCGCTTCCTGTTAACGTCTGCGATTACTGATCGTTTCCCTGAGCATTTTCTACAGCCGTGATGGTGCCGAAGAGGCCGTCCTGCTCGTGGTTCGGGCCGGCGGAGAAAAATAGCGTCGTTGCCGGACCCGCGGCAGCGCCGTTTCCGAATCCCAAGCCCCACAGGCCATCGATCTTGATGGGATTATCGGAAGCGTCGAATAGCCGTCCCTTGAAACGGCCGGTTACAGGGTTGAAGGCAAGGATTTCTCCGCTGCCGAATTGACCGACCAGAATGTCGTGACTGTTGCTTCCGAAATCAGATGATGCCTGGGTCAAGCCCCATGGGGCATTGAACCAAGGGCCATGCTGCAGCCGCAACAACCTGCGGCCTTCGGCGGAAAAAACGTCAACATAGCCGAGACCTGCGCCGTCTATCTCATCGTGCTTGTCACTGTCCTGCTGGGCAAAGGCCACGTAGATGTTGCCGCCGATGTTCTGAACGTTGAACGGAGCGAAGCCGGGCGGCAGCGAGTCGTCGTCAAAGAGTTCTTCCATTTCAGGGACATGATGGAATCTGGAGTCATAGATCTGTACGCGTCCCTTGCGAAAATCGGCCACATACAGAAAGCTTTGCGGCCCGAAGAATGGAATGTTGACCGTCGCCATGGTCATCCCCTTGAAGACCGACTTCGTCTTCTCGTTGACCTTGATCACGGCGTGGCTTGCATCGACTTTGGGGTTCCATCCGGAGATCGTGCCGTCTTCTGTTGCGAAAAGGAAGACCGCCGGAAATCCTTTCTTCAGCTCAAATCCAGAGCCGCCGTTGAATATGGTTCCGGTTGGCGTTCCGGGAGGGCTCGTCGGGTCGGATGGAGGGATTGCAACGACGAGCGGAACAATCGAACCGGTGCCGGAATAGAGGGTGGCAACGCCCGTTCCGTTGTCAGAGACCCACCAAGGGCTGGTGGAACTGCGTGACAGTCCCCAGGAATTGACCAGGTTGGGATCGGTAACGGCGGCGACACCGGGCATATCTGAAACCAGGTTGGTCTGCGTGTAATGTTGCGCTGACTGGGCATAGGACAGTGCGGCGACTGACGCGAGGGTGAGCGCGAACGCTCCCCCGAAGATCCTGTATTCGTGGGTCTTTCTCATTGAAATTTCCTCCTTCTCGAAAGGCGGACTACATGGGGATCACGCTGCTGAGAGTGGGGGGCCGCAGCGTCTGTCGGTTGGGTTCCGGACGTCTCCGAAGCCCGAACCGAAGATAGGAGAAGGAGGGGCGAGCTGTTGTCAGCTATTTGTCTCTAAATTGTCATTTGGCGATAAAACTCAAATGACGCCGGCTGGACTCTGCTACGAGGCGGGCTGGTAGTTGGAGTTCTGCATGTTCACGGTCAACTGTTTCTTGACTCCATCGACGAGAACGGACGAGACGTGGTTAGGACCGCCGGGTATTTTTGCGAACTGGGCCGAGATTTTCACGGCGTCGCTGGGGTCATTGAGGTAGCTGTTCACGTTGAAGCTCTGGAGGGCTTTTTGCTGCCGGTTGAAGACGAGCGTTACGGTGTCGTTGGGCTTTAGGAAGCTCTTGATGATGAGGCTGACCGTGCCCTGATCAGGATTGGGCTGCAGGGAGACGTTGCCCTTCTGATAGGCGTCCTGGAAGGTATCCGGGTCGAACTGGGTGTACTGCTTGGCCAGCGCGGCGATCTGCTCGCCATACTCCTGGAACTCTTCCTTCTTCTTTTCGACGATGTGACGCTTCAGTCGGCCGCCGCTGGGCTGGGCCGCGGGAGTGGCGTTGATCTCCTGCTTCTGCTGAGTGCCGTCAGGGCCGATTCTCACGAGAAAGGTCTGGATTTTCTTGACCTCGCCTTTGAGGCTGATGGTCCGCTGCTCTTCCCACGTGTAGCGGGCGAGAGCTTTCTTGTTTGCGGCAGTGGACTGCTTGATCTCCTGTACACGCTGCTGGAGCATCGAGTTTTGAGCGGGGGTAAAGAGCGTTGATGAGGCGAGGATTGCGAAGACAGCCGTCTTCGCGAGGATGGGTCGAAAGCGGCTGGCGTGCTTCTTCACTGAAGCCTCCCTGGTGGCGGGCAACATTATGGCACGCCTCACGCAACGGGATACCTGTCATTGTAGACAGCGCCTAGGAGATGGCTGGTGCGAGGACTTTATCACCAGAGGGTGTTCAACTGGCTGGACGAAACGCTGGCGTGATACCGATCAGGAT
Organism: uncultured Acidobacteriaceae bacterium; assembly: GCA_963786085.1. GTDB lineage: Bacteria > Acidobacteriota > Terriglobia > Terriglobales > Acidobacteriaceae > Silvibacterium. The sequence continues at coordinate 34,845 of CAWAYO010000060.1, forward strand.
GCGGTGGGTTGAATTGACGAAAAACCGGTGAAGCTCGGGATTACGTAACTCAAAGCGCGCCTATTTGAGCACGAACGGACATTGTCCTTTGGTAATCAGCAGGATAAGAGATTCTTTCCGAACAGTTTTTTCTTGATTCGACGGCAATTTCCTGCCATAACAACATCACACCCAGCTTCTCCATAGGAGAGAGGAAGGGTTATTGGAAGGCCTTTTTGTTGAGGTACTGGTTGCAAGGTTCTCAGGAATGTCTTCAGGATATTGAGCTGTCTGACCGCCACGGAAGAGCGAGGCTCAGGCGGCTCTTGGTGTCTTAGGACGGGACTGAAGGCAAATATAGGCAGCTCACCAAAGGAGTGGACGTGAAAGAACATGGGGTTGTGAAGTGGTTTAATGGCGCAAAAGGTTATGGGTTCATCCAGCGTTCAACAGGCGAGGATGTGTTCGTGCATTTCTCTGCCATTCTGGACACCGGATATAAGACTTTGAACGAAGGCGAAGCGGTAGAGTTCGAATGCCAGCAGGGTCCGAAAGGCCTGAATGCGGCAAACGTGATCCGGGCTGCCTAAGCAGTTCCGGCATGAGCGCGATAACGCGCCAAAAGAAACGACCGGGACTGTTCTCTCTTAAACGGCCTCTCGCCTAACGCGACGAGGCCGCTCGTGTCTCAGGGTGAGTTAGAGCGGGTAGCGTCCGGAACCCCGCTTTCAAGCCGGCTGAGCGCCCAGGCGGCCGAGTCAGCGAGGACCGGGTCGGCAGAGCGCGACCATGACTCGAGCGTCGGTCGAAAGCGCGCGAGCCGGCTGTTGCCCATGGCGATGGCGAGGTTGCGACGAAATCCGGCGAAGCGGGCTCGCTTGACGGGCGAGCCAAAGAACCACGCCCCAAAGGCTTGCTCATCGAACGAGGCAAGCCAGTCGAGGGCGGGATTGACTAACTGCGGGCGCGGCGCAAGGTCGAGGTCGGACGCGACAGGCGCTTTGCGATTCCAGGGACAGACGTCCTGACAGATATCGCAGCCGAAGATCTGGCGACCAATGCCTTCACGGAGATCCATGGGGATTTCTCCCCTTTTCTCAATGGTCAGGTAGGAGATGCAGCGGGTGGCGTCCATCTGGTACGGGGTGAGGGCCTGCGTTGGGCAAGCGTCGATGCAGCGGGTGCAGCTTCCGCAGCGGTCGGCTGCGAGGGCGGGCAGTTCGGCGGCGGGGAGTTCGAGAGACGTGAGGATGACTCCGAGAAAGAGCCAGGAACCGAGCTGCTGGTTGAGAATGCAGGTGTTCTTTCCGGTCCAGCCGAGGCCGGCATAGCGGGCATAGACGCGCTCGACGAGAGGGCCGGTATCGACGTAGCAGCGGGATTCGTACGGGCCGAGGGTTTCCTGGAGGCTGGCATTCAGCACGTCGAGGCGCTTGAGGAGAACCTTGTGGTAATCGGTGGCGCGCATCTGGCCTGCTTCTGAATACGATCCGGACCAGGCGTAGCAGGCGATCCATCCTGTGCCTTCGGGGGCGGGATCAATGGAGCGGGGCTCGCCAGCGTTGTAGTTTGCAACGCACACGATTACGGATCGGGCCCACGGGAAGGCTGCGCGCACGGAGGACCGGATGAGTTCTCCGCTTTCATTGCGACGCTTGAGGTAATCCATTTCACCCGCGGCTCCCGAGGCGATCCAGTCTTCAAAACGGCGGCGCTCTTCCCTGCTCTCGGGGGCATCCGGCGCAGGGATGGCGGCGATTCCGGCGGCCGTGAAACCCGCTTCGCGAGCGAGCGTGTCGATCAACGATTGCGTGACGGGCGACTGCATGATGGCACTCTTCAGGGTGACATATTTCATGGTGCGGCGGTCGGCGGTGGGCGATCAAAAGGTTTAAGGTATTCGGGTCGGGGAAAACGGAATCGGGCCCCGCAGCGCCCGCATCTGAAGATCGGACTGCTTAAAAGGAAAGATCGATATGCCAGCAGAAGCGACGCCGAAGGCCAGCCTGGCCGATTATCTGGCTGCGGAGCGGACGCTTCTGGCGTGGATTCGCACCGGCCTGGCGCTGATGGGATTCGGGTTTGTGCTTGCGCGTTTTGCTCTTTTCCTGCAGCAGCTCCACTTGATACAGGGCGGCCTTCCGCAGGAGCACTCGGGGTTTTCGCTTTGGTCGGGGACGGCGCTGATCATCGTCGGGGTGGTCGTGAATGTGGTTGCCGGATGGCACCACCTGCGACTGATGCGGGCGCTCGATCGCGGCGACAAAGCGTACTCGCGGCCTTCGCTGCAGGCGGTGGCGATTGCTTTCCTTCTCGGGCTTGTCGGGCTGGCGATGGCGATCTATCTCGTCTCGGTCCGGGATTCCACTCATTCAGGTTCTGAACACGGTAAGGAGACAGGTATGGCGATCAGCAAAGATAGCGGGATTGTTCAGGTGGCCAGCAATCACTCGGTAGACCAGACAGTCGAGAAGCTCGAGGGCATTCTGCAGGCGAAGGGAGTGGCATTGTTTGCTCTGGTCGATCACAGCGGCGAGGCAGAAAAGGTGGGGATGACGATGCGCCCCACGAAGCTGCTGATCTTCGGGAGTCCAAAGGCGGGCACTCCGCTGATGCAGGCCGCGCCCAGCGTTGCGATCGATCTGCCGCTGAAGATTCTGGTCGCGGAGGATGAGCAGGGCAAGGTGTGGATTTCGTATAACAGCCCGGAGTACTTGCAGGAGCGGCACGACCTGCCAAAGGACCTGCTGCAGAACATCGCGGTGATAAAGACGCTGGCGGAGAAGGCCGGCGAGTAGGGGCGGGAACGATATGCCAGCGTTTCCGGCGGAGATTCTAACAGCAAAGGAGAAGACGATGAGTACACCAACGACAGTAGCTCTGGTGCCACCGTTCACCAGAGAGACGGCGATCCGGAAGGTAAGAGTGATCGAGGATAACTGGAACTCGCGTAATCCGCAAAAGGTCGCGGGCGGATATGCGGAGGATGCCTATTGGCGCAACCGCAGCGAGTTTCTCCAAGGTAAGGCGGCAATCATTGCGTTTCTCACGAGGAAGTGGACTCGAGAGCTGGACTACAGGCTTATCAAAGAGCTGTGGGCCTTCACCGAGAACAGGATTGCAGTCCGGTTTGCGTATGAATGCCATGATGATTCGGGGCAATGGTACCGCTCCTACGGCAACGAAAACTGGGAGTTCGACGCGGCCGGAGTGATGAAGACGCGATATGCCAGCATCAATGATCTGCCGATCAAAGAGGGAGACCGGCTCTACCACTGGCCCTTAGGGGTTCGTCCTAACGATCATCCCGGATTGAGCGATCTAGGCCTCTGAAATGAAGATCACCAGATAAGGCGGGAGATTTCATCATGAGCGAATCGAGTGTGAAGAAGTACGACGTTGTGGTGCTGGGGAGCGGCGAAGGCGGCAAGTTTGTTGCGTGGACGCTGGCCAGGCAGGGGAAGAAGGTCGCGGTTATTGAGCGGAGATACATCGGAGGATCGTGCCCGAATATTGCCTGCCTTCCCAGCAAGAACGTGATCCACAGTGCCAAGGTGGCCTCTTACTTTTATCGCAGCGAGGAATTCGGCATCAGTAAGGAGAATGTGCGGATCAACATGCCTGCGGTGCGGGAGCGCAAACGGAAGATGGTCGATGGCCTCATCCAGATGCATCTCGACAATTACAAGGCCAGCGGGGCCGAGTTGATTCTCGGGTCGGGGCGTTTCGTCGGGCCGAAGGCGATCGAGGTTGAGCTGTCCGAGGGAGGGACTGTGCTGGTGCGCGGAGAGAAGATTGTCATCGGCACGGGAACGCACGCGACCTTGCCAGATGTTCCTGGGCTCGCGGAATCGAAGCCGCTGACACACGTCGAGGCACTTGAGCTGGATCATATTCCGAAACGCCTGCTGGTGATGGGAGGCGGATACGTGGGCCTTGAACTGGCGCAGGCGATTCGGCGCCTGGGCAGCAAGGTAACGGTAATCGATCACAACCATCGGCTGACGCACAAGGAAGACGAGGATGTTTCGCAGGCGCTCCATGACTTATTCCGGGACGAGGGCATTGAGGTGGTGCTGGGGGCGCACGTTCAGGGAGTTGAAGGCAGATCGGGCGAATCTGTGAAGCTGCGTGTTAGCCAGGGCGGGTCGGAGAGAATTCTGGAGGGGACCGATCTGCTGGTCGCAACTGGCCGTACACCGAACACAAGCGGCATCGGGCTGGAGAAGGCGGGCGTCGAGCTGACGGAGCGAGGCTACATCAAGGTTGATGAGCGGCTGCGCACGACGGCCCCCGATGTGTGGGCGGTCGGCGACTGCGCGGGCAGCCCCCTCTTTACGCACATTTCTTTCGATGACTTTCGCGTGATCGTGAGCGACATAACCGGTGGTCATCGGGTGACGACGGGACGGCAGGTGCCATTCTGCATGTTCACCGATCCGGAGCTGGCGCGGGTGGGGCTGAGTGAGACGGAAGCCAAGGAACGAGGTATCTCGTATCGGCTGGCAAAGGTTCCCATGATGGCCGTGCTGCGCACGCGCACGTTGTCTGAAACGCGCGGATTCCTGAAGGCCCTAATCGATACGGAGAGCGATCGGATCCTGGGGATCACTGCGTTCGGAGTGGGCGCGGGAGAAATCATGGGCTCGGTGCAGATCGCAATGATTGCGAATCTTTCGTACACGGCTCTTCGCGATGCGGTTTTGGCCCATCCGACTCTGCTGGAGGGCCTGATTCCGTTGTTTTCGTCAGTGAAGCCGGTCGGCAAACCGGCGGAAGTGCATGCCTGAGCATGAGAAGAGTTGGCGAACATATCGACGGATACACCTATGGCTCGGACGAGGTTGGCGCTTCTCCTGTGTCAATGCAGGAGCTAGAGGGTTTGAAGACCAGCGCCGGACTGACGGCGGAAGACGAGTGCTACCTCAGGCTGGCAGGCGAGGTGCTCGCGGACCAGACCGCGCGGATAGTAAATCATTGGCGCAGCGGCATCATCGCCAGCATTCCGAATCTCGCGCGGCACTCGCGCACGCCGGAGGGAGAGGCCATTCCCGAATATCTGGCGAAGAGCAACCTTCGTTTCGAGCAATGGATTCTGGACACGTGCCTGAGGCCGTATGACCAGGACTGGCTCAACTATCAACAGGAAATCGCGTTGCGGCACACGAGCGTAAAGAAGAATCAGGTGGATGCGGTCCGATCGACTCCGTATGTGCCGCTGCGCGACATCATCGCATTTATCGCGGTGATCAACGAGACGATCAAGCCCTATCTCGCGGCCAGGGGGCATCCGGCCGGGGAGGTGGACAGGATGCATGCGGCGTGGTGCAAGTCGCTACAGCTTCAGTTGGCGCTCTGGGCGAGGACATATGCCGAGGCGGGGCAGGCCGTGAAGGAGTGGTGACGCGGCGCGTGGCAGAAGATGAATCTTCCTGCGATCGCGTTCAATCGGATGTTGCAGGGAGTTTCGTATGCCCTTGATCGAAAAGATTCTTTTCCCCGTGGATTTCTCGCCCTCCTGCGTTGCCATGGCGCCTTATGTGAAACGAGCATCAGCGATATTTGGTGCGGGGGTATCGCTGATTCATGTTGTCGATCCGGCCAGCTTCAACAGCTTCGCGCTGGTTTCTCGGCCAATGTCCGAGATCAACGAGGAACTTCTGGAGATTGGCCGGGAGAGACTCGATTCCTTCCTGGTAAATGAATTCCCTGCTGCTCAGGCTTCAAGAATCCTGGCTGCGGGAGATGCGGCAACTGAAATAGCCAGATTCGCGCGAGTTGAAGGCTTCAGCATGATCATCATGCCCACGCACGCGGGCCGGTTCAGACAGATGCTGCTCGGCTCAACCACTGCCAAGATACTCAACGATGCGGATTGCCCAGTATTGACGAGCACACATGCCGAGACCATCGCTCCGAAACCCATGGAGCACAGGGAATGGCTGTGCGCAATAGGGCTGGGGCCCGGTTCGGAGAAGATGCTTCGTTTCGCTACAGGCGCAGCGGCAGAAGCGCGCGGCAAGTTTACGATCATTCACGCGGTACGGACAGGAGATCCGGATATTCCCGTTCAACTGGATCTCAAAGAGCAGATCCAATCTGCGGAGAGGCACTACGCCATGCAACGTATTGCCGAGCTTCAAGGGATGGTCGGTTCGGAAGCTGCGGTTCGTATTGCCGTGGGCTCAGTCAAAGATGCTTTGCTCGAGGCGGCACTGGAATCGGATGCCGATGCGCTTCTCATCGGGAGAAGCCCCCGGCCTGGTGCCCACGGCCGCATGCGGGATCTGACCTACGCGATGGTTCGCGACTCTCCGTTTCCAGTGCTGAGCGTGTAAGAACTTGCCGGCTGAGCGGCGGACCCTGAAACCCCGCTCAAAGGCTGGCTGCCGCCAAGTCCCCGTAAAATCTTCGCTGGTGAGCAAACTGCATCCTATCTGATGGCAGGACTCGCTCGCAAAGGCAGCGATATACGGTCGTATCGGCGGTGGTTATGAATTTAACGAAGGCGGCTGGCCGGTTCCTAAGCGGCAAATTGCGGTTTTGCACCCACTTGCCTACTATCGTAGAGGGCCGGACTCCGAAGATGACGAGGAAACTCCTGTCTTTTGGGCGTCAAGCGCTCGCCTCTCCCCCAGAACGACCTACTTTTACGGATTGGATAATGGCACATCAAAGCTGAATATGCGCGTACTTATTACCGGAGTTGCTGGTTTTCTAGGGTCGCATCTGGCAGATGCACTGCTGGCTGAGGGGAATGCGATTGTAGGGCTCGACAACCTGTCGACGGGATCGCTCGAGAATCTGAAGCACCTTAAGAATGAGGGCCGCTTCGAGTTCCGGGAACACGATATCTGCATGCCGTTCGATGTGGGGCCGGTGGATTATGTGTTCAACTTCGCATCGCCGGCGAGTCCGGTGGATTATGCGCGGCTGGGCGTGGAGACCCTGAAGGTGGGATCGCTGGGCACGACCCACGCCCTCGATATCGCCAGAAAGTACAAGGCAAAGTTTCTTCACGCATCCACTTCAGAGTGCTATGGGGACCCGGATGTGCATCCGCAGACGGAGGACTACTGGGGGCATGTGAATCCGATCGGGCCGCGCTCGGTGTACGACGAGGCGAAGCGGTTCTCCGAGGCGATGACCATGGCGTATCACCACTATTACGGCGTGGACACGCGACTAGTAAGGATATTCAATACCTACGGGCCGCGGCTGCAGAAGAATGACGGGCGCGTGATTTCGAACTTCATGGTGCAGGCCCTGAAGGGGGAAGACCTGACGGTCTATGGTGAAGGCGAGCAGACGCGGAGTTTCTGCTATGTGTCGGATGAGATCCAGGGGATTCTAGGGCTGTGCCGGACAGGTGAGCACCTGCCGGTGAATGTGGGCAATCCGAAAGAGTGGACGATTCTGGATTGCGCCAAGGCTGTGCTGAAGGTGACGGGATCGCCGAGCAAAATTGTGTATCTTCCGCTGCCGGTGGATGACCCGACGCAGCGCCAGCCGGACATATCGAAGGCCACGCGGCTGTTCGGATGGGAGCCGAAGATCGATCTGGAGACCGGGCTGAGGTTGAGCCTGGACTACTTCCGGGCTGCGGTTGAGGCGGAGAAAGAGCTGGCTAAATAAGGGCTGGCGAAGAAGCGGACCAGCGATCAGGATTTTCCAGGTCCGAAGATCCGGACCCTTCGGTTGCTCTCAGGGCGGGCTCTGGGGCACCCGGCTCCCGGATTGTTCGGCGTTCGACGATAATCCTTACAATCGGCACAAAAGTTCTTTATGCTTGCAATTAAATTGCGTGCATGAGCAGAGATGTACTTCGCGCCACCGATGGGTGCACCGCAGTTTACTCTTTGCAGGACGGGTGCTGGCAGGCATGGATTTTGAGCAGTTGAGGACTTTTCTGGAAGTGTGCCGGTTGCGGAGTTTTTCGCGAGCGGCGGAAAAACTGATGGTGACGCAGCCGGCGATCTCCGCGCAGATTCGCACGCTGGAGAATGAAGTAGGTGCGCGGCTGTTCGACCGGGACGGCGGGAAGGTCACGTTCACAGCAGCCGGCAAGGTATTCGAACCATTTGCCGAGCATTGTCTGCAGTGCCACAACCACATCACGGTCGCGATTGGCGAACTTCACCGGTCGCCGCGGGGAGAGATTTCGGTCAGTGCGAACGAGGCGACGAGCCTGTACGTGCTGCCTACGGTCTTTGCGCAGTTCAAGCAGCAGTACACGCGAGTGGGGTTGAGCATCGTGAGAGCCGACCGGGCGCGGTCGATCGAGTCGGTGCTGAGCCGCGAGGTGGATTTTGCGGTGGTGTCGCTGCCGCTCAAAGATCCCAGGCTGCTGGTGGATATTATTCACCGCGACGAGGTGGTGTTGGTTGCGCCGAAGAACCATTCGCTGGCGCAGCGGGAGTCGGTCAAGTTTCCGGAGATTCTGCAGCACTCCCTGCTGCTGCCCAAGCAGGGACGGCAACGGGAGCTGATTGAGGACCTCTTCCGCAGCTATGACGTGCAGCCGCGAGTGGCGATGGAGGTCGAGTCGAGCGAACTGCTCAAGAGGCTGATTGTCGCTGGGCTGGGCGTGGGATTTCTGCCGCGCACCAATGTGCTGGGGGACGAAAAGGCGGGCGCACTCCAGATCGTAAAAGTGGATGGGGTGCGGCTGAGCCGCGAGCTAGCGGTGGTCTATCGTAAAGACAAGACGCTGACCCGAGCGGCGCATGCTTTCCTGGAGATCGCCACGGGCAGGGCGCGCCCCCATGCGCCGGCTCCGCCAGTTAAGAAAAGCAGAGGCTAGGTCAGGCCGCGCTCAGTGATCGGCGTTTTTGGCAGCTTAGCCGACCTTTTGCGCGAGGCGCGTGCCGGCGGCGGAGCGCTGTTATGCGAATTGAGCGGCGATCCGGAAGGGTATCCCGTCGACTGGCGGACAATGAGACGTGTGGGAATCGTCCAGTGGCGCTCCTGCGACGGCTCGACGTTTTCGGCGACGGAGCGAAGAGATTCGAAGGCTCCGCGAGCAAGATCCCTGCGTGACATTCGGACAGTGGTAAGAGGCGGGTAGACAAATTCGGCGAGATGGATGTCGTCGAAGCCGATAACCGACATATCCTGGGGAACTTTGAGACCGGCGCGGGCCAGAACGCGGAGTGCGCCGATTGCCGTCATATCGTTCGAGCACATGACGGCGGTGGGTTGTTCGGGCAACGACAGAAGTTGCTGCATGGCGCGCATCCCGCCCTCAAGCGTGTGGTCGCCCTCGATGAGCCACCCGGGATCAGGGTGGACACCAATCTCTTCCATCGACTCGATGAAGGCGATCTTGCGAGACTGGGCAGAGCCCTGGCGGAGCGGCCCGCTGATGAAGGCGATGTTGCGGTGGCCGAGGGCAGCGAGATGCTGCACGCCCTCGCGAATTCCCTGGCGGTAGTCGACGACCAGGGCGCGAACCAGCGGGCTGGGCGGCCCGGCGTCGACGAAGACCATGGGGATGTCACGCGAGCTGAGCTCGTCGAGCAGGGGCTGCTCGATGCCGAAGGTCATAACGGCAACACCTTCGACGTGGCGCTCCAGCATGCGACGTATACAGGTCGTCATGCGGGCGAGGTCGTAGTTGGTGGAGCCGATGAGAATTTCGTATCCGTGGGCGACGGCGATCTCTTCGAAGCCCTCGATGAGCTCAGGGAAAAATGGATTGGTAATTTCGGAGATGAGCAGGCCAAGAAGGCGAGTTCGGCCCGAGACGAGGGCTCGAGCCTGCGTGTTGGGGAAGTAATTGAGCTCACTGATGGCTTTCCAGACGCGGTCGGCAAGCAGCTTGTCGACCGTAGGGACGCGGTTGATGGTTCGGGAGACGGTGGCGATGGAAACTCGCGCGTGCTTGGCTACGTCGCGAATATCGAGGCGACGCTTTTCACTCCTGCTCTGACGAGGACGTTTCTTGGTGGGCACCGGTAGCCTTTCACTTGACTTGGCCAGTGTAGAACGCATAAGTTCAAAGTTCCAGTAAACGTTTGCCGGGATTTAAGATAGTAAAACGCTTTAGCGACGTGGCAGTATGCTTATTCGTGAGGAAGGCGGTATGGAGGAATGCTGAACGCTCTCAGGGAAGAGGTCCTGGAAGCGAACCTGGAGCTGGTGAAGCGCGGTCTGGTGCTTTACACCTTTGGGAATGCGAGCGGAATTGATCGGAAAACAGGGCTGGTGGCGATCAAACCGAGCGGGGTGCCCTACGAGACGATGAAAGCGTCGGATCTGGTGGTCACGGATCTGGACGGCAAGATCGTCGAGGGCGAACTGCGGCCCTCTTCCGACCTGGGAACGCATCTGCTGCTGTATCGCGAGTTCCCTGCTATCGGCGGCGTTGTGCACACCCACTCGGAGTATGCCACGGCGTGGGCACAGGCCGGGCGGGAGATTCCGGCATACGGGACGACGCATGCGGATTACTTTTACGGGCCGGTTCCCCTGACAGATGAGTTGACGGACGAGGAGATCGGCGGCGATTACGTGCTGAATACCGGTCACGCAATTGTGCGGAGATTCAAGGAGTTGAACCCGTCCGCCGTCCCTGGGGTGCTGGTAAGAGGGCACGCGCCGTTCGCGTGGGGCAAAACAGCGATGGACGCGGCACACAACGCTGTGGTTCTGGAAGCGGTAGCGCGGATGGGATATTACACGGCGACTCTGAACGCAGCGTGCGAGGGAGTATCGCAGGCGTTGCTGGACCGGCACTATTTTCGCAAACACGGCGCGAAGGCGACGTATGGGCAAAAGGACAGAGAACAGGGATCAGGGCAGCGGGAGCAAGGCAGTTGAGGATGGTGTGGGGTCAGGGTGTAGGAATTTCGTAACAACCAAGGGAACAAACATACATGCAGGCTCAACTTTTTGGAGCGCTCTCCACTTATTTTGCTGCGCCGGGCCACTCGCTGGCACACCTCAATTCAGTCGATATCGCCGTCATCGTGATTTACTTTGCGATTGTCATCTTCATCGGCTTCTACCTGAAGGGCTCCGCAAATACCAGCGAAGAGTTCTTCATGGCGGGCCGGGAAATGACGGCGTGGATCGCGGGCCTGAGTTTTGTCTCTGCCAACCTCGGGTCGCTCGAACTGATGGGCTGGGCAGGATCGGCGTATCAGTACGGAATACTGGCGACGCACTGGTACTGGATCGGCGCAATCCCGGCGATGCTCTTTCTCGGCATCATCATGATGCCCTTCTACTACATCTCGAAGGTCAATTCGGTCCCCGGGTATCTGCACCTCAGATATGGGGACGGCGCGCGCGCGTTGTCGGCGGTGAGCTTCGCGTTCATGACGGTGCTGATGAGCGGCATCAACATGTACTCAATGGCGCTGGTGATGAAGGTGGTTCTGGGGTGGAACCTGAATTTCAGCATCTGGGTGTCATCGATCACGGTGGCGCTGTACGTAGGGCTGGGCGGGCTGCGGTCGGCGATCTATAACGAGGTGCTGCAATTCCTGTTGATCTGGCTGGGCGCGCTGCTGGTGCCAATCCTGGGACTGATCGAAGCGGGCGGATGGACCAATCTGAAGCATCAGATCAGTGCGCGGCTCGGCTCCGAATATGTGCATCTCTGGAGCACGACCGGGCACTTCAGCCAGAATCCGATGGGCATTCACTGGACCGGGCTGGTCTTCGGCCTAGCGCTGGTTATCAGTTGCGGATACTGGACGACCGATTTTCTCGTCGTGCAGCGCGTGCTGTCGGCGCAGAATCTGCGGGCGGCGCGGATGGCTCCGATCATCGGCGCAGCATTCAAGATGGCCGTGCCGTTTATCGTGATCCTGCCCGGCCTGCTTGCGCTGTCGGTACTTCCCTATCACCTGGTGGGTGAGACGCAGGCGGTAGCGACGGGCCAGCACAGCTACAACGAAGTTCTGCCGCTGATGCTGGTGCGCTACTGCGGACCGGGCCTGCTGGGGCTGGGCGTGACGGCGCTGATCGCGGGATTCATGTCGGGCATGGCCGGCAATGTGAGCGCCTTCTCGACGGTGTGGACCTATGACATCTACGGCGCCTTCCTGAATAAGAAGGCCACCGATTCGCATTACGTGGCGATGGGACGTTGGTGCACGTTTGTCGGCGTGCTGATCTCGGTGGGCACCGCGTACCTGGTTCAGCACGCGGCGAGCATTATGGATTACGTGCAGGGGCTATTCAGCTTCTTCATCGCGCCCCTGTTCGGGACGGTAATCCTAGGCATGATGTGGAAGCGCACAACTAAAGCCGGAGGCTTCTGGGGACTGCTGGCGGGCACGTGCACGGCGATCGGGCTGTTTGTGTGGGTTCACCTCGACCCCTCGGCTCTGCGCTACGTGGCGCTCTCACCGGATGCAAAAGCGCTGGCAGAGGATATGTATCGTGCGCTGTGGTCGTGGCTGGTGTGCGTAATTGTAACCGTCGTGGTGAGCTATGCCACGAAGCCGAAGCCGCTGTCAGAATTGGAGGGCCTGGTGTACGGCGTGGTTCCGCTGCCGGTGGAGCACGATGACCACTGGTATCAGAAGCCGATTGTATGGGCGGGCGTAATCGCGGTACTGTTTGTGATTCTCAACATAATTTTCTGGTAGGCGGAGGCAGCGGTGCGCGAAGAGATTTCGATCTGGTTTTTTGGTGGCGTGTTGTTCCTGATTTATGGCGTCATTGTTTTCATTGAGGGTTTGTGGGAACTGGGCCACCCGTTGGTAAACCCGCCGGTGTTGAACAATCTGCACGCCCCGATATGGTGGGGGGCGATGATGGCGATTGCGGGACTGACATACACGCTAAAGTTCTGGCCAAAGAAACACAAGAGTTAGGGATCAGCGTTCAGAGGAGATATGAAAAAGCAACTTACATACGGAGTCATTGTCGGCAGCCGCGGATTTTTCCCGCATCACCTCGCCAAAGAGGGCCGCGAAGAGATCATCAAGGTTCTCGATGCAAACGGATACAAGGCGATAGTGCTTTCGCCGGAGCAGACGCAGCATGGGGCGGTGCAGACTCCCGATGATGCGCGGCACTGCGCGGAGCTTTTCAAGAAGCACCGCGAGGAGATCGACGGCATCATCATCACGCTCCCCAATTTCGGCGAGGAGCGGACGATCGTCGACGCAATCCGGCTCTCGGGACTGAAGGTTCCGGTGCTGGTGCAGGCAACGCCCGACCGCACTGAGACGATGAAGATCTCGCACCGGCGCGACAGTTTCTGCGGCAAGATGTCGGCGTGCAACAACCTGATGCAGTACGGCATTCCCTATTCGCTAACAGCGCTGCATACCGTGTCGCCGAGTTCGGATGCGTTCAAGAAGGACCTGGCGTGGTTTTCGGCGGTATGCCGGGTGGTGAATGGCTTCAGAAATCTGCGTATCGGTGCGATCGGCGCGCGGCCGGCTGCGTTCAATACGGTGCGTTATAGCGAGAAACTGCTCGAACGGGCCGGCATCTCGGTGGAAACCCTTGATCTTTCGGAGATCCTCGGACGCATCTCGCGGCTGGAGGATACAGACGATGCGACGCAGGCCAAGCTGGCTGCGATCAAGAAATATGTCCCGACGAGCGGGATTCCACAAGCTGCGCTGCTCAAGATGTCGAAGCTGGGCGCGGTGATCGATGGCTGGATGAAGGAAACGTACTGCACGATCAGTGCGATCCAGTGCTGGACTTCGCTGGAAGAGTATTTCGGCGTGGTGCCGTGCACGATCATGAGCATGATGAGCGAGAACCTCTTCTCGAGCGCCTGCGAAACGGATGTGGTTGGCGTGCTGAGCATGTACGGGCTGGCGCTGGCCTCAGAGACACCGAGCGCGCTGCTGGACTGGAACAACAACTATGGTGAGGATCCGGACAAGGCGGTGTGTTTCCACTGCTCGAATCTTCCGAAGCATTTCTTCGCCGATGTGGTGATGGACTTCCAGGCGATCATCGCCGGCACGGTGGGCAAGGAGAACACCTTTGGAACTTGCGTGGGCCGGGTGAAAGCGGGAGCGATGAGCTATCTGCGCTTCTCGACTGACGATTACACGGGGAAGATTCGTGGCTATGTGGGTGAGGGCGAGTTCACGAACGATCCGCTGGAAACCTTTGGCGGCGCGGGCGTTGTAAAGATTCCGAAAATGCAGAAACTGCTGCGGTATATCTGCGAGAAGGGATTCGAGCATCACGTGGCGGCTAATTTCTCCCAGGTGGCGAGCCCGGTGTATGAAGCGGCGACGCGGTATCTGGGCTGGGAGATGCACCACCACGAGGAGGACTAGCGG
>CAWAYO010000061.1:0-43842 GCA_963786085.1 uncultured Acidobacteriaceae bacterium
GTCGCCCCTCCAGGGGCGACATACCCCCAACGCTTGCACAGGAGGACTTCTAAGCCATGAGAACCACTCGCAGGACCCCGCTATACGTGTGCCTATCTCTCGCCTGGCTTGTCATAGTGTGCGCAGCAAGTGCCCACGCTCAAAAAATTCCGGACTGCACTGCGCCCCCCTACAACGTACCTGCTGGTTATCCCACCGGCGACATCACTGCTTTGCAGGATCAGGCGCAGATGATGTGCCAACTCGGCCTGCAATTTCCCACTCCCGCCTCCGACCCTCCACTTACTGCCACGCGCGTGAGCGATCCCAACAAGCCGGTCAATGCGTGGCCGGGAACCATCGCTTCGCCTGAAACGAGCAACTGGACCGACGCCCTCGGCCACACCATCGTCCGTTGGCAATGGGGACAGTGGACGACCTACGACGATTCGCAGAGCGGCGGCACGGCCAGCGTCCTTTGCGGAGGAGCATCGCCGTGCACGCTGACCGCCGAGCAGGGAACATCGACCGGCGGAGCGATGAGCGGTTACGGCGACTATGGCCCGCGGGGGTCGCGGCCTTATCCGACGGGGAAGGCTCTGCTTGGCGTCGGCGGCAACACCATCTGCACCTCACCCGGTTGCCTCGCTGGCGGGACCTACACCCCCATCAGCCTCCTGGGTGAGAACGGCCACAGGCGATACGGAGACTTCGACTACCCGCCTATCGATCTCTTCACCATGAAAGACGGTGGAACCAGGATCAGCACCCCGGAGGACTGGTGGCTGAAGCGCCGTCCCGAGATCTGGAACCTCGTGCAGAAGGAAATCTACGGGTACGCATGGCCACAAAAAGTGTGGCCTGCCATTACCTGGGCGATCGGCCCCGTAACCACAGGAACCGAGACCGGAATGGTGAGCTGCCAGACCAGTTCGACATGTCCCAACGGTGCGATTAGTAACGGAATCAGTTACGCATATCGTCAAAAGACATACACCGGGACCGTTTCTACAGCCGGTTATCCAAACACGCCCGGTACGCCCCCGCTGCGCGATACGCCGGTGATCTCGCTGACCTGCCGCTTTCCGGCCAATTCCAGCGGAAAAGTGCCCACCTTCATCAGCATCGGCGAAACAGCAAACGACTTCGAGTACACTGCTCCAGCCGGTTTCGCGGCCTGCGGCTATACACAGACGTTGCTTCAACCTGATGCCGGAGGCGCCGACACATCTGACTACCTGATCGGGCTGATCAATGGTGGCAACTGGCGTAAGCCGACCGATCCCGGTGCGTTAGTGGCCTGGGCATGGGGCATTAGCCGACTGATCGACGAGTTCGGCAACGACCCTGATCCTTACGGACCCGACCCTGACAAGGTCGCTGTTGAAGGCCATTCGCGCGACGGCAAGGCTACCCTGGTGGCGGCCGCGTACGATGACCGCGTGGTCGCGGCCCTACCCAGTTGCGGCGGTGAAGGCGGAACCTCGTGGCTGCGCCGCGCCTACGGCGAAAGCATCGAGTCCATCGTCGGCAGCGGCGAGTACTACTGGATGGACGGCTACCTCATGAACTATGCCGGTGCCGCATGCCAGAAGAACCCGGACGTTGGCCCCAAGGGTTGCAAGCCGGCGTTCTTCCCGCGCAAAGTCGAAGATCTCGATGTCGATGTCCATTCGGTAATGGCGCTGGTTGCGCCGCGTGCCATCATGACGAACGGTGGTACCGATACGCCATTCCACGGTTACGGGGACGCATGGCAGGACCCACGGGGCATGTACCTCGCGGGAACGATGTCAGGCCCTGTCTGGGAGTTGCTCGGCTGGCCGGGTCAGATCATCCCTCCCGGGACCGTCTTCACCAGCAACCCCACTCCCTATAACTCGGGCGAGTCGATCGGCGGAACACCTCCATTCGACACAGCCTTCATCAACGGGACGGTGGGATACCGGCGGCACACGCAGGGACACACCGATGTTCCTGAGTGGCCGGTCTTCGTGACCTTTGCATCGAAGTATCTCAACGACGTGCGGCCCGTCATTACTGCCGGGCAGAACTTTAAGCTGTGGCCATCCTCGTGGTCAGAGGTGGTGGGAAGAGTGAAGGGAACGCCTGGAGGCGGCGGCCCACTGCAAAACTGGCAGATCAAGGGTGGCAACGGAGCCTACATCTTCGGCATCGACCGCGAGACGGGAACCATCACGATTGCCGACCACAGCAGGCTGGATCCGGGTACTTACAGCCTGACGTTGATGACAAGCGACAGCATCCTGCCCAGCCACGATCAGACGGTGACAATTACAGTGCACAGATAGAAAACTGGTAATCGTGACTGAAATAGTTACATAACTGAAGTAGTTATAAGAATGACTGGATCTCAGGACGGCGAGGGCTGGTACTCGCCGTCCCTCATTAATTGTCAGGCGATACTGACTTCCTTGTACACGCCAAAGACCTTCTTCAGGGCCCCGGCGATCTCGCCGACGGTGGCATAGGCGCGCACACAGTCAAGCAGGTAGGGCATCGTGTTGCCGGCGGAGACGGCGTTATCCGCTGCATCCGGCTCACGTTCGGCGGCACGGCACAGATCGTTCAACGCTCGCTCGACGGCATCGTTCGAGCGCTCGGAGCGCAGCCGGCGTAGCTTCTTCGTCTGCGTTTCACGGACCGACTCGTCGATGTAAAGAATCTTCTGCGGCTGCTCGTCGACGAAATAATCATTCACACCGACGATGATCTTTTCTTTGGCCTCGACGGCGCGCTGATAGGCATAACTGGCCTCTGCAATCTCCTTCTGAGGAAAGCCTTGCTCGATCGCCTTAACCATGCCGCCGAGAGCATCGAGTTTCTCGAAATACTCGAATGCGCCCTGCTCCATGTCGAGTGTCATGCGCTCGACGAAGTACGAACCCCCCAGCGGATCGGCTACGTCCGCGACTCCCGACTCATAAGCCAGAATCTGCTGCGTGCGCAGTGCGATGCGCGCTGCCTCTTCGGTCGGCAGAGCGAGGGCTTCATCGAATCCGTCGGTATGCAGAGACTGCGTTCCACCCAGCACCGCGGCCAGCGCCTGAATAGCGACCCGCGCGATGTTGTTCTTCGGCTGCTGCGCGGTGAGCGACACGCCGGCCGTTTGCGTGTGAAAACGCATCCAGTGCGAGCGCGGATTTTGCGCGCCAAAGCGCTCCGTCATAAGCCTGTACCAGACCTTGCGCGCCGCGCGGAACTTGGCGATCTCTTCGAAAAAATCGTTATGTGAGTTGAAAAAGAAGCTGAGTCGCGGCGCGAAGTCGTCGACCTTCAGGCCGCGCCTCAGCGCCCACTCGACGTATTCGACGCCGTCATAAAGCGTGAACGCCAATTCCTGCAACGCCGTCGAGCCGGCCTCGCGGATGTGATAACCCGAGATGGAAATCGGATTGAATCGCGGCGTGAAGTGCGCGCCGAACTCCAGCGTGTCGATGACCAGGCGCATCGACGGCGCGGGAGGGTAGATGTACTCCTTCTGTGCGATGTACTCCTTGAGGATGTCGTTCTGCAATGTGCCGGAAATGCGCGTCCGGTCCGCGCCCTGCTTTTCGGCAACCGCGAGATACATCGCCCACAAGGTGCTTGCCGGAGAATTGATGGTCATCGAGACCGACGTCTGCTCCAGGTCGATTCCGGCAAAGAGCGTCTCCATGTCTTCGAGTGAATCAATGGCCACTCCGCACTTGCCCACCTCGCCCTCGCTCTCCGCATCGTCCGAGTCGCAGCCCATCAGCGTGGGCAGATCGAATGCGACCGAAAGGCCGCTGCCGCCGTTGGCCAGGAGATATTTGTAGCGGAGATTCGTCTCCTCCGGACTCGCGAATCCCGAAAACTGGCGCATCGTCCAGAGCTTTCCGCGATAGCCGCTGGCGTGGATGCCGCGCGTGTACGGCGGCTCGCCGGGTAGCGGCAGATTGGGATTCCCAGACAGGTCAGCTCCGGTGTATAGCCGGCGGATTTCGGTTTCCGAGATGGTCGTGAAGCGAGCTCGGCCGTTCTCGTCGAGATTGATTCCCGTTGCCGCGCCTATCGGCCGCTCGGGGGACTTTTCGAGTGCCGGAAAAAGGGTTTCGGATTCCCAGCGTCGCTCTTCCGGCGAAGGATGGCGGTCGGGCGTGTTTTTCGGCTTTTTGATCATGCTTTCAGATCTCGCCTATGGCGGCGAAACTCATCAGCATAAGTTGGCACGCGAATCCGGCGCAAGAAGCAAGGGCACAAAGGCGGAACCGAAGGCTAATCAAGCGTGACCGAGTCTTCGCCAAGCTGCTCGTTAATCAGCCTTGCTACAAGAGGCTTGAGCGTTAACGAATCTTTTGGATAGACAAAGTCCTCCGCCCCCTCTGACCAGTCAAGTTTGAAGCTGGTCGACAAAGCCGAAATCCAGATTTGCCTCACCGGCGAATTTGGCGTGATAACGAATTTTGCCGGCGGTTCTTCGAAGACCACATTCAGAGCCCCGTTCTGCTCTTCGACTTCGAAGTCACCGCCTTCTTCCGCCTCGATGAGACTCTTCTTCAGCGACTCGATGGCCTGATCGGCTTTGCGGCGAAAGGTCAACTCATCCAACATGGTTCAAGTGTAGCAACCCCGGAGCGGGCGAATGAGTCTCTCTAAGGTAGGGGGCGCCTTTTCCCGAAACAGACCAGGAACCAGAAAAGTCAACGATTCATTCCATAATTGCACTTTTTCTGCTGCATTTAACAAGCAGGTTGCAATGTATTGCGCGAGCCATGGGATGCTGTGCGCAGGATCGTCCAAGCCTTAACGGAGGCAATACGCATCATGCACCCACGCGCATCGTTCGTAGTTGCTCTGTTCGGTCTCAGCCTGGTGGCGCAGGCGCAGGAACAAACACCGACCCAAACCCCTCAGCAACTGGTTACCGACGTGATGTACAACGAGCTCCACGACCGCCAATGCGATAGCTACTGGCAGTACCGCAGCATTCGCGTCTCCGGTTCACAGGACGTGGTGCGCGAGCAGGTAGAGACGTCAGACGGTCCGATCTATCGCGTGATCGAAGACCATAACCGGCCGCTGGACGACCAGGAGCGCAAACGGGAAGACCAGCGCCTCGAGGATCTCGTCACAAACCCCGGCGCCATGACGCGCGTACAGCAGGACCACTTGAAGGACGAGGAACGGATGAAGAAGGTGATCGAGATGCTCCCCGAGGCCTTCCTCTACGAATATCAGGGACCGGTTCGGGGCGATGATGTGCGCCTGTCCTTCCGCCCTAATCCGGCATTCGTGCCCACCACGTATGAGGCGCGAATCGTTCATGCGCTCGGTGGCACGCTGGTCGTGAATCAGCGCCTGAAGCGCATGATCGACATCAAGGGGCAGATGCTCGAGCGCGTCGATTTCGGATACGGCTTTCTGGGCCATATCGACAAGGGCGGCACGTTTGAAATCAGGCGCGAGCAGGTGAGCAATACGCACTGGAAGACCAACCTGGTTGAAGTCCACATCCAGGGACGGGTGCTCCTCTTCCACAATGTAACAAAAGATCAGCGGGAAGCGCGGACCGACTTCCGCCCCGTTCCACACGACATCAGCCTGACGGCTGCAAAGGATCTGCTCGATGAGGCCGCCGGCGATCGCACCCAGGCGCGTCTCACGTCCTCAGCCCGCTGAGCCAGCATCGGACATCAGTTCAACCCTGTCGCGCGCGGCCCCTGCGGACGGGGTTCGCCTTCTTTGAGATGTGGTGTGCCTTTAGGCGCCGGCGCTTTTCCTGTGGCAGGCGAACTCCGCATCAGCAACAGAACGCCCAGTACAATTGCGACACTCAAGAGTCCGATGATGGCGACCATTGGACCACCTCCAGTTCTCTAAGGTAAGAGGCTGAAAAGGGGACCAATGGTTAGCCAGCCGAGCTAGAAGGGAATGTCGTCGTCGGTGATTTCGGTCGAGTTGACCAGATCGTCCGAGTGGGTGGGGCTGCGCTGGTCGTAAGATGAGCTTGCGCCGCGGTTGTAATTTCCGCCCTCGCCGCCCTCGCCTCTGCCGGAGAGCAGAACCAGCTCATTCACCAGCACTTCGGTGCGGTACTTCTTCTCGCCCGACGTCTTGTCATCCCACGAGCGGGTCTGGATCTTGCCTTCGATGTAAAGCTTCGAGCCCTTCTTCACGTAATCGCGAACGATCTCGGCAGTGCGCTGGAAGGCAACGAGGTTATGCCATTCCGTCCGGTCGGTCCAGTTGCCGGTGGCGTCTTTGGTGCGGTCGGTCGTTGCTAAGGAAAAGTTGGCGACAGTTGTGCCGCTGGCGGTCGCGCGAAATTCGGGATCTTTGCCTACATTGCCGAGAAGGATAATTTTGTTGACGCTCTTGGCCATAACTGGGGTACTCCAAATGGTTGTTCTGAGAAGAATAACAGGGACTGGAGAGGCGGTGGCGCAGTGCAGATAAAGTCACATTACCAACGTTCGGAGCAGCACGGGAGCCCTCTATCGCTCGCCGCGTATGCGCCGGTTGCGAAACCACTTGGCGGCTCCCAGGGCAAAAAGGAGCGACCCGAAGGGCAGACACATCAGCGCAACGATCAGTGCCAGCCACCCTGAGCTCGTATGGGGACCCTGACGCGTGACCCCACCGAAGACCGTGCTCATCAGCAGCGCCGCCAGCAGGCCCGCTGCGATCGTCCACGCACCGCTCTGCAGAAGCTGTCGCGTGCCGTCATCCGTCGGCGACTGAGGCGGGCGCGGCCCGCCCTTCGCAGCGACGTGCAACTGGTGCTGCGGCGACTTCCTGGCTTCCGTGTTCGGCTCCTGTTTCATCACCACGAGCATTCAGCAAAACCTCAGCGGCAGGCCGCCTGCATCAGATACACGATCACACCCGTGACCGAGACGTAGAGCCAGATGGGAAAGGTCCAGCGCGCCAGGCGTTTGTGCGCGGGAAAGCGTCCGGAAAGTGAGAGAAAAAACGTGATCAGGATGATCGGCAGCGCAATCACGGAAAGAACGATGTGCGATGCCAGCAGCTTCCAGTAAAACGGCCACAACGGATTGCCTCGCGGAAACCTCGTCTCACCGTGCAGCGTGAAATTCACCAGATATGAAACCAGAAAGATCGAAGAGAAGAAAAACGCCGTGAGCATCGAGGCGCGATGTTTCGCAGTCTCGCGTCTCTTGATATAGACAAAGCCGAAGAGCAAAGCCACAGTGCTCAATCCGTTCAGCAGCGCGTTCGTCGCCGGCAGAAACAGCAGATGCGTTCCCGCCACATCGGTAGGCGCATGGAAATACACCAGCCAGCAGATGAGGGCGCTGGCCAGAGCGCTGGCGATGATGATAGCCGTGACTGTCGCGCCGGTCGATCTTCCGGCGTCGGGCCCTTTGGTTTGAATCGTTGCTTGCATTCCTTACTTTCCCTTGGCGTTGAGCATGAGTGCAGTGAGCAGCAGCGGCAGATAAATCACGCTCACCTTGAGCAGATCGCGCGCGTACATCTTCGACTCAATCGTCGAGCGGGCACGGGTGATCCGGGAGAACCGAATCGTGTAGCCGAGGTACACCAGTCCGAGGATCGAAGCGGCGACCGCATAATACGGCCCCGCGACGTGCAGATATACCGGCAGCAGGCTGGCCGGAATCATCAGCACCGCATAGGTGATGGCCTCGAGCACCGTCGACCAGCCGTCCGGCTGCACGACAGGCAGCATGCGGATACCCGCGCGCCCATAGTCTTCGCGATAGAGCCACGCAATCGCCATAAAGTGAGGGAACTGCCAGATGAACAGGATCGCGAACAGCGCGACGGCAGGCCACTCGATTCGTCCGCGGGCGGCTGTCCAGCCCAGAAGGGGGGGCATAGCTCCCGGGAACGCCCCGATAAAGGTTGCCAGCGTGGTGTAGCGCTTGAGCGGCGTGTAGATCGCTACGTAAGTGAACGCGGTGCCCAGGGTCAGCGTGCCTGTAACCAGATTCGTCTCGCGCACCAGCCAGATCGAACCGACCGCGATGCACAACATGCCGGCCAGAATGCCGTGAGCCAGGCCGATGCGTCCAGTGACCATGGGCCGGCGTGCAGTACGGATCATCTTGGCGTCGTGCTTGCGCTCCAGGCACTCGTTCAGCGCTGCGGATCCGGCCGAAACCAGCGCGATGCCGCAGAGGGCCTCGATCAGGCCGGGCTGCACGCTGCTGATCCCCGATTGCATCGACCCGAGATAAAACCCGGCCCACGCGGTCATCACCACCATCAGCGTCACGCGAACCTTGAAAAGCTCGCGATAGTCGGCGATGCGGGACGCCGTCTCGCCGGCATGGGATGCATTCCGTGCGGCGCGCCGGGTGATGCGTCGAGGCCGTTTCGCCCGAGCTTCAGTAATCTCAGGAGTTTCAGTTGTCTCAGGAGCCGCGGCAACGTCCGGCTCAGCGATTACTGCCTGAGCGAACTCTGCCTGGGCCAATTGAGGCGAGGGATTCACACTTCATGATAACAACGCGAGGGCTGTCGCCGGGCTACTTGATTTCAATTTTGGAAAGTGGCTTGGCTTCGGCGATGATCGGCTCCGGCTTGACGGCGTATTCGTTGAGCAGGACGGCAACCAGGACCGCCGTTGGCACCGCCACCATGGCGCCGACGATTCCCGCGAGCTCTCCACCCAGCAACAGTGCGATGATCACTGCCAGGCCTACTAGGTCTACGCTTTGCTTCATGATTCGCGGCGTCAGGAAGGAGGTTTCCACCTGCGCATAGATTGCGTAGAAAATCAGCACCCCGGCGACACGCCCCCAAGAGTCGATCGCCGCAACCAATACCACAAGGGCCATGGAAACAACAGCGCCTGCGATCGGAATCAGGTTGAAGAGTCCCATGATGACGCCCAGCGCGTATGCATACCGAACGTGCAGGAAGAGAAAGACGATCATGCTGGTGAGGCCCAGCACCAACATCAGTGAGCCCTGCCCGAGCAGCCATCTGCCCATCCGAACTTCGGCCCGAGCCAGGGTCGCGTCCAGGCGTTGACGCTTGTTCACGGGCAGGAAGGAAAGCACCCAGTAATAAGCGATTTCCCCTTCGAGGAGGAAGTAAATCGTGAGGATAATACCGGTAATCACATCGAAAAGCTTGGTCGCCCAGGCCCTGATCGACAGGAGCAGATAGCTCGCGGCGTTCGATGCAAAATCCTGCAACTTGGCGTTAAGCGCGGCCGTATCCACGTGGCTCGAAAGCGGCAGCTTGTGAATGCGGTCCAGCAGTTGCGGGACCCGCGTGGGAGCCTCGGCAGCAAACTCGCGCATGTCGCGTATCACGGGCGGCAGAGCAACGAAGAAGAAGAGGCTTGCTGCTCCTGCGACCCCTAGCAGCAGAATGAAGATCGCCGAACCGCGGCCCGGGTTCCACTTGCCGATGTGGAGCTTCATGATGCCGCGCAGGACTGGCATCAGTACGACGGCGAACAGGGCGCTGACATAAATGATCTCCAGAACGTCGCGCACATGCCACGCCGTGTATAAGACAAGTGCAATGGCGAAAGTAAAGACAATATTCCCGCGAACCGCCCTTTGCCTTCGCGCTCTCGGACTCAGAGGCTGACTCTCGCGCGTCAGCAGCTCCCGGGTGAGCACCGATCTTGTCTCGATTTCGCCGCTGGTCGCCATGGTTATCTCTGTCCTGAGCCGGCGGCCACCGGCGCGCTCTGATCGAGAAGAAACTGGAGGATGGAATCCGTCACCGCTTTGGGAGTCATGTCAGCTGTCGAGACCGTAAGGTGTGCCATCCGGTAGTGGGGAAGCCGCGCCTCCAGCCGCTTTACGAGTCGCTCGCGATCAGCCAGCACCGGTCGCTCCGCCGCGCCTGGTTGAGCGACACAGCGCGCCACCATCACGTCAAGCGGAGCATCGAGAAAGACGATGCAGGCATGATTCAGTCCGGCAAGCGCATTGCGCGTACAACCTGACTCGACGGCACCGCCGCCCAGCGCCAACACCACTCGCTCCGCACGGGCGCAGTCGCGCACCGTGTCCGTCTCAAGCAGGCGGAAAGCATCTTCTCCCTGCTCGGCGAAGATCCGCGCGATGGTCAAGCCGGTGCGCGCTTCAATAAAGGCGTCGGTGTCCATGAAGCGCCATCTGAGCCGGTCCGCCAGAAGTGCGCCTATGGTTGATTTGCCGGCGCCCATAAAACCGGTCAGAACGATGCGTCGAACCGCGAGCGGCAGATTTGTGTCCGTCCTCATGCGTTGTAACGCAATTATATGGAGGAGCCAGCTATCTGCCTGCTGTGGGAACTGACGATCGGCCGGGATTCTCACTGCCCGGTTCGCTCCGGATCGCTGTTCGAATATTGTCCCAGACGGTTGGGCTGGGATCGTGAATAGGCAGAAGCAGCTTCGCCTGTTGGGCGATGTATTCGAGGTCGCGCACCAGAGCCGCGCAGTTTTCGCAGGTCTTCAGGTGCTCTTCGGCACTCAGGTCCTTTTGCGTCTCGAATAGTTCCGGCAGTCGTTCTTGGAATTCGGCACAAGTCATATTGTTTTCAGGTCGGCCCGTGTCTGTCATACGGCGCTCTCCTTCCGCTGCCCGGTGCGGAGCAGGTCGCGCAGTTTCATCCGAGCCTTGTGAAGCTGAGACTTGCTGTTCCCGATCGAGCAGGAAAGCATGTCCGCAATCTCATTATGTTCATATCCTTCCACATCATGAAGGACAAACACCAGCCTGTACCCCGGAGGCAGGTCTTCAATCGCGCGCTCCAGGGTCACCCGGTCGATCGAACCCGAAAGCTGAAGGTCCCGGTCTCCGAAGTCCTTGCGCGGACCGTCATCCTGTGACGGCTCCAGTGCCTCTTCGAGAGAAATCTGCGGGAGGCCCTTCTTTCTCAGGTGCATAAGCACCACATTTACCGCCAGCCGGTGCAGCCAGGTGGAGAAGGCTGAATCGCCGCGAAACGTGCCGATCTTGCGGTAAAGCTGCAGAAAGGCATCCTGCGTCAGGTCTTCGGCAGCCGCCACATTACCGAGCATGCGCAGACACAGGGAGTAGACGCGCCGTTTATGAAGTGCGTACAGGGTTTCAAAAGCTTTTTCGTCTCCGGCTTGCGCGGCGGCAATGGCTTCAGCCTCGCCGGCAATAGGGGGATTGCGTCGCAGATGCTGGTTCGCAGGCTTCTGTTGGGTCGGGCCAGCGCTCATCAAATGTTCCTCGGAAGTGAAGATTCCATGATGCACAACATCGCGAGGGGCGAAGAACGTGGTGGGCGAAGTCGTGGTCATGGCCAAAAATGAATGCTTTAGCAGTATCATCCGTTGGAGGGGAACGCCCGGAAAAAGGTTGCCCGGCAAAATCGCTCTTCACGACCCGATATAGCGGGCGTAGAGGGTGCGGGCTACGGCCACATCGGTAGTCCCCTGAATAATCGCCCTCCCATCCCGAAAGACGGTCAGCTTTTGCTCACCGCGTTCGAAGCGAAGCAGCATGTCGTTGTAGCGCACCTGTCCGTGCGGCTGCAGCCGCGCCTCGAGCTCAGAGAAGTCCACTGGCCGTCCATGCTCGTGAATCTGTACCGAGTTTCGCCCGCAGAGCGTAATATGTGGCCGCCCCTCGCCACGCAGGTGACGGAAATCCCGTCCCTGGCACACCTCGCAGCCGGCTCGCGGACGCGCCGAAGACACCGCCGACCACTCGTTCGTCCACAGGTCGCAAGAGAGCAGCGTTCGCCGCAGCCTGTCTTGCGCGCCGGTCACAAACTTGATCGCCTCGGTCACGGCGAGCGAAGCCGCCAGATTCACCGCCGAATTGAGAATGCCGGCTGTATCGCAGGTCTCCACCGTACCCGTCGGCGGCTCCGGAAAGATGCAGGCCAGGCAGGCGGTTTCTCCGGGCAGGATATTCATGGTCACGGCGTACGCGCCCACTGCCGCCGAGTAGATCCATGGTTTGCCCTGCTCGACCGCGTAGTCGTTCACGAGGTACCGCGCCTCGAAATTATCCGTGGCATCGAGGATCAGGTCAGCTCCCGCCAGCAGTTCGTGAATATTGCCCGGCGTCAGGTCCTTGACATGCGCGTTGACGGCGACCTCGCTGTTGAAGAGCGCGATCTTCCTCTTCGCCGCCTCGGCCTTGGGCAGCGATTCGCGAGCGTCAGCTTCGTCGAACAGCACTTGCCGCTGCAAATTGCTCTCCTCGACGAAATCCCGGTCGATAATCGTCATTGTGCCCACGCCGGCGCGCGCCAACAGGCTGGCCGCCGCGGCTCCCGTCGCGCCGCAGCCGATCAGGGCCACATGTGCCGCACCCAGCCTTCGCTGTCCCGCCTCTCCGATGCCCGCAAAGAGCACCTGGCGCGAATAGCGGTCGGATAATGCCCGCTCGGATTCGCCCGGATCGGGTTCGATTTTGGAGAGCGTCGCCATCAGTCTTTACTATGTGTCTTTAGTATAGGAGTCACGGTGGAACGCCGCCCATCCCGGCAGCCTGAGGCGCCGCGTTCCTGGCCGCATCCTACTGCTTGAAGTCGGTAAGGATGACGGATGCGCCGAACGAACGATCTAAAGCGCAGGGACGAGGGGCCGATTGGTTTTTTCGCGAACATGGGGCCAGCGAACACCGAGTTACCGACGCGGTGCGGCGGTCGTTCTCTTTACGGCGCTTTGGGTCGCGCCTGGCGCTTCCGTGCCCGTGTACGCCCAGTCGAAGCCGACCACCGCGACAGTGCCGGATAAGCCGGCCAATACCGTGGCGCCTTCGTCGACCGTTCCCCAGGCTGCTACCAACGGTCTCCTTGCGTGGGAAGGCCTGAACATACAGGCTGTGAAGTTCGAGGGTGTGGATCGTCTCCGGCTTGAGCCGCTTCCCGCCCAATTGCCCCTCCAGGCTGGCCATTCCCTGAAAGCGCAGGACGTCCGTGAGAGCCTCCGCCGCCTCTTTGCGACCGGACTGTACAGAGGCATCGAGGTGGAGGGCGTCCGGCAGGGCGATGCGGTGACGATTATCTTCAAGGGGACGGCCACTCTATTTCTCGGACGTATCACCGTGGAGGGTCTCAAGAGTGACCGGCTGGCCAGCCAGTTAGTGCACGCCTCGCGCCTGAACCCCGGCACCACCTTCTCCGACGCAAAGCTCGTCCAGGCCGGCACCAATCTGAAAGAGACGCTTCAGGACAACGGCTTTTACCTGGGCAGCATCGCCACGAATACCGCCGTAGACACCAAGGATGGCCAGGTCAACGTGCGCTTCGTGGTCAACAGCGGGAAGCAGGCGCGTATCGGCGACGTAAAAGTCACCGGCAACCCGGGAATGTCGACCGAGACCTTTCGTAAGAAGGGGAAGCTGAAGCAGGGATCGAAGGTCAGCCACGATACCGTGAACCGTGCTCTGTCCCGCCTCAGAAAGAACTACCAGAAGCAGCAGCGTCTGGAGGCCAATGTCGCCCTGGAATCGAAAAATTTCCAGAAGGAAGTCGATCTGCTGGATTATGCCTTCCAGGCCGAGCAGGGACCGGTAGTGACCATTCGGGTCAATGGCGTCAAGCTCAGCAAGGGAAAGGTGAAGACGCTGGTGCCTGTCTATCAGGAAGGCGCCGTGGACGAGGACCTGCTCAACGAAGGCGACCGCCGGATTCGCGACTACTACCAGCGTGAAGGCTACTTTGATGTGCAGGTAAAGCACCAGAAAACTGAGGGACCAGCCCTGACGACGATCGACTACGACGTAAAGCTCGGCGAGCGTCAGAGCGTCGACTCGGTGACCGTGACTGGAAACAAATACTTCGGCACCGACATCCTGCATCCGCGCCTGAGCGTCGTTAAAGCCAATCTCTTTATGCGCCACGGAAGCTACAGCCAGGCTCTGATGCAGTCCGACGTAAACGCAATTACCGCGCTCTACCGAAGCAATGGATTCAACCAGGTGAAAGTGACGCCGGTGGTCCAGAATCTGGCGAGCAAGGGCGCGAACAAGGTCGAAGGTCTTTCTGTAAAGTACGAGGTCGACGAAGGTCCGCAACAGAAGATCGGCCATTATCAGATTGAGGGCAACAGCCGGATTTCTACAAACGAACTCAAGCCGCTGCTTAACCTCGAGGAGGGCCAGCCATACTCGGCGGTCAACCTTGTGGGGGACCGCGACGCCATCCTCACCTATTACCTGAAGCATGGCTTCAGCCAGGCCTCCGTTGCCATCGTGCAGAAACCTGAAACAGGCGACGCCGAGATCATCGACGTTACGCTCGACATAACCGAGGGGAACCAGACCTTCGTCAACAACGTTTTGATCTCCGGACTGCGTTACACGCGGCTATCAACAGTCGAGCCGCACATTCTCCTGCATCCCGGCGATCCTCTCGACCAGTCCGCGCTCTTCGACATGCAGCGCGAGATGTACGACCTCACGCTCTTCAATGAGGTGAACGCCGCCGTCCAGAACCCAGCCGGCGACGAGGAGCGCAAGAACGTGCTGCTGCAGTTTACTGAAGCCAAGCGCTGGGATCTTGGCTATGGCGTGGGTTTTCAGGTGCAGACCGGCAACCCCACCAGCAACTGCCCAAACACGCCGACCAGCGCAGCCCAGCCTTGCGGCTCCAACGGCAAGACCGGCGGAAGCGCCCTTGTGCAGTTCGACGTATCGCGCATCAATCTCGGCGGCCGGAACCAGTCGTTAACGCTGCGTACCGCCTACGGCACCCTGGAGCAGCTGGCGTCCGTGGTCTATGCGAGTCCGCACATCTTCGATAATCCCAAGCTCGACTTCTCGCTCAGCGGCGGCTATACGAATTCGCAGGACGTAACCACCTACGCTGCCTCACGGCTCGAGGCAACCGTCCGGATGACGCATCGGCCTAACCGCCCGAACACCCTGATCTACTTCTTTACTTATCGCCGGGTGGTCGTCGATCCCAACAGCGTCCAGCTTCCGCCCAACGAGATTCCTCTCGTCTCCGAGCCGGTGCGCGTGGGCGGCCCGGGTTTCAGCTGGATCCGCGATACCCGCCGTCCGAACCCGCTCGACGCCCATGCCGGCACTTACACCAGCATGCAGGAGTTCGTCACCGACAACATCTTCGAGTCCGAGGCGAACTTCAACCGCCTCGACCTGACGAACTCCAGCTATTATTCTCTTGGCAAGAAAAAGAACTTCGTCCTCGCCCGCTCCACTCGGTTCGGATATGAGCGTTCCTTCGGTGAAGACCAGTACCGTTACATCCCGCTGCCCGAGCGGCTCTATGCCGGCGGTGCGCAGTCGTTACGCGGTTTCCCCATCAACTCCGCCGGTCCGCGCGATTCGCTCACCGGCTTTCCGGTCGGCGGCGCGGGCGCGTTTGTAAATAGCACCGAGCTGCGCTTCCCCAATCCCCAGTTGCCATACGTAGGAAACGCGGTAGGCTTTGTGCTCTTCCACGACATGGGCAATGTCTTCAACAACTCGTCCGACATCTGGCCCAGCGCCATTCGAATCAAACAGCCTCACAGTTGGACCTGCAAAATCCTGAACGAGGAAGCGCAGTCCCAGGTCACTCGTGCCTCGAGCACCAATCCCACCGGCCTCTGCGACTTCAATGACTTCTCCCACGCCGTCGGTCTTGGAGTGCGCTATCACACTCCCATCGGTCCGCTGCGCTTCGACTTCAGTTACAACCTCAACCCGCCGATCTATCCTGTCATCATCACTTACGGGACGCTTTCAAATGGCCAGCCGATTCCTCCGCACGTCGGCCAGGCCGGACACTTCAACTTCTTCTTCAGCATCGGGCAGGCATTCTGATGAGGCGGACTATGGCGCTGGCGGCGATCTGTGCGGTCCTTCTCGCGGACCCGATCGGATCGCATGCGCAATCGCCTGCCGCTGCTGCTTCTCCGCAGCCCGTAGTCCTCGATCGCGTGATCGCTGTCATTAATGGAGACGTGATCCTCGAGAGCGATGTGAAAGAAGAGCAGCGTTTCGCAGAACTTGAACCCTTTTCGGTGGCCCCGGGATCCGACACGCTCGTGCGCGCCTCTCGCCGCCTCGCCAACCGCACCCTCATCCTGCAGCAGATGAAACTACAGCAGGGCCTCGGCATCACAGTCTCCGACGGGGAGGTGCAGAAGGCACTGACGGACCTGCGCACCCACCTGCCGGCATGCCGAAAGTATCACTGCACAACCGACGAAGGTTGGAAAGCATTCCTCGACGCCCACGACCTGACCGAGCAGGAGGTCTTTGACCACTGGAAGCAGCGTCTTACCATCCTGAAGTTCATCGACTTACGCTTTCGCAGTGGCATTCGCATCTCTAATGAGGAGATAGCAGCCTACTACCAGAAATCGGTCGTTCCCGTTTACGAGCACCAGAACGAGAAGCCGCCGGCGCTCGGCGAGCTATCGCAGCGCATCCAGGAAATTCTGCTCCAGCAGCATGTAAACGGATTGCTGCAGGACTGGCTCAAGAGCCTGCGCGACGAAGGCAGTGTGCAGATTCTGGATCCGGCATACGGGCAAAGCTCCGGCTCGCCCAGCGAGGATTAACGAGTGAGCACCGCATCTGATCCCGTCTCCTCCCCGCCAGCCCGGCACCGCACTCTGTGGCGCCACTGGTGGAAGTTGGGCCTCGTACTGCTCACGCTCACCGCCCTCCTCGTCGGCGGTGTCATGTGGTACGCGAGCACGCCGCAATTTGAAAATCGCGTACGTCAGCGAGTGATCGCCATACTTGAAGGAGCTACAGGAGGCCGGGTTGAGCTGGGGGCCTTCCGCTGGCGTCTGCTGCGCCTCGAATTCGAGGCCGACAACCTCACCATCCACGGCCTCGAACCGGCGGGACAGGTCCCTTACGCGCACGTCGACCGGCTCTTCGTCCGCGTGAAAATCATCTCCTTCTTTCGAACGAAGATCGGCCTTAACTACCTGGAAGCTGACCATCCGGTCATTCATCTCATCGTTTATCCCGACGGCTCGACCAACCAACCTCATCCCAAAACCGAAAGCACGAACCACGAACCCATAACCGACACGCTCTTCGACCTTCAAGTGAATCGCACCGAGTTGAACAATGGGCTGGCGATCGTCGACCAGCAGGCGACACCCTTCGATCTGACGGCTAACAATCTCGGTATCAAGCTGCAGTACGTGCCGTCGCCCCTGGGACATCCCACCCAGGATCTCTACGAGGGTGCAATTCACATCGAGGATCTGGTTGCGCAGCGGGCCGTGTCATCTCCCGTTCATTCCAAACTCGATTTGCAGGTTCAGCTGGGCAGGAATGCCGCAACCCTGCAGTCATTCAATCTCCAGACCGGCCCCTCCATGCTCGCCGGCCGACTTGCTCTCCAGAACTTCGCCGATCCGCAATGGAAGGGCTCGCTCAATGGAAGTCTCGACGTCCGCATGGTCGAGGCGTTCGTCTCCATCCCCGGCCTGGACAAGGGCAACGTCGAGTTGCAGTTGACCGGGCAGGGAACCAGGAACAGCTTTAACATCGATGGCCAGAGTAAAGTAACCGGCGGCGCGTATCACACCGGTACCATCCATCTGGCCGGAGTGAACGCGAAGACCGCACTCCACATCAACGAAGACGAGCTGACCTTGACCAATGCGCAGGCGAAGCTCGCAGAAGGCGGCACAGTCGACGGAACTTTGCGCATCGTTAACTGGTCCAGCAGTGCCCCGCCGTCTCCGGAGAAGCCACAGGCCGCGCCCGGCCGCCGAGGTCCGTCTCCCGCCCCCGCCAACAACCAGCAGCAGGGAACGATCCGCGCTCACATCAGCAATATGACCGTGGCCTCGATCATGTCCGTCGTCGCGCCACCCCGCGACGCTAACCTCGGCTTCTCCACCTTCGCCAACGGTGCCGTCAATCTGGACTGGAAGGGCGATTCCTCCAATTTCGTGATGGATGCGAAGCTGGCTCTCACCGCCCCGCAGCAGCCTCGGCCGGGAGAGGTTCCCCTCAATGGCACCGTGGACGCGCAGTACATGAACGGCAGCGGCACCGTGAACATTCGCAGCTTCACCGCGCAGACGCCCGGAACCCAGATCCAGGTGACTGGCGCCCTCGGTGTCTATCCGGTCACACGCGCTTCGCAGGTGAACGTGGATCTTACCACCAGCAACCTCGCCGAGTTCGACCGCACGCTTAAAACCCTCGGTCTTGCCGCTCAGGGCAAGACGGGAGTCGAGGCAATTCCCATCGCGCTGCATGGCCAGGCCGCCTTCCATGGAACGGTCACCCGCAGCATCCTGACTCCCGACGTGAAGGGCCATCTCACCGCAACAAATTTCGATGTGGTCTACAGCACGCCGCAACAGGTGCCGCTGGCGCAACATGCAACTGCGCAGCCTCCCGCAACTACGCAGCCCCCCGCATCTGTGCGGCCTACAGTAGAGCCGGCTAGCCAGAACGCCCGCCCGGCCGCGCCTGCGATCGAGCACAGCATCCACTGGGACTCGCTCGAGGCCGACGCCGAGTACGCCCCTGAGCTCATCTCCGTGCATCAGGCATCGCTGGTGCGCGGCGCGACCACCATTCACGCCTCCGGCACGCTTCACGCCCATCAGCTGACGCACCACCGGCTCGCCTTCGACGAGGACTCCGCCCTCAGCCTCGACGCCAGTATCCGCAGCGCTGCCCTCTCCGACATACTTCAAACCCTGGGTCAAGCGTTGCCGGTGACCGGCACTGTGAACCTCGACGTCCATGCCTCCGGCCTGTTCAATAACCTGAGCGGAGGCGGTCATCTTGCCGTGCAGGGTGGAGACATCTACGGCGAGCCGTACCACAGCCTCACCACCGACCTCCGCTTCGCCGGCCGCGAAATCGACGCCGCCAATCTCGTCTATCTCCAGGACGGCGGCAAGGCGCAGGGCGACGGCGGTTACAACCTGTCGACGGAAGTGGCCCACTTCACGGCGCAGGGCACGGGCTTCGACCTGGCGCGCTTCAAAACGCTGCAAAACACCAAATATCCGATATCCGGCCTGCTGGCGTTCGAAGCGCACGGCAACGGTACGCTCAAGGAGCCGAATCTCGAGGCGAATCTCCACCTGACTAACCTGAATCTGGCCGAGGCTACGACCGGATTTATCGACGTCAACGCCCATACCCAGTCCGGTCAGCTCCTGATGGATATGAACGGCCACATGACCAACGCTGTCTTTCAGGGCAACGGACAGGTTCAGCTGAGCGGAGACTACCAGGCAAAGGGCCGTGTCACCGTATCCAACCTCGACGTCGAACCGCTTCTGCAGACCTTCAATGTTCCTGGCGTGCGCGCCCACTCCTCAATCGCAGGCGCAATCAACGTTGCCGGTCCCTTGAAGCAGCCGCGAAACCTCGGCGGCGACGCCACAATCGACCAGTTCTCTCTCTCTCTGCCAATGTGCCGCTGAAGACTGAGGGCCCCCTGCACGCGACGCTTATGAACGGCCGCCTGCATCTCGATCCGTTCCACGTCGTCGGCGACGACACAGACCTTCATGCGCAGGGCTCGGTTGGCCTCTTCGGAGGCTCTCGCGACCTCGACCTACATGGTCGCGGTTCCATCAACATGAAGCTCGCCCAGACACTGGACAGCGATATCACCGCCTCCGGCCACGTCGACTTTAACGTCGACGCGGTAGGCACCTTCCAGCGCCCCAGTCTGACCGGGCAGGTCAAATTCACCAACGTTGCCATGGCCCTCCAGGATTTCCCCAACGGCCTGAGCCAGATGACCGGAACCCTGGAATTCGACCAGGACAGGCTGGACGTGAAGAGCCTCACGGCGGTCAGCGGAGGAGGCAAACTCCAGCTTGGCGGTTTCGTCACCTACCAGCAGGGCTTGTACGGTGACCTTACTGCGACTGCCAAAGACGTCCGCATCCGCTATCCACAGGGCGTAAGCTCCATGGCCGACGCCAAGCTGCGCTTGCAGGGAACCCAGAATGCGCTGCTGCTGAGCGGCAATGTCACCATCACACGATTCGTTATCGGTGGCGATCTTGACCTGGCCGCTCTCACCTCTTCAGCAGGCACCGTCTCTCTGCCACCCGACCCCAACGCGCCTTCGAGCCACATGCGGCTCGATATTCACATCGTCTCCGCCCCTCAGCTCGACTTCCAGAACTCTTATGCCAAACTCGCCGGTGACGTCGACCTGCGAGTTCGCGGCACGCTCGCCCAGCCATCGGTACTCGGGCATATAGCCATCACCGAGGGCAGCGCCAGCTTTGCGGGTACCAAATACGAACTGCAGCGCGGCGACATCTATTTCAGCAACCCCGTCCGCATCGAGCCCTTGATCGACCTCACCGCCACAGCCCACGTCGAGGACTACGACATCACCATCGGTCTGAACGGCACATCCTCAAAACTCCAGCCAACTTTCCGCTCCGAGCCGCCCCTCTCCGAGCAGGACATCTTCGCCCTGCTCGCCGTGGGCCGCACGCAGGAAGAGCAGCAGATCTACTCCATGCAGCAACAGCAGGCCGGCGTGAACTCGACCGCAGACGCCTTGCTCGGCGGCGCGCTGAACGCGACCGTCAGCAGTCGCATAGAGAAGCTCTTCGGCGGCGGCAGCGTCAAGATCGATCCCAACTACGTCACCGGAACCGGCAACTCCTCCGCCCGCATCACCGTCGAGCAGCAGGTTGCCAAGAATGCCACGCTGACCTACGCCACCAATATCAACTCCACTGCCGAGCAGTTCATCCAGGGCCAGGTCAACCTCACCCGCGATCTCTCCCTGATCGCGGTGCGCGACGAATCCGGCGTCTTCAGTCTCATCTTCAAAATCCGGCGTCGCTACAAATAGTCTCTGGCTGGGTTTAAAGAATTGGGATAAGATGGCATCCCGCAATAATCCCGCTCGCATCTGGGGGGATTAGGACAACAAAATCTCAGCCTACACGTTAGCCGTCAGTGGCGAGGTGCGGGCTGTGTACGGCCATCAGGAGGATTTGAAAGTGAGAAAGACACTTCGAAGTCTGGTTCCAGCTGTCCTGGCTTTTCTGCTGTTGGGCGGGCCCGCGCTGTCGAGACATTCGATCGCCATGGCCCAGGCAGACGACAATAGCCTTCGCGCCCAGATCACGAACAAGGCGCTCAATAAGTCGCAGTTCAAGAACATACAGGTTTCGGTTACAAATGGGGTCGCCAAGCTCACCGGCACCGTCGATACCTTCTATTGGAAGGAACAGGCTGACACGAGAGTCCATCGCGTCAAGGGCGTCAAAGCCGTGGACAACGAGATTGAAGTAGCCGGTCCGGAGATCCCCGATTCAGACCTGCAGCAAAAGCTGGTTAAGGCGATCGCTTACGACCGCGTCGGCTATGGCACCACACCGTTCAACGCCATCAGCGTGAGCGTCGCCGACGGAGTCGTTACGCTGGGTGGGACAGCGTACGGCCCGGTTGATGCCGATTCCGCGGTAGCCGTGGCGTCCAACACCAAGGGCGTCAAGGACGTGATCAATAACATTTCCGTCGATCCCGTTTCGCCCATGGACGATCGCATCCGCCGCGCCGTCTATCGCGCCGTCTATGGATTCCCCTCGCTGAACCGCTACGCGATTGACCCTGCGCAGCCGATCCGCATTTCCGTCCAGAACGGCAACGTAACCCTGTACGGAGTAGTAGACCGCCAGGCAGACAAGGACGCAGCGGGCATACGCGCCAACTCCGTTCCCGGTGTCTTCAAGGTGACCAACGATCTCCAGGTCGTGGGTCAGCCAGAAAAGAAGTAACTGCTCTCAACCAATCCCAGAAAAGCCTTCGGATTGTGCGGGGGCTTTTCCTGTTTCTCATCCCTGCTTCTGCCTTCCGATAAACTCAAAGCATGGCCTTTTTTCGCAGCGTGGGTATCACACTCGAGATGATCAAGTGGGAGCACTCCATTTTCGCGCTGCCCTTCGCCCTTACCGGAGCCATGCTCGCAGCCCATGGTCTGCCGCACCCCATGCAACTGTTCTGGATCGTTGTCTGCATGGTGACCGCGCGCTCCGCCGCGATGGCCTTCAACCGTTGGGCGGACGCTTCGCTCGATGCCGCCAATCCCCGCACCCGCGCCCGCGCCATTCCCGCGGGTCTCCTTACTAAGAGCTTCGTCGCCGGCTTCACCTGCGTGATGGCCGCTATCTTTGTGCTCGCCGCCGGGCAGCTCAACCGGCTCACCCTGCTGCTCTCTCCGTTGGCCCTCGCCGTCATCCTGGTTTACTCCTACACCAAGCGCTTTACCCGATGGTCGCATCTTGCGCTCGGCCTTGCCCTCGGCATTGCGCCCGCCGCCGCGTGGATCGCCATCCGCGGCTCGCTTGACCCGTGCATTCTCATCCTCACCTTTGCGGTGATGTTCTGGGTTGCGGGCTTCGATCTGCTCTACGCCTGCCAGGATGCGGCACACGACACAACCGCCGGCCTTTTCAGCGTGCCGTCGACCTATGGAATTGCCACCGCCTTCTGGATAGCGCGCGCTCTGCACATCGTTATGCTTTTGCTATTGGTGTGGCTGGTGCGCGCGTTCTCGCTGGGCCCGGCGGCCATGATCGGAGTCGCCCTGGTCGCCATTCTGCTCCTCTACGAGCACCTCATCGTTTCCCCTGGTGACCTCCGCCGCCTCAACGCTGCTTTCTTCACCATGAACGGGGTGATCTCCGCGGTCTTCTTCCTGTTCGTCGCAGTCGATTTGCTTCTGCGCCACCACTGAAACAAAAAGCCCGCGCAGTCCGCGCGGGCTCTTCGTCGTACCGGTGGATGGGAAATCTATGCTGAACGGCGCCTGATTCTCTCTTCTTCCTTGTGTTCATCGATGCGCTCGTTCACTCTTTCCTTGACGTCCTGGACTCTGTCAGTGAAGTTGTCGCGCGCCGCGTTCGCCTCACGCTCGTGCTCTGCACGCTGGCGGTCGACTGTTTCCTGGGCGGCGTCCTTCACATTGCCCCAGGTCTCCTTCGCGACACCCTTCACCTGGTCCGCGACCCCTTCGTTGGCCATGCGTTGGTTTCCAACTACTTCACCGGCCTTCTGCTTTACTTTTCCCGTTACCTGATCGACTTTTCCCGTTACCTGGTCCTTATTCATAACGTACCCCTGTGTGTGGCAGCTTGAATTGCTTACACTGCCAGGTTGTTCGTGCGTTGTCGTTTAAAGGGCAGCTCGCCGTCCACTGATGAGCTGGATCAGAAGCACTATCAGAGCTAGCACCAGCAGAATGTGGATATAGGCTCCAACTGCGTGAAAGCTGACCAAACCGACGAGCCAAAGTACCAAGAGAATTACAAAGATCGTCCACAACATGGCGTTGTCCCTTTCAAGTGCGATTCACTGCTTACGGAGAGATATGGTGCGCCCTGCGAGCATAGGGTTGCCGTACAATCGAAAATTCGAGCAAGCTCTCTACTATGAACATCGCTATCCAGGGCGAGCCGGGTTCCTTCAGCCACGAGGCGGCATTGAAATTTGCGCCTGAGGCAACCATTCTTCCCTGCGCTCTATCTCCCGAAGTCTTCTCCGCCATCGACGAACGCCGCGCCGATGCGGCTGTCATCCCCATCGAAAATTCGCTCGCCGGATCGGTCGTCGAGCACTACGATCTCTTACTCACGCACGATGTCGCCATTGAGCGCGAGCTGCTTCTGCGCATTCGCCACAATCTCATCGCCGTTCCCGGCACTCGCATAGACCAGATTCATCGGGTGTACTCACACCCAGTCGCCCTCGCCCAGTGCCGGCGATTCTTTGAGCAGCATCCGCACATTGAAGCCATCCCGTATTACGACACTGCCGGGAGCGTGAAACAGCTCATGGAGCTGCGCGACCGCTCATCGGGCGGAATCGCCAGCGCCCAGGCCGCTGCCCATTACGGCGGAGAGATCCTCGCCGCCGGCATAGAGGACAATCCCGAAAACTACACCCGCTTTTTCCTCATCCGGCCGCGCGGTGACGTTGCCGCCGATCCTGCCCCTGATAACGTACCTGACAAGGTCAGCCTGGCCTTTACCGTCGAGAATCGCCCTGGAACGCTCGTCGAGGCCCTCCAGGTCTTCGCCGGCCAGGGAACGAATCTCACCCGGATCGAATCGCGGCCAGTCCATGGCCAGCCGTGGCATTATGTCTTCTACGCCGACTATCAGCTTTCCGATCCGCTGTCAGCCGACGCCGCCCTGGCCCTCCTGGCAAAACACTGTTCCATGGTCAAGGAACTTGGTCGCTACCGCGCGGGCAAGCGCGAGGGCTGAGCCTTCAACTCGCGGCAGGGAGCTGCCGATGAACTTTGGGTCGGGAACCCGGTCTATCAACAACACATAAACGCATCTCAAGGAGGTAAGCGCCCCACAGGCAGGTTCCATCTGACGATGTTGGTATTGAAAGCAAAGGTCTTTCGACAGCGGCGTCGAATCTTGCGACCGTATCCGATCTGCTGCGTCTAATATCTATTAATTTGATAAGAAGGCACTCAATGGCCAGCGATTTCCTAAGTGAGATTCACCCTAGCAGCACCAGACCACGCGACGAAAACGGCAGCGGCAAGTCCCTGCCCGTTCTTCCTGTTCGCGACACCGTCCTGTTTCCTCATGCCGTACTGCCCCTGACGGTGGGCCGAGAGAGCTCTATCCAGCTCATCCAGTCTCTGGGAGACGAGAAAACCATCGTCGTCGTCGCCCAGCGCGACGCCCGCATGGACGCGCCCCAGCCGAGCGATCTGCATGCCTACGGCACTCTCGCTACCGTGCACAAAGTCGTCAAGATGCCCAACCAGAGTCTCTTCGTCTTCACCGAAGGCACAGAGCGCGTCAAGCTGGGCACTTTCTCTCAGATCGAGCCCTTCATGACCGCGGCAGTCGAGCCGATCCCTGAGATTCCTCCGCAAAAGGGAGCCGAGATCGAGGCTCTCCAGCGCAACGTTCTTTCGGAATTCCAACAGATCGTCACCGCCTCGCCGACTCTGTCTGATGAGCTGCAGACTATCGCCATGAATATCGAAGAGCCCGGCCGGCTTGTCGACTTCATCGCTTCGTCTCTGCCCTTCCTGTCGACCACCGACAAGCAGGAGCTGCTCGAAACCCCGGACGTGACGGCGCGTCTCGAGCGTGTCAACAAGCATCTTGCCAAGGAGCTCGAAGTCCAGCAGTTGCGCAACAAGATCCAGTCCGAAGTCCAGGACCAGGTCCAGCAGTCGCAGCGCGACTACTACCTGCGCGAGCAGATGAAGGCCATCCAGAAGGAACTCGGGGACGCCGACGAGGGCCAGAAGGACATCGAAGACCTTCGCGAGAAGATCGAAGCCGCCGGCATGCCCGAAGAGACAAAGAAAGAGGCTCTCAAGGAGCTCAACCGCCTCTCCCGCATGTCACCCATGGCCGCCGACTACTCACTCACCCGCAACTACATCGAGTGGCTGGCCGTACTGCCCTGGTCGAAGTCTTCAGGCAGCGAAGTCGACATCCCCAAGGCCAAGCAGATCCTCGACGAGGACCACTACGACCTCAAGAAGGTCAAAGACCGCATCCTCGACTATCTTTCTGTCCGCCGTCTCAAGCCGGACATGAAGGGGCCGATCCTTTGCTTCGTCGGACCTCCGGGAGTCGGCAAGACCTCACTGGGCCGGTCGATCGCCCGCGCCTTGGACCGCAAGTTCCAGCGCATCTCCCTCGGCGGCATGCACGACGAGGCCGAGATTCGCGGTCATCGCCGGACATACATCGGGGCGCTCCCCGGCCAGATCATTCAGAACCTGCGCCGCGCCGGCAGCAACGATCCCGTCTTTATGCTCGACGAGATCGACAAGCTGGGCCGCGACTTCCGCGGCGACCCGTCCTCCGCGCTGCTCGAGACACTCGATCCGGAACAGAACAACACGTTCCGCGACAACTACCTCGACCAGCCCTTCGATCTGTCCAAGGTGCTCTTCATCTGCACCGCGAACCAGCTCGACCCGATTCCTGCGCCGCTGCTCGACCGCATGGAGATCATCGAGCTGCAGGGTTACACGGAAGAGGAGAAGTCGCATATCGCCTTCCGCTACCTGATCCCGCGTCAGATCAAGGAAAACGGCATTCAGGCTGACAACATCGAGTTTCCCGAGGAGGCGATCGCCTACATCGTGCGTCACTACACGCGCGAAGCTGGAGTCCGCAAACTCGAGCAGCTCATCGGCACCGTTTGCCGCAAGCAGGCGCGCCGCCTCGCCGAGGGCAAGACCGAAAAACTGGTCGTTACGCGCGAGATCATCCAGGAGTTCCTGGGCGGTATCAAGGTTCGCGTCGACACCGAGCTCGCCGAGCGCACCAAGCGTGCAGGCGTGGCTGTGGGCCTTGCCTGGACGCCCGCCGGCGGCGACATTCTCTTCATCGAAGCCAACAAGATGAAGGGCAAGGGTGGTTTCAAGATCACCGGCCAGATCGGCGAGGTCATGCAGGAATCCATGCAGGCTGCGCTCACCTGGGTCCGCTCTAATGCCACAAAGCTTGGACTCACGGAAGACTTCACCAAGGATGCCGATATCCACATCCATGTCCCCGCTGGAGCCATCCCCAAGGACGGCCCATCGGCAGGCGTGACCATGGCGACGGTACTCGTCTCCCTGATGACCGACAAGCCGGTTCGCCCGCTTACGGCCATGACCGGTGAAATCACGCTGAGCGGAAACGTGCTGCCCGTGGGCGGCATCAAGGAAAAGTTCCTTGCCGCCAAGCGCGCCGGTGTAAAAGACGTCATCCTGCCCGCCGAGAACCGGCAGAACGTAGAGGAAGACCTGATGCCCGAGCAGATCGCCGGCGTCAATATCCACTACGCCAGCCGCATCGAGGACGTCCTCGCCGTCGCGCTGCCCCACACGGCCGCGGAAAAACAGAAGGACGAGCAGGTGAGGGAAGAGGTCCTCGAACACGCAAGCGCCTGAGCTACTGCCCGAGACCAGCAGCCTAAAATAAATTGGCCGCGCGGCAAACCAACCGAGCGGCCACAATTGCTTCCGGCTGCAAATGTAGTTAGCTTTCCTGAGCCCTGAGCCCTGAGCCCTGAGCCCTGAGCCCTGAGCCCTGAGCCCTGAGCCCTGAGCCCTGAGCCCCTATTGCATGCTCACCATCGGCCACTCCACGCTGCCTATCGAAACATTCATCACCATCCTGCGCGAGAATGGCGTGCGCGCCCTCGCCGACATCCGAACCATCCCCAAATCCCGCCACAACCCGCAGTTCGCCCAGGAAAACCTCGCCCGCTCCCTCGCTGACGCCGGCATCGAATACCGCTGGCATAAATCCCTCGGCGGCCTTCGCCACCCCCGCAAGGACTCGGTCAACACCGGCTGGCGCAATACCAGCTTTCGCGGATACGCCGACTACATGCAGACTCCGGAATTCGCGACCGCGGTAGCCGAGCTGCTCAGCGCTGGCCCTTCCGATCACGCCGCAATCATGTGCGCCGAAGCCGTCCCCTGGCGCTGCCACCGCTCTCTGGTAGCCGATGCCCTCACCGTCCACGGCGTCCCCGTTGAACACATCTACTACGACGCCCGAAAACGAGAGACTGGGGGGCACAGCCGCCGCGAGCCGCACAAGCTTACATCATTCCTCCGCGTCCAGAACCAGCACCTCTGGTATCCCGCCGAAGACGACCTTTTCGCGTCCTCACCTGAAACCCTCACGCCTCAGCAGGCGCCGGAATCGCGGGAACCGCAGCCTGCTTCCGCATCGGCTGCAGCTTCCAGTAGGTCAACGAGCGCCAAATCCACTCAAGCGGCCCGAACAGGAAGCGATCAAGCCACCACGGAGAAATGATCAACTGCGCCGCCCAGATCGCCAGCACAATGCCGAATTGTCCGGTCCGGCTGACCTTGCCATAAAACCCCAGCCCCCAGCCGTAAAAAAGAAAGGTGCAGACAATGGTGTGCGTCAGATAATTCGTGAACGCCATCCGCCCAACCGCGCCCACTCTCCGCCGCGCGCCCGGCAGCCATCCCTTCTGGCAGATCAACATCACCAGCCCGATCCAGAAAAGGCACACCAGCAGACTGGCCCAGTAGTTGTACTGGAAGTCCAGAAAGAACGCCTGCCGCAGGTCCCAGTGGTGTAAGAACTCCATGTGTACCCCAAAGGCGATAAGCAGAATCCCCACCAGCAGCCCCAATGCCATAAACCAGCCGTAGACCCGCGCCGGCACCGCCGCGCTGAAGACCCCCAGCTTGAACAGGCCCATGCCCACCAGCATGAGTCCGTACGCCCGCCAGAAGGCGAGAAAGATATTTCCCTGAATCTGGGCACCCAGATTCTCGATCGCGCGATCCTTCTCCTCGCCCAGCCACCCGGCGCGATGCACCGCTAGTTCCTTCTCGAGTCCGGCCTGGGTTGGCATCCACAGGTTTTCCCGCATCGCGTCGACTGACTTCTTCGGCCAGTACGGCATCGACTCGTAACTGCCTACTGCCAGCACCGTTGCTACAGCCGTAAACAGGAGCCCGGAGACGATCAGCGTCCTCGGCCGCCACTTCCGCGCGAGATACGCGAACATCCCGCCCAGCGCATAGGTGAAAAGTATGTCTCCGGTCCACAGCAGATATCCGTGCAGGCACCCGAAAAGCGCCAGCCACCCCATACGCCGGTAATGGATCGGCCCCGGCCGCCGTCCCGACGCTTCGATCCGGCTGGTCATCAGGTAGATTCCCGCGCCGAACAGCATCGAGAAGATCGACATGAACTTCAAATCCGCGAAGAGCATGCAGACATACCAGACCGCATAGTTCAGCCCGTGCAGATCGCCGTAGGCCGTGGGATTCATGTACGCCTGCCCGATCATCGAGAAGTCCTGGATATTCATCGCCAGGATCCCCAGCAGCGCCACGCCGCGCATCACGTCGATTGACTGAATGCGCTCCTTCTGCGTCACCGGCCCGGTCGGCGCCACATTCTCACTGGAAACAACCGGCAAAACTGCAGGATCGGCCACTTTCCTCTCCTCTATTTGATCCCTGGAATCGACACCCGAAGTCTACCGCCGCGACGCCCCGGAACCGTAGTGACACTTGTCAGGAAAAACAAATGACAATCGCCGCACCGGTCCCCGAGACCCCGTCCGCTCTCGTCCGTCTAACGGATGAGTATTCTTAAAGAGCATGCGTGTACGCGTCCTTGTCTTCGGGGTCCTGAAAGACCTTATTTCTCAACCATCTGGTGAACTCGACCTGCCCGACGGCGCGACCGTCGCTGTGCTGCTCGACCACTACCGGCATCACGCCACAAGCAACGGATCCATCTGGTCTTCGCTGGCCGTGGCCGTCAACCGCGAATATGTAACCGCCGCGCATCCTTTGACCGATGGCGACGAAGTCGCTCTCCTGCCGCCCGTCAGCGGTGGCGCAGAAGACCCCGATACAGACGACTCCGGTGCTGGAGGCTCCGGCCCGAACGTCTCTATCGTTCACCACCGCATCGACGCCCACACCATCGTCACCAGCCTCGAACGCCCCGAAGACGGCGCGCTGGTCATCTTCGACGGCATGGTTCGCAACAACTCTCGCGGTCGACGCACTCTCTATCTCGTCTATGAAGCATACGAGCAGATGGCACTCGCCCAGATGAGAGAGCTGGCCTTGAGAGCCCTCACCGATTTCCACATCCGCGACGTGGCCATCGTGCACCGCCTCGGCCGGCTCGAAGTAGGCGAAACCAGCGTGCTGATCGCTGTGGCCTCCGCGCATCGCGCCGCCGCCTTCGACGCCTGTCGCTGGCTCATCGACACCCTGAAGAAAACCGTGCCTATCTGGAAGAAAGAGCACTTCGAAGACGGTGCCGTCTGGGCCGATGGCGAACCATTCCCACCGGAGATCGTCAGGTGAATCTCCGTTTGCTTTTCACTGCTTCGATCCTCGCCGTTCCACTCACACTCTGCGCGCAATCGGCCCCGCCCATCCACGTCGATGTCCGCCTGGTCAACGTATTCGTCAACGTCACCGATGCCGCTGGCGCGCCTGTTCCCGGCCTCACTCAGGACGACTTCGCCCTTACCGAAGACGGCCACCCGCAGAAGATCACCTACTTCGAACGCGATACCGGCATGCCCCTCTCCATCGTGCTGGCCATCGACACCAGCGGCAGCACGCACAAGGATCTCAGCCTGGAGAAGGGCGCCGCGCACAACTTCGTCCATG
Source organism: uncultured Acidobacteriaceae bacterium (assembly GCA_963786085.1). GTDB lineage: Bacteria > Acidobacteriota > Terriglobia > Terriglobales > Acidobacteriaceae > Silvibacterium. The sequence goes on from CAWAYO010000061.1 coordinate 30,049, forward strand.
CGCTCATGCGTCCCGTCGATCAGCTCGACCTGATGGATTTCAATTCCGACGTGCGTGAAGTGGTACCCTTCACCAACAGCGCCCATCGCGTCGATGCCGGCCTGGAAAACCTCTCCATCGGGCCGGCCACGGCCCTCTATGACGCCGTCTACCTTGCATCGCAGCTCCTCGCGCCGCGCCGCGGCCGCAAGGTGCTGGTCATCATTTCCGATGGCGGCAACACCGTAAAAGGAGTCGATTACGCACAGGCGCTCGAGCAGGCCCGCCGCGGCGAAGTCATGATTTACAGCATCATCGATCTACCGGTGGTCGCCGACGCAGGACGCGAAACCGGAGGTGAGCACGCGCTCATCACCCTCTCGCAGGAGACAGGCGGCAAATACTACTACGCTGACGAGGGAAATCTCGATAAGGCGTTCAGGCAAGTCTCCGAAGACCTGCGCACGCAATATCTGATTGGTTATTACCCTGAACACCGCGTGACTGACTCGTCGTTCCGGACAATTTCGGTAACGCTCACCAAACCCTCGCCAGCCGTAGGCGCGTACACTCTGCGCCACCGCACCGGCTACTACTCCTCAGCCGGACAGTAATGTCGAACGTCCGCGATCCGGGTGCCCCAGGTCCGGAGTTTCGGACCTGGGTTCGATGCTTTCTCTGTTCCCTGTTCCCTGATCCCTGCTTTTATTGCGGAGGCGGCGGAGGATTCGGCTGCGGAGCGGGCTGCGCCTGGTTCTGGTCGTCGTCCTTCTTGCCGCCGAACAGCCTGCTGAAGAATCCCCGCTTCTTTGGCTTCTGCTGCGGTTCCGGGCTGGGCTGAGTCTGTGCGACAGCCGCATTTGGCGTGGCTGCGGGCTGAATCGGCTGGGTTAACTGCGGAGCCGTCTGCGTAATCGGCACCTGCGGAGGCGCGGCCGGCTTCTCGCCCAGCCCGAATATCCTCTGGAAGAGATTGCGCTGGTCGCCGTTCGCGTGATCGCAGGTGTCGGTCGGTTGTGTGCCCTCCAGAAACGCCGCGTCGTAGGTGTTGCTGGGGCACGCCGCATCCGCCAGCAGATTGGTCGCCTTGTCCAGCCGCACCTCGACAATCCCCGGCGGCGGAACAAATTCTTTCGTGTCCGAGTACTGCGGCAGCTCTACCGCGTGCTTCATGAATTCTGCCCAGATCGGCGCCGCTGCATGTGCGCCTTCAATCTTGATATCGCTGTAGTCGTCGTTCCCCACCCAGACAATGCAGATCAGGTTGCTGGTGAAGCCTGCGAACCACGCGTCGTGCGACGTGCCCGTCTTGCCCGCTGCTGGAGCCGTGAATCCCAGCGCCCGCACTGCGAAGCCCGTCCCGTGATTGATCACGTTCTCCATCAGGCTCGTCGTCAGAAATGCCGCCCGCGGATCGAGCACCGGCTTCGTAATCGGCGTGTAGTCGTTCATCACGTCGCCATTGGCGCTGCGCACCGAAGCCAGCATCCACGGATCGATCTTCACGCCGTTGTTCGCAAAAACCGTGTACGCGCCCGACATATCCAGCGGAGTCGCATCATACGATCCGATCGCCATCGCCGGGGTCCCGCGTGCCGACTTGATCCCCGCATCGCGCGCCAGGGAAGCTACGTTGTTGTAGCCCACCATCTCGGCCAGCGCGATCGTCGCGTTATTCAGCGATTGCTGCAGAGCAAAGCGAGCCGTTACCTCGCCGTAGTACTTGCCCTCGAAGTCGCGCGGGCTGTAGGTCTGATTTCCCGCAAATGTGAACGTGGTCTGCTCGTCGTTCAGAATCGTCACCGGAGTGAACGTCGCGCTCGTGCCGTCCGTATTTGTCAGCTGCGATCCCGCCAGGCTCGTATTGAATGCCGCCGCATACACAAAGGGCTTGAAGATCGACCCCGTCGGACGATGCTGCACCGCATGGTTGAACTGGCTCAGCCCATAATTGCGCCCGCCCACCAGCGCCAGCACCTGCCCGGTATGCGGATTTAGCGCTACCAGCGCCACCTGCGGATAGACAATCGGCGTATCGTCTCCCGACTTCACCCGCCGCGCGTGCAGCTTCTCCACCAGCTCGTCGACATGCTTCATGCCCGTCTCGACAGCATCGGTGGCTAAACTCTGCAGCTGCGGATCGAGCGAGGTGTAGATTCGCAGTCCCTGCTGGTTGTAATCATCTGGACCCAGCCGTTGCGCCAGCTGCTCGCGCACCAGGTCCACAAAGTACGGAGCCTCGCCCGCGTCCACCGCGCCCGGAATCACATTCAGCGGCGATGCCTTCGCCTCTTCCGCCTGCTCCTTGGTGATCGCGCCAGTTTCCACCATCGAGTCCAACACCAGGTTGCGCCGCGTCGTCGCGCGCTCCACATGCCGGTAAGGATTGAGCCGGCTCGGGCTCTGGATCAGCCCCGCCAGCAGCGCGCATTCGGGCAGCGTCAGCTGCCGGACATCCTTGCCGAAATACGCCTGTGACGCCTCGCCGAATCCGTTGATCGAAAAGCTGCCCCTCTGCCCCAGCGGAACCTGGTTGGCATACAGCTCAAAAATTTTCTCCTTCGTGAAGCGATGCTCAAGCTGGAAGGTGATGACGATCTCCAGAAACTTCCTCTTGAAACGCTTCTCCGGTGTCAGGAAGAACCCCCGCGCGAGCTGCATGGTCAGCGTGGAGCCGCCTTCCATGTAGGTGTGCCGGTGACTCAGGTCATTGCGAAGCGCACCCACCAGCCGGATGTAATCCACACCGCCATGCGTGAAGAACCGGCGGTCCTCAATGGCCACCACCGCGTTGATCAGGTTATGCGGCAACTCGTCATAGGTCACCAGCCGCCGTTTCGAGCGGTTGGCATCTGAAAGGTCGGTAATCAGCCGCGGCTCGAGTTCATACGCCGCCAGCTGCTGGCCCTGATCGCCGGTAATCTGGCTGATCGAGCCGCCCTCAAACGTGATCGTCGCCCCCTCGGGAGCGTGGTAAGACTGCGGGCCCGGATGCACGGTGATACTCTCCGGCCCCTCCGAGTAGGTCCCCATCGGCGCGTTCTTCGCATCGCCCTCGCTCGAATACCCCGCGTTCCGCAACTGCTGGGCAATGTAATGAGCGGTGAACTTCTGTCCCGGCCGTAGCTCCGCGGGAGCCGCATAGATCTTTGCTGTCGCGGTGAACAGCGGCTTTTCGAGCCGTTGGTCGACAATCTTGCTGTACTTGATGTAGTAGAAGCCGAAGACGCAGGCGAAAATAAGGAAACAGCCTGCTACGGCGATACCGGCTCCCAGCAGCAGCTTGCGGCCAAGACTACCCGTGCCCGCAATCGGGCCGGCGAATTTGATCTTTACTGCCAATCGAACGTCTCGACTCTCATTTTAAATGCTTGAACGCCAAATCATCGCGACATTCACCGCTCCACTCCTCGAACGGCGGGCACGCCCAACGTGGTCCCCGGAGGATGGGGACCACTCTACTTAAGACGTTCAGATGCAGCTTTCGGCGTGATTGGGGTACCAATCCGCGTGCCCCAGGTCCGGATTTTCGGACCTGGGTTCTAAATCCAGTGACGTTACTGTGCCCTGATCCCTGTGCCCTGATCCCTGCCCTTCAGCGCTCCCGCAACCTCTTGGATCGCCACATCCTCGCTCGAAGCGGTCGCGCGCGTTACCAGCTCAACCTTACCCTCCGCCGCCTTCTTGCCCACATTCACGCGATAGGGAACCCCGATCAGGTCCGCATCCTTGAACTTCACCCCCGCCCGTTCATCACGATCGTCGAGCAGGACATCGAACCCCGCAGCCTCGAGCGACGCCGCAATTTCTTGACCTGCAGCCAGCAATTTCTGGTCAGTAATATTGGTGATCGTCACCGCTACGTCAAACGGAGCGATCGCCCTCGGCAGCCAGAATCCGTTCGCGTCATTATTCTGCTCAATCGATGCCGTCAGGATGCGCTCGATCCCTATCCCATAGCAGCCCATGATCGGCGTCACTTCCTTGCCGTTCGGATCGAGCACACGCGAGCCCATGATGTCCGTATACCGGTTGCCCAGCTTGAAGATGTGCCCAACCTCGACCGCCTTGCCGATCTTCAGAGGCAACCCGCACATCGGGCACCCTTCACCCTCCACCGCATTGCGAATATCCGCCGCCAACGTCCAGCTAAAATCACGCCCTGGCGTCACGTTGCGGAAGTGGTAATCCAGCTTGTTCGCTCCCGCCACCATGTTCTCGCGCCCCTGCAGGCTCTCGTCGAGAACGACATTGACGCCTTCATCATGCAAATGCTTGGACACACCCAACCCAATCGGCCCCAGATATCCCGCCGGCCCGCCGAAATACTTCTCCAACTCTTCCGCCTGCATCGGACGCAGCTCGGCCGTCTTCACCAGCCCCGCCAGCTTCGTTTCATTTACAGAATGATCGCCGCGCAGAAACGCCACCACCGGCTCCCACGTCACCTCTTTGCCGTTGCGAACCTCCGCCATGTACGCGACCGTCTTGATATCCTGCGCCGGCGAAATCTGGAAGAATTCCGCCACATCCGCAATCGCCGCCTTGCCCGGAGTGTGCACCAGCTCCGGCTTCCCATCGCCCGTCGGCGCCGAGCTCCGTCACCGGGCCCAGCCGCGACGCCGCCTTCTCAAGATTCGCCGCATAGTCGCACTTCGGACAGCTCACGATCAGGTCCTCGCCCGCGTCCGTGTACACCATGAACTCCTGCGATTGCGACCCGCCCATCGCCCCCGAATCCGCCTCGACGGCCACAAAGCTCAGCCCGGAGCGCGTAAAGATAGCGCGATACGCCTGGCATCATGTTTCATGTAACTCACGTCCAGTCCGGCCTCATCCAGATCGAACGAGTAGCTGTCCTTCATGATGAACTGCCGAACCCGCAGCAGCCCTGCCTTCGGCCGCGGCTCGTCGCGAAACTTCGTCTGGATCTGGTACCAGATCTGCGGAAGCTGCTTGTAGCTGCGCAGCTCCTTGCGCGCAATATCGGTCATGACTTCTTCATGCGTCATGCCCAGGCATAGCCACGCGCCCTTGCGGTCCTGCAGCCGGAACATGTTCTGACCCATGCCCGTCCAGCGTCCGCTCTCCTCCCACAACTCGCGTGGATGAATCGTAGGCAGCAGAAACTCCTGCCCGATCCTGTCCATCTCCTCGCGCACAATAGCTGTGATCTTGTTGATGGACCTTTGCCCGAGAAACAGGTACGAATAAATCCCCGCCCCAAGCTGGCGGATATATCCGCTGCGAACGAGAAACTTGTGGCTGGCGACTTCGGCGTCCGCCGGAGCCTCACGAAGAGTAGGAATAAAGAGCCGGGACCAGCGATGCATTGCGTGCGGGGTGTCTTTCCTGCCGCGGATCATCCCGCAGCCATGATTGAGAGTCGTATGCTCTCCATTCTAAATGCTTTGAAGTCCCGGTCTCAGCCGGACCCGACCGAATCGTTTCCTGCTTAGGAATAATGCTGGAAATGTAACAATTATCTGGTACAAATCTTGGCCATGCTGAACGCCTTCGTAAGATTTGGCGATGGTCAAGTGGTACACGCGACAGTACCGGACAAGATCGCCTCCGCTTTCCATGACCCGGCCGCCCAATTCTGGCTGGACATCGGTGCTCCCGACGACGCCGAGCATGCGCTTCTCGCCGATGTGTTTGGCTTCCATCCGCTCGTCATCGAAGATGTGGTCAATGAGATTCAGCGGCCAAAGCTGGAGAGCTATGCCATGGTCGGTGACAGGCTGAAGAACGATTATTTCTTCCTCGTCATTCACGGACCGGAAGCAGACCCCGACCCCGAACGCCTCTTCCAGACCACCGAACTCGATGCGATCTTTTCCGAAAGGTACCTCATCACCATTCACGAGGGCCCTTTGGGTTCCCTGAGCGATATGTTCAATCGCGTTCACACCGATCCTGAGGCCCGCCTCAAGTTTGGAATCGACGTTCTGCTCTACGAACTCATTGATCGTCTCGTGGACCGATACGGCCCGATTCTCGATGACTTTGAGGAAGTGCTCGACAAACTGGAAGAGGAGGCAATTGGAAATCCGCCTCCTGAATTTGCATTGCTGATCTCGAATCACAAGAAAGAGCTGCTCGACCTCCGCCGCATCATGACCCAGCAGCGGGACGTCATCGGCCAGTTGACACGGGGCGAGGTTCCGTTCATGGGAACGCAGGCGCGGATTTACTTCAGAGATGTCCTGGATTACCTGAACCGCGAGGTCGAGACCATCGATATCTATCGCGACCTGGTACTTGGCTGCCGCGATATCTACATGTCGAGCATCAACAACCGCCTCAACCGGATCATGAAGACGCTGGCTATCATCAGCGTGGTCACTTTGCCCTTAACCGTAATTACCAGTTTCTTCGGAATGAACTTTGCCGACTCCATCCCCGGTTTCACCAAGCCGCTTACCTTCGCCGCCGCCATGCTGCTGATGATCTCCCTCCCGTTCGTCTTTCTATATCTCTTTCGCAAGAACGATTGGCTCTAAGTATCCGAAGCTAACGGGACGCCACATTCGTCCTTTTTTCTCGAACATTGCCATCCGATTACGCGCCGGTCAGCATTCGTTTTTGAACAGCCTGCCGATCAGCCGCACTCCGACTAACGTAAACTGAATTCAGTTCGTCGAATCTTCACGCGGGCTGTAGCTCGGTTTCTCTTGCAAGTTCAATAAGCGGCAATGCTCGCTGCTTACGTATCGCGGAGAGTGAATGAAGACATCGCAAGTCATGCAGGCCTGGTCGAGAATCCTCGCCGGCAAAGCGCCGTCCCTGTCCATCGAAATCACCAAGGAATGCCCCCTGCGCTGTCCCGGCTGCTACGCCTTCGACACCTCGCACCTCGGCCCGGGCATGCAACTCCGCCAGCTCTCCGACTTCAAAGGTGACGAACTGGTGCGCAGAGTTCTCGCGCTCGTCGACCAGCATAAGCCCCTGCACGTCTCGCTGGTTGGGGGCGATCCGCTTGTGCGCTATCGCGAAGTGGAAGCCATGCTGCCCGAGCTCGAGGCCCGTGGCATATACACCCAGGTCGTTACCAGTGCCTTCCGCGTCATCCCCAGCGAGTGGTCCCGCTTCAAGCTGCTGCATGTGGCCGTCTCCGTCGACGGTCTCGCCCCCGAACACGACGTCCGCCGGGCGCCCGCGACCTACGAGCGCATCCTCAAAAACATCGCCGGCGCAAAGGTCTACATCCACTGCACCATCACTTCGCAGATCGCCTCCCGCGAAGGCTACCTCGACGAGTTCCTGGGCTTCTGGAGCCGCCGTCCGGAGGTCATCAAAGTCTGGTTCAGTCTCTTCACTCCGCAGCGCGGAGCCACCGACCCTGAGATCCTCACCTTCGAGCAGCGCGACGCCGTTCTCGCGCAGCTTCTCCGTCTGCGCCGCCTTTATCCGGTTCTGCAGATGGACGAGCCCACCATCCGCGAGTTCGCTTCGCCGCCGAAAAGTCCCGAAGACTGCATCTTCGCGCGTACAACCGAGACGATCTCCGCCGACTTGACGACCAGGATCACCCCCTGCCAGTTCGGCGGTGAACCGGATTGCGAACGTTGCGGCTGCATGGCCTCGATGGGTCTCGCCGCCATCGGACATCACCGGCTCGGTCCGCTCACCCTGGGAGGAATCTTCATGACTTCCGACCGAATTGGTAGGGTATGGAGCGGCATCCGAAACCGCTTCCAACCCGACCCGCTGCCGGAACCCGCCGCCGCTCCGTTCAACATTTTGTGATCTGCGTGGTTCCCATTGGCGGCCAGCCGCCCGTCACAGCGTTTAGCGGCTGCGAATCAGCACAGCTGTTGCGTCATCGGTTCGATCCGATCCGGTACCGAAGCGCTTGACTTCCGCGATCAGGCCGTCGACACAGGCGCCGGGTTGGCTGAAGTGCTCAATCAGCCGAGCCGGGCCATATTCTTCCTCTGTGCTGTCCATGGCTTCCGTGATGCCGTCGGTGTAAAGCAGCAATTGGGTGTTGGGCGAGAGCGTGACGCTTGTCTGCGGATAGGAGGACGGCCCAAGGCCAAGCGGCAGTCCCGTATCCAGTTCCAGAAACGAGCAATGATGATTGATGAGCAGAGGACGAAGGTGTCCGGCGCTGGCCAGCGTGATCTCACGAGAGTCGGCGTTGAGCACACCGTAGACCATGGTGACGAACTTTCCAGTAGGGAAATCTTCCTCGAGGGTCCGGTTGAGATGTTCCAGTGTATCTGCTGGCGACGAATAGAGAGGCGCGATTGAGCGCAGAAGCGCCCGGGTTGCGGACATGAGCAGGGCGGCGGACATGCCCTTACCGGAAACATCGGCCAGGGCGATGCCATAGCGCTGCTGGCCAAGATCGATGAAATCGAACCAGTCACCTGCGACCGCCCCGGCGGGATGCCAGGCCGTTTCAAATGCGAAGCCGGGGACCAGTGGCACAGGCTTCAGAAAAAGCGCCCGCTGCATAACGCGTGCTTCAGCCGATTCCCGCTCCATCCGCTCGCGTTCAAAGCGCTCGTTCCGGAAAAGGCGGGCGTTCTCTACTGCAATTGCGATGTGTCCAGCGAGCGCCTGAAGCACTGTTATCTGATCTTCTGAGAATGCATCGGTCTCGTGATGGGCGACGGTGAGAACGCCGATGACCGTACCGGCTGCCTTGAGGGGGATATCGACTTCCGAGCGTACGCTGGGCTCGCAGGCGATATAGTACGGGTCGTCGTCGACGTTAGGCGCATAGCGTATCTTGCCCGTGCCAGCCACGTAACCCACCATGCCCTGCCGGCCAGTTTGTAGGCGCTCACCCTTCTTGTACTTTGTGCAGCCACGCACCCCATGCAGGACCATCTCGTTTCCATTACTGCCTTCGCGCAGCCATACCCCGACCTCTACATTTCCAATGGACGTGGCGATGTCGTTGACCACTCGTTCGAGCAGCAGGTCGAGGTCGAGCGTGGAGGCGATCAGATACGTAGCCCGCTGGAGCTTCATCAGGACCTGGGTAAATTCGCAGGAGGACTGGATGCGCGGCGGGACAGCGCGCACAGTCTGAACGGCATTCGGCATGGCGGCCATAGCGTATTCCCTTTGCAACCCACGCTTTGAAACCTGTGGTGCGCGGGTTACTCAGTAGATGTCCGGCCAGAAGGCGCGATGCAATCTTCTGACGGAGTGTTAGCCGACAGGCCCGAGCCGACAAGTTCTTCTCAATGAAGGGGTTCTATTCCGGGGCGTCTGCGCACGACCCGCGACAGCCTGCACGCACCAGCCTCCCTGGCCACCAATGCGTCACCGCGTACTTCAACTTTCGTTGCGTGCTGCTCTTCTGACCGACTCTGTCACCATCTCCGCCAGCTTCTCGATGGCGTTTTCCACGTAGAGATTTTGCCGGTCCAGCAACTTGACTCCGTCATAGTTGATGAGCGATTCAATGTGCGGCTCCAGCCGTTCTGAAGGATCGGGAGGGGAATAGCTCTCCTGAAATACAGGAACCATAGGCTTGTCATTCTCCCAGGCCATCCTGATCTCTTCCTGCACCCACTTCGATTGGAGGGTGTTTCCGGAAACCAGGCACACAAACACGTCGCAGTCCTCAATCGCTTTCTTTAGCCGGGCCGGAAAGCGAACTACGCTGTCCATGCGTTGCGTGTCCACAAATGCGGCAATCTGGTGTTTCCGGCCCAGTTCGCTGGCAAAATGAACCGCCCAGCCCGCGCTCGAGTCGCGTTGATAACTGATAAAGATTCGCGCCTGTCCGTCGGAACGGCCCTTGGTCGCGGTCACGGAATATTGCAGTGCCAGAAAGAACTCGCGGACCGAGCTATATCGACTCAGTGGGTCCACTGACAAGGCTCGCTTCAGCACTTCCGAAACTCGTGGCGACACTCCCGGCCGCGCCGCCCGGGCTGCTTCCTCATGCGCGGGCACAGGTCCGCGCATGAAGTTCCTTTCACGCACCTTTGGGTCAATCTGTCCTTCGAACGGCAGACTTCCTGCGATCAGCAAATATGTAAGAACGGCCAGTGCATATTGATCGGCCAGCGCAGTGGGTACGACCCCTTCCCACAGTTCGGGCGCCAGAAACTCCGGGGAACCAAAAAAAACAGGCTTCGCGCTATCGTCTACTCGGTGGGCCATCGCAAAGTCGGTTACATAGGGCTCTCCCTCGCGATCGAACATGATCGACGACAGCTTCAGGCCGCCGTGTGTCACCCCGCACCTGTGTGCGCTTTCAAGCGCGTTCGTTATGTCGTTCAGCCAGGACATAACCTGTGACAATTCGACGGCCGTTCCTTCAGCCACGCGATCCGCGAGACTGCCTCCTTCCATCAACTCCATGGAAAGATAGTTCACCGCCGTTCCCAGGATGTCGGATCCAATGCGAATGGGAGCCTGTCCATAGTCCAGGACCCGGCAAATGTGAGGATGTCGCAGACCGACAGCCATTTGCGCCTCACGATTGAAGTGCTCCGAATATCCCGCGTACTCGGCAAGGTTTGGCGAGAGGATTTTGACCGCCACCTTCTGCGGAAGATGCGAGTCATTGGCCTCGTAGAGCGTGGTCTTCGTGCCGCTGCGCAGCACCCTAGTGAGTTGGTAGCGGCCGGCGATTGTCTGCCCGGTCAGGTCGGGCATTTCGCAGATCTCGTCAGAGGAAAAGGTTAGAACCGTAGAAGCTCCCAGCCGGATTACTGCGCCGAACGGTAGCGTTTGCGGCCCCGTTCGCACCTGTCGGCCGTTGACGTACGTCCCATTCCTGCTGCCCTTGTCGGTAATGGTGAAGGCCCTGCCATCCCAGTCAATAACCGCATGCACTCGCGTGAGATGGACATCGTTGATGCTCAGGTCTGCATTCCTCCCAATGCGAAACGGAGTCGAACTAATGACCACGCTTCTGCCGAAAAGCGCTCCGTCGTTTCCCGCGTTGAATGTCAGTCGGACCCGCGGCAGGCTTCGCCTGCCTTCTGCGCCGGGTGGGGTTGGAGCAACAAAGCGGGTCGCGTCCGAGGCCAGGGCCGGGTCGGGCTCTTTGCTTGCTGCTTTCGCATCAGAAGCCAATATCCCCGTGGAGATCGGGTTTCTCTCAATGACAGTGGAAGCCCTGGACGAAGGCGCACTTCCTTGGGGATAAAGTGTCGGGCCACGGGCGGGGAGACTCCCATCACCGGGATTCGCATTCGCCGGACTTACATATGTGGGTGCTGCCGGTGCAAGCGAGGACATTCCTTGTGTCCCGCCAGATATCGCCGCATCTAACGCTCGCAACACGGCTGCACAACTCTGGAAACGTTGGTCAGGATCCTTTTCCAGACACTTGAGGACCACCTCACCAACAGCATGAGGGATCTGAGGATCGCTGTAGACCAGCGGCGGAGGAGCTGTATTTACGTGCCGGCTCATTACCTCATACGAAGTGTCTTCAAGAGGGAAAGGCGGATTGCCGCTGAGCATTGCGTACAAAACGCAGCCGAAGCTGTACACATCTGACCGCGCATCCACAGTCTTCGGACGGAGAATTTGCTCCGGGCTCATGTAGCTCGGCGTTCCTATCGCCACACCGGTTAGGGTGCCCGGAGATTCATCGCGCACTTTCGCAATTCCGAAATCCATGAGTAAAGTGCGCCCGCTCTTTTCCGTCACCATATTTGAAGGCTTGACGTCCCGATGCACAATTCCGAGCGAGTGAGCGTAATCCAGAGCACTTAGTATGTCCCGCGAGATATTATGTATTTCTCCCAGCGTAAGCGGTGCGTTTCGATTGTTGAGTCTGGTCTCGAGAGAGACTCCTTCCACGTACTGCATGACCAGGTAGCTGCGGCCATCCGCCTGAAAGAAGTCGAACGCGGAAACAATATTCGGGTGCTGAAGCCGCGCCTGGCTCTTGCCCTCGCTGATGAAGCGACTCTGCAATTCTGCGTTGTTGGCAAGCTCAGGGAGGAGAACCTTGATGGCGACGGGCCTGTCCAGAAGAACGTGACGCCCCTGCCATACTTCGGCCATGCCGCCCTGGCCGATCTTACGGATGAGGGAGTAGGGCCCGTATTGGCGCTGTTCGTTCAATCCGTCCTCAATGAACGTGATTCTATTCCAGGGCCCTCTAATTCCGGTCGCTTTGCCGATTCAGGCATCCAACCACCTGAGGGAAACCGCCCATGACTGAAACATGACGATAAACAGCGCAAGGAAAATATTCAGAAGTCGCTCGAAGACCTGACCGAAGCCTCATCCAAACGCTCGCCGGATGACGACGAAATCCAGCAGGCCAAAGACAAGCGCGCCCACGCCGAAAAGGAACTGGTCGACTCGCGCACCCCGGAAAAAACCGGCCGCGACCACTGAACGCTGCTGGCAGCATGGCGGACGGGTCAAGCCATCCGCGCCAGCCGCCAGGCAGTTCTACACCCTAAGCCCTGTTCCCTACACCCTGCATTCGTGGCCGACAATTTCGCCGAATCCGCTAGAATAGAAATAGAGACCCAAGAGGCCCGGCCATCCGCCGGGCCTCTTCACTTTTAGCGATGAGCTGGCCAGAGATTCTTTGGAATCCAGCAAATCCTTTGTAATCAGTGACGAGCCGATAACTCTAGCATTTTCAATGACTGTCCGTAAGTCATTTATTTTGTATGGCCTAGTCTCCTGAGTCATTGATTTCTCGTATAAGTTGTGGGTGAGTGCGCGGCGAGAGTAGAAGTAGCGAATCGAGCGATGGAGGCCAGGATCTGGTCTGCGGACTTGGTCCATCGAAAGGGTTTGGGCTGTTGGTTGTGGGCAGCGATGAATTCGCGGATCGCCGTTTCGAGTTCCTGCACGCTGGTGTGTGAACCGCGCTTGATCTGCCGTTGTGTAAGCAGTGCGAACCAGCGTTCCACTTGGTTGAGCCAGGAGGCATGCGTGGGAGTGAAGTGCAGGTGATACCGTGATCTTTTTTGTAGCCACTGGCGGACCAGCGCTGTCTTGTGTGTGCCGTAGTTGTCCAGCACCAGATGGATGTCCAGATCGGCAGGAACGGCGGTGTCGATTTTCTTCAGGAAGTCGAGGAACTCCACCGAACGATGGCGTCGATAGCACTTGCCAAGAACGTTGCCGGTCGCGATATCCAGAGCGGCAAACAGGCTGGTGACGCCATGTCTCTTGTAGTCGTGCGTGCGCCGCTCCCGTTGTCCGGCCCGCATGGGCAGCACAGGCTGGGTACGGCTGAGTGCCTGGATCTGCGACTTCTCATCCACGCACAACACCAGCGCATGATGGGGTGGATCGAGATAGAGCCCAACAATATCCCGCACTTTGTCGATCAGCAATGGATCAGTCGATAGCTGAAAGCTCTCTGTGCGATGCGGCTTCAGTCCAAAGGCACGCCAGATGCGGCTGATGGTGGACTGGCTTAGACCGGTTCTGACTGCTAGCATGCGGCTGGACCAGTGCGTCGCTCCCTTCGGAGTCTTCTCCAGCGTCAGCCGCACCACCTGCTCGATCTTCTCGTCACCGATCTCACGCGGCGCTCCCGGACGCGGCTCATCGCCCAGCCCCGCCACTCCCTCAGCTATAAAGCGGTTGCGCCAGAGACCAACTGTAAATCCTGTCGTGCGCAACTTCGCTGCTACCGCCGCGTTGCTTGCTCCACCCGCACACTCTAAAACGATACGGGCGCGGAAGGCCACCGAACGAGCGCTGCGAGACTGCCGCGCTATGCGCTCCAACTCGGCTCTTTGCCCTGGGCTTACCACCAGCTCATGCTTCTTCGGCCGTCCACGACCAGACTCCATGCCTCACCATAGAACGCCTCCCATCTATATGCAACCTACTTGTGACTCAGGAGAC
>CAWAYO010000062.1:0-11663 GCA_963786085.1 uncultured Acidobacteriaceae bacterium
TCCCGTTGGTCACAATAAACGTCTGGTTTCGATCGCGCTTAGCCACCGTCGACGATGCGAAAGTCGCGTTCTGCTCCGGAACCGAGTGCCTGAAGCGCTTTCTGGTAAGCCTCGCTTTCATGAGCCGCGAGGGCAATCTCGTAGCTGTCGAATTCGACAAGTATCGTACGCAGGGGCAATCCGGCTTCGTGGGTTTGGATCTGGCTCGCGGATCTGGTCAAAAAGTGCCCGCCGAATGCCTCAACTGCCGGAAGGGCCAATGTTCCATAGGCCTTTACTGCTGATTCGTCGGAGATAGATCGATAGACAACGACCCAATAGCCCTTTTTCATAGTGTCTCCTTCCTCAAGGCGAATGCACTGTCACCAGTTCGAGTTACGCTCTAATCTGCCGATGTGCACTCGCTGCGGGATTACGCTGCGTATTTCTCTGCCACGCTGTTTCGGACTTCGATGGCCTTGACGCTGTTGTTGAAGGCCTTTTCCAAAACGCTCCTGCCGATGGTACTGAGCACAAGTCCCAGCAGGCGTCCCTTGAGATTCTTGCCCTCGCGTGTGACAACCACGTCAATGTCTGTGGTGCCGTCGGGCTGACGCGTAAATGTGTAAGTGTGACCCGAAGCGCCTCCCCAGACGTTCGAGTCGGTCGTGGTGAGGACGACGTGGTCAGGATCAGACCAGTCGTAGTGCAGTCGTTCCCAGATGCCGCCAGAGCCTTCGGTGACGTCGGCCTGCGTGTGGCTGCGCTGATGCACCTTAAGGTACTCGTCGGCGCTGTTGGCGAAGAGCTTCGAACGGTCGGGTCCGAAGTCGGTGAGCCCGGCGACGTACTGCTCGGGTGTCAGGCTGGTTGTCTGGTGGAACTGGATCGTGGCCATGTCTTTCTCCTTTTGCATTGACATTATTTGTCGAACGGACGAAACGGGGCGCCTATGCAGTCAGCCGCGAAGAATAGGAGATCCGAAGGGAGCACCTGTCATTCCCCCGTCAACCATTAACTCAACCGCATTGACATAGGAAGCATCGTCGGAGGCAAGGAAAAGTACGGCTTTGGCAAGCTCTTCCGGCTCGCCCCAACGGCCCAGAGGGATAGTTGAGGAGATGAAGTCAGCCAGCCTGGCAGATTGCTCGGCAGTGTCGTTGGCGCGGGATCCACGCTTCCAGATGGGCGTCTTCGTGGCTCCGGGTGCGACCACATTCACACGAATGTTGCGCGGCGCAAGGTCGGCTGCGATGGCGCGCGCCATCGAGACGACGCCGCCCTTCGTGGCAGCATAAGCGGCCAGGCCGGCCTGGCCGAGATAGTCGTGCACCGATCCGTTGAAGATGATGCTGCCGTGGTCGTTCAGCAGGGGAGCGGCAGAATTCACGGTAAAGAAAGCGCCATTCAGGTTGGTGTGGATGATGTTCTCGAAGACGGCTTCGTCAGTTGTGCCCGTAGGCGTCCGTCCGGAGATGCCGGCATTCGCGAAGACGATGTCGAGCTTGCCGAAATCCCTGGCTAGCGCTGAGAAGAGTTGCCTGCGGTCTTCGGCTATGGTGACGTCCGCGCGGTAGCCGTGCGCATTCGCTCCGAGTTCGGCGACCGCGTCATCCAGGGTCTTCTGATCGCGGCCGGTGATGGCGACCTGAGCGCCTTCGGCGACGAAAAGTCGGGCCGTGGCAAACCCGATGCCGCTGTTGCCTCCGGTGATGAGAGCTTTTTTGCCTGCAAGTTTCATACTTCCTCCTCTAGACGAGCATTATAACTATGATGATCGTCATACATGTGATATGATGATCATCATAGATGGAGGATGCAGGAAAATTATGCGCTACCCGGCCGAAGAGACCGCCGCCAAGCATGAACGGATTGTGAAAGAAGCTTCCCGCCTCTTCCGGGAACGGGGATTCGAGAACGTAACGGTGGGTGAAGTAATGAAGGCTGCCGGCCTGACGCATGGCGCGTTCTATGCGCACTTCGGCTCAAAGCAAGCGCTTCAGGAAGCTGCGGTTGCCTACGGACAGAGCCTTTCGGCAGGCCGCGCTCGGAGCCATGATGTAACGAAGAAGGGCAGGCGAGCCTACGCTGACCGGTACCTGAGCCCGCGGCACCGGGATAATCCGGGCGATGGCTGCACTATGGCCGCACTGGCTCCTGAGGTGGCTCGCTCGACGCCGGAACTCAAAGCAGCATTCGAGCGAGGACTCGAGGAAATTCTCTCCGCAGGCGGGGGAGACCGAAAAGAAGGAATTTTTCAAGCAGCCGCGTTGCTCGGCGGGGTGGTGCTGGCTCGCGCTGTGCGCGACCCGCAGCTATCGGACGAGATTCTTAAAATCGTTCGACAAAAAGTAAGCTGACGGTGGTCAATTACTCGAGTCGAAGTGCAGTCATTGGATCCACGCGAGTCGCGCGTTTTGCGGGAATCCAGATCGAAAGCAGAGCCACGACGCACAGAAGAACTGGCGTCGCCACGAAAGCAATCGGGTCCAGGGTCTTCACTCCAAAAAGGAAGCTGGTTAGAAAACGCGTGAGCCAGAAGGCTCCGCCCACACCCAGGACCACACCGATGAGCGTTAGCGCCATGCCCTGCCGGATAACCATGTTGCGAAGATTGGAAGCCTGCGCCCCCAGCGCCATGCGGACGCCAAGTTCCTGGGTACGCTGCTGCACGGAATAGGACATCACTCCATACACGCCGATGGCTGCCATGAGCAGGCCTGCGGAGCCGAACACAGTGAGAAGCAGCATGTTAAACCGCTGACGTGCAGTGTTGCGCGCTTCGATTTCGTCCATGGTGCGAATATGAGCCACGGGCAGCCCCCCGCTGGCGTCGTGCAGCGCCGCGGTGACGGACGCAACCAGTGTGCGTGGGTCGACGTCGCTGCGGATGATCCAATAGAGCGGCGTCACGCGTGAGTTAAGCGCCGTTTCGAGGTCGGGCATCTGCGCAAGCGGGATATACATCATGGGAGAAGGCTCGCGGTTCGGACCGCCGTCGTGGGTGTCGCCGACGATGCCGACAACCTGACGCGGCCCTTCAGCAAAGGCCGGACCGGCACCTGGCCCGATCTGGATGCGAGCATTCAGCGGGTCGCCCGTGGGCCAGTAGCGACGCGCCAGGGCCTGATTGATGATGATTACGCCCGGGGCGGCTCCATCATCCTGCTGAGTAAACTCGCGGCCACGCAGCAGCGGAATTTTGAGTGCACTGAAATACCGCCAGGAAATCGAATAGAAGCCAGCGTCGCCCGTGAATGGAGTGTTGCCCCTGGGCCGCCCCACGATGTCAAAGATCATGCCGAAACCGCCGGCCATAGGCAGGCAATTGCTGACGCCGACATCTTTGACTCCGGGGACCGCGAGCACACGGTCCGTGCCGTCGCGGACTACCTGAGCGACCGGCGCAGTTTTCTGAAACCGGTCGCCGCTCATCGACATGGCCATGCTGATCACATTGTGCAAGGCAAATCCCGTATCGACCGATTGCAGCTTGAGAAACGTGCGGATGAGCAGGGCTGCTCCGATGACCAGCACCAGAGTCAGCGCCATCTCTCCTATGACAAGTGCCGAGCGAAGCTTGCCATTGCGAAAACCGAGTCCAGAGCGGCTTGCATTTTCGTTCAGCGTAGCGGCCAGATTCGGCCGCGATGCACTGATGGCCGGGACCAGGCCAAAGAGAATTCCCGTAAGAGCTGAAATTCCCAAGGTAAACAGCAGAATGTGGCTGTCGAGAGTTACAGCAGCCCCATCTTCGCCGATTCGTGGAATGTCGCCAGGATTGATGGACAGCAAGAAGCGGACGCCTCCAAATCCAAGAATGAGCCCGAGCGCTCCGCCAGCCAGCGAGAGGGTCAAGCTTTCCGTCAGCAGTTGGCGGATGATTTGACCTCTGCCTGCTCCAAGCGCGGCGCGCGTGGCGAATTCGCGCTTTCTCGATGAGGCTCTTGCCAGCAGCAGGTTGGCAACATTGGCGCACGCGATCAGGAGAACGAACCCGACGGCCCCAAGCAGAACCAGGAGAGGAAAGCGTGTATCGCCGATCATTGACTCCTGAAGCGAGGCAACGTCGAATCCGCCGCCGGGCGGCAACGAGTCCTGGCCATAGATGCGGCGGTACTGATCCGCGGCGAGGCGTAACTGGGCATTGGCCTGCGGCAGAGTTATCCCCGGCCCCAGGCGCGCGGCGACCATAAAGTAATGGGCCATATCCTGCGAATTCAGATCGAACTGGAAAGGCACCCAGAGGTCAGCGGGCACGTCGGTAACAAACCCGCGGCCAATGACACCGACAATCAGATACGGCTGCCCGTCGAGCTGGATGGTGGACCCAACTACATCTGGATTTGCACCGTAGCGGCTCTTCCATAGTCCGTAGCTCAGCACTGTTACATGTCCACCGTGCGGGCTGTCTTCCGCGGCAGTGAAGGTGCGTCCGGCAACAACTGGCGCTCCGAACATCGCGAAATAATCCGCGGAAACGTGAATGCCCTGCACCTGTTCGGGATGATCGCCTCCGGTAATATTGAGGCCCGCACCGCCGAAGTCATAGGCCGCAACCCGCTGAAAGATGCTCTTCTGCTGACGCCAGATGTTGAATTTCGGTATGTTCGCTACGGGAAACGGCCCATGCGGACTTTTGTTCCTCAGCTGTACCAGTGCCTGCGGATCGGGATAAGTGAGCGGCTTAAGCAACACAGTGTCGATGACTGAAAAGACAGCCGTGTTTACGCCGATTCCAACGGCGATGACCAGAATGGCGATGATGGTGAAGCCGGGAGTCTTGCCGAGCCCGCGCAGCGCGAAGCGCAAATCGCGCCATAGATCTTCCAGCCATGGAATCGACCGGTAGCGCCACACACGTTCGCGCGTTGCCCGAGGATTACCGAAGCGGACATGAGCCTGCCGCCGGGCTTCTTCCGGAGGAAGGCCCCGTGCGGCGTTCGCATCCTGTGCATGGGCAAGGTGGGATTCGATTTCCTCGGCGAGGTCTTGATCCTTCCTGGTGCGATCTGCGAAGCGCCGCAAGTTCATCTGCGTTACCTCCTGCGTTATTCCAACGATTCACCGAGAATGAGGCCGACAGCACGAGTCATCCTTTGCCAGCGACCGGCGGCAGCACTCAGCTCTTTTCGGCCTTTGCCGGTGAGCTGGTAGAACTTTGCTCTGCGGTTGTTTTCGCTGACACCCCACTCCGAAGAAACCAGACCGCGGTCTTCAAGGCGATGGAGTGCGGGATAAAGCGATCCCTGCTCAACTTCCAACGCGTTCTCTGAGGTGCTCTCGATCACCTGCGCAATCGTGTACCCATGTGCCGGACCCATCACCAGCGTGCGCAGGATAAGCATGTCCAGCGTGCCCTGCAGAATATCTCCCGCGTCCGGAGGTCTCTTCATACCCACAAATCAATCTCCACTCGAATGGCTATGGGAAAACATCGTACTCCACTCGAATGGCTATGGGAAGGGGTCATTTTACTGACCGGAGGGCTTGCAACCTGTCCGAATCCGAACAATTTCGTCTCGCGGTGGACAGCGGTCCAGCTTGCTTCGGAGCTTAAGCCCTATTTTTCAGGGAGCTAGCATGTTGAACATTGGCAGGCCGGGTGCATCCATATAGGGAAGGACGCTGCGGGGAAACGCTCCCGCCTCTGGAGGAAGCACCGTTGTTGGCTGACCTGAGAAATGCGATGAGGCAGTTCCGCCGTTCGCCCGGATTTGCCCTTACTGTCGTTCTGACCGTGGCGCTCGGCATCGGCGCGACTACCGCGATCTTTACCCTGGTGCATGCAGTGCTGCTCAAGTCGCTGCCGGTTGAGGATCCTGCGGGCCTGTGGCGCGTCGGCGACAACGAACAGTGCTGCATGAACGGCGGGCTTCCCGACTATCAGGACCCGATGTACGACTGGTCGCTTTTCTCGTACCGGCAATACGAACAGTTCCGCGACCACACTCCGGGCTTCGCCAGCCTGGCCGCGTTTGAATCGTCGGATCACGAGATGGCGGTGCGCCGCACAGGGAGCGATCATCCCCCGCAGCCCTGGTATGGCGAATTCGTCTCCGGAAACTCCTTCGATACCCTCGGCCTCCGGCCGTATGCCGGGCGGCTGCTGCGCCCCTCTGACGACGATAAGGGCGCAGCGCCGGTCGCTGTTCTCAGTTTTCAGACCTGGGAGCAGGAACTCGGGCGCGATCCCTCGGTCATCGGCTCCAGCTTTACTATCAACGGTGAGCCGGTGACTATCGTCGGCATCGCGCCGCCCGGCTTCTACAGCGAGCGTCTGAGCCCAACGCCGCCTGCCTTCTGGCTTCCCATCCATCTGATGCCCGCGATCTCTCCTGTCGATGCTGACCTTCTGGAGCGCGGGAATATGGAGTGGCTCAACATCATCGGGCGCATCGAGCCAGGCGCAAAGCCTGCCGCCATTCAGGCGCAGATGCAGGTCGAGCTCCAGCAATTTCTGGAAAGCCCGGTGTCCGATCTCCCCGCCCCCGAGCGCCCCCTCATTCCCAAACAGTACCTCCGCCTCTCACCGGGCGGGGGCGGCGTGCAGAGAATGCAGGACCAGTACAGAGATGACCTGCACCTTCTGATGTGGATCGCCAGCTTCGTTCTGCTTATCGCCTGCGCCAATCTCGCCAACCTGATGCTCGCGCGCGCGGTCACGCAACGCCAGCAGATCGCGCTGCGCGGCGCTCTGGGCGCTCCACGCAGCCGGCTGGTGCGTCGCGCCCTCGTCGAATGCGTCCTGCTGGCGTTGTTCGGCGGCGTCACCAGCATTCTCGTCGCCTGGGGAGGAGCGAGGCTGATTCTCCGTCTCGCCTTCCAAAATGACCCGGTCAGCATCAGCGCGAGCCCATCTCTGGCGGTCATGGCATTTGCCTTCGCCGCGTCGCTGCTCACCGGACTGCTCTTCGGTGTCGCGCCTGCGTGGCTCGCGGCACACGCCGATCCCATCGACGCCCTGCGGGGCGCCAACCGCTCTACGGGACGCCACGCCACGCTGGCGCAAAAGGCGTTAGTCGTTGCGCAGGCAGCCGTCTCCGTAGTCCTGCTCTGCGCCGCGGGCTTACTTATTCTCAGCCTGCAGAAGCTTGAGCATCAGCACTTCGGCTTTGACACTTCGCACCGCACCATCGTCCAGATCAACGCGCAGACGGCGGGCCTGCAGCCCGACCAGCTCGACGGCTTCTATCGCCGCCTCGATGAATCGCTTTCTTCTATCCCTGGCGTCTCACATGTCGCGTGGTCGGGGTGGAGCCCGATGGACGGGAACAATCGCAGCGAAGATGTCTACGTTGAAGGCCAGCCCACGCCGCCTCCGGGCTCGAATGAGAATCTGGCCTCATGGGTACGTGTCAGCCCCGACTACTTCACAACCGTCGGAACAAAACTGGTCGCGGGCCGCGTGTTCTCCGACAGCGATAATCGCACTGCCCCAAATGTAGCCATCGTGGATGAGAACTTCGTCAAGAAATATCTCCACGGCCAGAACCCTATCGGCGCGCACTTTGGCGACTGGGATGCGTCGACCGCCGGGATGTACACCATCGTCGGCGTTGTCGAGAATGCGCAGTACTGGCCTCCGAATGACCCGCAAGAGATGGGGCATCCCATGTACTTCCTTCCGGCGTGGCAGTGGCCGCAGCTGCCCGCCACCACGCCAAATGTGTCGCAGTATGCGGAATTCCTTACCGCGACGCACTACGTGAGCTCGCTGGAAATTGAGACCAGGGGCAGAGTGCCCGACCTCGAAGGACGGGTGCGCATCGCGCTGCAGCAGATCGATCCGAACCTCATGATCACGCGCTTCCAGAGCTTCGCCCAGCAGGTGAACCTGGGATTCAGCCAGCAGCAAATGATCGTGAAGCTGACGTCGCTGTTCGGATTGGTCGCGCTCGCACTCGCCGCAATCGGGCTCTACGGCGTGACCGCCTACGCGGTGGCGCAGCGCACCAGCGAGATCGGCATTCGGATGGCGCTCGGCGCGAACCGCGTCCACGTGCAGAAGATGGTGCTGCGCGGCGCATTTCTCCAGGTCGGCCTCGGCCTGGTTATCGGCATTCCAGCAGCCATCGCCGCCGGCCATCTTATGGCGGCCGAGCTTTTCGGTGTCAAAGAATGGAACCCGCTGGTCCTCGGAGCTACGACCGTCGTTCTGGGAGCCGTCGCCCTGCTCGCGGCGGCGCTGCCCGCGCGGCGAGCGGCAGGCGTGGAGCCGATGGAAGCACTGCGCGGGGAGTAAGGCGCCACACCGGACTACTTGCGAATTGGGAATTCAAACTGGCCAGGCCCCGGGGTCATTCGCCCTTTGCCGGGCGTTGGTTGGCTCTGCTACGCTGAATGGTTTGAGCCTTTCGCGGGAGCAAGTTACTTATGGCATTCAAGTTCAAGGGCGTGGACTTCCTCGGTTTTGACAATCTGCTGAGCGAAGACGAGCGCATGGCTCGGGATACGGCACGCCAGTTCATCGAAGACAACCTTATTCCGATTATCGAGGAGTGCAACCGGGAGGGCCGCTTTCCGCGGGAGTTGGTGCCGCAGATGGGCCAGCTTGGCTTTTTCGGAGCCAACCTGCACGGCTATGGCTGCGCCGGCATGTCGAACGTGGAATATGGCCTGGTAATGCAGGAGTTCGAGCGGGGAGACTCCGGTGTGCGCAGCTTTGTCAGCGTGCAGTCGGCGCTGGTGATGTATCCGATTTTTACCTTCGGGTCGGATGAGCAGAAGGATTACTGGCTTCCGCAGATGGCCACGGGCGAAAAGCTGGGATGCTTTGGGCTGACGGAGCCGGATTTTGGGTCGAATCCGGGAGGGATGCGGACGCGGGCGCAGAAGGTCGGCGACGAATATGTCCTGAACGGCGAGAAGATGTGGATCACGTCGGGGTCGATTGCGGATGTCGCGGTCATTTGGGCCAAGGTGGATGACGAGGACGGCCGGGTACGCGGGTTCCTGGTGGAGACCGATCGGCCGGGCTTCAAGGCGTACGATGTTCACGGCAAATGGTCCCTGCGGGCCTCGGTGACGTCGGGGCTGTCGCTGCAGGACGTTCGCGTTCCGGCGAAGAACCTCATGCCAGGGAGCGGCGGGCTCAAATCGCCCCTGATGTGCCTGAACCAGGCTCGCTACGGGATCAGCTGGGGAGCGATCGGCGCGGCCATGTCCTGCTACGATACCGCGCTGCAATACTCCCTGCTGCGAAAGCAGTTCCGCGATGAGCCGATTGCCAGCCATCAGCTGGTGCAGGAAAAGCTGACGTGGATGATCTCAGAGATCAGCAAGGCACAGCTGCTGTCGCTGCATGTGGGGCGGCTGAAAGACGAGGGCAAGGTAAACCACGAGCACATCTCGATGGCCAAGCGCAACAACGTGTGGATGGCGCTTGAATGCGCACGGCAGGCGCGCGACATTCTGGGCGGCAATGGCATCACGGACGACTATCCCATCATGCGGCATATGATGAATCTGGAGTCGGTGAAGACCTACGAGGGCACGCACGATATCCACACGCTTATCATCGGCCAAAGCGTGACGGGTATCGCGGCGTATTGAGGCGATTCGAAGGCAGGGCGGCCACGCAACCCACGCCACCGACTGACGTCTAATTCGGAAGGGACCGTGACAACGGTCCGGCGCGCCTATGCATCTGCCAAAGCTTGAACGACGTCCGGAACTTGATGCCCTGCGGGGACTCTTTCTGGTCTGGATGACGCTCACGCATCTGCCGACGCGCTTCAGCGATTTTGTAAATCAACCCATAGGCTTTGTGACGTCGGCGGAGGGTTTTGTCTTTCTCTCGGCGCTGCTGGTGGGCCGTATCTATGTTCGCGAACTGCTTGCCGACAAGGCCGGAGCTCACCTCAAGCTGTGGAAGCGTTCGCTGAAGATCTACGGCTATCACCTGCTGATGCTGACGTTCGCCTTTACCATTGCGGCGGAGTTCGCGGTACACACGCATAGAGCGGCGTTAACCAACCTTCTCAATTTTTACCTCGCGCATCCTTTCGTCGCGATCGTCGGTTCGGTCCTGCTGCTTTATTGCCCTCCCCTACTCGATATTCTGCCGATGTATGTGACGTTTCTATTTTTCACCCCACTGGTGCTGTCGGCGTCGATGCGATTTGGCTGGCGGAAAATTCTCGCTGCCAGCGGACTGGTCTGGCTGCTGGCCCAGTTTGGACTGCGCACCCTCGTGCACGGCGTGATCGTACGCACAACGCATTTGCCGATCCCACTGCAGGAGACGGGCGCCTTCAATCTGTTCGCCTGGCAGGGCGTATGGACTGTGGGGCTTTGGCTTGGAGCCAAGTCAGCGACGGGTGAGATGCCGCTGAAGAAGATTCCGGGCTGGGCGGTTGGAGTGTCATGCGCTGTGTGCCTCTTCTTCATAGGGATCCGGCATGGCTGGCTGGGTCCTCACCTTACCCAGCAGGCGCTGGGAATGAAACTCGACAAATGGCAGATTGGACCGCTGCGGGTGATCAATCTCGTCGCCTTCACCATAGTCGGCTATTGGCTGCGGAAGTACGTGATCAAGCTGGTAAAGCGCGAGCCCTTCCTCACGCTGGGTAAGGCGTCGCTCGAGGTGTTTTGCGCGCACGTCTTTTTCGTCTTTGTCGGCCTGGCGCTGTTGTACGGAGAGGTGGAGCAACTGCATGGAGTGACAGCGATCGCCCTGGTTGTGGTCACCTTCGTTTCGCTGGTGCTGGTAGCCGCGAATGAGGTACGGAAGCGGCATGCCGACCGCAAGCATCAGAAAAATTCCGGCGCCCCGGGTGCAGACGGAGGAGGACTGGCGCCGTCTCCCAACAGCCAGCCGCTCTCTTGAGTAGAGCAGAGAGCGTGAAACGCAGCGGCACTAGACCGCGACTGTAAAGGTATCTTCGCTTCGAGTCACCGAGCGATAGAGAGTGTCGCGTTCGACCGGGACGCGTCCGGCGGCGGTGATCAGGCGCATGAGTTCCTGGCGGCGCATGCCTTGCGGCGTGGTGGCGCCGGCGTCGTGATAGATCTTTTCTTCAATGACCGTGCCGTCGATATCGTCGGCGCCGAAGCGGAGGGCGATCTGCGCGATTTTGGCGGTCATCATCTGCCAGTAGGCCTTGATGTGCGGGAAGTTGTCGAGCAGCAGGCGGCTCACGGCGATCTGTTTTATGTCGGTGAGACCGGTGGTGCGGGGCAGGTGTGCGAGCGGCGTGTTGTCAGGATGGAACGCCAGGGGGATGAAGGTCTGAAAGCCGTGCGTGTCGTCCTGCAGAGCGCGCAGCTTCAGCAGGTGATCGACACGGTCTTCATCGTTCTCGATGTGTCCGTAGAGCATGGTCGCATTCGATTTGAGGCCCGCCTGGTGCACCATGCGGGCGGTCTCCAGCCATTCGTCGCCGTCAATTTTGTGGTCGCAGATGATGTGACGCACGCGGTCAGCGAAGATTTCCGCTCCACCGCCGGGCATGGAGTCGACACCGGCCTCTTTGAACCGGTTGAGGGTCTCAGGGATGGTCAGCTTGGCGCGCCGGGCCAGAAAGGCAACTTCAACCATGGTGAATGCCTTGATGTGGACCTTGGGAAAGCGCTCCTTCAAACCACTGACGAGGTCGAGGAAATATTCGAGGGGCAGATCGGGATGCAGACCGCCAACGATGTGGAACTCGGTTACCGCTTCGCTATAGCCGGAGGCGGCT
>CAWAYO010000063.1:0-61159 GCA_963786085.1 uncultured Acidobacteriaceae bacterium
TGCGATCGACGATCTGATTGATCTGGTCGGCAGCTTCGCGCGAGCGCTGGCGCAGATACTCCGAGCCTTCACGGGCACTGGCGGCGAGATCTTCACGGGTCTCCTTGCCGGCCTTGGGGGCGTAGAGAACGCCGATCAGCGCGCCGATGCCGAGACCGGCGAGGAACCAACTGAATCCGCTGGATGATTGAGTTTCTTCTGCCATTGTTGTTCTCCTTAAGATTGCCGGGAAGGCTGCTGGAAGTTACGACCGGAAACCGGATGGTACCAAATGGAGTTCTGCGCAGCAACTGCCAGAACTCTGGTGGTTTGGATGCGAAGGAGGAGGGTGATGCTGCCCCAATCCTAGTGCCGGCTGGAGAGTTCGTGCGGAAATGCCGGGTAAAGAAAAAAGCCGAAGACCCGCGAAGGTCTCCGGCGTTGGTTTGTTGGGAGGCTAGAAGTCGTAGCGCAAGCCGAACTGCATACGGCGCGGCAGGTTCTGCATGGCGCTGTAGGAACCCAAGCTTCCGCCAGTCAATCCCTGGCTCAGGTAGATAGGATTGGTGTTGAAGCGGACGCTGTTGGTGACGTTGAAGACCTGCCAATCGAATTTGATAGCGCCATACTCTCCCAATTTCCAGGACTTGTTGAGTCCGGAATCGAGTCCGAACCAGCCATCGCCACGGAAGTTGTTGCGCTCGCCGGCCTCGCCCGGGTACGGCAGGCGTATCGGGCTGCCTGTCGTCGTTCCGCTGTTGATGGCCGATGGATTCAGGAAGACCTGCGGAGAGCCGTTCAGGACCTGCTTCTTCATCTGCACCTTGCCGGTCACGACACCGAAGCTCTCGATCTGCCAGTCAGTCGTCCAGCCCGGTTCGGTGACGCTGAAAGGCAGGCCGCTCGTCCAGCGGTTGATGCCGGTCCACTGCCATCCCCCAATGAATGCGTTCGCGACCGCATTCGCTGAGCTCGCAAACTTCTGTCCCTGACCGAAGGGCAGTACATAGACCCAGTCCATGGTGATGAGGTGACGGATATCGAAGTCCGAGTGGCCGCGGTTCAGGTATGGCTTCCAGGTGTTGAGAATGTTGCTGAAGTTGCCGCCGTTGATCCCGCCGGTCACATTGTTGAACTCGGTTCCGCGTTCGGTGTCGGAACCCATGTCGATGGAGTTAGCAAGGGTGTAGCTGAAGTCGACGTTGAGGCCGTGGCTGGTGGGATGCCGCAGGATGATCTGGCCTGCATTGTAGTAACTCATGCCAATGGAGGACAGCACGTAGAGCGACGAGAACTGATCCTGCCAGAACCGGGAAACGTGGTTGGCGGGGCAAGGATACGGAACTCCAAGTGAGCTGCTGAAGCAGTAGAAGTCGAGATCAGCCAAGGCCGTCGTCGCGCCGAGGTTCGAGCGGAAGGGCGCCCATTCATCGCTGTAGATCGCCTGGGTTGCACTCTCACCCTGGTAGTCAAAGTTGGCCATCCAAGGGAAGAGGTCCTCGAAGTACGGAATTGCGGGCACGCTGGCGTTTGGATTACCTCCGTTCAGGTCGACCAGGTGCGAAAGCTTACCTCCCGCGTTGTAGTAGTCGCCGCCGCCGTTGGTGTCAACAAAGTCGACCGGCTCGGCGATGTCGAGGCTCTGCAGAAGATGACGGCCGAGACGTCCGATGTAATTCGCTTCAACGGTGAAGCCGCCTGGAATCTGGCGCTGGACGGAGAGATCCAGCGACTCCGAGTAGGGCGTCTGAAGTTTGCTGTCGAGACCCCATTGAATCGCGAAGTTTCCTTGAGGATAGAGGTAGGGGAAGGTTGTTGTGGGCGGTGCCGACGGAACGCTGATAGGAGGCAGGGTGCGGCGATTGATGTAGCGTGGTGAGCTTTCAGCGTTATAGACACCGGCGGGATTTGAAAGAGACGTGCTGAGCCCGAAAGAGCCCTGCTGCGAAAAGGTGTTCACGAGGGCTTCGCCGTAGTGGTCAAAGTACAGGCCGAATCCTGCGCGGATGGAGGTTTTCGAATCCGGAGAATAGGCGAAGGATAACCGCGGGGCAAAGTTCAGCTTCTGCGGGGTCCAGTAGTTGGGTTTGTTGTAAAAGTTCCCATTGGGAGCGAAGCTCAAATCCTGTTCATAGATTTGGCCCTGCAGTGCGGCACTCTCACGCTGCTGATACCAAGTGTGCGTGTCGATCGTGGGAGCGACCTGCTGGCCGTGAACTTCCCAGGGGGTTTGCAGGTAGGTGTAGCGAATTCCGTAGTTCACGGTGAGATTAGGAAGAACACGCCAGGAATCCTGGACGTACCCCTCGAACTCGTTGGCCTTGAAATCGCGGTTGATGAAGGCACCTTCCCCCAACAAGGTTCCGCTTGTCTGGCTGGAGACAGCGTAATTCTGCTGGGCAGTAATCTGCGGGATGGTGCCCACCAGGTTCGCGTAGGCCTCTACGTACGAGTTGGTAAAGCCGCTGTCGACCGGCAAGCCGCCAATTGTGGTGGGATCGGGCGGGCTGCCGCCGAGCCAGTAGGGGTTGGAGGTAGCACTGTCGAAGGAGTTTGAGTTCGTTCCGCGGTTCTGGTGGATGAGCCTCCAGTTCACACCGAACTGCAGGCTGTGTCTGCCCTTGGTCCAGCTCAGGTTGTCGATGAGGTTGTTGACCGGCACGCTGTAGATGGTGTTGCGCGTCTCCGCGGTCAGGGTATCGAAGAAGCGGAAGTCGGTGTAGATGCCGGTGCCGACACCGCTGTTGCCGTAACCCTGGCGAACGTAACCGTAGCGGAGGTCGTTAACGAGGCTCGGCGTGAAGGTCACGGTGTAGCCGGCAATAATACCTTTCGAGTTGTCCTTGATTACGTACGAAGGCCCCTGGCCGGGAAACTGCTCAACCCCGTCCGTAGTGTCCTTCTGGAGATTGCCGCGCACGAAGAGGTGCTGCTTCTGGTCGGGTGTGAAGTCAATTTTGACGATAGACGTGTTCTGGCTTAGCGGAGCGGGCGAGGAGAAGGTAAATGAGCCGAAATTGTAGCCGCCGTCCCCGAGCGCGGTGCCGTTGGCAGCCGGGTACATATTAACGTAGGCGAGCACATTGGGATTGGGGCCGGGTCCAGAGGTATATGGGCTACCGTTCATACCGTTGCAGACCTGGCAGCCAGCATCGAGGGTCGTAATCTGGGCGGGTGTGAGCGAGGCATTGACGACGTTTCCGGAGGCGTCATCGCCCTGATAATTGATGATGCCCTGCTGGAAGCTGGCGGTAGGAGCAGTCCTACTGACGATCTGATTTTCGGCCTGGCGCAGAGCTTCATAGTTCGCGAAAAAGAACAGCTTGTCCTTGAGGATAGGACCACCCACATCGGCTCCGAAGTTGTTACGGATGAGTTTAGGAGCGCGGTTCGCCTCACCGCTGCTCAGCTGAGCCTGCTTATTGAACCAGTCGTTGGCGACGGTCAGTGTGGGGCGGTTGTATTCGTAGGCTGCACCATGGAATTTGTTGGTTCCGGACTTCGTGACCATGTTGACCTGGGCACCGGATGAGCGGCCCTGGTCAGCTCCGGTAAGGGCAGTGGCGACGCGGAATTCCTCAACTGAGTCCTGAGTCTCGCGGAGAACGCCGGTGAAGGCATAGCCGTTCACCTGGTCGTTATCGTCGATACCGTCGACGGTGATGTTGCCCTGGTCAGAGCGGCCGCCGTTGACGGCTCCACTGCGCGGATCGTTCGCGAGCGAGGGATTAACAGGCCGACCGCTGTCCTGACCGAGGTAAAGCACGCCGGGCTGCAGGGCCAGCAAGTCAGGCACACTGCGGCCTTCGCTGGGCAGCGACTGGATGAGCGAGTTGTTCATGGAGTTGCCGAGGGAGGCGTCGGAGGTATTCAGGGTCTGGGCCTCGGCGCTGACATTGACGATTTCCTGGCTGGCCTGCACGCTCATCGCAAAGTCGATGGTCGCGGGCTGGTTTACCAGCAGTTCGGCGGATTTGGTCTGGTTGCCAAAGCCGGCGGCGCTAACGGTGATCTGGTACGTCGCCGGCGGAATCTGCGCAAACGTGTATTCACCGGAACCTCCGGACGTTGAGGTGAGCGTTCGTCCGGTTGCATTGTCGGTGAGAGTTATTTTTGCTCCGGGTACGACGGCGCCGCTTGAATCCTTGATCACGCCGCGAAGAGAGGTGGTGGCATTCTGGGAAAAGCCGGTTGCCGCACAGACCACCAGCAGAAACACTACGGCTATCCGTAAACAACTATGTCTCGTCACAAATTCCTCCAAAAAGATACAGCTCGGCTGCCGTCGCGGGTGCGGCAGAGCATTTGTCTACTGAAATAGATCTAAAAGTGGGTCGAAGCCACTGGATTCAGTGGTGAGTGACCCATTTTCCTGCAGAATTTGCACGATTGCAAGAACAAATTGTTCAGCCTTGGTGGACAGCTGATGGGTCTTTTTGATATTGCGGGAAACCGCCCACGCGGAGGAGGGCCCGTAATTGTTGCGGACTCGAGCAAACAGAGGAGCGGACGTTGCTACTGGTTGACGCCGCTCGCGAGGAAGCCGCCATCGACAACGAGGACCTGTCCGGTGACGAAGGAAGCCGAATCCGAAGCGAGATAGATGGCCGCTCCGACAACTTCTTCGGTCTTTCCAAAGCGGCCCATGGGGGTGCGCATGAGCAGCTCTTTGCCGCGCGGGGTGTTATCGAGCAGGTCGGCGTTCAGGGCGGTGCGGAATAGTCCGGGAGCGATGGCGTTAACAAGCACACCTTTACTAGACCACTCAACGGCAAGCGAGCGGGTGAGCGAAGCAACAGCAGCCTTGCTGGCAGCGTAGGCAGTAACCTGGCTGAGCGCGACGAAGGAGTTCAGCGAGGCGATGTTGATGATGCGCCCGTACTTGCGCTCGAGCATGTATTTGCCGAAGATCTGGCAGGCGCGAAGGGTTCCGGTGAGGTTGGTGTCGAGAATGCTTTGCCACTCATCTTCTGGGAAATCGAGGGTCGGGGCGCGCTTGATCTTCCCCGCGCAGTTGACGAGGATGTCGGCTTTGCCGAGGTGAGCCAGGGTCTGGTCGAGGAGATTCTGGAGGGAGGCGCGATCGGCGACGTCGGAGGTAACGCGAAGGGCGCGGCAGCCTTTCGATTCTATTTCAACGGCGGTGCTTTCGACTTGCTCTGCACGGCGGGCGGAGGCTACGACGTCAGCACCGGCTTCGGCGAGGCCAAGTGAGATGGCACGGCCGATTCCGGAGGTGCCTCCGACGACGACTGCTACTTTGCCTTCGAGACTTAGGGGCGAGGGGCTCATAGAATTCCTTTTATTTTTCTAAGCCGAGAAACACCGGCGCGATGTGACGGTCGTAGAGATTTTCGGTGACGTTCTTAGCGATGACCGCTTCGTCGGCTTCGAGAAGGTCGAGGTAACGGCGTCCCATCTTCGCAGCGATCTTGAAGCCGACGTGGAGCAATTGGCGAAAGCTGGGATTGTACTGTGGGGAGCCCGGGTCGTTGCGCAGGGCGGAGGTGTACTGCTCGGAGGACCAGCCGCTCACCCGGGTTGGTGACGGAAGCTTCGCCGGGTCAATATCGATTACGGTGGCGTACGGCACGCACAGTTCGGTACGCTGGTCGAAGGCTTCTGCGTAGATCTCTTTGGCGAGCTCGAGGCCGTCGCCTCCGGCTTCGGCCAGCCCGGTGATCTCCTCGAGCCAGGTGGTTCCGGCGGTCTTGAGGTGCACGCCGGTGGAGGCCTTGTTCATTGAATCGTAGATCGCGGGATAGATTGAAAACTTGTCGCTGCCGGAGTGCACGCTGAGCTTGAGGTTTGCGGGTAGTCCGCAGTGCGCGACAGCGTAGCGGATGGCGGCCATGTCGAGGGCCATCTCGCGGGCGAACTGCGCTACATCGCCGACGTAGTCGACGCCCTTGTTGAAGCGTCCGCTGAATTTCGGGGCGACGGTCTGGATGGGGATGCCTTCGTCGGCGATGGCCGCGAGGATGACGAGCAGTTCGGCGGGCGTCTGCGCGGAGTCGGTCTCGTCCATCGAGACTTCGGGGATGAAGTTCCCCTTCCCTTTCGCGGCTTCAATCTTGCGGTAGATCTTGCCGGCTTCCTGGATTGCGAAGAGGAATTTCGCGGCGGTGTTGCGGAGCAGGTCGGGTGAGATCTCGATGCCCTGCTCTACGCCGTCGAGATTGATGACGCCGACAAGCTCGGGGTGCCGACCTACGAAGGCGTCGATCGAAGCGGGGTCGGCGGGCTTGCCGATGTAGTCGGCGACGTCGATGGTGAAGAAGTCGCAGGGCGCGAGGAAGCGGTCGACGGTGGTGAGGTTGATATGGTCCGCGTCACAGAAGTGCGGTTTCGCCCAGCTGAGCGACTTTACCGCAGCATCGGCTGCAGCGCGCGTGGCAGATGGCTCGGAGCCGATGATGAGGTGCTCGCGATTGGATTTGTTCCAGACCGGGATTACCTCGACGCCTGCCTTTTGCGCGAGAATGCATGCTTCGAGTTGTGCTTTCGCCTGGTGGGCGAAACGATCGCCAACGCCGATGGAAAATTTGCCAAGTGTCATGAGTTATTGGAACCTGCCGCGATGGGCCCAGAGACCGAGGCCGGGATTGGCGATGAAGAAGACCTCTTCGCCGTCGACGGTGTTGTAGCCGTACTGAAGGTTTTCGGGATTGTAGCGGGTGAGCATGGAAGCGAGGTCGCCGTACTCAAAGCCCACGCCCTCGATTTCCTCGCGAGTGAGATGGCCGGGGCACCAGGTGATATTGAAGCGGCCTTCGGATGATGCGTGGATCAGATGCGCAGCAGCGCTGAGGTCGGCGGCGAGGTCGGCGTTGTTATCGACGGCGGCAAGCGTGGCGGGCGTGCCGCGGTATCCGTACTTGCGGATGAGCCGGTCGATGGTCGGATCTTCGCCGAATTCTCTTACACCGGGCGCGAGGATGATGAGGTCGGCGTTGTCGGCGAGCGCCATGCGCGTGCGATATACAGCCTTGTTGCCGAGCCAGGTGCTGTGGAACTCGTGATGATCGAGATAAACGATGGCCTTGTGGATCGGCTTTTCGAGCATCTCGAAATTGACCTTGAGGCTGAGATCGGAGGCCAGATGGAAGCACTCCGCATCGTCACCGATGTAGACACCGCGCACGGCAAGGCCTCCGTCAGCTGCGAGGCCAACAACGGTGAGCACATACACGATTGGGATATTACCCAGAAAGCGGTCGGAGGCGTAGTTGAGGACGGCGCGGACAGGATTTTCGGCGCGTCCCATAATGCGCTCCATGCCGTAGACGGCTCCGAGGTAATGGCTGCGATTGATGCCTTCAGGGCCTCCCGCGCCGACCAGAATGTTCTTGGTGTAATTGGCCATGCCGATCACTTCGTGCGGCACGACCTGGCCGATGGAGAGCACAAGATCGTGGCCGCCGCGTGAGATGAGGCGATTGGTTTGCGCGGGCCACGGGTAATGCAGCTTACCCTCGGAGACTTTCTCGATGAACTCGCAGGGAACCTCGCCGAGGGCTTCGACATCGGTGCGCCAGTTGTGCACGCGAAAGAGTTCGTGCGGGATTTCTCCGTACATGCGCGTGAGCTGATGCGCAGACATCGGGGCGTGGGTGCCCAGCGCGGGCAGGATGGCTTCAAGGTGCTCGCCGTAGTATTGCCAGGCGTAGCGGGTGAGGTCGCCGGCGCGGGAGTGGATGCGCGTCTGATCGGGAGGGACGGCGAGCACACGGCGGCGGGGGCCGAGTTTCTCCAATTTATCCAACGCTTCGAAGAGCAGCGACTTCAGATCATCGTCAGTGAGGGCGATATCCGGGCCGCCTTTGGCGAGGTAGAGGCTCATGCGCTGAACTCTACTTTTCTGAGACGCGGCGCGAGCAGGTGGACAACGGCCAGCGCCAGCAGGTACACGCTCGATGCAAGGATGAAGAGGATGGCATAGCTGTGGGTGCGGGCGAGGATGTGTCCGGTGAAGAATGCGAGCAATGCGCCTCCGACGGAGCCGGCCATTCCACCGATGCCCACGACGGCGCCAACGGCGCTGCGCGGGAACATGTCGGAAACCGTCGTAAACAGATTAGCCGACCAGCCTTGGTGAGCCGCAGCGGCCAGGCCGAGCAGGCCTATGGCGGCCCATTCCGATTGCAGGTGCGCGAGCGTGAAGATGGGCACCACACAACAGGCGCAAACGAGCATAACCGTCAGACGCGCTCCCACAACTGAGAGACCCAACTTGCGAAAGGGGGAGGGCAGCCAGCCTCCGCCGATGCTGCCGACCGCGGACATGTTGTAGATGAGGATAAGGGGCAGGCCCAGGTGCGACAAGTTGAGATTGAATTTAGCGCTGAAGTAGGAGGGCAGCCAGAAGAGATAGAACCACCAGATTGGATCGGTGAGAAATTTGGCGATGGCGAAGGCCCAGGTCTGGCGATATCTGAGCAGTCGCATCCAGGGCACACTCGGGCCCATCTGAACGGCGGCCTCATTGTAGATATGGCGAAGCTCGGTGCCCGTCAGGGTTGGGTGATCGGAAGGCTTGCGGTAGTTTTTGTACCACCACAAAATCCAGATCATGCTGAATACGCCGGTAGCGAGAAAGGCGGCGCGCCATCCGTAGTGGATGGTAATCCAGGGGACGATGAGGGGCGCGAGAATGGCTCCTACATTGGTGCCGGAGTTGAAGATGCCGGTCGCCAGGGAGCGCTCGCTCTGCGGAAACCACTCTGCGACGGTCTTGATGGCGGCGGGAAAGTTTCCGGATTCGCCCAGGCCGAGGAAGAAGCGCGCAATGCCGAATTCGAAGGCAGTGCTGGCCAGGGCATGGCCCATCGCGGAGAGGCTCCAGATGCCCATGATGATGATGTAGCCGATGCGGGTGCCGATCTTGTCGACGACGCGGCCAGCGACCAGAAGGCCGATGGCATAGGCGATCTGGAAGGCGTCAACGATGTATCCGTAATTGATTTCGGTCAGGCCGATGGTGTGCGCGAGGGTCGGCTTGAGCAGCGCAATGACCTGGCGGTCCATGTAGTTGATCGAGGTGGCGAAAAAAAGCATGGCGCAGATGGTCCAGCGGACCCTGCCGATGCGAGTGTCACTCAGTCCCGATTCCTGCTCCGCTGTATCTTCGATCTGACTCATTCGGGTGTCCGCGTTTTCCTCCCGCATTCGTTCACTTTGACCGCTTTCATAATTTGTACGCGCTGCGAACCAAGTTGTAAGTCAAATCGTGGGCGAGTTCGAAGGCTTCGTCCTCATCAAGGCGATGTTCTACGACCAGTTTGGCGAGGAAGGCGCAGTCGATGCGGCGAGCGACATCGTGCCGGGCTGGGATGGAGAGGAAGGCTCGGGTGTCGTCGTTAAAGCCCACGGTATTGTAGAAGCCTGCCGTCTCGGTGACGTTTTCGCGAAAGCGCTGCATGCCCTCCGGGCTGTCGTGGAACCACCATGGCGGACCGAGGCGCAGGCCGGGATAGTGGCCCGCCAGCGGCGCGAGCTCGCGGCTGTATGTGGATTCGTCGAGCGTGAAGAGGATGAGGGTGAAGCTGGGCTCGTTGCCGTAGCGATCGAGCAGCGGACGCAGGGCGTTAACGTAGTCGGTCGCGGTGGGGATGTCGGCGCCCATATCGCGACCGTAGCGCTCGTAGATTTGCCGGTTGTGATTGCGCGAGCTGCCGGGATGGATCTGCATGACCAGGCCGTCGCGGACGCTCATACCGGCCATTTCGGTGAGCATCTGCGCGCGGAAGAGGTCCTGCTGCTGCGCGTCGGCGCGGCCGGAGAGGACCTGATCGAAAAGGCGTGCAGCTTCCTCGCTGGAGAGGTTTGCCGTGCGGGCAGTGGGATGGCCGTGATCGGTCGCGGTGCAGCCGAGCTG
This sequence comes from uncultured Acidobacteriaceae bacterium, assembly GCA_963786085.1. Lineage (GTDB taxonomy): Bacteria > Acidobacteriota > Terriglobia > Terriglobales > Acidobacteriaceae > Silvibacterium. The sequence goes on from CAWAYO010000063.1 coordinate 9,857, forward strand.
CTTGAACCGGGCGCGGGTGCTTTCAAGGGCGCGGAGGTATCCGGCAAAGGTGGCGGCGTCTTCGCCGGTCATTTCTCCGAGGCAGGCGATGTTTTCGCGGAAACCGGCGAATTCAGGATCGACAACGGGATCGGGCCGGAAGGTGGGAATGATGCGCGCGCGCCAGCCGGAATCGCGAACGGCCTGGTGATCGCTCAGCGAGTCGATAGGCGAATCGGTGGTGGCGAGGACTTCGAGGCGGAAGCGCTCGTAGAGGGCGCGTGGGAGGAACGCCGGCGTCTCGAGCTTTTCGGCGATGGTGTCGTAGTAGTGGTCGGCCGCCTTTGGGGAGAGACGCTCGGTGAAGCCGAAGAGCTCCTGAAAGGCGTAGTCGAGCCAGAGGCGGGTGGGGGTTCCGCGGAAAAGGTAGTAATGCTCGGCGAAAATGCGCCAGACGCGACGCGGATCCTTGAGCTCGGACACGCCGATCTCGAGGTCTTCCAGCGAGACGCCCTGGCTGTAGAGCATCCGGTAGACGTAGTGGTCGGGCTGGACGAAAAGCTTTGCGGGATCGGGAAATGGCTGGTTGCGGGCAAACCATCCTGCCTGGGTATGGCCGTGCGGGCTGACGAGGGGGAGATCGCGGATGGTCGAAAAGAGCCGACGGGCGACGGCACGCGTATCCGGGTCGGCGGGGAACAGCCGGTCATCGTGTAGCAACGTCAATGGGCAGACTCACCTTCTCGAATTTTCAGAAACATCTCACTACAAGCGTACTCGATGGGATGAGAAGTACGATCGTATGACTTCATTGAAAGGGTGAGCAAGGCTTCTGTGCCGGACTCATCCCGCTATCCGGTATGGACTACTTGATTCCCGACCAGCGGTAACGCACGCTTGAGGAGAAGCTCCTCGGTCAAAGGCACCGTTGTTAGCACCTCGACGATTCTTTCCGAGGCGTGACTGTCGCCGTAAGGATTTTCAAGACCGGCGAGCGAGACGTGGAATGCCGGACTGCGGGCCTCGACGATCTTCTCGAGAATAGCGGTTGCGTCGGGCATCACACTGAGTACGTTGCGGGCCCGCTCTCTTCCCTGCTGCCGCATGCCGATGTTGACGGTAGGCAGGGCGAGCGAGGCGCTCTCCATAATGCCACTGCTGGAATTGCCCACAAGTACGCCGACATGGCGGAGAAGACTCAGATACGTGATGGCGCCGAGATTGACGAAGACGTGTGCGTTGCCGTGAGCCGCGGCGAAGGCGTGGGCACGTTGGACAAGGTAATGGCTGCCCGCGTCAGCATTGGGATAGCTGAAGAGAATCTGGCCTTGAACGTGGCTCAGAGCCTCGAAGAGCGCATCGGCCTCGGCAGTGGTATCGCGGAGCAGGGTTACGGGGTGATAGACGACGAGGATGGTCGGCTGGCTCAGATCGCGGCCGAGCTGTTGCTGCAGTTCATCGCGGGTAAGCAGCGGGCTGCGGCGCAGGTGATCGAGGGAGGGAGCGCCGGCACGATGGACACGCCAGGGCTCTTCTCCCATGGCGATGACGCGAGCGCGGGCGTTGTGTGTCGAGGTGAAGTGGATGTGGCTCATTTTAGTGAGCGCGTTTCGCACGGCGTCGTCGATGGCGCCCTCGCTGATCTCGCCACCCTCGATGTGGGCGATGGGGATGCGCAGGGCGAGGGCGACGGAGGCGGGCGCGAGCATTTCGTAGCGGTCGGCGATGAGCAGGAGGAGGTCGGGGCGCAGATTTCCGAGCAGGTCGGCAAGGCCGAGCACGGCGACGCCGATGGTCTTGGCCATTCCGATGTCGATGTCGGAGCTGAGAAGACATTCGACACGCCCGGCGATGGGGAGGCCGTCATGTTCGATCTCCTGCACGGTTGAACCGAATGCGGGAGAGAGATGCGGGCCGATGGCGATGAGCTGAAGGTCGACGGTGGGGTGCGCGGCCAGGTCGTGCAGCGGCCAATAGAGATGGCTGTAATCGGCGCGGGAGCTGGTGACTACGGCAATCTTGCGCTTCATCACCACGATTCTAGCGTCCTGAATAAGTGATGGCTGGTCTTCTATAATGATCAGCGAAAATGTCACATATTTCTGGTCGATGCCACGCGCATTTGTCCGCCTCGAAAGCGAGGCTTATCCAAATCCGCAGAGTCTATAGATGCTCTTCCCTTCTTAAGCTGATTCGCGGCGCAGTTTTGGTTTTTGCTTTGACAGTCGCCGTGACTGTTCGGGCGTCTGCGATGGGGGCCACGGATCCTCAGCCTAATCCAGTCGAAGCTGCGCGCCTGAACGACATCGGCGTGGCATTGATGAATCAGCAGCTAACCGAAAAGGCAATCGCCAAGTTCGAGGAGGCGCATACAGCCGATCCATCGAGCGCGATTCCAGTGATGAACAAGGGGATTGCGCTGGTGTATCTGCGTAAGCTGCCGGAAGCGGAAGAAGCCTTGAAACAGGCTGCAGCCATGGATCCGAACAATCCGCGCACCTGGTACAGCCTGGGGATTCTGCATCTTGGCGCGGGCGATCCGAAGCTGGCCATCGGGGATATGGAGCACGCCGTGAAGCTCGATCCCAACGATGCCGATGCGCACTATTTTCTGGGAACGTTCTACCTGAATCTAGGTGACTACGAGCACGCCAGGGAGTCGTTCGAGGCTGCGCTGAAGCTGAATCCGGTTCACGCGTCCGCAAATTTTGGAATGGCAAGGGCGCTGCAGCGGATGGGCAAGGTGGACGAGGCGCGGGCGTATTTGAAGCGATTCCAGGAACTGACGGAACACAAGATTTCGACGCCACTGAGCGCCGCCTACGGAGAGCAGGGACGCTATGCCACGGTGCAGGACATCCTGACGCCGGAGGCTCGCGTGGAAGCGATGATCCCGGTCAGTTTTGTGGCACAAACAATCGCGGGGGCTCCTTTCAGTTCTGCGCCAATCTCTGAAAAAGAGGCGGGCGGAGGGGCTTGCGTCATCGATATCGACGGCCCGGGACACAAAGATCTGGTGGTGATGGGCGAAGGCGATCAGGCGATTCGCGCCTACAGGAATCTGGGTAACGGCTCGTTTGAGGAGATTCCTGCGGCCCAGACAGGACTCGCTGCGAGCGGTCACGGGGTTGCGTGTGCGGTTGGCGATTACGACAGCGACGGCCTGCCCGATCTGGCTGTGGCGATGAGCGATCGCGTCATCCTCTTTCATAATCTCGGCAAGGGAAAATTCGCCGAAACGACGAAGTCGGTGGGGATTACGCAGTTGAACCATCCTGCGGGTTTGACCCTTGTGGATTTCGACCACGATGGTGATCTCGATCTATTTGTAACCGGCACTGCAGTGAATGGCACGGGACCGAGCGTGATGTGGCGCAACAACGGGAACTCCACCTTTACGGAATGGACTGGACCCACAGGACTGGCGGGCGATGCCGCAACCGTCGGAGCAACGCTCTCGGATATCAACAATGATCGTGCCGTCGATCTGGTGGTGACGGGATCCGGAAACTCGCCGACGGTGTATGAAAATGCGCGCGAAGGAAAGTTCAAGGTGGTTCCGCTGTATTCGGCTTCGGATCTGGCATCTACGGCCGGGGTCTCGGTCTTCGACTTCAATAAAGACGGATGGATGGATGTTGCGGTGACGCATGCGGGCGCTCCCGGAGTGAGCCTGTGGCGCAACGTCGACGGCAAGCGCTTTGAGCGGGTGCCGCTGCCGGTGAACGACGCCAAGGCCGCGTGGGGAGTGACGCCGATCGATATCGACAATGATGGCTGGATTGACCTCGCCGTGATTGTCGAGACGGGAAGTGGAGCGGAGCTGCGCGTGCTGCGCAATCGCGGCGCGGATGGCTTTGAGGATGTGAGCAAGGCGGTCGGAGCCGACAAGCTGAAGCTTACCAATCCGCGTTCGGTGATTGCGGTAGATGTGGATGGCGACGGCGCGGCGGACCTCATCGTTACGCAACTGAATCAGCCTCCGGTGGTGCTGCATAACGTGGGCGGAAACCGCAATCATTCGATGCGGCTCGCGTTTACCGGACTGGCGGATAACAAAACCGCCATTGGAACGAAGGTAGAGGTTTTCTCCAACGGCAAGTGGCAGAAGTTTGAGATTGCGGGCGGCTCAGGATACATGAGCCAAAACGCGTCGGAGATTATCGCCGGGCTGGGGCAGGCGGAGCGCGCCGATGTGGTGCGCATGCTGTGGCCGACGGGCGTTCCGCAGGATGAGATCGATCTGGCGGCAGCGAAGCCCGCTGCCATTACCGAACTCGACCGGCGGGGCAGCTCCTGCCCGGTACTGTTTGCGTGGGACGGCACGAAGTATCAGTTCGTGTCTGACGTGATTGGCGCGGCAGTAGTTGGGCACTGGGTGTCGCCGACGGCGACAAACAAGGCTGATCCGGATGAATGGATCAAGGTGGACGGATCGCAACTGAAGGCGCGCAACGGATACCTGAGCCTGAGATTCGGCGAGCCGATGGAGGAGATCAACTACGTCGACCAGGTGCGGCTTGTCGCGGTGGATCACCCGGAAGGCACCGAGGTTTATCCGGAGGAACGCTTTCTGAGCGAGCCGCCGTTTGCATCGGGCAAGACGGTGGTTGCATCTCCGGCGACGCGAACGCTGGCGGGCGCCTGGGATGACAAGGGGCGCGATGTGCTTGGCCTGCTTAAGGCGCGCGATCACGAATACGTGCGCGATTTTACCAACCTGAGCTATGCGGGCTATGCCAATATGCATACGCTTACGCTTGATCTGGGCGAATGGTCGCCGCAGAATCCTGTGCGGTTGTTTCTGCATGGCTTTATCGAATACTTCAGCGCGAGCTCGATGTATGCGGCGTGGCAGGCGGGGCTCCAGCCGATTCCGCCGTACGTGGAAGTGCAGATGCCGGATGGAAGCTGGAAACGAATCATCGACGACATGGGTTTTCCTGCAGGGCTGCCGCGGACGATTGTGGTTGACCTGACGGGCAAGCTGCCGCCGGGCGCGCGACGGATCCGAATGACGACGAATCTGCAGATTTATTGGGATCAGGCGCTGGTGGACAATGGGCCGGAGGTCTCCGGAGAGGCGCGGGAGACAGAGCTGCCGCTGGGAATGGCGCATCTTGCGTTCCGCGGATATCCGCAACAGGTGGATGGGACGACGCCGGGCGACTTGACCTATCACTACGACAAGATCAGCGCGACGGGACCGTTCGAGTGGCAGCGCGGAAGCTACACGCGCTACGGCGATGTGACTCCGCTGCTGGGCAAGCCGGACAATCACTACGTGATTTTCGGAAGCGGCGAGGAGATCGATGCAGAGTTCAGCGCGGCGGCGCTGCCTGCACTGCCCGCGCACTGGAAGCGTGATTATTTCTTCTACGCAAACGGCTTTGTGAAGGACATGGACTTTTATGAGGCAATGCCATTCACTGTCGCGCAGATGCCATTCCACGAGATGAGCACTTATCCGTATCCGGCGAGTGAGCATTACCCGGATGGCGCCGCTGCGCTGAGATACCGGCTGGATTGGAATGATCGCTTCGAGTCTGGCGAGCGCCTGCAGCGGTTCCAGTTTGATTATGAGCCGGTGACTTCATTGCCGATCACAGATAAGCCGTGAGCGTTACCCTGCTGCCTGCGGTACAACAGCTTTCGCTGCTTGAGAAGCGAAAGATTTCTGCGCTGGAACTTGCCGAGGAGCATATACGGCAGATCGAGCGCCTGAATCCGCAGCTGAATGCGCTGGTCGAGTTCGATGCTGAACGGGTTCGCGCAGCAGCAAGGGAGGCGCAGGCTGGCCCGCTGGCCGGGCTGCCGGTGACAGTGAAGTCGTCCATCGAAGTTCGGGGGTATCGTTGCGAGATTGGCAGCGTACTCAATCGCGGGCACCTGGCGCACGAGGATGCGGAAGCGGTTGCACGCTTGCGGAGTGCTGGCGCGACGGTGCTGGGCACGACGAATTGTCCTGAGCTGCTGATGGCGTACGAAACAGACAACGTGCTCTATGGCCGCACGTGCAATCCATGGAACCTGGAGCATACGTCGGGCGGATCGAGCGGCGGTGAAGCGGCAGCAATTGCGGCGGCCTTGTCGGCATGCGGGCTGGGAAGTGACAGCGGCGGATCGGTGCGCGAGCCGGCGCACTTCTGCGGAATCGCCGCGCTGAAACCTACGCCGGGGCGCGTGCCAGCGCGGGGACATCGGCCGCCGTCCGTCGGGCCATTTGCTTTTTTGGGCTCGGTCGGTCCAATGGCGCGGACGATTCCGGACGTTGCACTGCTGTTTCGAACGCTCTGCGCGCAGGTCCGGCTTGATTCGGAGAGCGCGCCGGTTGGATTGCGCCAGGTATCGCTTGAAGAGTCGAAACAAATTCCAATTGGCTGGTTCGATGACGATGGGTTGACGCCGGTTACGGCGGAAACGCGGCAAGCGGTGCGCGACGCCGCGCGATCCCTCGAAATGCAGGGCTTCCGCGTACAGCGGTTCAGGCCGACGGTGCTCGAAGAAGCACGGCGGCTATGGTGGATTTTTTTTGTGCAATGCGGGGAGATGTTTTACCGCGAACTCATCCAGGCGCGCGAAGAACATTTGAGTCCTGTATTTCGCGGATTTCTCGAGATAGCGCGGGCAGAGAAGCGGCTGACTGCCGAGTCTCTACTTCGGGCGTGGGCAGAGTCTGACATAGTCCGCCACAAGATGCTGGCGGAGATGAAGGAGTTCCCCGTGCTGCTGTGTCCCGCGTGCGCGGTTCCGGCGTTCAGGCATGGCGAGCGAGAATGGACGGTAGAGGGGCAGACGGTTCGTTACCTGGACGCGATGCGATACACGCAGTGGTTCAACCTGTTCGCTGCGCCAGCGGCAGTGGTGCCGGTAGGAATGTCGGCGGAAGGACTGCCGATCGCGGTGCAGGTTGCGGGGCGTCCCTTTGAAGACGAAACCGTGCTGGCAATGGCTGAGGCTATCGACCGCGAGTTCGGATATCAGCCGCCGCCGATCTGCCGCTAGTTGATCTTGAGGGCGTCGAGGGCTCGCTCCAGCTTTACTCCGCGCGAGGCCTTGAGCAGGACGACATCTGCGGAACGAAGATTATCGCGCAGCCATTCCCCGGCCTGCTCGGGCGATTCGAAGTAGAGTGCCTCGGGCGATCCCTGACGGGCGGCTTCGACGATGTTCTGTGCCTGGCCCCGGACTCCGGCGACGATGTCGATGCCCGCGTCGGCTGCCGCCTTGCCGCAGGCGGCGTGCAGGGCGGCGGACTCGGGACCGAGCTCGAGCATTTCTCCGGCGACAAGAATACGGCGGCCGCCAGCGGAGAGCGGCATCGAGGCCAAGGTCGCGATCATCGCCTTCAAGGCCTCGGGATTGGAATTGTAACTGTCATTGATAATTGTTGCGCCGCGGATATTCAGGATCTGTCCGCGCTTGTCTTCAGGCAGCAATTCAGCAAGCGATGCGCAGCAGGTTTCGAGCGAGATGCCGCTTTCGACGCCTACTGCGATTGCAGCAAGCGCGTTGGCTACGTTGTGTTCGCCAAGCAGGTGCAAATGCAGTGTCGCGTGCGAATCACCGGAGCGAATGCGGATGCGCTGGCCTTTGGCGCCCAGAGTTTCGATCGATTCAGCCTTGGGATCGGCGCACGGTCCGCGACCAAAGTAGATGGCCTTGCCGCGAAAGTCGCGCCCGAACTGTGAGACGTAGGCGTCGTCGCAATTGAGGAACGCCACGCCGTGCAACGGCAAGGCTTCGATCAATTCATATTTGGCACGGGCAATGCCGGCGATGCCGTCGGCGAAGAATTCTGCATGCGCATTGCCGACATTCGTGACGACTCCCCAGTCAGGAACCGCGATGCGGGCGAGTGCGGCAATTTCTCCGGCGCTGGACATGCCCATCTCGATGACGGCAATTTCGTGTTCGGGCTCAAGCTTGAGCAGTTGCAGAGGCAGGCCGTATCCATTGTTGAGATTGCCCTGCGACTTGAGCACTGAAAATCGGGCGCTCAGAACTTTGGCGATGGCTTCTTTGGTGGTGGTTTTGCCCGCGGATCCGGTGATGGCGACAAGCCTTTTGCCCCAGTGCTTTCGGACCGCTTCTGCGAGTTGCTGGAGAGCAGCCAGCGGGTCATCCACGACGAGCAGCGGCTGGTGGCGCAGTTTTTCGGGGAGGGTGGCCAGCTTATCGCGCGCGACAATGGCGGCGATCGCGCCGCATTCAAAGGCCGAGGCGACGAAGTCGTGTCCATCGAAGCGCTCGCCCTTGACGGCGATGAAGAGCTCGCAGGGCTGAAGCGTGCGCGAATCGATAGAGTATCCGGTTACGACGCGCACCAGAGCGCGATCGAGACCGGTGAGATCGGCGCCAGCCCATTGCGCGATCTGCTGGAGGTCGAGTTTCATGCGCCTACTCCGGCCCGATTCAGCTCGCTGAGGATAGTTGCGGCAACCTCGGCATCGTCGAAGGGAATGGTTCCGCTCTTCAGAGTCTGCGTCTTCTCATGGCCCTTGCCGGCAATCAGAACGATGTCGCCGGAGCGGGCGGCTTCGAGCGCAAGCCGGATGGCAGAGGCACGATCCACTTCGGTTGCGTATTTTGTTCCGGTCACTTCGAGGCCGGGCAAAGCGTCACAGAGAATATTCAGCGGATCCTCGCTGCGCGGGTTGTCTGAGGTGAGGACGACGAAATCGCTGCCTTCTCCTGCAGCGCGGCCCATGAGTGGGCGCTTGGCTGTGTCGCGGTCGCCTCCACAGCCAAAGAGGGTGATGACTTTTCCGCCGGTGGCGGTTACAAATTCACGGGCGAGAGCGGTGAGATTGCGGAGAGCATCGTCGGTGTGCGCGTAATCGACTACGACGGTGAAATCCTGGCCAGCGTCGACGGTCTGGAAACGCCCAGGGACGCAGGAGAGCGATGCGATGCCGGCGGTGATCTGGTCAATCGAGAGGCCGCGAGCGAAAGCTGCGGCGGAGGCCGCGAGCAGATTGTAAACATTGACCTTGCCGGTCAGGCGTGTCTGGACTGGCGTGGCACCGGCTGGAGTCTGAAGGATGAATCGCATTCCGCTGGCGGCCATATCGATGTTATCGGCTCGGAATTCACCGGTGCTGAGCCCATAAGAGAAGATTTCCGATCTAGCTTCGCGAGCGGTGAGGGCCAGTTGGGCTCCGTAAGGGTCTTCGATGTTCAGTACCGCAACACGAGGCGTTTTCAAGAGACTGCCGTCGAAGAGCTTGCGCTTGGCGGCGAAGTAATTCTCCATCGTGCCGTGGAAGTCCAGGTGATCGCGGGTGAGGTTGGTGAAAATAGCAACGTCGAAGGGGAGGCCATAGACGCGCCCTTGCGCGAGAGCGTGCGATGACACTTCCATCACGGCTTCGGTGGCTCCGGCATCAGCGCCTTGGCGAAAGAGCTCAAGCAAATCGAGTGACTCGGGGGTGGTATGCGGCGATGGGCGGACTGCGCCTGCGACATGATATTCGATAGTGCCGACAAGGACGGTCTGGCGGCGCACATGGTTCAGCATTGCATCGAGCAGGAAGGCGGTGGTCGTCTTGCCGTTGGTTCCGGTTACGCCGCTGAGGGCAAGTTGACGTTCGGGATGTCCGAAGAAATTGGCGGCGATGAGAGCCATGGCATTGCGTCCGTGCGTGATCTCGGCGGCGGCGATTTCTGGGTGGTGCAGTGCGAGGTCGTTGAAGGCTGAAGATGAGTCGGTGACGGCGGCTGTTGCACCCTGGGCGATTGCTTTGGGAATGTAACGGTTGCCGTCTGTGGTTTCACCATGCATGGCGACGAAGAGCGATCCCGGGCCCACGCGGCGTGAGTCGTACTCGACGCTGGTGACGTCGACTTCTGCTCCGGAGCGCCGGATGCAGGCAACTCCCTGCAAAACCTGATCGATATTCATTGCGGACCCAGATCAGCCTGTCGCGCGCTCATAATTCGGTCCACGCACGATTTAAGCATGGGTAGATCTTCCTTCACCGCATCCCAGACAATTCTGTCATCTATTCGATGGTAGGCGTGCCGCAAGACGTTTCCCATGCCGCGCAGGCCCTTCCAATCAAGGCCAGGACAGTGCTTTTCTGCCTCAGCGCCTAACCTGACGGCAGCCTCCGAGATAATCTGCATTTGACGCTCGACGGCTGATTTCATCATCGGGTCGGACTGATATGTTTCGAAATCATGGTCGACGAGAAAAGACTCGATCAGCTTGATGCTCTCCTGAATGTCTGCCCAATGCGCCGCCGCTTCTCTAAAAGGCAATGACAGCCTCTTCGAGAGCATGCTTGCGAACGGGATCCTTCATCCAGTCTGCAGAGGATAAATCGACATTGACTCCCAGCAGATCCTCGAGGCGGCTTTGCAGACTGCCGAGAGTAACGAGCGTCAGGCGCTTCGACTTGTCGAAGTCGGCCATCAGATCCACATCGGAGTGAGCAGTCGCGTCCCCGCGTGCGACCGAGCCGAATAAACGAAGGTGAACAAGGCCAGCTGCTTTCAGTTCAGGAGCATGTTGCCGCAAGATGAAGAGGACCTGATCCTTATCCATACCAAAACTCTGACATATTTGAGAGTGCCCGACAACAGGCTTGAATCACTCCATTAACGCGCGAAGCGAACAACCACTTCGGTGCCGGCGGGTACCATGGTGCCGGCGGCCGGTGCCTGTCCGCGGGCAATGCCGCTGCCCAGGACCTGAACCCCCAGGCCAGCTCCGCCAGCCTGCTCAATGACCTTACGTACGGGCTCACCTACAAACGACGGTACGGCGACACGCTGCGTTGACGCGACAATCACGGAGCCGCTGCTGACTGGCTGCCGTGTTGGCAGGACGGGCTGGGCTGCGGGCTCTGGCGGATCTGGGGAGCCTTGCGGCGGTTCGGACGGACTCGAGGTTGTTTGCGGCGCGGCTGGTACTGGCGGTGGATTCAGAGATGCGGTGGAATCAGGAGCTGGTTGGTGCGCCACGTCTTCCGTTTTTGACTCAGGCAAGCGGGTCGGCGCGGGAGCACTGGCACGCAGAGGGTCGTCCGCGGGCAGATTGTTCACCTCGGCGAAGAGTGATTCGAGATCGTCGATGTGCTCTGGCGGGGCTTCGTCTGGCGCGATCTGCTCAGTCTTCGCCATCGTCGCGGGAGTCTGCATCGGCTCATCGTGAGGCACGCCCAAGTATTCGAGGATTTGCTGAGCCAGGTCCTGGAAGACAGGCGCGCTGGCCTGCGCCCCAAAGTGCATGCTGTGCGAGGGCGAATCCATCACTACGGCAATGGTGATGGCGGGATTGTTGACTGGGGCGAATCCGACGAACGAGGCGACGAAGTTGGTCTTCGAATAGGTGTGGGTGCGGGGATCGATCTTCTGCGCGGTTCCGGTCTTGCCCGCCGCGCTGTATCCATTGAGATGAACGGCCCCGTGCGCAGTGCCCATGAGCACCACATCCTGCATCATTTTTCGCAGCTGGGCCGCGGTCAGTTCCGAGATCACCCGGTTCGCGCCCTCCGGCAACTGGTCGGGCAAACTGGTCTCAGGATGGAAAGCCACAGGCTTCAGCTTCGGATCGCCCCTGGTAAGGTCGGTGCTCTCCAGGAGTATGTGGGGAGGCAGATAGACGCCGCCGTTGGCGATGGTTGAAACCATGGTGACGATCTGCACGGGCGTAACGGCAATTTCCTGACCCATGGGAATGGCGCCCATGGAGGCCGGGCCCCAAAGCTTCAGCGGCTCCAGCAACCCTCTCGTTTCAGCCGGAAGCTCAATGCCGCTGCGCTCACCAAATCCAAACGCGCGAATGTATTTATAGAGGTGCTCGGGGCCCACGCGTTCGCCTACGCGGATCGCGCAGACATTGCTCGAAACCGCAAGGGCCTTCCACGCCGGAAGCAATCCATAGTGCTCGCCGGGAGCATCGTGGACCGTGTGGCCGGCGATGCTGAGCGCGCCGCCACCGCAATCCACCATGCTGTCTGGAGTGATCGCTTTCTCTTCCAGCGCTGCGGCATAGGTGACCGGCTTGAACGTGGAGCCTGGCTCGTAGACATCGCTCACCGCGTGGTCTTTCAGCAGATTCGTCGTGGCATGGCGAAAATCATTCGGATTGAATGTAGGCCGGACAGCAAGCGCAAGGATTTGCCCGGTGTGCGGATCCTGAACGACGACCGTGCCGTATTCTGCGTGCGTCCGTTCCATGTTGAGGTCCAGGGCTTTCTCGGCCATGAACTGAATGTTCTCGTCGATGGTGAGGACGAGGTTCTCGCCGGGTAACGGTTCGCGCTCGGCGCTGCCAAGAACATGGCGCCGGGCGTCGAGCGCGGTCAGCATGTGGCCTGGGGTGCCGTGCAGATCTTCATCGTAGTTCTGCTCCAGGCCTCCGAGTCCGTTGTCGTCGATGCCGACGTAGCCGAGAACCTGCGCGGCGATCTTATTGTCAGGGTAAAAGCGCTTGAATTCTTTCTGGATGTAGATGCCCTTCAGATTGAGGGCTTTCACCTTGTCGATGACTGCGGCGTCCTGCTTGCGGGCGATCCAAGCGAAGTTACGGGAGGCAGTCAGGCGGGCGAGGATCTGCTGCTGTGAAGTGAAGCTGTCGGTCGGATCGGTATGGACGATTTTGGCGAGCGCGGCTGCGGTCTGTGGGCGCGCATCGCCGATTTCCTTTGGGACGGCATAGACCGAGTCCACTAAAACGGTCATCGCCAGCTCATGCAGGTTGCGATCGTAAAGAACGCCGCGCCGCGGGGCAACCTCGAAGCCGCGTTCCTGTTGCATGGCCGCACGTTCGACGAACTCCTGGTGACGGAAGACCTGAAGCCAGACGAGGCGGCCAGAGATGATCACCGACCAAAATGCGAAGAAAACGAGGATGTTGAGCACGCGCATGCGGCTCATGGGCGTGACGATACCGGTCCTGGAAACCGAAGCGGGCGACGGCGGATTGAAAACCGGGGGAGAAATTGAAGGACTCTTCACTGCGCAGCGAGCTCCTCTCCCGAAGGGGTCCGAAACTAACGAATAGGCGGCGCGGGGACCGCGGCCTCAGCTAACGCGGGCGCGTTCGGGTCAGCGGTTGCGTCGGGGCGAACAACCTGTCCGGGACGCGGAGCAGTGAGCCCCAGCTGGCGAGCCATCTGGTCGATGCGGGCAGGATCTCCGAGTTGCGCTTCGGTGAGGCGAAGCTGGCGGTTCTGCTCCTCGAGCTGCTGGACCTGCTGCTTCTCCGACTCGATGCGGTAGCCGTACTCGATGGAGCTCAGGTGCTGCCAGCCATACATCATGATGAGTCCGAAAAGCAGGGCCATGGCGCAGGCGAAGATGCGCATTTCCCTGACACGCTGCGGATCGGCGGCCTTCACAAGACGCGAGTTGTCGAAGCGCTTGACGAAGAAGACCTCCGGCGTAGGGCCGCGCCGCGCGCGCTGCTGCGCGGCCAGAAGCGCCATGTTGCGCTCCATGATCCGGTCATAGCTGCTGCGGCCTGCTTCCAAACCGGGCTGCGCTGCGATTGCCTGTGTCGCCATGGGTGTCTCCTGAAAAACAGCCATTAGCCATTAGGGATTAGCTATTAGCCTGCTGGTTGCTACTTACAACTTGCTTCCTGCAATTTCTTCGGTACGTCTTCTCCCTCGAACGACCGGGCCTGGGTCGCTATTTTCTGGAGGGAATCTTACGAGGCTCGTCTTGAACTACTTTCGCCATTTGGTGCGGTGGGACGACCCCGGCCCGATTTCTAAACTGCCTTTCTCTCCGCTGCCCGCAGCTTCGCGCTGCGTGCCCGCGGATTGCGATCCGTTTCCTCTGCTTCCGCCGTTACCGGCTTCCGCGTCAGGACTTCATAAATTCCCTGCTGCGCGCCTTCGCGCAACGCATCTTTCGCCAGCCGGTCTTCGAGAGAGTGAAAGCTGATCACTACCAGCCTTCCTCCGGGCTTTAACAGCGCGGGAGCGGCTTCAAGCAGCGCGCTGATCTCGTCGAGCTCGGCATTTACGTAAATTCGAAGGGCCTGAAAGGTCCGCGTCGCCGGGTGAATCCTGTCGGATTTCATCGCCGGGGCCGCGGCCGCTACGATTCTGGCAAGTTGTGCCGTCGTCGCAATCGGCCGGGCCCTGACAATGGCTCTGGCGATTCTCCGCGACCTCCTTTCCTCTCCGAATTCGTAAATCAGGTCGGCAAGCTCTTTTTCGCCGAACTGGTTTACCACTTGTGCAGCAGTGGCCCCCTGGCGAGGATTCATCCTCATGTCCAAGGGGCCTTCCGCCTGAAAACTGAATCCTCTGTGCGCTTCGTCGAAGTGCATTGAGCTGGCTCCGAAGTCGGCCAGTAGGCCATCGAGGCTTGCCGGCGGCAGCCGCTCGGCCATCTCGGAGAACTCCACATCGTGCAGGATGACTTCGGGCATTTCCGGCCCTAGCTCCTCGCGCAGCGCGTCGAGCCTGGCCGTTGCCCGGGCCATCGCTTCGGGGTCGCGGTCGAATGCGATGAGCTTGCCTTCCGGACCAAGTTCCGGCGCGATTGCACTCGAATGTCCCGCAAAACCCAGGGTGGCGTCTGCATAGGTGCCGCCCCGGCGCACATTCAGGTATCGGATCGCTGGTTGTAAAAGAACCGGCACATGCCGCTCACGCTCGTCCATGTGCTCCCCCTGGGGGGTGGTTACAGCTTGAAATTCTCGAGCTCGCGCTCGTCCGCTTCGGTCATCGGTTCGAGGCTGGCAACGAACGCCTCGCGGTTGGTGACCTTTAAAAACGTCTGCATGCCAAACACGAGCACATCGCCCAACGTGTTGGTCTTCTCGCGCAGGATCTGCGGTAACAGCACCCGCCCCTGTGCATCCATCTCGGTCGTCTGCCCGTAATAGTTCACGAAGTTCAACAGCTTCTTCTTGGCAGGATTGAAGTTGGGAATTTCAGCCAGCTTCTCTTCGAATTTTTCCCATTCCTGCATCGGATAAATCTCCGCGTCGTTACCGTCGCGGCTGGTGATATAAAACTGCGTTCCCGCTCCGTATTTCTCCTCAACCACGCGCTTGAAGTCGGCCGGCAGCTTGAGCCGCCCCTTCTCGTCAACCCGGGTTGGGTGATTTCCACGGAACATCGATTCCCATTTCGGTCAAAAGTCCTCACCGTTTCCCAGATCTTCCGGTGAATCCATCCTTTGAGGTGATGCCGACCCAAAAGCAAGCTCGCTACTCCCTTTTGGACCTTTTTTGACCGCTTTCGTCCACAATCGTAGCGCAGGAATGAAGCGCGTCCAAGTGGAAAAACGGGACATTTTCGGGCTAACTGATTGGAAGAAGAGGGGGTTGGTGGATGCGGACCGTAAACATCAACTGGTGGGGTCAATCGCCAGATCAAAGCACAAGATATCGTGTTATCTAATCTGATTCGGTGCGATCAGAAGACCCTTGCCAGATCACAGGACTCAAGGTAAAGCGAAAATTTGGCGATAATACATGCCGCTTTCCGCCCGGAATGTCAGGATTCCTGCTGAGTTGCTCTTCGGCGAACATTCATCATCTGGACATAAAAGACGAGATAAATGACAACTGCAAGGTTGACCAGCAGAAGGACGACCTTGATCCAGGTGACATGCCGGATGATCTCGATGACCTCCCAAGGCAGGAAGGACGCGGTGAGGATCAGTGTTACGTATTCGGCCCAGACCTTCCGCAGGACCAGTCCGACCCCTTCAAGCATGTGAAGAGCGGCTCCCGCAAAGATGGCGAGGCTGATCTGCTTGAGGCGGTGGGGATCAATCAGCGCCACCTTGTCCAGAATCAGGTTGGCGAAGTGGCCTTCTGGGTCGCGGCCCAGATCGATAATGAAGCGAGTAACGACGTCCACCAGATCTTTGTGGAGAAGTTTGAGCGCGCCGACGCCCAGGATGATGAACAGGGCGGCCTCAAGCAGCTTCCATACACCGATTGCTACGATCCATCGCTCACTGGCGGAGACGTGTACGCGATTTTTGACGGGAGCCGGAGTGGACATCACAGGTGCGATTCTCCACGCGTCCGCCTTAACGGTTTCCACTTCGGCAAGCGGTGGGAGCTGTGTACAGGATACCTGTTAGGGCGACGTTGTGGAGACATCAACATCCCGTCCGTGTTCTTCGTTCCCATAAAAGGCCGCCACGAGATCCATGGAAAGTAAGGGCCAGAGCGCACATCCACTCGCATCTTCTCACGCGTACTCCATCCGGAAGTACAGAGCTACATAGGAGAGGAATTCGTATGAGGAAGTATTACGCATGGATGTTGGCGGCAGTTCTTGGTGTTGCCGGAGCAGCGGCGCACGCACAAAAGGATCCGATGGTGGGCGGAGCCCAGATGTATCCAACGAAGAATATCGTTGAGAACGCGATGAACTCGAAGGATCACACAACGCTGGTGGCGGCGGTAAAAGCTGCCGGGCTGGTTGATACGCTGGAAGGCAGCGGGCCCTTCACGGTATTTGCACCGACGAATGAAGCATTTGCCAAACTGCCTGCGGGGACGGTCGATATGCTGCTGAAGCCTGAGAACAAGGCAATGCTGACGAAGGTTCTCACCTACCACGTGGTTCCAGGCAAAGTAACCTCAAGGGACCTGAAGAAGATGATCAAGGATGGCGGAGGTAAGGCCGAGATCAAGACCGTTGAAGGTGGAACTATCACAGCAATGCTTCAAGGCGGCAAGATCGTGCTGACGGATGAAAAGGGCGGCACATCTACGGTGACGATTGCCGATGTGTATCAGTCCAATGGCGTTATTCACGTTGTCGATACGGTGCTGATGCCAAACTGATCAACGTGGCGAGGCGAGTCCAGTTGCGACTCGCCTTACCTTTTAGCGCACGACCAGCCGTCGCAATCCTTTGCGCTTGACATTGAGATATGGCGCCAGCTTTTCCATCGCCGCTTCCACGCTGATACCGTGGCGGGCGCGGAGCTGATCGACCTTGCCATGCTCGATGAAGCGGTCGGGCCAGCCGATACGAATGAGTGGGGTATTGAGGCCCATTTCGCTCAGCGCCTCAAGCACTGCGCTGCCGAAACCACCCATCAGAACGTGATCCTCGAATGTAATGATCGCGGTCACATGCCTGGCGTAGGAGGCGAGCAGCTCGCGATCGAAGGGCTTTACGAATCGCGGATTGATTACTGCTGCGGAGTGTCCCTGCTGATCCAGCCTGTCGGCCAGTTCGCCCGCCATGGGCAACAGCGCGCCGAGCCCGAAGATGGCAAACTCATCACCGTCGCGGATTACCTCGGCCTTGCCGATGGGCAGGGCGACCGGATGTTCCTTCACAGCTGCTCCAGGACCGATGCCGCGCGGGTAGCGAACCGCTGCAGGGCCATCGTGAAGCATGACGGTGTAGAGCATGTCGGCGAGCTCGTCTTCATCCTTGGGATCCATGTGGATGATGTTGGGAATGCCGCGCAGGTAGCTGATGTCGAAGAGTCCGTGATGCGTTGCGCCGTCGTCGCCGCTCAACCCACCTCGGTCCATGCAGAAGACAACGGGCAGATTCTGCAGGCAGACGTCGTGCACGATGGGATCGAAGGCCCGCTGCAGGAACGTGGAATAGATCGCGCAGAAGGGCTTGTAGCCCTGAGTGGCCATGCCGGCTGCGAAGATGACGGCGTGCTCCTCGGCGATGCCGACGTCGAAGTACTTCTTCGGATGATGCGGCTTGAAGAGATCGAGCGCGGTGCCGTTGGGCATGGCGCCGGTGATAGCCACCAGCTTGTCGTTCTCGTTGGCCAGCTTTACCAGTGTTTCGGCAAAGACCTCGGAGTAAGTGTGCTGGCCGACCGGCTTGGTCTCGCCTGTCTCGGGATCATAGGGCCCGAGTCCGTGAAACTTCTTCTGCTTGTCGAGGGCGGGCTGAAATCCGCGGCCTTTCTGGGTGATCGCGTGGAGAAGGACGGGCTTGTCCTGCTGCTTGAGGAACTTGAATGTCTCGACGAGCAAGCCAACGTTGTGGCCGTCGAGCGGACCGTAGTAGGTGAGCCCGAACTCCTCGAAGAATACTGACGGCCAGAGCAGGCCTTTGGCGGCTTCTTCTGCGCGGCGAACGACATTGACGGCAGTTTTGCCGCCGAAGCGTTCGAGGAGGCGCGCCGCGCTGTCGTGGAGGTGCGTCACGTGTTCGTTGGTGACGATCTTGTGCAGATACTTGGCGATCGCGCCGACATTGCGGTCGATGGACCACTCATTATCGTTGAGCACGACAATCAGGCGCTTGGTCTGGTCGGCGATATTGTTCAGCGCTTCGAAAGAAATGCCGTTGGTGAAGGCGGCGTCTCCGGCGAGGGCGATGATGTGCTCCTTGCCACCGGCGAGATCGCGCGCGACGGCCATGCCCAGGGCGGCGGAAAGCGCTGTGCCGGCGTGTCCGGCGCCGTAGGAGTCGTGCTCGCTCTCCGTGCGCAGCATGAAGCCGTTCAGTCCGCCGGGCTGGCGGATGGTCTCGAAGCGCTCGCGGCGTCCCGTAAGCAGCTTGTGAATGTAGGCCTGATGGCTGACGTCGAAGACAAACCGGTCGGTAGGGGTGTCAAAGACGTAGTGCATGGCGAGCGTCAGTTCGACGACGCCGAGATTTGGACCAAGGTGGCCGCCGGTTTTCGACAGGGTGAGGATCAGCCGTTCGCGAATCTCCTGCGCAAGAGTTTCCAGCTGAGGGATCGAAAGCTTCTTGATGTCTGCCGGAGAGTGGACGGTGTCGAGTAGTTTGCCCATGAATCAAACGAAGTCGTCCGTCGGTTTAAACCCGACCGACGCGACCGAGTTGCCCAGTATCAAAAAAGACCCCGCATTCGGGGCCTTACTGCCGGGAACTGGCTAACTTCGTCATTACAGTATATCAAGCAGTGACAGGTTAGTCGGTCAGCACGGCAACCGCCTGAGGGGAAGCAGCTTCTGCCCGGAACTCGCCCTCCCAGCGGGCGACGACCGCCGATGCAAGGCAGTTGCCGACGACATTGATGGTGGTTCGGCCCATATCCATCAGGGCGTCAACGCCGAGCAGGACAAAGATCGGCTCCTCGGGCAAGCCGAAGATTGATGCGGTGGCCAGCAGCACGACCAGCACGGCACGCGGGACTCCCGCCACGCCTTTGCTGGTGACCATGAGCGTGCCCAGCATGACAATCTGCCGGGTGAGGCTCATGTGGATGCCTGCCGCTTGCGCCACGAATACAGATGCAAGCGTTGAATAAAGCGCTGTACCGGCAAGGTTGAAGCTATAGCCGGTCGGAATGACGAAGCCGACGATATTGCGCGGCACGCCGAAGGCCTCCATCGACTCGATAGCACGCGGGAGCGCCGCCTCGGAGGTGCTGGTGGCGAAGGCGATGGTCGCGGACTCGGCAACCGCGCGCAGGAACTCTCTGACCGGGATGCGCGCCAGCAGCGCAGCCGGCAACATTCCGAGCAGCGCGAAGGCGATAAGCGCAATGTAGAGAGTCAGGAGCAGCTTACCGAGGTTGAGCATCACTCCGAGGCCGGAATGCGCCACTGTATATGCAAGCGCCGCGGCGACTCCGATGGGCGCAAAGTACATTACGAGATTGGTGAAGGCGAACATGGTTTCGGTGAGCGACTCGGCGAGGCGCACCATGGGGGCGCGTTTGGCTTCGCTTAGGCGGCCGAGTGCGAGTCCGAAGAGGATGGCGAAGACGGCAACCTGCAGGATCTGGTTGTCGGCGACCGCTTTGGCGATGTTGTCAGGAAAGATGCGGATAAGGAATTGCTGCCAGGAGAGAGCAGGCTGCTCAGGCTCAGGATTGATCAGGAGCTGACTACGGTGTTCAGCTGCGACGGTGGGCGCGGCGGCGGTGTTGAGGCCAACGCCAGCCTTTGAGACGTTGATGGCGACGAGCCCGATGAGAAGGGCCATCGTCGTAAGCACCTCAAAGTAGATGAGGGACTTGAGGCCGAGGCGACCAACCGTGCGCAGTTGTCCGTGGCTGGCAATGCCGGTGACGAGCGTGCCGAAGATCAGCGGGGCGACGATGACCTTGATCAGCCGCAGAAAGATGTCGCTGAGAACCTTGATGGAGATGGCCACGCGAGGGGCGTCAAGGCCGAGTTCGAGCCCGGCCAGCATTCCGAGGAAGATCCAGCCGGTGAGGGAACGCTTGCGGAGTGCAGCGACGGCGAAGACAAGGAGAGAAATGATGCGAATGGCCGCACCGGTATGCAGTTGAGCGAACATGGCAACGGCGACGCCCGCGGCATAGAGGATCCCTCCAGCAGCTATCCACGCCGTCAAATTGCGTTTCCGAGCATTTGTATTCATCGTCAGAAATGAGGATTGAAAACGTATAGCATAGTGCTTCACGAACTCGCTCGGTAGTTGTGGAGGTATGAGTCAGAGAATGGTTCGCGTAGTTTTTCTTTTAGTCGTCGGGGGACTCTTTTTCCTGCAATCGGTCTCCGGCCAAACGCTCGAACCGAGCACGCCGGCTACAAGCGCAGACGCACTGACCAATCCGACATACTCGCCGGGCGTCGCGTTCCTGTTCGATCTGGAGGCGAAGTTCGCCGCAGATACTGCGAAGGGCGGAGGCGCGGCTTTTGCGAAGTGGTTTGCCGATGATGCGGTGACGTTGTCGAACGGGCAGGTTCCCGTCGTGGGCCGCGCCGCTATCGTCGCCGACACCAAATGGTCGCCTGCCGACTACCAGCTGACCTGGAAGCCGGATGGAGGGCGCATGAGTCCCGCGGGCGATATGGGCTTCACCTGGGGACATTATGAAGGGCATTTCAAGCAGAAAGACGGCACGCCAGGCGTGACGAGCGGACGCTACATGACTGTGTGGAAGAAGCAGGCCGACGGATCGTGGAAGGTCGCACTCGACGCGAGCAATAACGAACCGCCGAAAAAGGAAGACTGCTGCAAGCTGCCCTGATCTCGCCTAGCTCAGGCCGCCGAGACAGAGATACTTGATCTGCAGATATTCGTCGATTCCGTAGGATGAGCCTTCGCGTCCGTAACCGGAATCCTTCACTCCGCCGAAGGGCGCGACTTCAGTCGAGATGGCAGCTTCGTTGATGCCGATCATTCCGGATTCCAGGGCAGCGGCGAAACGCATCACGCGGGCGATATCGCGCGAGTAGAAATAGGCGGCAAGGCCAAAGGGTGTGCTGTTTGCCGCCGTGATCGCCTCTTCCTCGGTACTAAAACGGAAGAGCGGCGCAACCGGGCCGAACGTCTCTTCGCAGGAAAGGCTCATTGTCGAGTCGACATCGGCGAGCACGGTCGGTTCGTAAAAATATCTTCCCAATGCGTGCCGCTCGCCGCCAATGAGCACACGGGCGCCCCGCTCGACGGCATTCGCGACGTGGCGCTCTACTTTTTCGAGAGCCTTGGCATTGATTAGCGGGCCAATCTCTGCGCCACCTTCACCGGCTGCACCTACCCGCAGCTTCGAAACAGCCTCAACGGCGCGTTCGGCGAAGTCGTCGTAGATGGCGTCGGCGACATAGATACGGTTGGCGCAGATGCAGGTCTGTCCGGCATTGCGGAACTTGGCAGCGATCATTCCCTTCACTGCCTGGTCGAGGTCTGCGTCTTCGAAAACTATGAAGGGAGCATTTCCGCCGAGTTCGAGCGACAGCCGCTTGAGGGTGGGCGCGGAGGCTTGCGCCAGATGCTTGCCTACGGCGGTTGATCCCGTAAAAGACAGCTTCCGCACCCGCTCGTCTTCGAGCCATGCATCGGCAACGGATGCGGCTCGGCTGCGCGATGCAGGAACGACATTGATGACCCCTGCAGGCACTCCTGCCTCTGACGCGAGCAGCGCCAGCGCAAGCGCAGAGAGGGGCGTATCTTCCGCAGGCTTGGCGACAATGGTGCAGCCGGCAGCAAGTGCAGGCGCTATCTTGCGAGCCAACATGGCGATGGGGAAATTCCACGGGGTGATTGCGGCGGCCACGCCGACAGGCTCCTTGGTGACGATGATCTTTCGGCCAGGGGCGGTCTCCGGAATCACGTCTCCATAGGTGCGCTTGGCCTCTTCGGCGAACCACTCGATATAACCGGCACCATAGGCCACCTCGCCACGGCTCTCGACGAGCGGCTTGCCCTGCTCGAGCGAAATCAGCCGGGCCAGGTCTTCCTGATTCCTGCGGACGAGCGCGAGCCAGGCCTGCAGATGTGCTGCCCGCTCCTTGGCGAGAAGTTTGCGCCAGCAGGAAAAGGCCCGAGAGGCCGCGTCTGTTGCGGCACGTGCTTCCGGGGCGCCACAATCAGCGACTTCTGCGATCAGGGATCCATCGGCGGGATTCTCGACTCTGAAGGTGCCAGCGTCGGTTGATGGCACACGCCGGTTGCCTATCCACGCGTGAGTAACGATGAGGTCTTTGCGGTCAAGCTGCAACATTTACTTCTCTCTCAATCTACTTTTGTCTGCTGAATTAGATGCGGTAGTTGCCGGCACGTCTCTTTAAGGAAGCAGGCGATGAAAAATCCAAAAGTGCTCTTCGCGGACATATCCGAGCTTGCGGTAGACGCCTTGGGCGGCGGCGTTGTCATGGGCGGTGGCGAGCGTCAGGCGCTCGGCGCCAGTGCTACGTGCGAACTGTTCCGCATGTCGAAGAAATGCGGTCGCAACGCCCTTTCTACGGGCGGAAGGATCTACATACAGATCTTCAAGAAACCAGATGGGCCGCATAGCTAGCGTGTTAGCCGAGGGCATCAGGTGCATGAAGCCCACAGCTCCGCGACCCTGCGTAGTCTGCATCCACGCCAGAAAATACTGGGCTACGGAGAATTGGCCCGGCGGCTGCGCGAAAGCGAGCGTAATGCGGTCATGGATGAAGGTGAGGGCACGCGCTTCATCCGGAGCCTCGCCGTAAAAGTCGCGGTAGGCATTGAAGAGGCGAACCACCTCGGATATGTCCCGCGTTGAAGCGGCCTGAATGCTGATGTTGTTTTCGCTCATCCGATATAGCTCCAGCTGGTACTGTCGATTCTGCAACAATCTGCAGCGTCTCTTGTGCAGTTGGGTGTGATGCGTTGCAGGCCCGCAACCTGCAGCATGGAACTGGTCAAGTTTCCCTTGACAGTCACCAAAATTTCACTAATCTTGCTGAATATATGTAAGGTTCTCGCTCTCTGCAATCCTTCACACTTTTGCAGATAACGCAATCCGTCGGAATTCGGTTCGCACGCTAAGCTCGTCTTTATTTTCCTCTCATGAGGTGTAGAGAATGCTGTATTCCGCAGGTCGCTGTCGTCGGAGCCCACTCTTCTTCCCCCGTCTGCCGCTTTTCATCTCGCTTGTCCTGCTGTGTCCTTCACCTCTTCTTCAAGCGCAATCGACCGCAGGCCGGGTTCTCGGCCGGGTGCTCGATCCTACCGGCGCTCTCGTACCGGGGGCAAAGCTGACGCTGTCCAACACTGATTCGGGCGTAACGCAGAAAGCCGAGAGCGCGAAGAACGGCGATTACATCTTTCTCACTGTACCGGGTGGAACGTACAGACTGCAGGCGGAGGCGCCAGGCTTCCAGTCATTCATTGCGGACGGAATCGCTGTGCAACTCAACGCTACGGTTACGTATGACATTCGCCTCACGGTCGGATCGAGTGCACAGTCTGTGGAAGTGACGGCTGTACCGCCAATTGTCGATACTACGTCCACGCAGCTCGGCGCGGTGGTTAACTCGCGCGCGGTCGAAAATCTGCCTCTGAACGAGCGCAACACATACCAGCTTCTGCAATTGCAGCCGGGCGTGACGGGCGTGAGCGGCTCCGACCTCTTTTATGGCAGCGATCAGGCGGGTGCGGTTTCCGTCAACGGCGGGCGCGGGCGATCGAATAACTTCAGCGTGAACGGTGGTGACGGTAACGATCTATTTGTGAACTCGCCGGGTATCGAGCCGTCTCCGGATGCAATCGATGAGTTCCGGGTGATCACGAATACGTTTGACGCGGAGTATGGACGGAATTCGGGCGCAGTGATTAACGTGGTCACCAAATCGGGTACGAACGATTTTCACGGCAGCATTTATACCTATGTCCGCAACCAGTCGATGGACTCGAAGGGTTACTTCGACCTGTCAACGCCGGACGACTCGCAGCTGCAATTCGGCGCAACGATTGGCGGACCGATTCGCAAAGACAAGACGTTCTTCTTTCTCTCCTATGAAGGACGGCAGCTCCGCAAGGGCATCAGTTCAGACCGCGTGCGCGTACCTACGCAGATGGAGCGCAATGGGGTGTTTGATGACACCGCGCCATTTTCCGGCAACTTGACCGACGCGACGACAGCGGCCATTTTTCAGAACCGCTCCAGGTGCGCGCAGGACATCACCGCTGCCGGCGGGACACCGCCTGATCCGGTCGCAGTGGCGCAGGGGAATGCAATGCCATGGAGCGAGATCTTTCCTAACAATGTGATTCCCACGAGCTGCTTCGATCCGGTGGCGGCTAACATCGTTAACAATTATGTGCCGTATCCGAATGTTGCCGGAGACGAGTTTGAGGGTGCGCCGAATGAGCATGCACGCGCAAACCAGGGAACGGTACGCATCGATCACACCTTCAGCGAAAAGAATTCGCTTACCGGCTTCTATTACGTCGACGACGATTTCGAGGCCAATCCGTTTACGCGCTTCCAGGCGGAGATTCCGAATCTGCTCCCGGGATTTGGCAGCAACAATGCCACGCGGAACCAGCAGATCAATATCGCCGATACCTGGACAATCAGCCCGACGACGCAGAATGAAGCTCGCATCACTTACTATCGCGAAGGTCAGCAGACGTTTCTGCACCCGCAGCGCACGAATGCGGTGATTAATTCCTGCACCGGCGCTGCAGCTGCCTTCTGCTTCAACGGAAACACCGACACACCGCTCTATTCTTACGACAACCTCGGCAACGCGACACAAATACCGAACAATTCAAAGCTGGGGATCACGCCCGGCCTGGGGGCGGCGCACGAGGGCCTTCCTTATATCAGCATCAGTGGTGGGTTCACGATCGGCAACGACAGCGAGGGCGAACTCCCGCAGACGGGCAATACCTATTCACTCATGGACAACTTCTCGAAGACGGTTGGACGGCATTCGATGAAGTTCGGCGCGGACATCCGCAACCAACGCTTCGACCAGACGCTCTACTACAACATTAACGGCTTTTACGGATACAGCGGCGGCAGCGAGAACGACCTCGGCGCATCGAATCTTTTCGGCAACTACTTCCTGGGCCTACCGGACAGCTATTCCGAGGGATCGCCACAAACGGAGAACATCCGCGCCTGGGCCGTCTATCTCTTCGCGCAGGATAGCTTCAAGGTTTCGCCGTCACTGACGATCAATTATGGGCTGCGTTGGGAGCTGAACCAGCCGCTTGCCGATGTTTCGCACCGCGTTCAGACATTTCGCGCAGGACAGGCGGATACGGTATTTCCATGTCAGCTGTCTGCCGACAGCCAGGCTTCTCTGGGCACAGATACTGCCGACTGCGGACCGGGCAGTGCGAACCAGTCCGTCTTTCCGCTTGGCCTGGTGGTGCCTGGAGACAAAGGCATTCCTGCCGGCCTGACCGCGACGTACTATAAGGCCTTTGCGCCGCGTGTCGGCATAGCGTGGAGTCCGCAGGCCTTTAATGGCAAACTGGTCGTTCGCTCCGGCTTCGGCATTTTCTACAACCCGATGGAGCAACTGGTGCTGGAGCAGTTTCAGGGCGAGCCGCCTTTCGGCGGAAGCAATAGCCTGTCGGCACCACTCTTTGAAGCTCCCTTCGTGAGCCAGTCGGGCACTGTATCGCCGAACGCATTCAATGGCTTCCTGGAGCCGAAGCGTGGCCAGCCGGTGGACTGGTCTGCATTCCGGCCAATCCTCATGTTCGGCGAGCTTGAGCCAAATCTAAGGACACAGTACACCGAGCAATACAACATTCAGATCCAGCAGCAACTGGCGCCAGATGTAGTCATGACGCTGGGATATGTCGGGTCGCAGGGGCATCGACTGCTGGCAACCTATGACCTGAATCATGGCAATCCGCAGACCTGTCTCGATCTTGCCGCGACGTCCGCCTACAACAACGACACGAGCTATAACTGCGGCCCTTATGGCGAGGACTCGGAATATGTGATTCCCGGCGGGGAAACGATCGCTCCGCAGGGGCTGCATCTTCCTTACGGCTCGACGGCGTTCATTCCGGGCGGCACGGTGGTACAGAGCCCGATCACGCTGGTTGGACTGCGAAAATATTCGTCGCCGTACTGCGATCCGATCTCCGGCTCGGATTGCCCTCCGGATGGAGTGCCGGTCTTCTCGAGCATCTTCGCGCAGAACGTCGTAGCCAATTCTGCTTATAACTCGCTGCAGGCATCGATCGAGAAGCGTTTTTCAAAGGGCTTGCAATTTCTCGGCTCCTATACGTGGAGCAAATCGATGGATGACGCCTCGAGCTTTGAGCAGAGCCTCGATCCGCTGGACTTCGCCCGCGATCGCGCGCTCTCGCTGTTCGATGCACGCAATCGCTTCGTCTTCAGCGGGGTATGGGATCTGCCGGTCCGCAAATATTCGGGCACGCGCGGAGTGCTGCTGGATGGCTGGCAAGCATCGGGAATCTTTACGGTGCAGACCGGCTTTCCGATTCGATTCGACTCCAACCTTGACCAGGAATTGCAGGGTAGCGCCGACTTTGAGAATCCGGGCCGGCCGGATATCGTGAAGCCCTTTACACACCGCAATCCGCGAACACCCCTGAACGGCGTGACCGGCTACTATTTCGATCCGTCAATATTCGCTGTACCAGCGCTGGGATCGGCAGGCAGTGCTCCGCGCAGCATTTGCTGCGGGCCACCAATCGACGATACAGACCTGGCAGTGCAGAAGCTGACTCCGGTTGGAGACAGAGGCACGATCCAGTTCGTCTTCCAGGTCTTCAATGTTTTCAACCACACGCAGTTTCTAAATCCGGATGGCCAACTCGGAGATGCCCAACTGGACTACAGCACGAATCCGAACGGTACCCCTGTGGCAGGCGGGTTATTCGGAGAAATCACTCGGGCGCGCGATCCGCGGCAAATCCAGCTGGCGATTCGATTCAGAATGTAGGACTGGGCGTCCGGCGACACAGCTCACAGAGACGGAGTTCAACCTGCTGCCTCTAAAAGGTGGGCGGCGTGTTGATCCAAAGCAGCACAGCCTGTTGCTTGTACGGATTGCTCCAGCGGTGGGTCTGCGAGCTTGAGAAGTAGAGACTGTCTCCGGCGCGAAGCCGGTAATGCTCAACCTCATCCAACCACACATCGCAGCTGCCGCTGACGACGAAGATGAACTCCTCGCCCTCGTGATGATAAGATCCGCCACTTGATGTTCCAGGTGCGAGGCGGAAGAGATGCGGCTCCATGGCTGTGGAACCGAAAGCAAGCAGTTCAAGGTGGACGCCGGGCTCGCTCGAAAGCTCGATCCTCTGGGCCGGCCTGACGAGCTTGCCGGCCTGCTGTTCGCCTCCAAAGAACGAAAGAACATTGGTGTTGTAGAAAACCGCCAGCCGCTGCAATGCGGCAACAGAAGCGTGCGCTTGTCCGCGCTCAAGGCAGCTTAGGAAGCTTACAGAGAGGTCGGTCCCTTTTGCGGCCTCCGAAAGCGTCATTGATCTCTCGCGCCGCAGCTTGCGCAGACGGTTCCCGATGGGCACCATGCTTGTGCCGTTGGAGGAGCGGCTGGCACCATTCCGGGATCCGACTGTGTTGTTCATCAAATGGCGGATGGCATCTACATTCAGGTTTTTCTCGAATCGTAGATGCTGAATGGATTTCAGCCGCTCAATTTCATCGCGCGTGTAGGTGCGGTAGCCACTCTTGGTCCGCTTGGGGTGCGTTAGTCCCGCATTTTCCCACTGACGCAGCGTGGAGGAGCTGACGCTGAGCATCTTCGAAACCTCGGAGATGCGGAAAGAAAGATGGCTTCGGGCTGCGGGTTTGCTGGTCTTTGGCTTTTTCAGCATGAGGCAAGGAGTCAACAGGACTTCAAAGGTATCTTTTTAGCAGCCTGGAGCGCGGAGAGCAATAAGTTGATTATCATTACAGGATTTCTGTAGGCTTTGTTTGCGTGATTCTTCACGATCAGCCAGGAGCTCACCCATGAGTACAGCCGTCGCAACCTCCGCCCAATTGCCCCATTTCATCAACGGACAGTGGGTCGAGTCCACCGCCAGCGAGTGGCTGGATGTTCCTAATCCCGCAACGGGCGAGGTGCTGGCACGAGTGCCGCTAGCGGGCGCAGAGGAAGTGAACAAGGCTGTCGAAGCGGCGGCAGCGGCCTTTCCTGCGTGGCGCAGGACCCCTCCTGAGGATCGTATTCAACCGCTTTTCAGGCTGAAGCATCTGCTCGAAGAGGAGATTGACGAGCTGAGCCGCACCATTACTAAGGAGAATGGCAAGACCTTCACCGAGGCCAAGGCCGAGATGCGGCGAACGATTGAAAATGTCGAGGTCGCCTGCGGAATTCCGATGATGATGCAAGGTCACAATCTCGAAGACGTGGCGCGCGGCATCGACGAGATGATGATTCGGCAACCGCTGGGCGTGGCCGCGATCATTACGCCGTCGAATTTTCCCGGCATGACTCCTTTCTGGTTTCTGCCTTATGCCATCGCAACTGGAAACACGGTGGTATTGAAGCCCTCGGAGCGCGTGCCTCTCACCATGCAGCGGGTAATCCCGCTTTTTGAGAAGGCCGGCCTGCCGAAAGGTGTTCTTAATCTGGTAAACGGCGGTCGCACGGCGGCAGAAACGCTGATCGATCATCCCAAGGTACGGGCGATCAGTTTTGTGGGATCGACGCCCGCTGCACGCGCCGTCTATGCCCGCGCGGGCGCGAACGGCAAGCGCGCGCAGTGCCAGGGTGGCGCGAAAAACCACGTCATCGTACTGCCCGATGCGGACATGGACATGGCTACCCAGATCATCAGCGATAGCGCCTTTGGGTGCGCCGGACAGCGCTGTCTTGCGGTATCTGTGGCGGTGACTGTCGGCGAGGCGCAGAGCCGGTTCCGCGATGCAATCGCCGAGTCGGCCGCCAAATTGCACGTGGGCAATGGCCTCGATGAAGGCGTGCAGATGGGGCCGGTGATTACGCAACAGAGCAAGGCGCGGGTTGAATCGCTGATCGGCCGGGGCAAAGAGCAGGGCGCGAAGGTGGTGCTCGATGGACGCGGCGCAAAGATCTCAGGCTACGAACAGGGCAGCTTTGTGAAGCCAACGATTCTGGATGCCGTACCTGCGACCAGCGAACTGACGGACACGGAGATCTTCGGTCCGGTGTTGAGCCTGGTGCACGCCAATGATCTTGATGAGGCATGGGCGTTCCTCGAGCGCAGCCCTTATGGAAACCAGGCTTCGCTGTTCACTTCGAGTGGTGCGGCGGCGCGGCGCTTTCGGTATGAGGCTCCGGCGGGCAACATCGGCATCAATATTGGTGTTGCTGCGCCCATGGCTTACTTCCCTTTCAGCGGGTGGAAGGACAGCTTCTTCGGGATCATGCATGCGCAGGGTCGCGACTCGGTCGAATTCTTCACCGAGAAGAAGGTGGTCGTTGAGCGCTGGGCGAAGGAGCACTCGCGCAAGTTCTAGCTGCCGGTCATCGGCCACACAAGTATGACCAGGCGAGAGTTAATTTGCGACGACAGCCATTTCGCCGAGTTCGGCCGCTACCGCGTTCAGATTGCGTTCCATCACTTCAAGAGCCTCACTGAACTGTTCGTCGGAGATGACCAGGGGCATGAGGAGCCGGATGACGTTGTCGTATGTGCCTGCCGTAAGCACCAGCACTCCGCTGCGCAGGCAGTGCTGCGCCAGCTTTTTCGCCGGAGCAGCCCAGGGTGCACCGTCGCGGTCGACAAACTCGATAGCCTGCATTGCTCCCAATCCGCGCACGTCGCCGATAAACGGATGCTGCCTCTGCCAGGCATAGGCTCGCCGTTGGAAACGCTCACCGAGCGAGCGGGCGCGCGCGAGCAGCGATCCGTCGGCAAACTCTTCGATGACGGCTAGAGCGGCCGCGCAAGAAGCCGGATTGCCCCCGAAAGTTCCGCCGATGCCGCCGGGAATCGGCGCGTCCATAATTTCTGCACGGCCAGTGACGCCGGCAAGCGGCAACCCTCCCCCAAGCGATTTTGCGGTGAGGATAAGGTCGGGCTCGATGCCAAAGTGCGTGCAAGCGAAAAGCTCGCCAGTGCGACCGAAGCCAGTCTGCACTTCGTCGGCGATGAAGACAATGCCGTGCCTGCGGCAGATATCGGCTAGTGCGGGCAGAAATCCCGCGGGCGGAACAATGAAGCCGCCTTCGCCGAGCACCGGCTCGATGATAACGGCGGCGACGGATTCAGCGGCAACAACGCGACGGAAGGTATGGTCGAGAAGCTGCTCCACGTCCTCGTGGCTCATTGACAGACGCTCGCCAATGCGCGACGCAGCGGGCAGGCCGTAGGGGATGCGATAGATGTCGGAGAGAAACGGCCCGAAGCCATGCTTGTAGGGATGAGTTTTGCTGGTGAGGGACATGCCAAGCATGGTGCGGCCGTGGAATGCGTCCTCGACGCAGAGGATGGCAGGACGATGGGTGTGAGCGCGCGCAATCTTCACGGCGTTCTCGACCGCTTCGGCCCCGCTGTTCACGAGCAGCGTCTTCTTGGGGAAATGGCCGGGCGTGAGCGCGTTCAGCTTCTCCGCCAGATCCACGTACGGTTCGTATCCGGTGATGGAGAAACAGAGATGGAGATACTCGTCGAGTTGTCGGTGTACGGCTGCGAGCACGCGGGGATTGCGATGTCCAACATTGGTGGTGCCGATGCCGCCAGCGAGATCGATGAAGCGATTGCCGTCGACGTCTTCGAGGACTGCGCCTTCCGCGTGTCGAATGAAGACGGGCACCGAGGCGTAAACGCCGCGTGGAACCGCGTGAGTCCGGCGCTCGGTCAAGGTGCGCGATGCCGGGCCAGGAATTTCTGCCTTGAGTCTGATCGTGGTCATAGCTCTAGTACCAGCCGATGGGTTGTTCGTTGAGATTGATATGAACCTGCTTGGTTTCGAGATACTCGTCGATGCCGTGCACGCCCAGTTCGCGGCCGAACCCGGACTGCTTATAGCCGCCCCAGGGAGCTTCAACGTACGTGGGCTGCATGTGATTCACCCAGACAATGCCGGCACGAATTGCTTTGACCATTCTCAGCGCGCGGTAGATATCACGCGACCATACGGCTGCGGCCAGTCCGAAGGGAGTGTCGTTGGCGATCTTCAACGCGTCAGCCTCGTCGTCGAACGGAATGACGGCAGCTACTGGGCCGAAAATCTCTTCGCGTGCAATCCGTGCCGAGTTGTCGACGTCGTAGAAGATCGTTGGTTCAACATAGTAGCCGCGACTGAATGCGGACGGCGTGCCGCCGCCAATGGCCAACTTCGCCTCGTTTTTGCCGAGCGACTGGTAGTGGCGAACGCGATCGTATTGCTCGCGGCTCACCAGGGGTCCCATCTTGGTGGCGCGGTCAAGAGGCGCTCCTAGCTTGATGGATCGGGCTTTCTCCGTCATGGCTTCGACAAACTTCGGATAGATCGAACGCTCCACCAACACGCGGCTGCCCGCGGAGCAGACTTCACCCTGGTTGATGAAGACACCGAAGAGCGCACCGTCGATGGCCGCTTCGAAGTCGGCATCGGCAAAGAAGATGTTGGGCGACTTGCCACCCAGTTCCAGCGTCACTCGCTTCAAAGTGTCGGCGGCGGACTTCATGATGAGCTTGCCGACTGCAGCTGAACCGGTGAATGCAATCTTGTCGACCAACGGGTGTTCGACGATGCGCGCGCCTGCGGTTTCTCCGAGGCCGGTGACGACGTTGACTACGCCGCGCGGCACGCCGCACTCGCCCAGCCAAGAGGCCAGCTTGAGCGCAGTGAGCGGAGTCTGCTCGGCCGGCTTGAGGAGGCAGCTGCAGCCTGCGGCGAGGGCTGGTGCCAACTTCCACGCTGCCATCAGGAGCGGGTAGTTCCAAGGGATGATCTGACCCGCGACGCCGACTGGCTCTTTCAACGACAGGCTGAGAGCATTGTCCGGAACTGGGTTGACGGTGCCTGAAATCTTCGTTGCCAGACCGCCGTAATATTCGAAGCAGGTCGCGGCGTCGGCGATGTCGAACTCGGCTTCGACGATCGGCTTTCCGGAGTTGCGCGATTCGAGTTCGGCAAGCGAGGCCGCTTCGGCGCGAATCTTCTCCGCGATGCGAAACAGAATGCGTCCCCGTTCCTGGGCCGTGGTCTGCGGCCATCCGCCATGGTCGAAAGCATTGCGCGCCGCTGTGGTTGCGGCGTCAACATCGGCAGAAGTCGCATCGGGAATCTCGGCAATGACTTCTTCGGTGGAGGGATCATAGACGGGAATGCGTTTGATCGAATTCCCTTCCCGCAATTCGCCGTTGATCAGCATTGGTTCCAGTTTGCTTTGCGTTACAGTCATGTTGCAGTCCTTCCAAATTCTTTACTCGCCAGAATGCGAGAGCGCTGCGGCCGCGTCGGGCACCGGATCAACATTCGAAGCAGTTTTCTGCGCGTTGCGATAGAAGAGGTATGCCGATCCAAAGACCAACAGGCAGCCGATAATCAGCTTAATCTCATATAACCAGATTGAGTTCACCGAACGTGAAGGGATGAACGCGACGATGAGGCCGACCGTGGCGGCAAGCATGCCGGCAAATCCGTTGGCCAGCAGATAAGACTTCGGCGCGTTGAGGGCACTGCGGCCGTCCAGGGTGTGCTTGAGCAGCGCTCCGAAGAGATAGCAGGTGGGCAGAAGCTGCAGAATCACGGCGAGGTCCAGCAGCGTAAGGTAAGCTTCGCCAACCGAGACGCCGAGGAAGCTCATGAGCGTGAGCAGGGATGACAGCGCAGCGTAGATGATCAGGCTGACATACGGCGTCCGGAAGCGAGGATGAATCTTGCCCACAACCGGAGGCAGATAGCGATCGATGCCGGCAACGAAGGGCAAGCGGGCCGCACCACTGAACCAGGCGGAAGCGGTGCCCAGGATCGCGATGCACTCGAGAAATGCCAGCGGCGCAACAACGAAGAGCAAGCCGTTATGCGTGGCCATTACGTTGATCGCCTGCAGGATGCCAGAGAGGATGCCGATCTCTTGATGGGGGAGAGCAATCAGCATTGCCGTGGTCGTTCCGATGTAGATGAGGCCGGCGATGAGTCCGCCCCAGAAGATTGCGACGGGCAGATTGCGCTTCGGATCGCGGATCTCATCGCCCATGATGGACGCGAGGTCCAGGCCGACGAGGCTGTAGCAGATGGTTCCGAATGCCGCAAGCAGTCGCCAATCGTGGAACTGCGGGTGCAGATCGACGCGATGTAGCGCGCTGCCGTGATGATGCAGAGTGAGCGCGGCCAGCAGAATAACTACCGCGGCTCCGCCGACTGTTCCAACTCCGCCGAGGTTGTTGATCCATTTGCCGAATGAGAGCCCGCGAATGTTAAGCGCCAGCAGGAACAGCAGTAAACCTATTGCCATGCTGGAAGTAAAGAGGGGGTTGTCGGCCAGCTTTTGAATGCGCGGACCAAATACGTACAAACCTACGCCGACGCAGGAGAGTACAACCGTGGGCAGGTAGAAGACGTTCGAAAGCCAGTAGCACCATCCGGCGAAGAAACCGTGCTGCTCGCCGAAACTGCGCTTGGCCCAAAGGTAGATGCCGCCTTCGCCTGACCACTTCTGCGAGAGCTCGGTGACGGCGGCGCCCTGCGGCCAGAAGTAACAAACCATGGCGGCGACCCAAAGCCACAGGGTGATGGGTCCGGAGGCAGAGATGGGCGGCACCATGTTGAGGTTTGCGACCGCAACAATGAACAACAGGATCAGGTCTCCGCGGCCCAGTACGCGCTTGAGGCCCGGAATGTGATTACCGCCCGGAACGACCTTTGCCAACGGCTGCCTCCCCCTGGGATTAACCGACTACCTGGGCCGAGCTCTCCTGTTGCGCTTTCGCGATAGATGGAGCCAATTCTTCAAAGGCGGACAAGTGGCGGTCGACGTCGGCCAGCGAGTGTGCGACAGAGATCGTCCACTGCTCGTCCCACCAGTAGGGCTGCGGCATCACGCCGCGGTTCACCATTCCGAACCAGTAGAGCCGCCAGAGGTCGGTGTCCACTATCAACCATTCGCGATAGTTGCGAATCTTCTTAGCGTAGAAGAGCAAAGCTCCGTTTGCACCGGCACTCTCAATGTAGCCCTCGATGCTGTTCTTCCTCACGATCTGCTTGTAGCCTTCGACCAATGCATCGCTGATCTTGCCTATGTGCGCGTAACCCTCGGGCGTCAGCACGTGGTGAAATGTAGCGAGGCCGGCGGCCATTACCAGCGGATTGGTCGCATAGGTGCCTGCGTGGAAGACCTTATGCTGCGCGATCATGTCCATCACTTCCTTACTCGTGGCAAAGGCCGCCAGAGGAAATCCTCCGCCGATCGACTTGGCCAGCGTGACGATATCCGCCTTGATGTTGAAGTACTCGCATGCTCCGCCGCGGCCCAGCTTGGCGCCGGTCTTAACCTCGTCGAAGATCAACAATGCGCCTTCTTTCGTGCAGATTTCGCGTAGCCCTTCCAGATATCCCGGCTCCGGCATGCAGATGCCGATGTTCATCATGATCGGCTCGACGATAATGCAGGCGATCTCACCAGGATTTTCAGCGAACAGCCTCTTCACCGCATCCAGATCGTTGAATTGGGCGATGAGCGTGTTCCTTACCGTGTCGGCTGGGACGCCACCGCCCGCAGGTACCTGCGTTGGTCTATCGGGATCGCCGTAGAGCTCGGCCTTGGGCTTCATGCTGACCATCACGGAGTCGTGCACTCCGTGGTAGGCGCCTTCCATCTTGATGATCTTGTCGCGACCGGTGAATCCGCGCGCCAAACGGATGGCATGCATCGTGACTTCGGTGCCGCTACTGCCAAAGCGCGCCTGCTCGACCGGGAAGCGCTGACAGATTTCCTCGGCCAGCTCGTACTCGAGGGTGTGAGGCATGCCGAACATCGTGCCGATTTCCAGACGTTCCTGCACCGCGGCCACAACAGCGGGATGACAATGACCCGCCATCAACGCGCCGAAGCAGAGGTTGAAGTCGATGTACTCGTTTCCGTCGAGATCGTGGATGTGCGAGCCCTTGGCGTCTTTGATGAAGAGCGGCCAGGGTTCGTAGCTGCGGAAGTTGCTGGCTACACCGAGCGGCAGGCGAGGTTCAGCCTTCTTTAGTGCGGCGCGCGAAGAGGGGGTACGCGATTCAAATGTCGAGAGTTCCTTTTCGAGAAGGGGATGCATCAGAGTTCTCCTTTGCTCCGGCGAGTGCGAACGGTCCCGGAGCGCTCAATAGGTCAACAAGGCAGAAGCGACATCATCCTGAAATTGCCAACCAGATGGCCGATCGCCTGCAGGCTTGAAACTCGATCATGCGGGCACAGGAGCGACTCACTCCTCGCATAGCGCGCGAACCAGCGCTGCCGGCAAAATGTGCCAGCGATGCGAAAGCGTCTGGACAAGATTTGCGGGAAGATACGCCGGGGGGTCTTCAGATGGCCAGAGATTCTGCGAAACGCGGTCCGGAATGGACGCACAACGGTACCGCGCGCAATTCGACAGCCATCTTGCTTTGAATGAGAAGCCATTGCTGGCGCGCCCCTTGTTTCAGCCGTTTTCGCCTGTCCAGGCAATTCGAGCCCGCTGATTTGCGGCCTTCACTTCAGTTTCTCAGGAAAGACATTGCCACGCGCAAAACCTTGTAGTAATTTTGCAAAAATAAGTAAACTTCGCACTTCGTGTCAAGCGAAACTGCGCGCCAGCATTGTGTTTCCGTGAATCATCCTTAAGAGGGACCCGATGAGGTTGCCTCCGCGATATTGAGGAGCGGTACTTGTTGAACCTTCGAAGGAATGCCCCGCGAACCAGTCTCGGGAGCCTCTTTCTTTTTTTGGCGCTCAGCACGCTGTGTTTTGTTTCAAGTTGCCGGAAGCCCGCGCCTACGCTGAGCCTGCTGGTCTGGGAGGGCTATGCAGACCCTTCCTTCATTCAGGGATTTGAGGCCACCTGCCACTGCAAGGTCGTTGCCGCCTACATGGGATCGAGCGACGAGCTTGTCGCCAAGCTGCGCGGCGGAGCCGCATCGAACTATGATGTCATCTCGCCTTCGAGCGACGT
Source organism: uncultured Acidobacteriaceae bacterium (assembly GCA_963786085.1). Taxonomy (GTDB): domain Bacteria; phylum Acidobacteriota; class Terriglobia; order Terriglobales; family Acidobacteriaceae; genus Silvibacterium. The sequence goes on from CAWAYO010000063.1 coordinate 46,015, forward strand.
AGCGACAATGCTGTCGCGCTCCGGACTGACCGCGCCCCTTGATCTGTCGAAGATCCCGAACTACTCGCAGGTTTCTCCCAAGCTGACCAGCATGCCGCTGGTGAAGAATGACGGCAAGGTGTATGGGGTTCCGCTGACCTGGGGGCCGAATCCGCTTCTCTACGACAAAACTGCCTTCCCGCAAAAGCCAGCGACCTGGGCCGAACTGTGGGACCCGAAGTACAACGACAAGCTATCGCTGTGGGACGATCTCTCGTCGGTATATATGGCCGCGCAAGTGCTGGGATTCGGGAAGCAGGACCCGACAGCAATTTACAACCTCACCGACTCACAGCTTGAAGAGGTAAAGGCCAAGCTGATCGCGCTGAAGCCAAATGTCCGCAAGCTGTGGAGCACAGGCGGAGAGCTTACGAATCTCTTTCAGAACCATGAAGTGATCGCGGCAATGGGATGGCCGCTGGTCACGAACCAGCTTCGCAAGGCGGGTCTGCCGATCGAGGAAGAGATTCCAGCCGAAGGCACGACTGGCTGGATCGATCATCTGATGATCACGTCATCGAGCGAGAATAAGGATCTTGCCTACGCGCTGCTGAATTACATGATCTCCGCGCAGACGCAGAAACAGCTCAGCGATGTGACGGGGTACATTCCAGCGAATCCTGAGGCTGCGTCTCTAATGACGTCCGAACAGCGCCACGGACTGCACTTGGACGATATCGACAACTATCAGAGGCAGATTGTCTTCTGGCAGGATGTGCCGCGGCGCGCAAAGTACACGGAAATATGGAACGAAGTGAAGGCCAGCCAATGAACGCTCCACTGCATACCGGGAGGTTCATTGAGTAGTCATCCCGTCACGGTCGAGCGCGAGGCTGCAGCGCCGGGAGCTGAACCAGCGTTCCTGCGCATAGAAGATGTCGGCAAGAACTTCGGTGCCCAGCGAGTGCTGGAGTCCATCTCGCTGAGCATTGATCGCGGGGAATTTCTGACCCTGCTCGGCGAAAGCGGATCCGGAAAGACAACGCTGCTGCGTATCATTGCCGGATTCGAGCAGGCGACGTCGGGACAGATCTTTCTCGAAGGGCAGCGCCTCGATAATTTACCTCCGCATCGACGGCCCGTTCACACCGTCTTCCAAAGCTACGCGCTGTTCCCGCACATGAACGTCTTCGACAACGTTGCGTACGGTCTACGCGTGCGCGGAGAATCCAAAACGGAGACGAAAGCCCGCGTCGGGATGGCACTAGCTAAAGTTCGGATGGAAGCGTTCGCAGCGCACTATCCGCGGCAGATCAGCGGCGGGCAGAAGCAACGCGTGGCGTTGGCGCGCGCGCTGGTGAACCGGCCGAAGGTTCTACTACTCGATGAGCCGCTGTCTGCGCTCGACGCCAACCTGCGCGTAGAGATGCAAAGTGAACTCAAGGAACTTCAACGGGAACTTGGCATCACTTTTCTCTTTGTGACCCACGACCAGAGCGAAGCTCTGGCTATTTCGGATCGTGTCGTACTTCTGCATCGCGGACGAATCGAGCAGTGCGGTTCTCCGCGGGAAATTTACACCAGGCCACGTACCGTTTACGTCGCGACCTTCCTAGGCAAGAGCAACCTGTTGCAAGGTACGGTTCGGCGCGGCATCGCCGACTGCGGGATTTTTTCGGTGCCCGTGCGATGCTCCGACGGACCGGCTCTCTTCTCACTGCGTCCGGAGGCCATTAGTCCAGCTTCGGCAGACGCCACTGACGGCCTCGTGCAGTTTCGAGCGCAGATCGTCTCCGAGCAATTTCACGGCGCAAATACGCTCTTCAGTCTGCGATGTTCGAGCGATGTTGAGCTGACAGCCCGTATTGCCGGGCCGTTGCACAGTGGCGGAATCATGAATTTTGCGTTCCGGGCCGAGGATTGCGTGCCACTCGAGAGCACCGAGAAGGACTAGCAGATGCGATCGTCACGACGAAGTGCGATGCTTGTCACTCTTCCTCCCCTGGCGTGGATCGCAATCTTTCTCTTCACGCCTTATTGCCTGCTCTTCTGCTACAGCTTCTGGAGACTGAGCGAATTTCAGCAGATACTGCATCACTTCACTTTGGCGAACTACGCGCATCTCTGCGCGAATCCGCTCTACCTGACCGTCATTCTTCGTTCGCTGCGCATAGCATTTTCGGTCGTCCTGCTGTCGCTGCTGATTGGCTATCCGCTGGCGTTCTTTCTGGTCTTCCACGCTGGCCGCCATCGCGTTTTGCTCTACCAGGCGGTGATTATCCCGCTGTGGATCAGCTATCTTGTGCGCGCGTATGCGTGGAAGGTCATCTTCGGAAATGAAGGCGTGCTTAACACCCTGCTGCTCTGGTCGCACGCCGCATCTCATCCGCTCAGCTTCCTTCTCTACAACCCGTTCGCGGTGATTGTCACCCTCACACATATCTACGTACCGTTTGTGGTGCTGCCGGTCGTCGCCTCACTCGAAAAGATTCCGCTGGAGTTGTTGGAATCGTCCAGCGACCTCGGCGCGCGGCCCTGGCAGACATTCCTTCGTGTCATTCTTCCGCTCTCGCTGCCGGGAGTGATCTCCGGTGCGACCTTTGCGCTGCTGCTCAGTTTTGGAGACTTCCTTGCACCCCTACTACTCGGCGGCCCGAGCAGCGTGATGATCGCCAATATCGTTGCGAACCTCTTCGGAGCTGACTACAACTGGCCACTAGGCGCAGCGGTCGCTGTCGTCATCCTGGTGATCGTGATTGCAATTCTCTCTGTAACGCAACGCATTGAGCGCCGCGAGAGGTTCGCATGAAGGAAGCCCGCATAAATTTTGCGCGCAGGCCCGTGCTCCTTAGCGCATTCGCCGGTTGCACCTATGCGTTTCTCTATTTTCCTATCGTGGTTCTTATCGTCTACTCCTTCAATCGTGATGGAGTTGGCGGATTCCCGCCGCGGCATCTCACCTTTGACTGGTACCGCGTTCTTTTCACCGACTCCGCTATGTGGAACGCGGTTGAAAACAGCCTTATTGTCGCGTTGGCCGCAGTGGTCATCTCCATTCTCATTGGATTTCCCGCAGCCTACGCGCTCGACCGCTTCGCCTTCCCAGGCAAAGCAGCGTTTCAACGCTTCATTCTGCTGCCGCTGATCGTTCCCGGCGTCATCACCGGGATATCTCTCCTTCTGCTTGTTGTCAGCGGTGGATTTCACCTGAGTCTGGCAACGGTCATCCTCGGACATGCCACCGCCCTGACTGCTGTTGCGACGACCGAGATATTTGCCGGCTTCGCCAAACTCGACCGCTCATTCGAAGAGGCCTCCGCCGACCTGGGGGCGAATGGACTGCAGACGCTGAGACGGATCGTGCTTCCGCTCATGCGGACATCGCTTTTGGGCACATCGCTGCTGGTCTTCACACTGTCGATGGACGAGCTTGCAGTGACCTTCTTCCTGATAGGTCGCCAGAACACTCTTCCCCTTGAAATTTGGTCGAGACTGCGGCGCGGAGCGACGCCAGAGATGAATGCCATCTCGACTCTCATTTTTGTTTTTTCGGTCGCGGCGATTTTCATCTCCCAGCGGTTGATTACCGGCGGTGAAGCAGCAAGGTCCGGTCAGGTCCTCGATATTGCCGGAGCGACAAGATGAAGCCAACACCCAACGATCCGCCGACTGAGGCGCAAGAAACAGTTGCTGCTTCGATAACGCGGCGCACGTTCATCGCCAACGCAGTGCTGGCCTCCTGCGCTTTGCCACTGTATTCGCAGGTCAGAGCGGCCAAGCCGACTCACTCCTGCATTGTTATTGGCGCCGGTTTCGCCGGTCTTGCGGCTGCGTATCGCCTCAGCGCGGCCGGATGGGATGTCACCGTGCTCGAAGCCCGCAACCGCACCGGCGGACGGGCGTGGTCGTACCGCTTTCCGCAGGCTCCGGAACTGGTTTGCGAAATGGGCGGTGAGTGGATCGGCAAGGATCATCCGCGCATTCTCGCGCTCGCGAAAGAACTCAACGTTGCGCTCGAGCCGCATGCTTTTCGGGTTTGGCTGTTGCAACATGAGCAGTTACACGCACCGGGGAGTTGGAATTTCTCCACTGAATCGCAGACGGCGTGGAAGCGATTCATGGATAAGTACAAGCACTCAACCGAGCAGGAGAAACGTCGCCTGGATGAGTACGACTGGTGGACATGGCTGGGAAAGATCGGGGTGACAGACAACGATCGACGCATTCGCGAAATCATGGACTCAACGGACTATGGAGAATCGATTCGCCAGGTCTCGGCCTATGTCGCAGCTGACGAGTATGTCGACACCGACTACATCAATCCGAACAGCACCGATGAGATGGACTTCCACGTTCGCGGCGGCAATAGCGTGCTCATTGATGCGATCGCGGCGCGGCTCGCCCCCGGCGCGTTACATCTTAACTCGCCGGTCAAGACGATTACGCAGCACGCCGGACGAGTGACCGTCACCACGCCGGAAGAATCGTTCACGGCTGACTGCTGCGTCTTCTCCGCGCCCGCGTCCGTGCTGAACTCAATCCAGTTCGATCCACCGCTCTCGCCGGCGAAAGCGCTTGCTGCCGATGAACTGGAATATGGCCGAATTATTAAGTCGCAGATCCTATTCGATCACCGATTCTGGCCTGCAGAAGACTTCTCGTTGATGAGTGATGAAACCTCTCACCAGTACTTTCACAGCACGCAGGGGCAACCTGGTCCACGTGGCATTCTTTGCTCCTATTCTGTTGGAGACAAGGCCGACGTGCTTGCGTCGCAGACCAAAGCTGATCGCCAGACGCAGTTGATGCGCGACCTCAAAGCCGTCTGCCCGGAGGCCGCGGCCGCACTAATCGAGACCTTCGACCAGCCCTGGCAGGATGATCCCTGGGTGCACGGTGCGTATGCCGTGTACCGCCCGGGCCAGTGGTTCCGCGTACGGCCTCTGCTCGAAGCACCGCACGGCAACGTGGTTTTCGCAGGGGAACATCTGGGCGATTGGCAGGGCTTTATGGAAGGTGCCGTGAGCACCGGAGAAATTGCGGCACATCAGCTGCTGGGTTGATTTTTTAAGAGGGACTCGATTCGAATGGGCTTCAGCGATAAAGAACTCGGCATGGATCGCAAAATTAGCCGCCGCGATTTTATGAATGGCGCGGCGATGGTGATTGGTGGCGCAGCCGTCGCGGGGCGCGCAAATCTCTTCGCGCAAGGCGCCAACGCTCAGACCGCCGAACCGCAAAACAATCCGGGCTATGATCCGCCCGCACTTCATGGCATGCGCGGCAGTCACGAAGGCTCTTACGAGGTCGCGCATAGCCTACGCGACGGCAGCTTCTGGAGAAACGCCGGCAAACCCATCGACACAGGAGAAACGTACGATCTGGTCGTGGTAGGAGGCGGTATTAGTGGGCTTTCGTCGGCCCGCTTCTTCCGCGAGGCCGCGGGCAAACAAACGCGCGTGCTCATTATCGAAAACCACGATGACTTTGGCGGTCACGCCAAGCGCAATGAGTTCAATGTCGACGGAACTTTTCTGCTTGGCTATGGCGGCACATACTCAATCGAGAGCCCTGCTCCCTATAGCCCAGTTGCCAAACGCGTGATTCAGGAGTTGGGCATCGACGTCTCTTCATACGCATCGGACAGCAATGACGCGCTGTACCGCTCGCTCGGTCTGAAACAAAAGATTTTCTTCAACCGCGAGACGTTCGGGAGGGACAGCCTCGTTACGAGCCCGTATTCGCGCTGGGGTTCCGCCACCGCCGATCCTGACGGAAAGAACTGGCAGGAATTCGCCGCACAGGCACCGCTGTCGGCAAAAGCGATAGCAGATGTGAAGCGTGTCTATACGCTGGACGAAGATCTTTTCCCGGGCCACAGCTCTGATGAGAAGAAGGCGAAGCTTGCGCAGGTCAGTTACGCAGACTATCTCGCGAACATCGTCAAGGTCGACCCGCAAGTTGTCGCTTTGCTGCAGGCGCATCCTCAGCCGCTCTATGGACTGGGCATCGACGCAGTATCCGCGCAGGATGCATGGGGGCTTGGCTTGCCCGGTTTCAATGGGCTTAAGCTATCTCCCGGTCCCGGGCCCGGCATGGGGCGCGATGCCATCCGCAACGATGAGGCCGAGGCGTACTTCTTCCACTTTCCCGACGGAAACTCATCGATTGCGCGTCTGCTTGTGCGCTCGTTGGTTCCGAACGCCGTGCCGGGCAGCTCCGCTTCCGACATTGTCACCACCCAGATCCGGTACGATCAGCTCGATCAGCCTGGCAATCTCACTCGTATTCGCCTCAACAGCACGGTAGTGCGAGTTCGGCATCTGGGAGATGTTGCAACTGCGAAGGAAGTGGAAATCTCCTATGTGCAGGACGGCCAGCTCTACACCGTGAAAACGGCGCACTGCGTCCTTGCCTGCTGGCATGCGGTGATTCCTTATCTCACAAACGAGTTGCCACCCGAGCAGAAACAGGCGCTCCGTTCCGCGGAAAAGGTTCCGATCGTTTACACCAATGTTGCGATCAGGAACTGGCAGAGCTTTGAGAAGCTGCAAACATCGAGCATCTACTTGCCAGGTTGCTACTTCAGCGAGGCCAGCCTGGATCATCGGGTGAGCATTGGTGGATATCATTGCACTACCAAGCCCTCGGAGCCGATCGTGCTTACGATGCACCGTTATCCCTGCTCGCCAGGCCTGCCAAGCCGCGAGCAACATCGTGCGGGGCGGCAAGATCTCTACGAGACTCCGTTCGAAACGTTCGAGCGTAACATCCGCGAACAACTGGCGCGAAGCGTTGGTGCAGGCGGCTTCGATCCCGCGCGCGACATTGCCGCGATCACTGTTAATCGCTGGCCGCACGGCTATGCTTATCAGTACAACTCACTTTGGGACCCGTTCTGGCTTGAGGGGGGTGCTCTTCCTTGTGTTGCTGCGCGCCAGCCTTGCGGCCGCGTTGCCATTGCCAATGCAGACGCAGATGCCTACGCCTACACGGACTGCGCCATCAATCAGGCGTATCGGGCGGTAAGTGAGCTGAAAGTTGGCAAACCACTCGAAAGCTAGGTTAGACGTGACTCGGCCTCGATGCATTACGATTTCCTTACGAAGGCCTTAACCGGTGCTTATTTCCAGCCTCCTAAACTGAAGGGTTTGCCAAAGCCTCCGTCTGCCTCATCTGCGCGATGACTGCAGCAGGCTATGGGGAAATCTCAGGAGGCACCAATGCAGCAAAGGTTTTTGCTCCCAGAAGGCCGTATATTCACGCTCAGCCGGCCCGTAGTCACCTTCTTTACCCTCTGCGTGCTTGTTCACAACATTTGTTTCGCTCAATCCGGTAAGGCCGATAGCGACGCTACTCCTGCGACGAAGTCCTCGGAAGTAAATATCGCGGTCAGTCCGGGAAATGCTGCGCTGCTCAAGGAACTGGAGGTGATGCGAGCACGAATTGAAGAGCTCGAGAATCAAATCCGTAATCAGCAGGAATCTGAGTCTCACGCACAAATGGTGGAACCGAGTCGCTCGGGAGAAGCGAGCGAAGAAGCCGCCGCCGAGAGCGTTCCCTCTCCCGTGACTTCGCAGGTGGGCGCCGAAAAAGCTATCTCGATTACACCGGGTCTTCCTGCTTCCGGAAATCCGAAAGCGAAGACCGAGCCCTTTGCTTTCGCCGATTTCACGTGGCTCAATGGCAATCCCCGCACGAAAGAGGTGCCGTTCGATTCGAAATTCTTCACCCCGGAGATCCGCGCCGACGTCGACTACACGTACGACTTTCGCCATCCGCAGGACGATACGATCAGCGGATCGAGCGAGATCTTCCGCGCCAATGAAGTCCAGATCACCCAGATGGGCGTTGGTGGAGATTTTCACTACGATAATGTCCGCGCCCGCTTCATGACGCAGTTTGGCATGTACTCAACCACCACGCCCCGTAACGATTCGAGCTACTCACGCGGCCAGTGGCAGCTCGACAATGCTTATCGCTATCTCTCCGAAGCTTACGGCGGTTATCACTTCGACAAGATGCACGGCATCAACGTCGATGCCGGTATCTTCGTGTCCTATGTTGGTCTGTTCAGTTACTACAACTTTGATAACTGGGCATATCAGCCGTCCTATGTCTCTTCAAACACCCCGTGGTTCTTCACCGGTGTGCGCGCGCAATTCTTCCCGACGGACAAGCTGAAGATCGAGCCGTGGTTTGTGAATGGCTGGCAATCCTATGGCCGCTTCAACGATCGCCCCGGCATCGGCGGCCAAATCCTGTGGCGTCCCAACGGGCGTCTATCCATACTCGGCAATCAATATGCTCTGGGCGAAGATGCGCTCAATACGCCGGGACGAGTTCGCTATCACACCGATGACAGCGTTCAGTACAAGTATTACGACAACCCGCTTGGAATGTTGAGCAAAGCCGCGTTCTCGCTTACCGGAGACATGGGTTGCGAACATGGCGGCGGCGTGAGCTGCGCCGGCGATTCAAAGAAGGGACCCAAGCAGAGCTTCCTGGGATTCATGGCTTACAACCGGCTCTGGTTTGACCGCGATCTCTTCGCCCTGACGATCGGTGGCGGCAAAATCAACAACCCGGGCCGCTATCTTGTGCTGCTTCCTCCGATCAATGGAGCAACCGCAACTTCGGGCACACCTTACTTTACTGAGAATCCGGGAGATAAGTACAAGGGGTGGGATGTGTCGAGCACGATTGACTACATGCCCAGCCAGTACATCACATGGAGGATTGAGTATAACCACCGCGCCGCGAACGTGCCCTACTTCTCCGGGCCTGGCGGAGTAACACCGCCCGGCGGCAATACCGGCGCTCCGGGATCATTTGTTCCCGGATGGGCGCCTGATTTGAGGAATAGTGAGAACCGTATGACCGGAGCCATTCTCGTCAAGTTCTAAGCGGCACCTTTCACCTGCACCTTTGTTTGTCGGAGATGATGCTGCGGTCAGTTAGTCTGAATTGGCCTTGTACTTTTAGTTCACGATAAGCTCATGCGGATGCGTCTCGCTACGCTGTCTTTGTTTATTTGCCTCGCGGCCAATGCGCCGGGTGCGGTTGCGCCTTCCCCGCCTATTCCTATCAAGGTTGTCGTCGTCGCGATGTATGAAGCCGGAGAGGACACGGGCGACACGCCCGGCGAGTATCAGTACTGGGTGGAGCGAGCGCATCTCGACCGCGTACTTCCCTTCGATGCAGGCTTCCACCATCTGCGTATGAACGATCAGGGCGTGCTGGCTGTGCTCACCGGCGTGGGCACGGCGAAGGCCGCGGCGACGATCATGGCGCTCGGCCTCGACGCGCGCTTCGATCTCACGCAAGCTTACTGGCTCGTCGCGGGAATCGCGGGAGGCGACCCGGATGATGTCTCGCTCGGCTCGGCGGTGTGGGTGCACTGGGTTGTCGACGGAGACATTGGTTACGAAATCGATGCGCGCGAGATCCCTCCAGGCTGGCCGACGGGTTATATTCCCCTGCGCAAGTCCACGCCCTATGAGCTGCCTGACACTCCTCCGGATGGACAGGTCTACGAGTTAAACCCGTCGCTTAGGGACTGGGCTTACACGCTTACGAAGAATGCACAGTTGACTGACACCGAAATAATGCGAGCGAAGCGCTCTCATTTTGAGCAGGCAACTGCATTGCGTCCCCCGTTTGTGACCGAAGGCGACGATCTTTCCGCATCAACCTTTTGGCATGGCAAGAAAATGGACGAGTGGGCGAATGCCTGGGTTCGTTATTACACAGGTGGCCAGGGCAACTTTGTTGTCTCGGGGATGGAGGATACCGGCACGCTCCAGTCGCTGACCTTTCTCGCCCACGCCGGCAAGGTCGATCTGAAGCGGGTTCTCGTGTTACGTACGGTGAGCAACTACGATCAGCCTCCGCGTGGCCTCACGGCTGCTGAGAGCCTGGCGGAGCAAAAAGTTGGCAGGTACGGAGCCTACCTGCCTGCTCTCGAGGCGGCATATTCAGTAGGCCGTCCGGTCGTCGACGCGATTGTGAGTCACTGGGATCAGTATCGCGATCACCTGCCGTCCGAGAAATGACGCACACCTCTAAACGGCCACTCACCCCGGCGAAGAGCGCGGAGCACATACAGGCCGCTTCCTGTAAGCGCCACAACCGCGGCGTAGATCATTTCCCGGGAGGCGTCCGGACGCGAGAAAAGGATGAACAGAAAGCCCCCCAGGGCCAGCAGCGGTGGCAATGGATAGAGCCACATGCGGAAGGGTCTGGACATCTCGGGCCGGCGTACGCGCAGCACTATCACGCCTATTTGCTGCAGCACGTACTGAAGAAGAATGCGGATCGCCACCAACGCTGCAATCACCTGCGACAGATTGAAGAAGCAGAATAGCGTCGCGACCGCGCCCAACGCCAGCAACGACACATTCGGAAACCGGTGCTTTGGGTGCAGGCGCGCAAACGCGCGGAAATAGTTCCCGTCGGCTGCGGCGGCGTAGGGCGCTCGTGAGTAGGCCAGAAGCAGCGAAAACACCGAAGCAAAGGCCGTCCACATCACCAACAGCGCCAGCACCCTGGCCATCGCGCCGCCAAACGTACGTTCCATGAGAACGGCAACTACTGCAAATTTTGCCGTGGTAGCGCGCGTCATCTCTTCCATCGGAATTACTCCCGCGACACTCACGTTCATGCTCAGGTACAGGATCGCCACAACTACGATCGACCACAGCACAGCTCGCGGGATGGTTCGCTCTGGCCGCTTCACCTCCCCGCCGAGGAAGCAGACGGTGTAATAGCCCCAATAGTCGTAAGTAGCAAGCAGAGTGGCAGTGCCCAGACCCTCGAAAAATCCCACATTCAGCGAGAATGCGCCGTGCGGCGCCGACAGGAGCGCGGGGTGGAAGTGGGACGCGCCAGCGACGATCACCGCGCCAATAGTGAATAGCACGCCTGCAGTCATTGCCCAAGCCATCCGCGCAATGGTTCCAACGTTGCGGTAGAGCAGCGCGACGGCTGTCACGCATGTAGCTGCCGCAACAAGACTCACTATGCGGATTCGGCCATCCAACACCGGAGCGTTCAGCACCGGCCAAAGATATGCAGCATATTGCGCGAGGCCAATGCAGCCCGAAGCGATGGATAGCGGAGCAGTGAAGCCGAGTTGCCAGATATAGAGGAATGAGATCAGCCGTCCAGCGCCGTCGCGGCCATAGATTTCGCGCAGGAAGGCATAGGAACCACCAGCTTCGGGCATTGCCGCACCCAGTTCCGCCCACACTAGGCCGTCGCACATCGCGATCAGCGCACCGAGCACCCAGCCCAGGATCGCTCCCCAGCCGCCCAAAACCCCGCCCATTGCCGCCACTACAAGTGGAAGCGTGATGAACGGGCCCACGCCGATCATGTTCATCATGTTCAGCGAGATGGCGCTGCCAAGTCCGACTTTGCGTTCGAGCGAGGGCGCGGGCTGGGCGGAGTCAGTCAATCGTGTCGGCGCGGGAATTCGAAAAGATCGCTCGAAGACAAGACTATCTCAGGACGGCTCTTTCTCCGCCTGAAAGGCCTTGCGTGCGCTGATGATTTCGTCGTGATGTTCCTCTGCCCAGATCCACACCCCGCAGAATGCCGCGCCGAGGCTGTGGCCTAGTTCGGTGAGTTCGTACTCCACTCGCGGCGGAATTACCGGATGGACTTTCCGTATGACCAGGCCGTCGCGCTCCATCTGCCGAACAGTCTTGGTGAGCATCTTCTGGCTGATGCCTCCCACCAATTCGCCGAGCCGCGTGAAGCGCACGACCCCATGTTCAGCCAGCACCTCGAGCACGAGCATGGTCCACTTGTCGGCGACCCGCTCGATGATCTCACGCACCAGCACTTCAATCTTCGGATCGCTTTCGGGAGGGGACGCCGACTCCGCGATCTTCGCCTGGAGTTGGCGGACCCTGGTCTTCTCCTTGGCCAGCAGCCTCTTCAACTGTCACTCTCCGTCAGGTAAGTATAGAACAGAATAGTGCCTACTTCCCATAAGAGAGTGACATCGATATGCTCATTTAAAGAGAGGACACTACATGAATATTTCGGGTAACACTATCCTCATCACTGGCAGTGGATCGGGCATCGGGCGCGGCCTTGCGGAAGCGCTGCACGCGCTCGGAAATCAAGTCATTATCGCCGGCCGCCGGCGGCAGGTGCTTGAGGCGACCACGGCAGCGAATCCGGGCATGAAATCCGCGACACTCAACATTGAAGATGCGGCAGGCATCCGCGACTTCGCTGTACAGATAGAGAAGGAATATCCGCCGCTAAATGTCGTGATTCAGAACGCGGGCATCATGCGTCCGGAAAACCTGAAATCGCAAAACCTGGCCGATGCCGAAGCGATTATCACGACGAATCTGCTCGGGCCTATGCGGTTGACCTCGGCGCTGCTGCCGCTGCTCCAGAAACAGCCACACGCGACCGTGATGACCGTCTCTTCCGGATTGGCGTTTGTGCCACTCGCTTTGACGCCTTCGTACTGTGCGACCAAGGCGGCGATCCACTCCTACACGCAGTCGCTGCGTCATCAGCTCAAGGACACGAAGGTTGAGGTCCTCGAACTGATCCCGCCCTACGTCCAGACGGAGCTTATGGGCGAAGCTCAGGCCGCCGATCCGCGCGCGATGCCGCTGCAAGACTTCGTTGCCGAGACCATAGAAATCCTGAAGACACAGCCCACGCCGCCGGAGATTTGTGTAAAGAGAGTAGATTTTCTGCGCCGCGCTGCCGAAAACGGCAATTATGACGATGCCTTCAACACGATCAACTCGATGCACTGAGTAATGCCAGTCCGCTGCGGTCAGCAGCGGACTGGACCTTCACTGACCACACCTCCCGTCTGTCGGACTGTAAACTGGCAATACATGCATGACGCCGCTCTGATTCGCCTGCGCCCTGCCGCCCTGCTTGCTCTAACCTGCCTGTTCGCCGCGCCCTTATTCGCGCAGGTGACGCCGTGGCAAACCGCCGTGACTGCATCGGCTGATGCGCACGCGCTACCCGAAGACCGGGGCGCTGACGGTCTCGCGCAGACGCTCAAGAAGCTGCACACATGGGCCAGCCTGATGATGATCGTCGCGCATCCCGACGATGAAGACGGCGGCATGCTCACGCTTGAGTCGCGCGGTTTCGGAGCACGCACCGCAATTCTTACGTTGACCCGCGGCGAGGGTGGACAAAACGCTATGTCGAGCGAGGAGAACGACGCGCTTGGCCTTATCCGCACCAATGAACTTTTACTCGCCGACCAGTATTCGGGCACCGAACAGTTCTTCTCGCGCGTTGCCGACTACGGATTCTCGAAGACGATCGACGAAGCTCACCAGCAATGGGGACGCGATCGCGTGTTATACGACGTTGTCAGGGCCGTGCGTATGTATCGCCCCATGGTCATCACTTCGGTCTTCACGGGCAACATCACCGACGGGCATGGACACCACCAAGTCTCAGGCGAGGCCGCACAGGAGGTCTTCAAGCTGGCCGGGGATCCGACGGTCTTCCCGGATCAGATCGCGCAGGGCCTGCGGCCATGGTCGCCATTCAAGGTCTACGCGCGCATTCCTTTCTTCGCGGCGACGAGTCAAGGCATTTACGACTACGCGACAAATAAGTGGTCTCCAGTCCGGTTCTATGACTACGTGACCGAAGAGTGGACCAACACCGTTCCGTCGACGGACATTGAAATACCTGAGGGCACCTTCGACCCCATCCTGGGCCGGTCGTACATTCAGATGTCCCGCGAAGGCTGGAGCCAGCAGAAGTCGCAGAACGGCGGCGGGAATATTCCTCTTCGCGGGGCATTCAATGTCGGCTATCACCGTTATGGCTCGCACGTTCCGATCAAGGAGCCGGAGACGGGCTTCTTCGACGGCATCGATACTTCCCTGCCCGGCATCGCCGTGCTCGCGCACGGAGACGCTGCATTTCTGACTACGGCTCTCAAAGACATCGATCAGCATGTCATGACGGCGACCTTCGGATATTTGCCGTCGAATCCGGAAAAGATTGCACCCGAACTGGCGATTGGATACAGCAAGACCAAAGACCTGATCGACGCCGTCAATGCCAGTGCCCTCAGCGCGGACGACAAGGCGAACGTCGTCCATGAGCTGCAGATCAAGCTCGCCCAGTTCAACACGGCGCTGGCCGAGTCCCTGGGACTCCATGTCAGCGCGCTCGTCATCCCTCACACAGAAGACAAGCCGGCCCCGCTGCCTATCTTTGCGGCGGAGACGCCGACCACCGTTTCTCCGGGCGCCGAGTTAGATGTGCGTCTGCATGTCACCAGTGCATTGCCCTGGACGGCGGGCGGGCAGCTACGCCTCACGCGGACGTGGCTGGAATCATCGGGGCTCGAGTCTTCGGGCGAAAAGCAGTGGAAGACTACGAGGCTCGGCACACCGGGAATGGACGTCACGTCGAGCAGTGCGGGCGATGCCATCTACCGCGTCGATGTGCCGCATGACGCGGCTTACACACGACCCTATTTCACGCGGCCAAATCCCGAGCAGCCTTATTACGACATATCCGACCCGAAGCTGCTGAATCGGCCGCTCGCGCCGTATCCGCTGGCCGGATGGGCGGAGTTCAACTACAACGGGGTTCCTATACGTCTGGGACAGGTGGTGCAGACGGTACACCGCGAGCACGGATACGGCGATCTCTACCAACCGCTGGCGGTTGTGCCGCAGATCTCGGTGAATCTGCCCTCGGCTGCCGGCATTGTGCCTCTTGGCTCCACGGCCTTTCCGCTGACGGTTTCCGTAAAGAACAGTCAGCAGGAGGCCAGCGACGGCACGCTGCATCTTGATCTGCCTGCCGGCTGGACGTCGGATCCACCCGCGTTTCAGTTCCACTTACGCGCCAACGAAGCTGTTCCGGTTTCATTCAAGATTCATCCCACGTCTCTCGCCACCCAGAACTACACGCTCAAGGCCACTGCGCAGAGCGGCAACGAGGTTTTTAGCGAGGGCTTTCAGACGGTGGGCTATCCCGGCTTGCGCCCTTACTACTACTATCAGCCGGCCACCTATCGAGCGCGTGGAGTCGATGTGAAGGTGGCTCCCGGACTGAATGTCGGATATGTGATGGGCACCGGCGATGAAGTGCCGCAGGCACTCGAGCAGTTGGGCATTCATCCGCACCTGCTCAGCGC
>CAWAYO010000064.1:0-34323 GCA_963786085.1 uncultured Acidobacteriaceae bacterium
GGCCGGCGGACTGTAAACTGGCAATACATGCATGACGCCGCTCTGATTCGCCTGCGCCCTGCCGCCCTGCTTGCTCTAACCTGCCTGTTCGCCGCGCCCTTATTCGCGCAGGTGACGCCGTGGCAAACCGCCGTGACTGCATCGGCTGATGCGCACGCGCTACCCGAAGACCGGGGCGCTGACGGTCTCGCGCAGACGCTCAAGAAGCTGCACACATGGGCCAGCCTGATGATGATCGTCGCGCATCCCGACGATGAAGACGGCGGCATGCTCACGCTTGAGTCGCGCGGTTTCGGAGCACGCACCGCAATTCTTACGTTGACCCGCGGCGAGGGTGGACAAAACGCTATGTCGAGCGAGGAGAACGACGCGCTTGGCCTTATCCGCACCAATGAACTTTTACTCGCCGACCAGTATTCGGGCACCGAACAGTTCTTCTCGCGCGTTGCCGACTACGGATTCTCGAAGACGATCGACGAAGCTCACCAGCAATGGGGACGCGATCGCGTGTTATACGACGTTGTCAGGGCCGTGCGTATGTATCGCCCCATGGTCATCACTTCGGTCTTCACGGGCAACATCACCGACGGGCATGGACACCACCAAGTCTCAGGCGAGGCCGCACAGGAGGTCTTCAAGCTGGCCGGGGATCCGACGGTCTTCCCGGATCAGATCGCGCAGGGCCTGCGGCCATGGTCGCCATTCAAGGTCTACGCGCGCATTCCTTTCTTCGCGGCGACGAGTCAAGGCATTTACGACTACGCGACAAATAAGTGGTCTCCAGTCCGGTTCTATGACTACGTGACCGAAGAGTGGACCAACACCGTTCCGTCGACGGACATTGAAATACCTGAGGGCACCTTCGACCCCATCCTGGGCCGGTCGTACATTCAGATGTCCCGCGAAGGCTGGAGCCAGCAGAAGTCGCAGAACGGCGGCGGGAATATTCCTCTTCGCGGGGCATTCAATGTCGGCTATCACCGTTATGGCTCGCACGTTCCGATCAAGGAGCCGGAGACGGGCTTCTTCGACGGCATCGATACTTCCCTGCCCGGCATCGCCGTGCTCGCGCACGGAGACGCTGCATTTCTGACTACGGCTCTCAAAGACATCGATCAGCATGTCATGACGGCGACCTTCGGATATTTGCCGTCGAATCCGGAAAAGATTGCACCCGAACTGGCGATTGGATACAGCAAGACCAAAGACCTGATCGACGCCGTCAATGCCAGTGCCCTCAGCGCGGACGACAAGGCGAACGTCGTCCATGAGCTGCAGATCAAGCTCGCCCAGTTCAACACGGCGCTGGCCGAGTCCCTGGGACTCCATGTCAGCGCGCTCGTCATCCCTCACACAGAAGACAAGCCGGCCCCGCTGCCTATCTTTGCGGCGGAGACGCCGACCACCGTTTCTCCGGGCGCCGAGTTAGATGTGCGTCTGCATGTCACCAGTGCATTGCCCTGGACGGCGGGCGGGCAGCTACGCCTCACGCGGACGTGGCTGGAATCATCGGGGCTCGAGTCTTCGGGCGAAAAGCAGTGGAAGACTACGAGGCTCGGCACACCGGGAATGGACGTCACGTCGAGCAGTGCGGGCGATGCCATCTACCGCGTCGATGTGCCGCATGACGCGGCTTACACACGACCCTATTTCACGCGGCCAAATCCCGAGCAGCCTTATTACGACATATCCGACCCGAAGCTGCTGAATCGGCCGCTCGCGCCGTATCCGCTGGCCGGATGGGCGGAGTTCAACTACAACGGGGTTCCTATACGTCTGGGACAGGTGGTGCAGACGGTACACCGCGAGCACGGATACGGCGATCTCTACCAACCGCTGGCGGTTGTGCCGCAGATCTCGGTGAATCTGCCCTCGGCTGCCGGCATTGTGCCTCTTGGCTCCACGGCCTTTCCGCTGACGGTTTCCGTAAAGAACAGTCAGCAGGAGGCCAGCGACGGCACGCTGCATCTTGATCTGCCTGCCGGCTGGACGTCGGATCCACCCGCGTTTCAGTTCCACTTACGCGCCAACGAAGCTGTTCCGGTTTCATTCAAGATTCATCCCACGTCTCTCGCCACCCAGAACTACACGCTCAAGGCCACTGCGCAGAGCGGCAACGAGGTTTTTAGCGAGGGCTTTCAGACGGTGGGCTATCCCGGCTTGCGCCCTTACTACTACTATCAGCCGGCCACCTATCGAGCGCGTGGAGTCGATGTGAAGGTGGCTCCCGGACTGAATGTCGGATATGTGATGGGCACCGGCGATGAAGTGCCGCAGGCACTCGAGCAGTTGGGCATTCATCCGCACCTGCTCAGCGCGGGAGAGATTGCGTCGGCAGACCTGAGCCGCTACAACGTGATTCTCATCGGCATCCGCGCGTATTCGAACCGGCCCGAGCTAGCCGCCAACAGCCAGCGGCTGCTTGATTTTGTGAAGGCGGGTGGAAATCTGATCGTTGAGTACCAAAGCGGAGGCTTTCGCGGGTACGGGCCCTATCCATACTTGCTGGGCCACGCGGAGAGAGTGGTGGATGAAAGGGCCCCGGTGATGCTCACCGA
This sequence comes from uncultured Acidobacteriaceae bacterium, assembly GCA_963786085.1. Classification (GTDB taxonomy): domain Bacteria; phylum Acidobacteriota; class Terriglobia; order Terriglobales; family Acidobacteriaceae; genus Silvibacterium. Next base: position 2,559 of record CAWAYO010000064.1, read on the forward strand.
TAATCCGCTGTTTCAGTGGCCGAACCACATCACGTCGGCCGATTTTGACGGCTGGGTGGAAGAGCGCGGTCACTCCTTCCTTGAATCCTGGGATAGTCATTACTCGGCGCCGACCGAGACCCACGACCCGGGGCAGGAACCTCAGCATGGCGGCCTTATCGTAACTCCCTACGGCAAGGGGACATACATATACGTAGCCTATGCGCTTTACCGGCAGTTTCCCGAGGCGGTGCCTGGAGCTTACAGGCTTCTGGCCAATCTGATCAGCGCGGGGAAGGCGTCAACTCAGGGTTCGGGCAACAGATAGCTTCGTCTCCGTCGTTGGCGAACATCATTTCTTCCCGTCAATTCGCTTTTCCAGCAACACGGTCACCATTTCGCCCGGTTGCTTCCCGATCGCTTGCCGGATTTCGGTCTTGACGGGGAGTTTATGCGTGCCGTCGCCCAATGCCATAAATGAACTTTGAAACGGATGGCCGTCAATTTTCCCGCTGACCTTGACGAGCCCGCGGGTCCCAAAGAATTCGATGGAGTCGGGCCAAATTACGTAGGTCCAGCCGCCTTTCTTCGGGCTCTTTTGCAGCCTGGCGGTGAAGGTCTTGTTCAACATGCGAGGGCGTCCGTTTGCAATCGCATAAAGTCTACCATCCAACGATTCCGCCATGGCAGATCTTGGCAATAACTTTGCTAGGTACTTGACTCTTCGATAATTGCGGCCGTTATTCACAGTCTGCCGCACATAGTTTTCCCGGTTATTCACTGAAAATTCGCGGGATTTTTACAAAGCCCTGCGACCATCAAGCTCGGGTAACGTGTATCGCGATTCCCAGGCCTTCGTCGTATCCCCAAAGCGTTCGAAGCATGTCTGCCGGGGTTTCCGGCATGCACGACTGGGTTTCGCAATTCCTTGACCTGGCTGCGTTTGCAGTCTCCGGTTAAGCAACAGTAACTCATAACATGAGAGGCCTAATGAATACCAACTTTAAGGCGCTGGCGAGTCTTGTACTTGCATCGGCTGTGGTGGCTGGCTATGCGCAGACCTCGACAGGCAGCGCAAGCACGACCAAGAAAAGGACCGCGACCCATAGGGCCGCCGCGAAGCCGTCCGTGGAGTCTCAAATCGAGGAGCTTCGCAACGACCTGAATTCGCAGCGCGGGCAGATCGATACGCTGAAACAGCAACTCGCCGACCGCGATGCTCAACTTCAGCAAGCCCAGCAGGCGGCCCAGTCCGCCCAGGCTGCAGCGCAGCAAGCCCAGCAGGCAGCACAGGCACAACAGTCGGCGATTGCCGACACGACTCAGTCTGTGAACAGCCTGCAAGGAGCGGTCGCCGATCTAAAGACGAACAATCAGTCGATCGTAACCACCATCCAGGACAACCAGGCGGCCGTCAAAAAAGCAATTGATAGTCCCGATGCGATTCACTTCAAAGGCATCACACTCTCTCCGACAGGCAGCTTCGTGGCGGCTGAAACAGTGTGGCGCAGCGGCGCTACCGGTGGGGGCCTCAACACCCAATTCACCGGCATTCCCCTTAATCACTCCGATGCCGGCCAGCTATCCGAGTTCTACGGCTCGGGCCGTCAGTCAAGAATCGCCCTCAAAGCTACCGGCAAGCTCGATAACATGACGCTGACCGGCTACTACGAAGCGGACTGGCTGGGCACCGGCATTACCTCGAACAACAATCAGTCCAACAGTTACGTGCTGCGGCAGCGTCAGATCTGGGCGCAGGCGGCTCTGAACAGCGGCTGGAAGTTCACCGGCGGCCAGATGTGGTCCCTCGCGACCGAGACTACGCGTGGTCTTGATAACGGCACCGAAATTCTCCCCGCTACCATCGACCCGCAGTACGAAGCAGGCTTCGTGTGGACGCGGCAATATGCCTTCCGCGTAACCAAGAACTTCCTCAATAATCAGGTCTTCCTTGGCGCTTCGGCTGAAGATCCCGAAACTCTGAACCCGGCCGGCAGCAGTCTGCCGCTGAACGAAGTGATCGGTTCGGCGGGAAACGCCGGCGGTCTCTACGATCCCAACAACAACTACTCATTCAACCTGGCTCCAGACATTATCGCCAAGGCGGCATTCGAACCCGGCCAGGGCAAATATGGCCACTATGAAGTCTTTGGCATCGCCCGGTTCTTCCGTGACCGCGTCTATCCCAATGCATCGGCCGCTCCGCCGACTGGTTCGACTTCGCTTAGCGGCACTTCGGCCGGCGCTTATAACGACAGCACGGTCGGCGGTGGTATTGGCGCCAGCGGCCGTATCGCCATCCTTGATAAAAAGCTCACTCTCGGGTTGAAGGGATTATACGGAGACGGCACGGGACGCTACGGCTCCTCAACCATTGCCGATATCACACTTCGCCCGACTGGCCAGATTGCACCGCTGCACAACTTCGACGCACTCGGCACCGTGGAGTTCAACCCGACTCGACGCCTGATGCTCTACACCAACTATGGCGGCGATTACGTCTTCCGCAATTACTTTGGCAAGGTCGGTTACGGGTCGCCGCTGACGAACATGAGCGGCTGCCGTGTCGAACCGCTGCCCGGTGGCGCAGCAAACGCGAATGGGGGGAGCGGTTTTGCTCCCGCGAACCCTGCCAACTGTGGAAACCAGAACAAGGACATCCAGGAGTTTACCGTTGGCTACTGGTACGATATCTACCGCGGAGAGAAGGGACGTCTCCGCCAGGGTATCCAGTACAGCTACTTCCAGCGCGCTCTCTGGTCGGGTGCCGGCGGTACCACGAACCCGGGCGGCAGTGCCTACGGCGCCGACAGCATGTGGTGGACCTCCTTCCGCTACTACCTCCCGTAGTCTGCAGCAGGACCTAAACACGAAAAGGGCATCCGCAATGGATGCCCTTTAATTTTGGATTGCGGTCGACCGCTATTTCTTGCTTCCGGCCTTACAGTACGCCGCCAGGAATGCATCCGCCGTGTATACCTCAAGATTCTCAGGGGATTTTCTGCCAAGCTTCTTATTGAGGAAGAAGCGCCCGTAGATGATGGGTCCAAGCAATAGCGCAAGGCCGACCTCGGGATCAATGCCCGACTTCAGGACGCCCAGCTTTTCTCCCCGCTTGATTAGGTTCGTTAATGCCATCCGCGCCGGCTCAATCGCACGGTTGCGCCAGGCCACACCAAACACCTGGTTTCGCGAGGCATACGCAATCAGGTGCGGCATAATTCTCTCGCGCAGCGGCTTGCATTCGGGCGCCCGCTCGTGGCGGAGCTGGGCAATCAGGTCTGCTCGAAAATCGCCTGAATCGAAGACTGTCGGCTCCTCGTCGAGTCCGAACAGATGGGCCATGACTTCGAGAGCGAGGCTGTCCTTGTCTGGCCAATGCTTGTAAATGGTCGCTTTGCTCACACCAGAGGCCTCGACTATGGCGTCCATGCTGGTGGCGTCGATGCCGGAGGCCGAGAAGAGTTCCGCCGCAGCTTCCAGCACCTTGCTGTGCGCCTCTGCGCTTCTCGGTCTTACCATCCGTTCAGCTTCAATTCGCTAGACTTCAATTTCTACACCTCAATCTTCGAGAACAGGTACGCACCAAGGCTCAGAAACGCCAGCGCGATCAGTCCGAGCAGGGACGCGTTGAACGCTGGACTGAAGTGCCACTGGTTGATCAGGGCGCCGCGCAGTCCATCGACCCCATATGTCAACGGATCGAGCCTGGTAATCACCTTCATCACCATCCCCAGGTTGGCCAGCGGATAGAGCGCGCCCGATAGGAAGAACAGCGGCAGGACAAGGAAATTCATGACCAGTTGAAAGCCCTGCATGTCCTTGATCGTCGAACCAATCGCCGTTCCCAGAGCGGCGAAGACCACAGCAATCAGGATTACGAAGAGAAATGCAACGGGAACCGCCATCCAGCTGTGCGGACGGAACCCCGCGATGAGGCAGATCACGAGGATCAGCGTACCTTGCAGCACCGCAACCGTCGCTCCGCCCAGCGTGCGCCCGATCATGATCTGCATGCGCGACACCGGCGCGACCAGTGTTTCTTTGAGGAAGCCGAACTGGCGGTCCCACAGCATGGCAATGCCCGAAAAGACAGAGCTGAAAAGCACTGTCATGCCGATCACGCCGGGCGCCATGAACTGCAGGTAGCTCCCTAACCCGGCCTTCTGAAAGACCGGACCGAGCCCGAAGCCCAGCACCAGCAGGTACAGGCATGGCTGCCCCAGTGACACTACAATCTGTACCCGCGACCGGACATACCGCTTCAGTTCACGCAACCAGAGAATGTAAATCGCGCCCATTTATCGTCTCCACATCTGCGCCACCTGCCGTAGAGCAGCCTTCGAATCTGCGCCCTCGTCGCGCAGCGATGACCCGGTCAGAGCGAGAAAAGCTCCCTCCAGCGATTCGGTGTTCGTCTGGTCTTTCAGTTCCGTCGACGTTCCCTGCGCCACAATCATCCCGTGATCCATGATGGCGATGCGATGTGCGACCTTGTCGGCCTCGTCCATGTAGTGCGTGGTGAGAAAGACGGTAGTGTTCTCTGTCTCATTCAGGTGCTTCACGTGCGTCCAAAGCTGGTTGCGGCTCTGCGGATCCAGGCCCAGCGTCGGCTCGTCGAGAAAGAGGATGCGAGGCGTGTGCAGCAACCCGCGCGCAATCTCCAGCCGGCGCTTCATGCCGCCGGAGAAAGTCTTCACATAGCTGTCCTTCCGGTCCCACAACTCGAAGAGCTTCAGCAGGCGCTCTGTGCGCTCGGCGCGCAACTTACGCGGCACGTGATACAGCACACCGTGCAGGTCCATGTTTTCCCACGCGGTCTGCTCCTGATCGAGGCTGGGGTCCTGAAAGACGATCCCGAATCTCTGCCGGGCTTCCTTCTGCTTGACGGTTGGATCCAGGCCATCAAGCTCAATCTTTCCGCTCGAAGGCCGCAGGAGCGTGGTCAGCATTTTGATGGTGGTCGTCTTGCCGGCTCCGTTGGGGCCGAGAAATGCGAAGATTTCGCCCTGCGCCACGTCGAAGGAGATATCCTTGACCGCGGTGAAATCTCCAAACGTCTTCACCAGGTTCTGCACACGGATCATTTCTGCCTCGCCTTACTCCACATTCAATACTGAACGGTTTAGTTTAGTTTGTCAATAATCATGGCCTATAGACGCTGGCTTTCTTTAGAAAATCGCGGTATCTATGGGTCTGATTCCGCGATCATTGCGTCTTTAGGCGGGGGCGTCCGATACATGCTTGGATCTATCTGCGGCACAGGACGAGTATTTGCGGTTCTGCTCATTCCCGCTATCGCGCTCGCCGAATCCGTTCCCGACAACCCCGCGCCTCCTGCGACGATTCAGATCACCTCGCGCATTGTCTATGTGGATGTCGTCGTTCGAGACAGCTATGGCCGCATTGTCCGCGGGCTCACCGAGAAGGACTTTCGCGTTCTCGAAGACGGCAAGCTGCAGAAGATCGACTTTTTCCGCGATCACACGCATGACGCGGTGTCTGCTCCGGCACAAGCGACCAACAAAGAGGGCTCCCTAAGTTTCAGTAATGTCGACCCCGGAGGCGAGCAGAGCACTTCGGTCAACATTATCCTGTTCGATTTTTTCAATACGGCTCCGCAGGACCAGCTCTATGCGCGCAAGCAGATGATCCGGTTCCTGGAGAATCTGCCTCCGGGCCGTCAGACTGCGCTTTTCGTTCTCGGCACGCGCCTCAGGATGCTGCAAAGCTTTACGGGCAGCACCGACCGTCTGCTGGCCGCGGCGAAGGCGATGAAGCTGGAGACTTCGACGGTGGAGACCGTGGGAGGGCAGCAGCAAAACTTAGATATGGCTGATAGGTTTGCAGCCGCGATCGGCAGGAGTGCGTCCGGCATAAATCCCGTAACTCTCGGAGACAGCTGGCAGACAGGCGAGAATGTCCAGCGTGCAACGGACGTCACGAAAACCGCACTCGATCAAATCTCGGCTGCGGTGAGCGGTTACCCGGGACGGAAGAACCTGTACTGGCTGGCTGACACCTTTCCGCTCTACGGCGGCCCCACCCTCGAGATCAACGAACTGTCACAGGCTGCCTTAAGCAACACGATGAGCACGGCGGATGAGGCAGACGCGAACCGCGCCGTCGCTACCGCACAGATCGCCATCTATCCCATAAGCCTAGCGGGACTGGAGGTGGGTGGTATTGGACCAGAATCAAACCTAGACCCGGGGAACGGTAAGGAATATGCGAGGCAGTTCAACAACCGCAATGCCACGCACGAGATGTTGAATAACATGGCCGACGCCACCGGAGGACGCGCTTATTACGGCACGAACGATTTTGCCGGAGCGCTGGTTCGCGGCTTCGAGGATGGATCAAGCTACTATACGCTCGCCTATAGCCCGGAAAATCATAACTGGAACGGTCACTTCCGCAAGATTGCGGTTAAGCTGGATCAACACGAGTCCCTCTCCTACCGCCGAGGCTACTACGGCGTTCCTGAGCAGCCCGCGAGCCAGATCAACCCAGCCGGCGTCCTGAACGCAGCTCTCCAGCCGGACACGCCCGAATCCACGATGCTGCTGCTTAGATCGAAGGTCCAACTCCCGGATGCGCAGCATGCCGCGGTGCGCGTCGATTCGGTGATAGATCCCGGCAATGTCACGTTTTCGACGGACACCAAAGGACGCCGGCACGCGCACCTTCTGGTCACGCTGGTCGCCATCCCCACCGAAGGGCCCTACATCGAAGGCAAGAAGCAGGCTGCATCTCCGCTTCCTCAAACCGCCGGCGCCTACATCGTTGACCTCGACCCCGAGGCATTCCGGAAACTTTTCACTTCCGGCATGCCGATGCATCAGGAACTGACGCTCGCCCCCGGCCGATACCGCCTACGCCTGGGCGTCACCGATCTCACCACCCACCGGGTTGGCACGCTCGACATGCCGATCGAGGTCGCTGCGACTACTGCCGCCAAGAGATGATAGCACCAGTCGTCATCGCGTTAGCGAAGACGTAGGAGGCCATTTCCTGCCGCCTGCCGTCTCAGGTAGCATGCTGCGAGACGCGCTTCGCCCGCTGCCGCGTGCAAAAGAGGCTCATGCTCATCCCGCTCCGTCCGCTGCTCGCCGCTCTGCTTTGCCCCGCGCTGGCCATCGCGCAATCCACGCCGCCCGCCTCAGACAACACCATTCGCGTCACCAGCCGCATCGTGTATGTCGATGTCGTCGTCCATGACACGTCGGGCCATCTGGTTCGGGGACTCACGCAGAACGACTTTAAGGTCTTTGAAGACGGCAAACCGCAGCAGATCGACTATTTCGTCGCCCATAGTTATGACATCGGTGCGCCGCGTCCGGCCGCGGCGCCTGTTGCGAAGAATGTCTTCTCGAATGTGCCGGACCGCGGGCCAGTCGGATCGGTCAATATCGTCCTCTTTGACCTCGTGAATACTGCTGCGGCGGACCAGCAATATGCGCGAAAACAGATGCTTGATTTTCTGAAGGCGCTTCCGCCCAGGCAGCAGGTGGCGCTTTTCGTCCTCTCCGATCAACTCCACATGTTTCAGAGCTTCACGGGTAGCTCCGATTTGCTCGTCGCGGCAGCGAAGATGATCAATCCGAAGAATATGCGGCTCTATCAGTCGGATGCTGAACAGCAGCGCGACATCGATAACCTCGGCAGGATGCAGGATGCGCTCGGTGAGCGCGATCCCGGGCAGTCCATTCAGGCACTCGCCAATGAATTGACCTTCGAGAACGAGCAGAGCTCAGAAGTGCGGCAGCGCATTACCCTCATGGCTTTTGCCCAGATTTCGCACGCGGCTGCCGGCTATCCCGGTCGCAAAAACCTCTTTTGGCTTTCGGGAAGCTTCCCCTTCAGCCTCACCCAGCAGGCGCAATACAACATCACCGCCCCTCTGCAATACAGCACGCTGAATCTGCCGAACATGCCCACTGCTGATACCAACGCCGTCTCTGACACGGCAAAGGTGATTGCTGATGCACAGATCGCTGTCTATCCCATCAGCGCGGTCGGCCTGGAAGTCGGTGGCGTAGGTGTAGAGGTGCAGGGCGGCTCGATGGCAGCGCTGAGCGGAAGCTCCGGCACCACCAGCAACGGATATGGTTCGGGCAATGTCAAGCACACCCTGGGAGACACCCAGGCCCAGCAGTTCACCAACCGCTCGGCATTGCGCACGGCGATGAACGATATCGCCTTCGAGACCGGAGGAGAGGCGGTCTTCGGCTCGAATGATTTGTCCGGCGCGCTCCGCCGCAGCATCGAGGACGGCTCCAACTATTACACCCTTGCTTACCGGCCACAGAATCACGACTGGGATGGCAAGTTTCGAAAGATCAAGGTGGAGATGCCGGGTCACAGCTACTCCATCAGTTATCGCCGAGGCTACTTCGCCAATCCCGACCAAGTCACCAATGAAGATGCCGCGCAGGCACTCAATGCGGCGCTTCAGCCCGGCGCGCCGGACTCTACTTTGCTGCTGCTCAAAGCCAAAGTCGATCCGCCTGGCCCACAACAGCCGGAAACCTTCGTCGAGACTACGGTCGATGCCGGCAGTGTCGATTTCACCACGGACGCTAACGGCCATCGACATGGCAAGTTGCTCGTGCTGCTCGTCGCACTCAACGATTCGCCGACGGGCGTCGCTGCCCAGCCCGACAACCCGCCGCAGACCTCGGGCGTTATTCGGCTCGATCTTGATCCGGCAACCTATGCCTCCGTTCTCAAAGACGGAATCCGCTTCCAGCAGAAGCTCGCCCTCAAGCCTGGCCGCTTCCGGATGCGACTCGGGGTAAGTGACATGAACAATAGCCGCCTGGGCACGCTGGACATCCCCGTGGTCATCACACAGAATTAAGTCACTCGCCGGGAGAGTGCCAGACCGTCGGCCAACTTTGCTCCAATCCGGGGATCTGAATTGCACGCTATTCGCTAGCAAGCGTGCTATCCTTTCTTCGTAAGCGGGCCCTTCGCTCTTTTACCTTTCCCTCCTCCAAAAACGACGTGCTCCCCCCGCCGCGTCACCATTAAGACTGAATCGGTATCAAAAGATGCCTGCATTGACTGCTCGTGTACGAAGCACGACTCTCTCCTGGTTCGTTATCGGTGTCCTTGGGGCGCTAGAAGGGCTCTAGGCCGCACGCGGTATCTGGGTGATTGGCTTTCGTATCTGAATGTGAGCCGCTGCGTATCAAACCTGGACTGGAAGGGGATCTTCGATCCCATGTGGAGCCCAGGCTATCCCATCCTGGTGGCTCTGGCGCGCACAATCTTCCCGCCGACTGCCGTTGGAGAATGGTACGCGATTTTCTGGCTGAACTGGATCATTTTTCTCTGCGCCTACACTGCCTGGCGATACCTGCTTCGCTGCGCAACGGAATATTATGGCCCATCTCTTGCGTTCGCAGACAAGCCTGCCGTGGTGTGGCTATCCTGCGGCATTTTCCTCAGTTTCAGCCTGTGCTTCGACCGCGTATCTCGCGTGTCTCCGGATCTAATGGTCAGCACACTTTTTATTCTGGCCGCCGCGGAAACGCTACGTCTACTAAAACGGCCAACGGTGGGACACGCGATAGCGCTCGGCGTGGTTCTAGGCGCGGGATACTGGGTAAAGGGTGTCTTTCTTTCCTTCGCCGCTATCTTTCTTCTGGTGCTCTTCCTGGGCTATTTCGTGAGAAGGACGTCGTGGCGAATTCCTCTTATTGCAACCGCAGCCAGCCTCGCCCTTATTCTGCCCTTCATAGCCGCGATTTCATGGTCTTATGGACAATTCACTCTCGGCGCGTCGGGATCGCTGAATTATGCATTTCATGTGAATCACCTGCCCCATTGGACGAACTGGCAGGGAGGCCCTCCGCAATTTGGCATTCCCATCCATCCCACGCAAAAGCTTCTAACCGACCAGCCAGTATTCGCCTTCGGTGAACCGTTTCATAGCACTTGTCCGCCATATAACAACATGGCTTACTGGTATCAGGGCTTCCGGCATTTTTTCAGCTTCAGAGACGAAGTCCTCGCAATTGGCCGCTCAGTTTACTTTTTGATCTGGGTGGTCTTACTGCATCCGATTCTCTACGCGTTGGGAATTGCGCTTCTTGTCATAGTTCTGAAGGCTGACTGGAGACGTTCCTTCCAAGAGGTGACCTTTCGCCTCTGGCCTCTCTTCCTTCCCGCATTTTTTAGCACCGCCACCTATCTCATGGTGCACATAGAAGATCGGTACCTGGGCTCTTTCCTCATGATCCTCAGCCTTCTTCCCTTTGCGACCTTGCTTGACGCGAAGCTCAAGTCGGCGAGAGTTTTGACAGTGATCCTTGTCTCCGTTTATACCCTCGGCACTGCGGCCGAGCTGACTGTGAACGCCGGGCACACGTTCAAGGACGCAGTCGATCGAGTGGATTTTCGGAACGATTCGCAATGGAGGCTGGCGGATGCTCTGCGTTCCGATGGTGTCACGAGCGGCGACGAAGTTGCTCTGATCGGAAACGGAATGCCGGATTATCTTTGCACGTGGGCCTATATCTCCGGGCTTCGCATCGTCGCAGAGTTCGGCTCGATTCCGTGGCATCTGGAGCCCTGGGACCGCACTCATTTCGACCGGCATCCCTATGAGCAGGCGGACAAAGATTATGGTCTCGTTTCTGGAATCTAACCCTCGCGGAACAGCAGAGCGTGCTCCAGAAATTTCATGACGCAGGAGCCAGGGCGGTCGTCTCTCTGTCGAGTCCCCGTTCAAATCCAGATACTGGCTGGCATGCTCTGGGAGATTCGGGCGCGTGGATCTACAAGTTTGATGATTCAGATCCGGCTTCAGCAAAGTTGCTAGGTCCAACGGCACAGTTGAAGACTACGCCCTAAGCCTGCGCCGTTGTTGAGAAGGAAGTGTGCCTCCGCCGGCGGCGCGCGAAAACCTCGGGCCAGCGAGTATCATCCACTCACATGGCCTTTACTCTCGATCAGCTTGACCATCTCGTACTCACCATAGCTAATATTGACGCCGCCATAGACTTCTACACCGAAGTGCTCGGCATGGACCCGGTCACCCTGGACGGGCGAAAAGCGCTGACCTTCGGCACGCAGACCATCAAGCTTCACCAGCGCGGTCATGAGTTCAAGCCCCACGCTGCACATCCAACTCCTGGATCTGCCGACCTCTGTTTCATCACCAGCACTCCGCTCGATGAGGTCATCCGCTACGTCACCGAACTTCGCGTCCACATTGAGGCCGGCCCGGTCGAACGCAACGGAGCCATGGGTAAAATTCGCTCCATATATATCCGCGATCCTGACCGCAACCTGATCGAAGTTGCCAATTATCTCTAATGCGGTTCCGCGCAGGTAAAATCGAGCCATGCAAGAGAACGCCTCGCTCACCGTAACCGACCGCGCGCGCAAGATTCGTCTTTTTCTGATGGATGTCGACGGGACACTCACCGACGGCGGGGTCTGCCTGATGTCGCTGCCTAACGGAGACATCGCCGAAATGAAGGTCTTCGACGCGCATGACGGCCAAGGCCTCAGCCTCGCGCACACTATGGGTATCAAAACGGGGTTCATCACGGGACGCAAGTCTCCAGCCGTCGCCCGCCGCGCACAGGAGCTTGGGGTCGAGTTCGTCTACCTGGGTCAAGCGAAGAAGATGAAGGCTTACGAGGAATGCATGGAGAAGGCGGGAGTGACCGAGGATGAGGTCGCTTATCTAGGAGACGACCTGCCCGACATGCCTCTTGCGCGGCGCTCAGGACTGGCTGTCGCCGTTGCGAACGCTGCCTTCGAGCTAAAGGCGGTCAGCCATTACATCACTCAAGCCCCCGGCGGCAAAGGCGCAGCACGCGAAGTCATCGAGCTTATTCTTAAATCCCAAGGTCGCTGGGAAGATGCGGTCCCAAAGGCGCTTGCTTAGCGGGTCGCAGCTTCGGCGACGCGGGTTTCTGTTTTTCTTCTTGGAATTGGGCGGCACGCCGCTGGCACGTTCGTCATCTGTTTTGCGAAGACGCGGAAGCTCACCGTTCCCGGCTGCAAGGTGGACCAGTAACTGTAATGGGAAAGCAAAGGCCGGTTTAGGGTGAAGAGCTGATTGTCGAGAATCTTCACACCGCAGGTCAGATTGTTCTTCGGTTGCAGAATTGTCCTTGCCGGGTCTTTCAGAGGCAATCCCTTGTCTTTATCCCAATCGAAATCGCAGCCGTAGCGATCGGCATCCATGTACGCGAGCTGCAGCAATCCCTGCTGGCGCACCGTGTGCTTAGTTACGGGGTCGACCTTCGCAACTTCGGGCTCGGTGTGGCGCACCGTAGTTGTCGGCTTAAGCCCTGCCTCGGCTCCTGCGAGCGCCTGAAAGAAGTATGCCCAGAAGGCGCGCTTGTCGGCCTCGCTCATCGTCGAAAAACGCGGACAATACCCCCTCACATCCCGAGCGGCCTTCGGTCCAAGCATCTCCGGTGGAAGCGACTGTTCGACGATTACATCCCATTGGGGATCCCAACCCGGGGCGCCCAGTTCTTCCTTCTTTTCGGCAATTGGTGTCGGGGGCGCCGGCTTGATCGCTGGAGCTGGTTTGGCATCTGCCTGTACAGGCTGCACCGCCTGCGCAGAATTTCCTTTACAGCCGCCCAGCAAAGTGCAAACGCCAAAAAGCAAAACGGGGAGTCGTAAATTTGTAACTATCATAGGTCATGTTTTCGGGGCCTTCTGTTGGGATGCAGGATCTCCGACGGTAGTGAGGCGACTCGGTAACAAAATCATGGCTACCCGAATGACTGGCCTTTCAGCAATTTATTGCCAACGGAATTGGACGAGGCAATCAGCGATCCAGTTCGGCCTCCGCAATTGGGAATTGGGCTGAAAAGTGAATGAGATAGAATTCCTCAATCCGCATGACTCTTTTGCTCTTATTTGCTGAATCGCACAACGACGCCGGACTATTCACTGAGATCGGCGCTGCCATTATCGTGCTCGCACTGCTTGCGAGGCTCGCCAGCCGCTGGGGCTTCTCGGCTATCCCTCTTTACCTTCTGCTGGGGCTGGCTTTCGGCAATGGCGGCATTCGTCCGCTCCCTTTGAGCCAGCACTTCATCGGCACAGGCGCGGAGATCGGCGTACTGCTGCTGCTTTTTATGCTTGGCCTGGAAAGCAACGGAGAGGAGCTGATGTCCAACCTGCGCCACGGTCTGCCAGCGGGCGGAGCGGACTTCCTGCTGAACTTCACTCCGGGACTTGTGACCGGACTAGTGCTGAAGTGGAAGCCGGTAGCGGCAGTCCTTCTCGGTGGAATCACCTATATTTCCTCTTCCGGAGTGATTGCCAAAGTGCTCTCGGAACTGAAGCGCCTGGACAATCCCGAGACACCGACCGTTCTTTCCATTCTCATTCTCGAAGACCTGGCCATGGCCGTGTATCTGCCGCTTGTAGGCGTGTCGCTCCTCGGAGGCGGCCCGGTGAAGGTCGTCACATCCGTCTCAGTCGCCGTAGCAGTCGTCATTCTCGTACTGTTTCTGGCTCTTAAGTTCGGCCGTCAGCTCAGCAGGTTCGTCTCGCATCAATCGGAGGAGATCATCCTGCTGACCACATTCGGATTGGTGCTCTTCGTCGCTGGCATCGCCGCGCGATTCCAGGTCTCCGCTGAGATCGGCGCGTTCCTCGTTGGCATCGCGCTCTCCGGCCCTGCCGCCGAGCAGTCTCACAAGCTTCTCTCGCCGCTGCGGGACCTGTTCGCGGCAATTTTTTTCTTCTTCTTCGGGCTCCAGATCGACCCCAAGACGCTGCCGCCGGCCGTGCCCCTAGCTATCGGCCTTGGCCTAATCACCGCGCTTACCAAGGTCCTTACCGGATACTGGGGAGCGAAACGTGCCGGCGTGGACCGCTCCGGAAGCATTCGCGCCGGCGCGGCACTCGTCGCCCGAGGAGAGTTCTCGATCGTGATCGCCGGCCTCGGCGCCGGAATCGAGCCGGCACTGGGACCGCTCGCGGCAGCTTACGTGCTATTTCTGGCGATTCTGGGTCCAATGCTTGCACGTTTCGCCAAATAATTGTGGACTGTGATCATCCGCCACAGTGCCGCAGAAGCTCGTCGGCCTCGTCATATCCTGTCGGAATCTCGATTCCCTGCACCGACGCTCCAGCCGCGAGCAATGGCTCGACCCACTCCGGCGAACGACGCCGCTTCCAGTACGAATCCACGCACGCCTTGATGGCTAGCTGCAATGGGGTCCGCTCCTTGCCGTCGAGAGCGTCTACAGCCGCGCCGTATGCGATCAGTTCCTTCACCGCCGCAGGCCAGCCGCGCCAGGCTGCCACATGGAGCGCCGTGCTGTTCCTTGCAATGTCGAAGTAGGGATCGCCGTCGCGATACGGCGCATCGACCGCGACTCCTAGATCGAGCAAGCACCGCATTCCCTCGACGTTGGCATTCCCGGCAAACTCCGATAGGAAAGTGCCGCCGTTGGCGATTAATTCTGCCTGCCGCTGAGGTTCCCGTGATGCCAGCGCCTTCGCGGCCTCCCTGTCACCCGATGCGCAGGCTGCGATCAGCGCATCGATGCCTGTGAGACCCAATGCAAAGCCACGCTCTTTGAAGAGTTGCAGCGCATCGGCGCGCCCCCGGTGTGCCGCCATCACGATCGCCGTTCTGCCATCGCGCGCGTTCTTCAGCGTCGGATCGGCCCCGAAGTCGATCAATGGTCGAATCAGTTCCATACCGTTGTCGCGCCTGATCGACTGTTGCAGTGGACTGTATCCCCATACGGGGATGGCGTTGGGGTTGGCACCATGATCGAGTATCATCCGCAACCCCTTCTCATCGTGCCAGTCGGCCTTGCGCACCAGCATGGTCACCAGCCATGTAGGAGATAGCCTGCCGCTTTCGAGCATGATCTGCATCACGGTGTTGTCGTAGCCCTCGGGTACGTGGTACGGAGTCTCCTCGTCGTTCGGGTCGGCTCCGCGCTCGAGCAGCAACCGCGTCAGCTCCGCATGCTGAGCAATGCCCGCTGCGCCGTAGATCGCGCTTTCAAATGTGGGGCGGGGCGTGGGGTGGTCGATCATCTCCGTCCATCCGGTCTTGGCGCTAGCCCCCGCATCCAACAGTGCCCGTGCGGTGCGCACGAATGCCTCCGATCGCGCTTTGTCGATGCGCAAGTAGCGCGAAAAACAGAGATAGGTCAACGCATCCCAGCCGTGCGGACCACCCTTCGCGGATGCACTCCCGAGATCTCGATCCAGGAAACCGCGCACCGCCGCCTCGTCGGCCAGGATTGCGGCGGTGTGGATGTTGCTTCTTGCCACCTCGGGATATCGGGCCAGAATCATCTCCGCGTGCTCCAGCGTGCCGGAGGCGTGCCCCGAATGCCGCGGCACGCATGCGACTTCGATGAATGCCGCTACGGGATCGGTCAGCGAGTCGACTGACTCGATGATACGGATCATTTCGATGTGTCTGGCGAATTTCGGCCAGCTCTCAAAGCCGTGTTCGCGGGCAATGACCAGTTGGGCGACGGTTAAGCTCATCTGCCTTGCGGCCGGATCGCTTTCCGCCAGGTTGTGCAAGCGAGGGTGATGTTTTCGGACGCGCGCGAGGGCGTCCGGGTGGCCAAGCACACAATGTCGGGTGAGGTCTTTGGCTTGTTTTCCATATTGTTCGAGGTTGGGACGGGCGGGTAATTCTTTTTCAAACATTACGAAGCTCCTTTCGTTGCGTGCCTGGGAGTCCGCATGAATCAGGCTGAAAGAAGATTCGTTCAGATTGTCGTAATGAAGGTGGGCACGGCCCTTTCCGCGGACTGGATGCGCCCTTCGCGCTTGCATCCACGGTAAGAAAAATTTGAGGCGAAGTCAATTTGCGGTCAGACTGCTGGTGGTCGATATACTTTTGAACATCGGCCGATCGCCTGCAATCCGGTCCCGTGCTAGCGAGAGACGTTTGTTATGCAAAAGCAGTCCATCGGCCTTTTGTTGTTGCGCGTTCTTGTCGGATGGGTCTTTGTCTCCGAAGGCATCCAGAAATTTCTCTTTCCCGCCACGCTCGGCAGCGGCCGCTTCGCTCATATCGGGATTCCCGCGCCAGCGCTCACAGGGCCCTTTGTCGGTGTCGTCGAAATCGTGTGCGGGGCGCTGTTGATCCTGGGCCTTTTCACTGGGCTCAGCGCGATACCGCTGCTGATCGATATTCTCGTAGCCATTGCGACCACCAAAATCCCTATGCTGTTCAAGCAGGGTTTCTGGGCAGCAATGCATGAAGCCCGAACGGACTTCTGCATTCTTCTCGGACTAATTGCGATTCTCTGCCTCGGGCCGGGCTTGCTTTCGCTGGATGCAAAGATGCGCAGAAACTGACTGATTTCTTCCGAACGAAGGGCCGCCAGTGGAATTGCCGGATCATCACAGCTCGAGAATCACCACCCATTGCCCCGGATGGGCATCATACAGACAGATTTGGCTGTATACATAGCTATGACCTTCATGCGCCGTGTGGTAACGCTCTCTCGCAGCCGCAAGTTTGGCCGGTATCCCGAGGCCGGATGGGCGAATTGCGCTTTTGCGACTATGCAAGCGTCCATCGCTTTGCTGGTTATGTTGTCGTTGGTGCATTCATCGCGGGCCTTCGCGGCGAATCCCGATCTCCAGACTGTGCTGACTGGCTCGCGCCAGCGTATTCAGAATCTGGACTATCGCGTGACCGGGCGAATCACACAAGTTGATGGTGATGGCAAGCGTACCAGCTACAAATTTGCCGGCAAGGCCCACTGGTTTCCCGATGGTCTGCGCCTGCTATCCGTGTTCTCGGGTCCGGGCTCAGAGAAGACGAGCGTTCTACTGCATATGACCGTAAGCGGGCACGTAACCATCGAGGCGATGCTTCCCGGCGAGAAGGTAGCCAGCGCATTGCCATTTGAACATTGGAATGATCCGCTCCTGGGAACAGACTTCTCCTATGAAGACATGCTAGAGAACCAATTCTTCTGGAAGAATCAGGAACTCCTGCCATCGGAGAAATACGGCGCACGGGATTGCTTCGTGCTGAAGAGCACGCCCGGACCTCAGGACCGGACTCACTATGACTCGGTGACATCGTGGATCGACCGCACCATTTTATTCCCTGTGCATGTGGTGAAGACGCTTCACGGGACGGGACAGCAGAAGGAATTCGTTTACTATGGCCTGCGGCAGGTCGATGGCGCCTGGTCTGCATCGCAAGTGGAGGCAAAGCTGCAGGGTAAGCCCGGCTCCTCGATGCTGGTAATCGAAGGTGGCACGGGAAGGGCGAAGCTTGCGCTCAAGGACTTTGTTATCGGCCCGGCAGGCCCGGGAAAGAAGTGACCAAATCGCTATAACGAGCTATTGCACCCAGTGCTGTCACCTGACAACCACGGTGTTCGCCGTCAGGGGATAAGCTCCTTTTCAGACGCAACCGGGGCCCCGTATAACCCAAAGGGCCACCAATTCCAGTCGCCGGCAAGTTGCAATAGCGCTGGCCCGACAACCATCCGCACCACTGTGGCATCTATAAGAACGGCTACGGCGAGCGTGAAGCCCAACATCTGGACGACCAGAAAGCTCCCGATGGTGAAGGCGATGAAGACGGCGATCATGATTGCCGCGGCGCTGGTGATGAGCCGGGCCGTCCGCGCCAGGCCCTCAATCACAGCTGATCTCTCGGATAGACCGCGCCGCCGCTCTTCGAGGACGCGGGCGACCAAGAAGACCTCATAATCCATGCTTAACCCGAAGACGATCGCAAACGCGAGAATCGGCACGATCGGGAATACGCGGCCGGTTGGTCCGTCGAGACCAAACAGTCTGCTGCCGTGGCCTTGCTGAAAAACAAGAACTAACGCACCAAATGAGGCGCCAACTGAGAGCAGATTGAGCAGAACTGCTTTGACAGCCGCAAATAAAGAACGTAGTCCGATGAGGAGAGCCAGCAAGCTCCCCAATACGACTCCAATGACCACCTTCGGCAAGCGTTCCTTCACCACAGAGTCATAATCCGCATTGAGCGCGGGAATCCCGCCAACTTGAATCGTGGCGCCGGGAACGCCGGTTATCGCCGCGACATCGGAGGAACGCGCCTCTCGCACCCATCGCATCAGTTGGCTGGGTGTAAGGCTGGCTTTTGGCAGCAATTCAATCAAGGTAGCTTGCCCATCACTGCTCAGAAGACTCTTGCGGATTGGCTCGGGTGCCTCATTGACAGCATCCGCAGTGTCAGACATTCCCGTGAGGGTCGGGAGAGATAAAACCTCTTCCGCTCGAGGATCGCTCTGGAAATGCTCCGTCAGGCGAGTGACGCCAAGCCAGCCCTGCGGCGAGAGCGGCGGAGACTGCGGCGGCAACTGCAGGACCACTCGGAGTGACTGCACAATACCCGACCGTCCCATGTGTTGGAGGGTATGCAGAGCTTTGACCGACTCGGCGGAGGCGGGGAGCGAGTCATGGTCAGGAAGCCCGACAGAGATTTTGCGCGCCTGAAATGAAAGGACCAGTAGCGGAATCCCGGCGACAAGCAGAGCCATCCAGGGGCGGCGGGTTACGATGCCCGCCCACCGGGCCCACCGCTCACTCGCCGCGCACAGGCTGTCCTCCGTTTTGAATCTTTTGAACGGAAGAGGCACTCTGGCAGCATTGATCCGATGCCCCAGCAGACCGAGCAGCCACGGCAAAATGAATGTGCACAGCATGACACTTAAAACAGTTACCAGCAGGCCGGCTATCCCGATGGAGCGCAGTTCGCTGATGGGTACAGTCAGGAGCGCCGAAAATCCGATTGCAACTGTTGTGGCCGAGACTAACAGTGTCTTCCCAGCCTGCTCGGCACAAATATCGGCAGCACAGCCGGGATCGCATCCCTCGGCCAATGCTTCGCGAAAGCGGCTCACCATCAGCAATGCATAGTCGATGCCCAAGCCAAGGCCGAGCATCGTCGCCAGATTCTGCACCAGAATCGACAGATGGAGGTAATGCGCGAGTAGCGCGCACGCACCCAACGCCATCGAGATGGAGAGCACTCCAACTCCCAGCGGCAATAGGGCGGCCACAAGACTGCCGAAAGCCAGCAACAGCAGCAAGAGAGTTACCGGCATCGCCCGTTCCTCGGCATGCCTTACGTCGTCTGCGCTGACCTTGCGAAGATCGAAGTTGATTGGCGTCTCACCTGTGATTTGCAGTTTGATATTGGGGTATTGCGACCTCAGCTGACCTTCCATCGAGGCTGTTTTTGCCCTCAGTTCAGGGACCAACCCCTCGACAGATTGATCGTGCGGGTCCAACCCGACGATGATCAACGCCCCGCCGGTGTTCCCGGTGAACATGGGATCCGGCCAATCGAGACTAGAGATGGCACCGGCCACTCCCGGCACACCACGCAGTGAGCTGGTTAGAAAGCTCAATGCATCTGCGCCCTCAGCCGAATCCGGATTAGGAATACCGCTGATCACCAGAACAACGCGGCGGGCGTAGGATGACTGGAAACGCCGGGCCAGTTCCTGGTCAACGATTTCGGATTCTCCGCCCTTGATGTGAACAGCCGTCTCCAGACGACGTTCAACCCTGAAGGAAAAGGGAAGCAGGGCAAGCGCCATCACAAATCCCGACATCGCCAACCAGAATCGGCGGCGAGCGGCACCACGGCCATTCTTCGAGCTAGGCATTACCATGGCAGATCAACGTCGTTTCCCGATTCGTCTGAGAACAATAAACGACGTCGGTGATTGGACACATCCATAACTATAAATACTTAGAGTGTCAAGCTGATGAGTTCCCACCGAAAGAATTAGATGCGCTTTTGCCACGACTCAGTTTCACGGTATGGGTAAAGGCAGAGGGAGGCTTGGGAGCGGCGGCAATCTCAGTACACCCACCCAGGAGATTCTTGCCAGCTGCGCCGAACTCGACCAGATCAATATCTTGAATTGGAGGAGTTCGAGGCAATTGTGAACACGGATGAGAGCCGTAGCGCGGTTCTGAAGAAGCAATAGGGTCAGCTTATTTCTTCTCCCGGTTCATTGGAACGACCTGCACCGTGGTCTCGCGCATCTCGGCCAGAAAACGATTGATGATCGAGCCGCGTAGCAGGATGTCAAAGCGTGAACGGGCCGATTGGCCGAAGACGACGTGGGAAATATTTTCCTGCTGGGCGAAATCAATGAGAGTTTCGGCAACGCTCTTTCCCTTGAGAGTCACAACCCTGGCTCCCAGTTCGCGAGCCATGCGCTCGTGCTCTTCCAGTCGGGCGAACGCTTCGGGGTCGCCGTGTCTCTTATCGTCATCGGGAGTTTCGACGTATACGGCGTACCAGTTTGTCGCCAATCTACCGGCAATGCGCGCGCCGGTACGCAGCAATCTCTCCGTGCCGGCGCGCGAAGAAAGGCATACCATCACCTTCTCGGGAATGGGAGCCTGCTCCAGGCCCTGCGTGCGACGATATTCAGCAGCCGCAGTACCTACCTGCTCGGCTGTGGTTCGCAGCGCCAGTTCGCGGAGCATATTCAGATTGCCCTTGCGAAAGAAGTTGGCGAGCGCCTGCTCAACTTTCTCCGGCGCATAGATCTTTCCCTCGCGAAGTCGCGCGCGTAGTTCGTCTACGGTCACGTCGACGTTGACGACTTCGTCAGCGCGCTTGAGAAAGCTGTCTGGAACCGTCTCCCGGATTTGTGTGCTGGCGGAACGAGAGACCGCGTCGTTGAGCGTCTCGAGGTGCTGGATGTTCACCGCCGTCATGACGTTGATTCCAGCATCAAGCAGTTCAAGGACATCCTCATAACGCTTGCGGTTGCGCGAGCCTGGCACGTTTGTGTGCGCCAGCTCATCGACGACGCAGGTATCGGGTTTGCGGGCTAGAATTGCATCGAGGTTCATCTCCCGCAGAGTGACTGAGCGATAGACGATTTCCTTCTGGGGAATGATCTCGAGGTCACCAATCAGAGCAGCGGTTTCGGCGCGGCCATGCGGTTCCACCAGCCCGATGACGATGTCCACGCCCTGTTTCTTTAACTGGTGCGCCTGCTCGAGCATGCGATAAGTCTTGCCCACCCCAGGCGCTGCGCCGATGTAAACCCGCAGTCGAGCAGGCTCGGCCGGAGGCGGCTCAAGCTCGATCATGGGGCTCATCCCTTAACCAACCTCCACAGGATGCCGGGTAGTCGTGGCGGTGGCATAAGGTAACGTGAAGCTGAAGGTAGTGCCGCTCCCGAGCTTGCTTTCGACATATACCTGACCACCGAGGGATTCCACGAGTCGGCGAACGAGAGCCAAACCGAGCCCCGTACCCTGGTCCGATCCGCCCGAAAATCGTCCGAAGATGGTGGGCAGTCGCTCGGCTTCGATACCGCGCCCGTTATCCCGAACGAAGAACTGGACTCCGTCCTTGATCTCTCCGGCCTGAAGAACAATGGTTCCCCCCTCTGGCGTGTAGCGCAGCGCGTTCACGACGAGGTTGTCGAGGATACTGCGCAGCGCTCTGCGGTCCGCATTAACATGGGCCAGATCGGCGAATGCGTTGAGCTCAAGCTCGATTTTCCTGGCACGTGCTTCTTCTTCGTGGCGCGAGATGGCTTCACGCAAAATGTCGGCGGGGCGAAGGCGCTCAATCTTCAATTCGCGGCGTCCCGTCTCCAGTTCGCCCACTTCGATGAGATCGGCCATCAGATCGTTAAGACGTTCTGCTTCCTCCTCCGCGGTGCCGACTAGTTCTCTTTGCAGGGGCCTCAGTTCGCCGGCGTGACCGCGCGACAGCGCGTAGAGAGAGAGACGCAGCCGCTGCAGCGGATCGCGCAATTTTTGCGAAGCGACGGACAGGAATCGCGTCTTAAAGCGATCGACTTCCTGCAGTTCGGTCACATCCTCAAGCACCGTGACAGCCCCGAGCAGCTTACCGTCGCCATCGCGCATGGGTGTCGTACGTAAACGGTAGCTGCGCTGCGCCTCACCTATGCGCATGGGCAACAGCGCGGCTTCTCCTTCACTGGCGGAGGCACGCTGCATGGACACAGCCATGCGCACTGCATTGAGAATCTTTTCTCCGCCAGGAGTGTTGGTCAGGACCATCCGGTCTGTCGACTTCTCGCCTAACAATTCCATAGACGCCTGATTGAGCTTCAGAACATGGCCCTTCGCGTCTGTGACGATCACCGGCTCGAAGATTGACTGCACGACCGCATCGCTCAGTTGGTGTTCCATCTGCAGGCGTCCGGACTCGGTCTCGCGCAGATCGCGAAGACGAACGGTCATCCTGTTCAATTCGGTGGCGATTGCGCCCAAATCGTCCTTTTGCCGCCATTCAATGCGTTGCTGCAGATCACCCTGACCGATACGACGAACGGCGCGTGCGGTGCGACGGATCGGCGCCACCACAAAAAACGTCATCACCCCGGCAATTGCGATCGCGGCTGCGATGCTAGCGCCACATGAACTGATCAGTCTTGCCCTGAGTTGCGCCTGCTGATGCTCAAGATTGGCTACGACCAAGTCGTGCTCAACCTTAAGAGCGGTGAATCTCCGGGTCAGTTCGTTGCTTATCTGTTCAAGTTGACGCGCCGGTTGCTCGATGGCCTGGCGAGAACGTTCAACAATATTTGAGTGCTGACTGGTAAGACCGTCGAGCGAAGCGCCCGGTGCGAAGCTGCTCAACGCCTTGCTGGCTGCGGTAAAGAGCTGCTCCGTCTGGGCAGCCTGCTGCGCGAACTGTGCAGCCAGCTGCGGCGTCGGTGCGATCTGAAGGTTCGCCGCCGTCAACTCTTCGCCTGCCAGAGAGGCGCGGACCGCAGCCAACGCGGCAAGAGCCTGATCGGCCGTGTGCTGCGAGGCATCCAGAGCCGCAAGCCGGACAAAGGAGGTGCGGACGAGCATGCTGACGCCGGCCACCAGCGCGATAAGGAGCAGACAGCCCAGCACGAGCCTTTGGTACAAAGTGAGCATGGTCTTAACGGAACAACTCTCTAATGCGGCGCAATAGTCCTGAAAGCGGGGCGTCACAACTTCTTCAGTGGCAACCCGCCAAGTCAGGAATTCTGGTAGCGCCCCAGTACGTCTTCCAAGGTTATTACACCTTCGAGTTTGTTCTTGTTGGCTCGATTGAGCACGGGTAGCAATTGCCACCTGGAGAAGTAGCGCAGCGCCGTGTCCAGGGGAAGATCGGGAAACAACAAGGGCGTGCGATCGGGCTTAAGCGCCCGTTCAATCGGAGTGCTCCCGGTCATCGTTGCAGCGGCGGCGATTAACTCATCTTGGGTCATGGCATACCAGGAGCCATCCCAGAGCTGAACCAGGAACGTGGGCGTATCGTCGAAGGATATCGTCGCTGATACCGCCTCGATAGGTTCACTTCCACTCACGACAGGCACGTCGAGGGGGCGCAGAGCGTCTTCAATGTGAAGCACGCTTTCCTCTCGCTGCTCTTCCATGGAAGGCAGATCCAGACCGTCCTGATGAGTAAAGATCTCGAAAATCGGCACCGGCTGAAGGCTCCGTGAAAGCAGATATGCGATTGTGTTTGCCAGAATCACGGGTAGAACGATCGAGTAGTTGCCGCTTACCTCCAACACCATGAAAACCGATGTGAGCGGTGCGCGGAGAAATCCTGCGAAGAGTACCCCAATCCCGGTCAGAGCGTAGGCTCCGACCGTGCCGGTGAGGTGGGGAAAGTAATGCTTTTCAAATGAGCCGACAGCTGCGCCCAGCATCGCGCCGATGAAGAGCGTGGGGGCGAACATCCCGCCCGGTGTACCGCTTGAAAACGACAGGGTTGTCGCCAAGAGCTTCAGGAGGGCCAACGCAATTAATAATTTCCACGCGAATTGGCCATGCATTGCCTGGTCGATGACACCGTAGCCGGGACCCATGACCTGGGGAAAACCGAAGAATCCTATGGCTCCGACCATCAGACCGGCTAATCCCGGCTGGAAAAAGTGGGTCCAGCGTGCCAATGACCTGAGTCGCGGGCGCAGATAGCCGAGGGCCTTGGAAAATATCAACGCGACAAGACCGCCAGCGACTCCGAGCACCGCGTAAGCCGTCAGCTCACGAGGATCGCGTAACGTCACCTGCGGAATTCGAAATATGGGCTCAGAGCCCCAGAACCACCGTGCAACTACGACGCTAGAGATCGCAGACAGCACCACGGAGCCCAGGACGGCCGCGCTCCATCGTCCGATGACCTCTTCGATGACAAACAGAATTGCAGATATGGGAGCATTGAAAGCCGCGGCCAGGCCAGCCGCCGCTCCGATGGGCGCGAATAGTCGCAGACTCTGCCGTGACAGGCGCAACCGGCGTGCAACCATTGACGCAACTCCGGCGCCGATTTGGAGGGACGGGTCTTCGGGGCCGAGCGAGTGCCCTGATCCGATGGCAATCGCTGAGGTTACGAATTTGCCGATGACCGTTCTGAAGGAAATATAGCCGTTGTAGATGTAGAGCGCCGCCTTGGTCTGGTTAACGCCGCTACCAATAGCTCCCGGAAAAAGCCACTGAACGAGCAGTGCCACCCCGAGGCCTGCCAGAGCAGGCGCCAGAAGGAGCCGGTATTGTCCCGGATGTGGCGCGGAACCGAGAGTCAGGATCCTGATCCATTCAATGGCAACCCGGAAGGAAACTACGAGCAATCCCGACAAAACGCCTATAAATATCGACAACACCAGAAACAGGCGCTCTTCGCGCGTCGGCGCAATCTTCTGGAGCTCGAAACCATGTACGGGGTCGATCTGTTCGCTGGACTCGACTAAAGAATCGGCTTTCACTGCATTTCTACCCCCACCGGGGATTGAGCAATCTTAAGCAGCAATGCATCCTCGCCGCCGGGAGATCCACATGCTGTCGCAGTTTGTTTCTCGGTATCAAAAACAAGGTTCATCATCATTTGCTCCATCTGCGGGTCTAGTTCCAGCGCCAGCGGACTCAATTTGTCCGGAACCTGCTGCCATTTTGTTGCGAGATCGGCGAGCGAGGGTGGAGGCGTGGGTCTACTCATGGAGCAAGCCTGCAGACGGCCTTTTGCGACTTCTGCCGCGTGCAACACGCGCTTGGCCCGTTCCCTGGCTGGCAATTCAGCTCCAGGGAAGAGATCCAATACCTGGATGGTTGCAGCAAGCAATTCGCGGGTGCTCGACTGAACGGCATCCGGCTGGGACACGAAATCGCGATGGCTTAAGACTTGTTCGAGATATACGCGGGCCAGCTGGAAGCGCCCCAGGGCGAATGCTACTCGTCCTGCGCCCTCCAGGGCTTCTATGGGGCACGGCTTTCGCTCGGCGAGATTCCGATAGATCTCGAGCGCGTTGGCTGGATCTTGCGCTTGCTCCATTAAACGGGCAATCTCCAGCTTGATCCCGGGATCGTCAGGCGCATTGCCCGCGGCGACAAGCAATTGCGTGTGCGCTCTTGCGTAGTCTTTCTGGCTGATAAGATAACGAGCCAATTCCAGTCGGACCAAGCGACGGCGCTCGTATCCATCTCCTTGCCATCGTCCGTCCAGCGCCCGTTGATAGTATTCGACGGCGCGGGACTCGTTGCGCTGCCTTGCGGCGAGTCTCGCCAACTCAAGATTGATCAGTCCGTTGCCCGGCTCGGATTCCAGAAGCGTATTGAAGTATGAAATCGCCTCCTCGCTGCGGCCGGCGGCTGAAAGAGCCATCGCCAGTTTGATTTCGGTTTCTCGCTGTCCCGGATCATATTCAAGCGCGGAGCGATATGCATCGACAGCTTGTTCAGGATGCCCGCTCGATATCGCCGATTCGCCCCGCTCAAACCAGCGCTGCGCCAGCGCTTGTCTGCGTCGGGAGAACGAATTGAACAGGAAGTAAGTTGCAACTGCCAGCGCCGCGGTAATCGCGAACAGACCCAGAAGCGCTAACATATCCCGCAGGATCAGCTTTCGTTTGTGTTGCCGCTCTTCGGCCGTGAGTGGGGATCGTAGCTCAAATACAGCCATCTTTAATACCTTAGCTTCTTATGTAAAACAGAGCCAATGCTCGACGTGATTAGGCTCTGCGGCTCCGGGGGAGTTACGATCATCAAAGAGCGAAGAGCGGATCCTTCATGGCGCAAACTGAAACAACAGAGCTCGAAGCGAAACAGCAGAGGCTGGAAGACATTCTCCGGCGGCTGGGGAGCGTCGTAGTGGCGTATTCCGGCGGCGTTGATTCGGCTTTTCTCGCGTACACTGCGCATCGTGTTTTGGGCAACCAGGCGCTCGCTATCATTGCCGATTCCCCATCGCTCGCTCGCAGTCACTTTCGCGATGCCCTCGAATTCGCCCGCCAGAAGGACATCCCTTTGCGAACAGTAGAGACTGCTGAATTGGAAAGCGAGGCCTACGCAGTGAATGATGCCAACCGCTGTTTTCACTGCAAGGACGAGCTGTTTACCGTACTTGAGCAGAAGCGCTTGCAACTTGGATTCGCCGCAGTCGCCTACGGGTTGAATCTGGATGACGGGAAAGATTTTCGTCCTGGACAACGCGCGGCCGGGACGCACCACATTGCCGCTCCGTTGGCGGACGCGGGTCTGTCCAAGGCCGACGTTCGCGCCTTGGCGCAACAGGCTGGGCTTGAGGTATGGGACAAACCTGCTTCGGCCTGTCTTTCCTCACGCATCGAGTACGGGCGACGCGTAACGCCGGAGGCACTTCGTATGGTGGAAGAAGCAGAAGATGCGTTGCGCCTGCTCGGCCTAAGGAACTTTCGGGTCCGACATCACGGCAGCGTGGCACGCATCGAAATCGCGGAAGATGAGCTTCCATTTGCACTCGATACGGCTCGACTGCGACAAATGTCGGCCGCTGTGCACGTTGCCGGATTCAATTACGTCGCGCTGGACTGCGACGGGTACCGTTCGGGCTCTATGAATGAGATTTTGCCCGTCGATGTTCTTACACGGGCTGCCAAATAATAAGCCATGCGTATTGGATATCTGGAATGCTTCGCCGGCATTAGCGGGGATATGCTGCTGGGGGCTCTCGTGGACGTTGGCGTCCCGGTGGAACTCTTTCGGCAGACGGCTGGATCGCTTAATGTCGAATCGCAACTCGGTGTTCGCTCGGTCGATCGCAGCGGTATCCGGTCGACGAAGATCGACGTAAAAGTCGGTAACGAACTCGCTGAAGTCGCGGAACATCACCAACACGAACATCACGCTCAGACCCACGATCATCACGATCACAGTCACGACCCTGAACTTTCGCACGATCACAGTCACGCGCACATCCACGGCCGAAGTTGGGGGGGGATTCGGGAGTTGATTGGGGGTGCCCCCTTGCGTGAGGATGCCAGGGCTTTGGCCCTCCGGGCATTCGGGGTGCTGGCGGAGGCGGAGGGGCGGATTCACGGGGTGCCGGTGGAGCAGGTGCACTTCCATGAGGTCGGCGGGGTGGATGCCATCGTGGATATCGTGTGCGGGGCGACCGGGTTATGCTCGCTCGGGGTGGATCGGTGGTATGCGTCGGCGGTGAACGTGGGGAGCGGCCATGTCCACTGTGCGCACGGGCGCTTTCCCGTGCCCGCGCCGGCGACGGCGGACCTGCTGAAGGGGATTCCGACATATGCGGCGGGGCCGAAGCGGGAGCTGACCACTCCGACCGGGGCGGCGCTGCTGCGGGCGCTCGGATGTACGTTCGGGGAGGCTCCGCTGATGGCGGCAGAGGCGATCGGCTATGGAGCAGGGACGGCGGACCCGGAGGGATTCCCCAATGTGCTGCGGCTGACGGTGGGCGAGAGTGCGGAGGCGCGGACAGGCAACTCCGATCGGGTTGTCGTCCTGGAGTGCTCGGTGGATGACGCCAGTCCGCAGGTGGTGGCGCATGCGATGGAGCTGGCGCTGGA
Organism: uncultured Acidobacteriaceae bacterium; assembly: GCA_963786085.1. GTDB lineage: Bacteria > Acidobacteriota > Terriglobia > Terriglobales > Acidobacteriaceae > Silvibacterium. The sequence goes on from CAWAYO010000064.1 coordinate 30,350, forward strand.
GAATGGGGCGCTGGATGCCATGGCTGCGGCGGTAACCATGAAGAAGGGGCGTCTAGGAGCCCTGCTCACGGTGCTTGCCAAGCCTGCGGATGCGGCGGCGATCGAGGGACTGCTCTTCCGGGAGACGACGACGCTGGGTATTCGGCGGAGGACGGACGAGCGCGTGATCCTGGACCGGAGCTTCGTCACCGTGGAGACGGCTTACGGGCTGATCCGGGTAAAGGTGGGCAGTCTGGGCGGGGAGCGGCGCAATGCGATGCCGGAGTATGAGGATTGCCGGAGAGCTGCGCGAGAGCATGGCCTTCCGCTCAAGCTGGTGATGGAGGCTGCACTCGTGGCCTTTGCGGAGCATCCAGTAAAGGCATGACCCGCGAAACCATACTGGAAATACTGGAGAGGATTCAGCGGGGCGAGACCACGCCTGCGGAGGCGCTCGGCCGCCTGTCCAAGCTGCCCTTTGAGGACGCGGGCTTCGCCAAGATCGACCATCATCGCAGCCTGAGGTTGGGACTTCCTGAGGTCATTTATTCGGCGGGGAAGACCGCGGCGCAGGTGGCGGAGATTTTTTCGCGGATGGCGGCGGCCGGGGGGGACGTGATCGCTACCCGGGGCGGGGTGGAGGCGTTCCATGCCGTCCGGGAGCTGATCCCGGAGGCCCGGTACCACGCCGAGGCGAGGATTATCGGGCTGCGGCAGACGGGTGCTTCGCCCGGGCTGGGTCCGGTGGCGGTGGTGTGCGCCGGGACGAGCGACCTGCCGGTGGCCGAGGAGGCGGCGGTCACGGCTGAGTATCTCGGGCTCGAGGTGGAGCGGATCGTCGACGTGGGCGTGGCCGGGCTGCATCGGATCCTGTCCCAGGGCGACCGGCTGGCACGGGCGCGGGCGGTGATCGTCTGCGCCGGGATGGAAGGGGCGCTGCCGAGCGTCGTGGGCGGGCTGGTTGCGGCTCCGGTGATTGCCGTGCCTACGAGCGTTGGCTATGGAGCGGCCTTTGGAGGGATCGCGGCGCTGCTGGGGATGCTCAACTCGTGCTCGCCGAACGTTTCGGTGGTGAACATCGACAATGGGTTTGGGGCGGCCTACGTGGCGGCGATGATTGTCCGGTCGGGACAGCGGAGTTAGTACCTACCCCCCTCCCCCTCCCACTTGTAACCGTTTCATTTTAAAGGGATGGAACTGCAACCGTTTCATTCTAAAAGAGAAGGCCGGGACTCATACATTCCAAAAGGTTTACGGCGAGGTGGTCACGGGACTGCCCGTAACCGTTTCATTTCAAATGACATAGAGTCACATCAGTGATTCGACAAGAGTTACCGTTATCGGTAGCGCCGAATCTGACATTGATTCCCTACTCTTATTTTAACAATTCGGGCGGAATTTCCGGCCAGGTTTTGGGCGGTCTTTGCCCAATGGGATGAAACAGTTACGGGCATCCGAAAGCTGAGGAGCCTTGACAAGTTCAAATCTCGAAAATTACGGTTGCTTCGCATTAAATATCAATGTACATTGGTACGTATGGATGAGAATGCGGAGAAGTTTATCGTCGAGCGGGTGCAGACGGGGGTGCGGATTGAGAAGCGTCTGCTGAAGGTGCTGAAGGCACTGGCTGAGTACTGCGATATGACACTGGGGGATCTGCTGGAGGGGATTGTGCTGCATGCACTCGAAGGCAAGTGCGCTTTCGGGCCGGAGACGCTGGCGCAGGTGGCGGCGATGAAGAAGATTTACGGGCTGGATCTGGATGCGACGGCCAGTCACCGGCTGACTGAAAGGAAAACGGGGAAGAATGGAGACGCGGAATGAGACGGGTGGCGTGGGTCCTGGCATTTCTTGTGGCTCTGGCGGCGATTGCATTCGTGCTTCATCACCGGTTCGGAGGGTTTGATATGGCGCAGGGTCCGATGGCACATGCGCGGAGCGAGTTCACGTTTACGGTGCAGGCTCCGATGGCGGTGGCGTTTCCGCTGTTCGGGCCGGAGGGTGAGCGTCCGTGGGCAGGTCCACAGTGGGATCCGCAGTTTGTGTATCCAGTGCCGGCGAAGGATGTGGAGGGCGCGGTGTTTCATATTCATCACGGGCATCATTCGGCGACCTGGGTCAATACGGCCTTCGATGCGCAGGCGGGGCATGCGGCGTATGCCTACGTGATTGAGGGGAAGTTGGCGACGCGGATCGATGTGCAGCTGATTCCGGTGGACGCGGAGACGACCAGCGTTCGCGTGATGTACGAGCGAACGGCGCTTTCTCCGTCGGTGAATCCGGATATTGCGGAAATGGCGCAGAACGATCCTAAGATGGGCGCGGAGTGGGAGAAGGCGATTGGGGATTATCTGAAGAGGAAGTGAGCGGGGGATGGCTTTTGAAAGCGCCAGAAATTTGGAGGCGCTTCGCGCAACGTATCGGCCCGCTCCCGTTCCTCAACAACGTGAGGAATGGGAGCGGGTCTTGGTTCTTTGTCGCTTCGTCTACGACTACGCTCCAGCCTTCGGCAGAGCGGTGCGGTCCTTCGGACCGGTGTTTAGCCGCCGGGCTAAAGCCCGGCGCTTCTACCTTTGGCCGATTCGATTGCCTAGCTATTTCGCGGTGCTCTCGGGGCTACGAAGAACCTTTTTGACGATCTCCATTTCGTGCTCCTTACCCTCGTCGTCGATGACAAACAGCTTGCGCTTTTCGACAGCATACTTAACTTTGCCGTTTACGGTCAGGTCTGCAGGTTTCGACCACCGCCAATGAAGGCGTTCCTGTGCAAGGTATACATACCGGTCGCCTTCAATCTCGAAATTCTGGTAAACACGATATACGGCTGTTTCCCCCGAACTCGTGGTGCCGCTATAGTTACCGTTGTCGTTGATCGAGCCGTTTGTGCTCGCGCTTCCTACCGTCCCAGCGAAATAACGTGAGCGGTTGGAGTCCCTGACAATTCCAGTCTGCCAATCGCGTTGCTTCTCAGCGCTAGCAGGAGTCAAAGGCAGTAGCAAAATGACCAGTAGAGCAAAGACCTTGCATCTGATGTCCATAAAGATTCGTGAAAAATCCGACTAATAGTGGCATTGTTCGGCTGTTTCGTCTAGCCATATCTCCCGTCTGCAAGATGCGTTGATCATTTGTCGAAAGTATCGGTCTCACGTTTGTTGTGATATCTCTGCTCGTTTCATAGGTTTTGGGTAAAGCATCGTGGTCTTGCAAGCCGGACAAGTTGCTTTTTGATATGGCGGCTTCTGTGAATGGAGAGCAAGAAGGTGAACAACTCTGAGATCAACCTCAAGACAGCGAGGGCATATTTCTTCATCGTCGCCCTGCAGAAAGGTATGGCCGCCGATCCTTTCAATGGCGCCCTTGATACGTAGTTGATCTCGGAGGGTGGTGTTTTCTATCACTAATTCGTCATTCTTTTGTTGTAAGGTCGCAACCTTGTCGATCCATTCGCCCAACTGAAGGTACAGCGGTGCGTTGTGTCCTTTGTCAACTAACTTCAGCAGTTCTAGACCGTCACCAAATAAGCTCATCTTGCACTCTCGCGATTGTGGGAGTCCGCATTTTATCAATACCCTAAAATCCGAATTTTGGCCTTACTCGGGTCTCTGCGCCCGGCAATGGCAATGATCGTCATCACGATCTAAGCTGGATTGCGAGGGAAGGCACGTCCACTCGGGATGTTCATCTAAAGTCGAGCTTGACCCATTTGTCGACAACAGTATCAAGAATGGACGCTACGAGAACGCCGGCGAAGTGATTCGGTCCGGCTTCCGTACTCTGGCGCAATCGGAAGCGCAGGATACAGCCAAGGTTGACGCTTTAAGATTCAACAAGGTCTTGAAAGCGCAATTGCGCACAGGCGAGTTTTCGGAGGACGGCGCGGTGTGATCCGCAAACGCGCCGAAGCAAATCGAGAATGAAAAGCAGTTCCCTCCACTTCGCCTCCTTGGGACGCTCCGGTCGGGATGACAGCTTCCTTGGAGCGATTTCTCATTGCA
>CAWAYO010000065.1:0-24354 GCA_963786085.1 uncultured Acidobacteriaceae bacterium
GGTCCGGCTGGCAGAAATAACAGATGACTTGACCCGCAGGAATTGTTAGAACTCCGGTTGAGTGAAAGGAGCTCCTATGCGCCGTGCTCTCGGACTGATCGCAATACTGGGCCTGGCTTGTTTGTCGGGCTGCCACTCTTCGAATCCAAACCCACAAACTGCGCAACAGCCTGCGGGTCCGGCAGCAGCGCCCTCTCCCGGCAGTCCGAACGCTGCTACGCCTGCTCCTTCATCTGCTCCGGGAGCCCCGGCAACAGATGCCAGCGGGGCAGCGCAACCGGGCACAGCGGCAGCACCTCCGCCGGTGCCAGCTCCGCCGATTGTGGTTCCAGCCGGCACAACCATCACTGTGCGGACTGGGCAGGCGCTGGGCTCGAAGACCAGCCAGACCGGCCAGAGCTTCACGGCAACTCTGGTCCATGCCGTCAGGGTAGGTGGAAGTGTCGCCATTCCTGCGTCTTCTCCGGCCTCGGGCACGGTGGTGAGTGCCAAGGCCAAGGGGAAAGTGAAGGGGGAAGGCGAACTCGACCTGGCTCTGACAGGAATATCGATTCAGGGTAAGTCATACGCGATCGCGACCAACACCCTCGAGAAGACCATAAAAGGCAAGGGCACGCGTACGGCGAAGGCTACCGGAGGCGGGGCGGCCGGCGGAGCGTTGATCGGCGGGATTGCCGGCGGCGGGAAAGGCGCCCTGATCGGGGCAGGAGTGGGAGCGGGAGCCGGCTTCGTGGCTGGAACCGCTACAGGCAATCAGCAGATCGAACTGCCTGCCGAGACCGTGCTCAGCTTCAAATTGAGTCAGTCCCTCACCGTGAGCCCCCAGTAAAGGAAGATCTGAAATCGAAGGGACTGAAGAGGCCGAGGGAAGTTCGGCGCGGAGTACGCCGAGTGCTGCAGGATTGTGCGAACGTGGATTCCACGGCTGCATCCGTGGAACAGCTGAGAGACAGCGAAGGCAAGGAGCTGCGAGATGACGAGGTCCTTAGGGATAGTGCTGGGGCTGGCAGTGTTAGCGTTGGGTGGAGCGGTGGCGTTCGGGCATGTCTCAGCGGCTGGGCAGAACGGGGTTGCGCAGGACAGGAGCGCGCAGGCGGGTGCAAGCCAGAGTTTCCAGAAGCCGCAGGATGATGCCGACCAGAGTATCCCTTTGCTGAGGAAAGATATTCGTTATCAGAAGCGGAACATCATCGCGACCAAGGTGCCGCTGACGGACGCGGAAGCGCAGAAGTTCTGGCCGGTATACGACCAATACACGGCGGACTTGGTGAAGATCAACAACGACAAATATGCGCTGATCAAGGAATACACGCAGAGCTACGACACGATGACTGACGCCCAAGCCGACGACTGGGCGCAGCGGGTGCTGAAGCTGGATGCTGATGTGGCGGCGCTCAGGCAGAAGTACTGGCCGAACTTTCGCAAAGTACTATCGGCGAAGAAGACGGCCCTGTTCGAGCAGGTGGAGCGCAGGACGCAGATGGTGATCGATGTCCAGCTGGCGTCGCAATTCCCGCTTGTGCAGCCGAAGTAGCGGCGTTCGAGCTTTTTAGGCGAACGAAGGGATCGAGGGCCAAGCTCATCTTTGCTGCCGTGCGTCCATCAAGACAAGGCAAGGGTTGCGAGCGCCGTATAGGCGACGCCCGCAACCACGATCGCGGCGGCCGTTCGTCTGCCAGCGGCCTATAGGTGGGTTTTCATCGCGATCTCCAAGAGATCGTCGCTCAGCAGCGGGATGAATGGATGTGACGCAAATCACGCCCCGGCAAAGAATTGTGCGGTTCAGCCACCGTGCCTGCGGCTGACAGCTTACGCGGCGGCGGCGCGAGCAACGCCGTCAAAAGGCAGGAAGAGGGTGAATACTGTTCCGTGCCGCCCTGGGCTCTGAGAACTGCGGACACGCAGGACACCCCGGTGACGTTGCACGATTTCGTAACTTACCCACAGGCCGAGGCCGGTGCCGCTGAGGCCCTTGGTGGAGAAAAAGGGCTCGAAGATCTTCTTCAGGTTTTCGCGGCGGATGCCGCTGCCGGTGTCGGCGACAGTCACGATAAGGCCCCTACGATGGGTGGGCCAGTGCATCCCTTCACGACTGCGGATGAGCAAGCGTCCACCCTCGTGCATGGCGTCGACGGCGTTGCCGATGAGGTTGTTGAGCACCTGCCGGATCTCGCCCTCGAAGCAGTTGATCGGCTGGGTGGCGCGGAGACGTGAGTACACCTGGACACGCGAGCTAAGAATGCGCCGGTGGTGGATGGCGAGCACACTATCAATCAGATCATCGCAGGGCACGGTTCGGGGATTTGTGGACTGCCGGTAAAAGCGAAGGGTCTGGTTGGTAATGGCGGAGACCCGGCCCAGTTCGCGTTCGGCAATATGGAGATACTTGTTAGCTTCTTCCCTGCTTGAAGTGTTGATGGACAGGTAGAGAAGGTTGGTTACCGATTCCAGGGGATTATTGATCTCGTGGGCGATGGAGGAGGCGAGCCTGCCGACGTCGGCGAGTTTCTCGCTCTCCCTGAGCGCGGCCTCGGTTCGCTTGACCGACGTGATGTCGCGGCCCTCGGGAACAAGGAATACAACTTCACCGCGGGCGTCGCGCACGGGCGAGAGTGAGAAATCGAATGTGATGGGCTCGCCGACGGGCCGCAACAGGGTTACTTCGCAGCGGACGTGCTCTCCGGAGGCGGCGCACGCGATGGCGTGCCGCAGTATCTCGGGCGCGCCGGGGGTGTAGATGAACCACGGGGTTTCCCAGAAATTCAGCCCGACGATTTGTTCGCGGGTGTTGCCGGCGAATTCGAGAGATGCGCGGTTGCAATCGAGCACCCTGCCTTCGGTGGAGAGCAGCCCGATGTATTCGAGCGAGGTGTTGTAGATGGCGTCGAGACGGGCTGCGCTTTCAACGGCAGCGGTTTCGGTCTGCTTCTGCGCGGTGATGTCGCGGAAGAAGACGACAATGCCGTCTTTTGCGGGTCGAGCGTGGACTTCCACCCAGATGTTCAGGGGCTCCGGGTAGTAGGCCTCAAATTGGCCGGCGACGCCTTCATTCATGGCACGGCGGTAGTACTTCTCATAGGGAGAGTTCTCGTAGATCAGGTGGGGGAAAGTCTCCCACATGTTGAGGCCTACCACGTCTCCGCGGGGTGCGACGATCTGGCGGGCGCGGGGATTCAGGTAGGTCATCCGCCATTCGCGATCGAGGCTGACGATGGCGTCGGTGGTCGCTTCAAGCACTTGCTGCAGCTGCTCGGACAGCGCGTCGCGTTCACGCTTCGCGACGACTTCGTCGGTGACGTCGTGGCACACGTTCAGGATGCCGCAGACGTCTCCAGTGGGCCCGTAGACGGGGCTCGAGCTGTAGGTCCAGTAGGCATCCTGGAGCGTGCCGTGGCGGCTGATGGGGATGAGCACGTTCTCCTGAGAGGTTGACTCGCCGCGATAGAGGGCGGCCTCGAGCTGGGGGCTGACGATGTGCCACGCCTCTTTCCAGCACTCGGAAGCAGCCTGCCCGAGGGCTTGCGGGTGCTTGTCGGCAAGGATGGGCAGGTATGCGTCGTTGTAGATCTGAATCATCCGCGAGCCCCAGAACAGGGCGGTGGGAAACCGGCTGCCGAGGACCAGATTGACGGAGGAGAGCAGAGTCTCAGACCAGGTATCGATGGGGCCGAGCGGGGTGTCGGCCCATTTGTGCGCGCGCACGAGGGTCGCCATCTCGCCGACGCCGTGGATTGTTTTGCCACCGGAAAGGCGATGAATGTTGCCGCTGCGCGCTGTGCCTAAGTCTTTCGAGTTGAGTGCTCCCACGGAGATTGGATGAGGCCTTGGCCTCCGCGCGCTTGGTCAGACGGGGGTGCGAGTGCCGGTCAGGACCGGTCAATCACACTGGGCAGCGATACAGAGAAGACCTTGATCATGAGATTGCGGTCAGATGGGGAAAAGGTTGTGTGCAACCGGGCGTTGCTTTTTGTCCCAGTTGAAATTGTGTAACCGTCTCTGTGAAATGGAACCGTGGGGCGGAATGGACTGCGGGCGAAGAAGGAGATGGGGCGCTCCTTTCGCAGGCGGCAGGAAATGCGGAGTTCTGTGGTACCTTGAAAAAGGTGAGAGCTCGTAGCTCAGTTGGTAGAGCATCGCCCTTTTAAGGCGTGGGTCCTGGGTTCGAGCCCCAGCGAGCTCACCATTCAATCAACAACTTACGGCACTTTCGCAGAGATGTGGGTCCAGTTTCGGGTGTAAATAGCGACGCCTGCACGGACCCGAGTCGTCTGGCGTCGAATTTGCGCGCTGCACGCGACGAACTACCAAAAACGTTGTGTGCTTACTGGATCTGCGAAGAGTCTTCGAGGCAGAACATCACAGATTTTTCTCCTCCGCGCACCGCTTCGACGACATGACTGCGAACGCGCGCTGACAGCGGCGGTTCGAATGAGTCGAGGGCTGACTCCAAAGTCTCATAGGACGCATGTCGGGTATGAGTTCCCAAAGCAACGGTGATCTTATACCGGGTGACCGTGCCTTCACTGATTGGTTCGATTGTGACCTCATGATTGGGCATACCGCTCCTTTCACGACTGGACAAATGTTGTGCCGGCCGCGGTCTGCATCCCGCGATTTGCGCCCAAGGGAGCGCTAAGCGGCCTTTCGTCTGCAATGGGCCAGCACTGTCTCCCGCACGCCGGCGAGGATTTTGTCAGCCACGAGCAGGTAGCGTTGAGAATCGCTGGCGTCAGGAAGGCTGCGCCTGGCCAAATACACGACATTGGTTAGCTCTTCAATCGGGATTGACAAGTCCTCACAAAACCGCGTGAGCCCATCTTCTGAAGACCGCCCGTCCAGCGAATAGCCGCTCATAGATATTGTGATGCCACTTTGCGCCATTGCATTCAGGGATTTTGAGCTTCTGACAGCACTCTTGTATCCGGCATCCAATAATTCGCCATGTCAGCGAATGAAGTTTGCCACATAAGACGCGAGCAGCAGCTTATACCGGAAGACGTAAGGCCCGTGAAGACTACGACGACTGGCTGCGGGCGCTCCCCCGCGCCTTCTCAGAAATCGTCACTGCGGCGAAACGGGCTGCCCGGAAGATCACAATCGCGAAAGGCTCGGACGACCATCATCTGGACAAAGCGGGAGGCTAAGTTGTGACCGATCAGCCAGACGTCTGGTAGTGACGGGAGATGTGCAAAGGGTTTTCGCAAATGTGTCGCGCCTCGTGGAACAACAGGGCGGACTCATCCTGGGACGTGGCGACGGTGTGAAAACAGCGGAGGCAAATCGAATCTATCGTTCCGTTCAGATGGATACGACGCGCAAATTCCGCCGTGCCTGAAGGTGTGCTGTTGCGGGGCATGGCCGGTTTCTCTTCTTCATCTATAACGCCAAGCCGGAATGGGAGAAATCCACCGAAAGTGTAATTGCGACTGATACCTATTGTTGCGTGCGAGCCGAACTCCTGCGGCCTAGATCGAGCGCATAGTTATGCGCCGCGAACACGCAAACCTACGAAGGTTAACTGGTACCACAAAGAGGTGGCGCGAGAGATCTCACCATCGCGCGGCCGAGCGGTGAGTTTGGGGGATTCATTCCCGCGGCGCGATTTGGCGCTAACGACCGCAGGGCAGGAAGACGGAAAATATTTGTCCTCCCCAGGAAAGCTGCGACTTCGATGACCTCTCCCCCTGGTGCCGAGTTTTCAATCCGTCGAAACCCAGACGGCAGTCTCGATGCGATTTGCCTCAAGTGCTTCTTAACCGCTGGGACGACTTCTCGCGAATCCGAGCTGCCGGCGATTGAAGAAAGTCACAAGTGCGATCCATCGCTGGTGATTGAGGCGAAGAGCTCCGCTAGTTTTGGTGAGGTGTATCCGGGTGGCGGGCTGCCGGTCAGCCGGTCTTCTCGATCGCCGCTTCGCGACGTTGCGCGTATTCCGCCCACGACCCGTCATACAGACTGATGGACTTTGCTCCGGCGACTTCCAAGCCCAGAGCAATGACAGCCGCGGTGACACCGGAGCCGCAGGTGGTGGTGATGGGTTGCTCCAGGTTCACACCTTTGCCGGCGAAGTATTCGCGGAGCTTCCCGGCGGATTTCAACTTGCCCTCTTCCGCCAGTTCCGTAAAGGGAGTATTGATCGCGCCGGGCATGTGACCGGAGCTTATGCCGGGACGCGGCTCGGGTGCGGCACCGGTGAAGCGGCCGGAGGAACGGGCATCGAGTATCTGAGCGGGAGTCTGCGCGCGCTCGGCAATCATGCGCTGGATCTGAGCGAAGTTCTTCACGGCATCAGGATTGAACGTGGCACGGAAAGTGGCTGCTTCCCTGCTCACCGGGCCGGACTCGGTGGGAAGGCCGGCGGCGGTCCACGCATGCAGACCGCCGTCGAGTATGTGGACGTCGTGAGCGCCGAAGGTGCGCAGCATCCACCAGGCTCGGGGGGCGGAGAAGACTCCTTCCTGCTCGTAGACGACGATGGTCATCTGATCGCTCACGCCGAGAGAGGACATAGCCTGCGAAAAGGCTTCAGGCGAAGGCAGCATATGCGGCAGCGGGGTGGAGTGATCTGATAGCTCATCGATGTCGAAGAAGATGGCTCCGGGGATGTGGCGGGCGAGGTAGCAGGCGCGGGTGTCTACGGCCGGCGTGACGCCGACGGGCGGAAGCGTGGCGTCGAGGATGACGATATTCGAGCCGTTGAGATGCTCGGCGAGCCAGGCAGGAGTGACGAGAGGATTTGTCATGATTCTTTCTTCGAAGACTATCTTCGCACTATTGGGGGTAGGTAAACGCTTTCATTGCAGAATACGATTTCCGATGACTTTGTAACTAGCTGCTGCTCAATAAAGGCGGGTTCGCGGATAACTTCACTGTCGGCATAATATGACACTCTTAACCAGCGAGTTACTGGGCTATTGTAGTTTGATATGGGAGCGGCACATATCTCCGTTGTTGGTCAGAAGATACTCCTGGTTTCGAGAGATGAGGACAAGTTCCTGACCCGACATCGGAGCAGAGGCTTTGAACGCGTCGGATATCGCGTTTTTGGAGCCTGCAACCTTGGACAAGGAATCAGCATTGCGTTGAGAATTCATTCGGATCTCGTAATTCTGGAAGAGTCGTTTTCCGACCACGAGCAAGTGGCCTTCGTCGAGTGTTTGCACGAGAGCCACCCTGATATCTGCGTTCTGCGACTCGGCCCCGGAGCCATTTCGACAGAAGAGCTGGTTTCAGAGTGCAGCTTAGTCATGTCGCGCCATCCTGGCGGAGAGAGAGTTCACACCCTTGGCCCTGCCAAGGATGCGTCGGAGTTGAGATGAAACCAAGGGCACACACAATTAGTGATCTGACACCAATGGCGGCGATCAGCGGTTCCCGCAGAGGAATTGCGTTTGATAAGGCGCCCCTACGGGATTCCCACTTCACGCTCCGCCGGAATGGTGATGGCGGCCTCGATGTCATCTGCCTGAAGTGCTTTTTGACCGCCGGAAGCAGCTTCCGTGAAGCAGACATCGAAACGATCGAACGGCGTCACCAGTGCGACGCATCGCTGATGGTTGACATGATGCACCATTGTTCAACCTGCTGACGTAGCGGCAACCGGGACGTGGACCGGTCTTACTCTACGAGTGAAGTGCCGGGCGAGCGAACTGCGCGGCGGGTGAAGTGCGTGGCCGGCAGGGCGCGCAATCTTTCTGCGGCGGACTCGGCGGTGATGTCGCGCTGGGGCATGCCAAGCATTTCGAATCCAACCATGAATTTGCGGACTGTGGCGGAGCGCAGTAGCGGCGGGTAAAAGTGCGCGTGGAAGTGCCACTCGGGATGCGGCTCGCCATCGCAAGGGGTTTGATGGAAGCCCATGGTGTAGGGGAAGCTGGTCTCGAAGACGTTGTCGTAGCGCGTGGTGGTCTGCTGGAGGATGTCGGCGAGCGAGGTCTTCTCGCGGTCTTCAAATTCGGCGAGCGAGCCGTTGTGGCGCTTCGACAGGACGAGGGTTTCAAAGGGCCAGACGGCCCACCACGGGACAACGACGAGGAAGTCGTCGTTCTCGCAAACAATACGGACCTTTTCTTTCGACTCGACCTGGAGGTAGTCGCAGAGCAGGCAGGAGTTTTTCTGCGGCAAGATATGCCTTGAGGGATTCGGTCTCCTGGGCGGGTTCGTCGGGGATGTGCTCGGTGGCCCAGATCTGGCCGTGGGGATGGGGATTGCTGGCGCCCATCATGGCGCCGCGGTTTTCGAAGATCTGCACATAGTTGAGCTCGGGCTGGCTGCAGAGCTCAGTGTATTGCCCGGTCCAGGCATCGACGACGAGGCGGACGGCGGCGAGTTCCATGCGCGGGATGGTGAGGCTGTGGTCGGGATGAAAACAGAGGACGCGGCAGCGTCCGCGCTCCTGCTCGGCGTGGAGCAAAGGCGAGGGGTCGGCGGGCGGGGCGGGCGAGTCGGGCAGGAGGGCGGCATAGTCGTTGTCGAAAATGAACACGCTTTCATAACGAGGCGTAAGGTGCCCGCCGGCGCGCTTGTTTCCCGGGCAGAGATAGCATTCGGGGTCGTAGTGGACGTTCGAAAATCCCGAGGATGGATTGACTTCTCCCTGCCAAGGGCGCTGGGTGCGGTGCGGCGAGATGAGCACCCACTGGCGGCGCAGCGGGTTGTAGCGGCGATGCGGGAATTGCGATGCGGCTTCCAACGTAGTTCCTTTCAGGCGGTGGGCTTCAAGGGCGGAGGCGCGACGGCGAGATATTGCTGGGCGAAGCGCTCGGCGTAGTCTTCGAGGAGGAGGCGCACGCGCTCAGCCTCGGCGGAGCGGACAATGAGGCCGGCATGATGATGTTTCTTCATGCGGAAGACGATTTCGGGAGCGTCGAACATGAAAGTGTCGGGATCGCTGGTTTTGGCCAGGCAGAGGACGCTGCCGGCGTGTTCCTCGCGCGTGGGCGGGAGGGCGTAAGGCACGCCACGCATGGCGGCGATTTCGACGCGAGCCCATTCGGCCCAAAGATTGAGTCCGGTGGCATGCTCGACGACATCGGCGATGAAGGCTCCGCCGACGCGAGCGGCGACCTCGAGGAAGTAGTAGCGGCCGTCGGCAGAGCGGATGTATTCAGCATGGGTGACGCCGCGGACCAGGCCCATGGCGGGGATGAGGTCGGCATTGATGGCGGTCAGCTCACGGGCGTCGGTGGAGTTGCGGTCGATGACGTGGGTGGTGAAGACTCCGCCCTCGTGCATGACCTGCATCGGGGGCTTGCCGTACTTGCTGACGGCGGTGAAGATGACCTCGCGGTCGGTAGTGATGGAGTCGACGTGGAAGATGTCGCCGGGGATGAATCGCTCGAGGAGGTAATAGCTTTGGCGGTCGCCGAGTTCGTCGAGAGAGCGCCATAGCTGCTCGGGGTCGTGGATCTTACGAATGCCGATGGCGGAGGCTTCGGCGCGGGGCTTGAGCACCCAGGGGGCGGGCACGCTGGCCATCCAGGCACGGAGGTCGTCGTAGTTGAGGACGGGCGTGAAGTCGGGGACCAATATTTGTGAACCCGCCCCGGCGGCAGCTCCGGCGCGCTGCGCCTCGAAGCGCATGGCCAGCTTGTCGCGGAAGTGCGAGGTGGTGGTCAGGCCCATCCCGGGGATGTGCATGTGCTCGCGGAGGTGGGCGATGGTCTCCATATCGAACTCGTCGAGGGCGACCAGACGTTCGAATTTGCGGCTGCGGCCAAGATATGTAACGGTGTTGGTTACCTGCTCGAGGTTCAGGCCTTCAGGCATGTAGACCACTTCGGCGAGGATGTCGTGTGGCCAGTCGGCGTGGCGATGCTTTTCAAGTGTCAGCAGCAGGACCCGACAGCCCATGGCGGCACACTGCCGCATGAAAGACTGTCCCTTTTCATAGGTCGTGAGGCATAGAATCCATTCACCGTGTTCTTCACTCATGGCTGTGATCCGGACGGAGACGTTCTGAGAGGCCGCGCTTCTTAGAAGGCCCGCTTCTTAGAGGTTAGTTCTACCATAAGCTGGAGCTGGTACTCAGGAACAGGATGATCGATACGCCCCATTCGTCGCTCGCCGGCCTGCTCTCGGCCGATGCAGTCGTGGATATGCACGATCGCCTGACTGGGCTTTGGCACAAGCAGGAGATCGAACTGGAGCCTGAAGAAGATTCGGAGGATGCAGTTATCGACTCCGTCTTCATGGATTCGGTCAGGGATCAGCATCTGGCGAACTTCGAACTCTGGCATATCGAAGATCAGGCGCGGGTCCCGCGGGCTTCGGACCGGCAGATCGCGGACCTGAAGCGAGCGATCGATCGCACGAACCAGCACCGGAATGACCTGATGGAGCGGTGCGACTCGGTGCTGCTCGCTGCGCTGGAAGAGGCCGGACTTCCCTCCCCCGATGGGGAACTGCATTCTGAGTCTCCGGGGCTGATGCTGGACCGGCTGTCGATCCTGGCGCTGAAGATCTTCCATACGCGCGAGGAGATCCATCGGCCCAACGCGCCGGAGGGTCACGCTGAACGCAACCAGGAGCGCCTTGCGCTGCTGGAGATGCAACGGCAGGACCTGGCCGCCTGCCTGGACCGGCTGTGGCAGAAGGTGATCGGCGGCGAGCGGCGGTTCAAGGTTTACCGGCAACTCAAGATGTACAACGACGCGTCTCTCAATCCAGCGGTGTACTCCGAACGCGGCAATAAGTAGCACCTTCGGTGTCAATCCCTTTCCGTTTAGTACTCGATGCGGAGGGGTTCGGCGCGGCACTGTTGACGGCGAGCGGCGTTGTGCGTATAACTTCGTCGGTAAAAGGACTTCCAAACTAAAGACAAACGGAAGAACCCCGATACGGGCCTTCTTTCGGGCCCTTGAGGAATCGCCTGAATGCCAGACGCACGCCACGAAAGCGCCAAGACGAAGCAGCCACGGCTCATTGCGGGTAAGACGCGGCCCGCTTCGAATCCAGCTCACCAACAGTCGCTCACGCAGTTCCAAAGCGCCGTGCAGTTCATGCAGGAAGGCAAGTTCGATAAGGCGAGAGCGCTTTTCGAAAAGCTTAGCCAGGACGGGGCACCGGAGGTGCTGGAACGGGCACGGGTCTATCTTGCCGTGTGCAGCCGCCACGTCCAGAAGGCGGGCCTGGCGTTCGGAACTCCCGAGGAGCAGTACGACTACGCCATTTCGCTGCTGAACACGGGCAACTACGAGGACGCACGCGACCAATTCGACGGACTGCTTGCGAAGAATCCCGAGGCAGATTACGCGCATTACGGACTGGCGGTGCTCAACAGCATCACCGGGCAGGCGGAAGAGTGCCTGGATCATCTGTCGCGAGCGATCAGCCTGAATACGCAGAATCGCATCCAGGCGCGCAGCGACACGGATTTCGCAGATATGGCGGACGATCCGCGCTTTACCGAGCTGCTTTATCCCGAGACCTAGCGACTCTGTAATCCTCCGTTCAGGCATTCACAACCGGGAGCGCGGTACACTCTGGGGTGAGCCTGATTACGAATTCGGCTGCGGACGCGGCTGGCAATCTCACACCCACGGGTACGTCTATACCCAATTTTCGCGTAGTGGCGATGGGCGGGGGCACCGGGCTCTCCACCCTGCTGCGCGGACTCAAGCGGTATGTTCCGTCGGTGACGGGCTCTAAGGCGGCCGCCTGCGACGATGTTCCCTGCATCATCAGCCATCTGGCGGCGGTGGTCACGGTCACGGATGATGGCGGGTCGAGCGGGCGGCTGCGCAAGGACTTCAACATGCTGCCTCCGGGGGACCTGCGGAACTGCATGGTCGCCCTTTCGGAAGATGAGTATCTGATCGCCCAGCTCTTCCGGCACCGGTTCCGGACAGGCGGAGAACTGGTCGGGCATAACTTCGGCAATCTGTTTGTGGCCGCGCTGGCGGAGATGACCGGGGACTTCGGGCACGCCATCAAGCTGGCGGCCGAGGTGCTGGCCACGCGCGGGCATATTTATCCCGCGACGTTCTCCGATGTGACGCTGATGGCACGGATGACGGACGGCTCGGTGGTGCGGGGCGAGACGAACATCACGGCGAGCCGGGTGCCGATTGCGGAGCTACGGCTCGATCCTCCGGTGGCGGAGCCTCTGCCGGAAACGCTGGAGGCGATTGCGCAGGCAGACCTGATCACGATCGGGCCGGGATCGCTCTATACGAGCCTGATTACGAACCTGCTGGTGCAGGGCATTCCCGAGGCGCTGGCCGCGGCCAAGGGGACGAAGGTGTATATCGCCAACCTGATGACGCAGGCCAATGAGAGCCTGCACCTGACGGCTTCGCAGCATATCGAGCGGATAAATGAGCATGTCAGGCACAAAATCGGGGAACAAACGCGGCAGCCGATTTTCGACTACGCGCTGGTGAATACGGCTCCAGTGTCGGAGGCGCTGCGGGAGCGGTACGCCGCCGAAGGCGCGGAGCTGATCGAAGCTGACGTGGAGCGAATCGAGGCCATGGGCATCCGGTGCATCACGGGGGATTTTGCGGCGGAGGGTGACGTGCTGCGGCACGCGTCCGACCGGGTTGCGACGACGCTGCTGGGAATTGCGATGGAGAACGGACGGGGGGCCCCCCTCTCCTCTTCGCCTGCTTCTCTTCGCGGGTAAATCGTTCATTCTGCTCTCAGGGGCGGCGGGGGCCCGGCCCGGTGGCTGACAGGCCGGGTTGTCCTCTTTATTCCTGCCCTACAGCTTCAGAAGCGGCCTTGAGCTGCTGGTGAAGCTGGGCGAGGTGCTGCGTCTGGGCGAGGATGGAGTCGGCCAGCGCTTCGAAGAACATGCCTTCGGCGATGGTCGTCCAGCCGGGACGGTGGATGACCTGGATGAGCTGCTGGTGGAAGTCGTCTCCGGGAAGGCTGGCGACCGCCTGTCTGACGGCGTGAAGCTTCTTAGCGAATCTCTCAACGTGAGTGGCAGAGACGGGCTTTGCAATTGTGGCCATGGAATTTCTCTCCTTGGTGCAGGAGGGGTCTGCACGCATACATCTAGTGAGAGAGCGGGCGGGTTCGTATCAGACGAAGGAGACTTTCGTCGTTGAGTCTCCGCGCCGAGGTTTAAAAAGCGGGCTCTTCGGCTTGCTCGGGGCAGGCTCTGGGACAGCCGATGCTCTTTCCAAGCTCAGGGCCCTATTCATTTTCAGGATTCCGGTTCTTTAACGATGAGGGCAGCCGGGCCAGCAACAAGGGCGGCGTTTTCCGTCTACAAGCCCCGTGCGCGTCCTCTCGATGCGGCGGCTCCTCGTCTCCAGCTGTTTGGCAGACTCAATCCAACATATCCACTCGTTGCGCGCGAGCGGAGTAATGTCCTCCCAGGCTGCCAGTGCCTTCGGGTCAGAAGTAAGGGTCTTTCGTAAATCCACGGGCACTTTGTGTACCGGCCCGGCAATGATCTTTTTTCTGGCCATAACTTCAAAAAACTTCACTCATGGGGGGGCCTATGCTTAAGAGCGGATCACACTTCAGCTGCTCTGTAAATCCGTAAGTTGATGGGCCCTGAACCTAATTCGGGCAGGGGGTGCGCTGGACCGGCGTGAGGCCCCACTCGTTGAGGCTGTCTGCGTAGTCGATGCGGATTCGTACCGGAGGGCGGGACTGGCACTAGTCCATTGAAAGTGCGATGAGCGAGGATTCTTCCAAAGCGAAATCTGGAGGCGAAATGGGCCGGAAGATAGTGTTGGCTGTCTGTTTGCTAGTGTGCGGCTGGGGTGTGGCCCGCGCGCAGGAGAACTACTTCGGCGACTGGCCTCCGGGAGTGGCTCCCGAGGTGGTGGGGAAAGCGCTGGCGGAGCACTTTGTGACGAGTCCTCACCAGGGATCGAAGACGATCGGGTATCCCGAAGTGTGCGCATGGTATGGGGCGCTGACCTTTGCGAACGTGACGCACGATAATGCGCTGCGCCAGGAGCTTATCAAGCGGTTTGAGCCGCTGATGCCGGGCGGCGCGGAGGCAGACCGTAGACCGGTGCGTAGGCATGTGGATGATTCCATCTTTGGCGTAGTTGCGCTGGAGATTGCGCGTCAGACGAAGGACCCAGCCTATCTGAAGGAAGGGCTGTGGTGGGCGGACAGGCAGTGGGAGAATCCGCAGCCGGATGGGCTGTCGGCGGAGACCCGGTATTGGATCGACGACATGTACATGCTGACGATCCTGCAGCTTGAGGCGTATCGCGCAACCGGAGACAAGAAGTATCTGGACCGGGATGCGAGGGAGATGGTGGCGTATCTCGACAAGCTGCAGCAGCCGAATGGGCTGTTCTATCACGCGCCGGATGTGAAGTATTTCTGGGGGCGCGGCGATGGGTGGGTTGCTGCCGGAATGGCGGAGATGCTGACGAATTTGCCGGAGTCGCATCCGGACAGGGCGCGGATCATGGCGGGATACAAGCTGATGATGAGCGCACTGGTGAAGTACCAGGCCAAGGACGGGATGTGGCGGCAGCTGATCGACCGGGATGACGCGTGGCCGGAGAGCTCAAGCTCGGCGATGTTTACGTTCGCGATGATTACCGGCGTGAAGCATGGATGGCTGGATGCGGCAACGTATGGGCCGGCGGCGCGGAAGGCATGGATTGCCGTGGTGGGGTATGTCGACCAGAACAACGACGTGACCCAGGTCTGCGAGGGAACAAATAAGAAGGACGATCTGGCGTACTACTATCAGCGCAAGCGCAGGACGGGAGATTTTCACGGGCAGGCTCCAGTGATGTGGGCGGCGGATGCGCTGCTGCGGGATGATGCAAAGGGGAAGTGAGGCGGTGTGGGTTACGTAAGCCTGGGGTCACGGTCCCGGGGTTCGAGAATGAGGGCACGCAGTTCCCTGCGGCCGATCACGCGGGCGATCTCGCGGAAGCCGAAAAACGGCAGCAGTAGCACAAAGCACATGACGCCCACAGCAAGGAGGCCTCTGGGACTCCACCCGAGAAATGGCGGAAGGCTTTCGGCGATGGTGTGTCCATGCCATAGTCCCACGGCGACGGACTCAATGACATGGAAGCCGATGAGCACGACGCTAAAGACGAAACACTTGTACAGGACGGGGTAGATAAGAGGCTTCTTTGCGAATCGGGTGCCGAGGTTGAAATGCTCACCCACTAGAAGAACCTTTGCGAAGACGAAGGCATTGATGATCGCGAGAGCGTGCTCCTCGGTATCCAGATGATGCTGCGAGAGAACGAGGCTCTTGTGGATGGAGAGCAGTCCGAAGACAACCCAAAGGTAGAGGAAGATTACAAGCAGGCGCTTGAACTCATCGAAGGCCCTTTCTTTGAAAGCGCGCTGCCGCGGGACGGCACGGATTTGATCCGCCATGGCGGGACTCCTTCGACTACGTCCAGAGTGTAATTCATAGGAATTTCAGCCAGGAATTTGCCGCTGGTTTCAGCGTTGAAATCCTGTGCCGAAGGAGAACTTGTTCAGAACTCGACGCGGGCCTGGAAGGCGATCATGCGGGGGCTGCTGTCTCCGCCGAGGCCGACGCCGAGGAGTCCCGTGGGCGGGGCGGTGGTGTAGGTAAGAGCTCCGAAGCCTCCTTGTGTGGAGGGGTTTCCGGGGATGCCGGCCTGGACAGTGCTGGGGAGTCCGAAGTTCGGGTGGTTGAAGAGGTTGAAGAATTGGGTCTCGAAGCGCAGCTTTACGTGCTCGGTTAGCGGGAAGAATTTGGTGAGGTAGAAGTCGTTCCAGGTGAAGTCCGGGCCGCGGAGGGCGTTTCGGCCGAGGTTTCCGAACTGGCAGGTTTGCGGGTTGTCTCCTCCGGTGCACTGGCCGGTGGTTGGATCGACGGCGGAGACGAATGCGTCGGGATTGAGCCACTGGAGGGTACCGGGCTGGGTGATGCCGGGGATGGGGTGGTGGGTGTAGCGGGGGACGCCGGGGACGAGGCTGGCGAACTGCGGTCCGGCGCCCTGCACGATGCCGTTCCCGTTGGCGGAGTAGGGTGTGCTGAGGAGGGAGAATGGGATTCCGCTGTGCCAGAAGAGGGTGCCGGAGATCTGCCAGCCGTTGAGGGCGTAGCCGAGAGCGCCGCTGCGTAGTTTGATGGGCAACTGATAGACATACTGCGCGGTGAGGTTGTGGCGGATGTCGTAGTCGCAGGGGCCGTAGTCGCGGTAGAGCTCGCCGGGGAGCGGTGAGAGGATGCCTCCGGCGGAGAATTGCAGAAAGCCTCCGTTGGAGACAGTGTCCATGCAGCGGCTGAAGGTGTAGTTGATCTGGCCCTGGAGGCCGTGTCCCATGCGTTTTTTGGCGGTGAGCTGCAGACCGTTGTAGTGGCTGTTCTCCCCGGTGGCAAATTGCGTGACGGCTCCGAAGCGCGAGTCGGTGGGATGCAAGTACGGGAAGGGCGCGAAGCAGCCGTCGCAGACGGTCTGGTAGCCGTTGACCTGGGTGAGATACGGCTGGTTGACGGCGCGGGTGCCGACGTACTGGGCCTGCAAGCTGACTGTCGGTCCGATCTGGTGCTCAAGGCCGAGGCTCCACTCCATGAAGTAGGGCGCGTGGAGTTTGCCGTCGGGCACGGCGGTGATGGCGACCGGCGGCAGGCAGGTGGCGGGATCGGCCTGCGGAGATGCACAGGAGATCTGGCCCTGGGGGAATCCGGAAGTGAAGGTCTGATTCGCAGCAATGGTGGCGTCGACGGCGCTATTAGGCACTCCGGGCGCGATGGCGGCGCCGCCGACGGTTCCGAGAAGTCCACCCTGAAAAGTTTTGACGTAGGGCGGGTTGGTTCCGATGAGATCGGCGACGCTGCCGGGCAGGATGTCGCTGAAGATGCCGAAGCCGCCGCGGAGCACGGATTTAGGCTCGAATTGCCAGGCGAGTGCGGTGCGGGGCTGGAGGATGGCGAGCGGCGTCGAAGAAAAGAGATGGCCGAGACCGGTCTGGATGGCGGCGCTTAGCGGCTGGTTGAGGTCGTGCGAGATCGATGCGAAGGAGCCGTAGAGACGGCCGACCTGGTCGTGCGGATTGAGGGGGTTGGAGTTGAAGGTGTCCCGCAGGCCAATGGTCCAGGTGAGGGTGTGGGAGAGCTTCCAGGTGTCCTGCGCGTAGAGGTCGAGATTGAGGAAGTTGAAGGGCTCGTTTGCGCTGGATGGGAAGGTTTTGGAGGCGGTGGTCGCCTGTCCGTCGATGAATTGCTGCAGGTTGGCGTAGGTGACGGTGGGGACGGTGCCTTCTCCGAAGTCGTAATCGTTTAGGCGGAAGATGCGGGTGTTGGTTCCGAAGCGGAATTCGTGCGGGCCGCGGCTCCAGGCGAGGTTGTCGTTGATGAAGACGCGAGTTGCGCGGCGGCCCTGCACCCAGGTGTTGTCGAGGCCGCCGAGGGGCGTGAAGGCGTTGGCGCCGCTGCCCTGGAGGACGATGGGAAAGGCGGCGAGGGTCTTCTGAAAATCGGCGGGGGCGAAGAGGCTCTCGTACCAGGAGAAGGCGGGGTTGAAGTAGTTGACGAGGTTCTGCGAGAAGACGTGTGTGTATCCCGAGGCGAAAGAGTAGAGGGGCTGAGGGGATATAGCGTCGAATAACGGGTTGATGGGATCGGTGTATGCGGCCTGCAGGCCGGTGTCGGCCTGGAAGCGGAACCAGGTCGAGTCTTTCTGGTTGATGTTGTAGTCGATGCGGATGGTCTGCACCTGCTCGTGGTCGTCGCTGGAGTGGGAGACGCTCTGGCGGTTGGCGCAACCCTCTCCATTTGCAAGTGGACAGCCGAGTATGGCGATAGGTGTTCCTGAGGTGCTGCTGTAAAGCGAGAACATCTGGCGGTAAAACGGGACTGAATCCGGAGGGATCTGGCCGAGGACGTACTGCTCGAACGCGGTGCTGGGAACAATGGTGGACGTGACGATGGGCAGCGCGATTTGCACCCATTCGCTGTCGAAGAAGAAGAAGAGCTTGTCGTGGAGGATGGGGCCGCCGATGCTGCCTCCAAAGTGGTTGACGGTGGAGCGGGGCTTGCGATTGCCGGGCGTGGCGTTAGTGAAGTAGTCGGCGGCGTTGAGGACCGCGCCGTTCCATAGCTCGTAGAGGTTTCCGTGAAATTTATTTGTGCCTGATTTGGTTACGTAATCGACCTGGGAGGCTCCGTAGCGGCCCTGATCGACGGAGTAGGAGAGCGTGTTGACGGTGACTTCGGAGATGGAGTTTAAGCCGAGGACGAGGTTGGTGGAGAGGCCGCTGTTGAGATTGGTGAGGGGGTCGTTGGTTTCGAGGCCGTCGACGATGAAGCCGTTGGAGAGAGCGGGAAGGCCGTTGAATTCAACGTTGCCGTATCCATTGGTGCCACCGACGAAGTCGTTGCCGCTGCCGGCGGTGTTGATGAGGGCTCCGGGGGCGAACTGCAGCGGGTAGGTGAGGTCGCCGCCGGGGTTGGGCAGATTTTCAAGCGCCGGGGCGTTCAGCGTGGTGGATGTGTTGGCGTTTTCCGGGTTGATGAGCGGGGCTTCGCCGGTGACCTGGATGGTTTGATTGGAGTGGGCGGGCTCGAGGGTGAAGTCAACGGTCTGCTTCTGGCCGAGGCCGGCGACGACGTTCTCATTTTGCTGCGGCTCGAAACCTGGGGCTTCCACTCGGACGGAGTAGGCTCCGGGTTTTAGCTGGGGGAAGTTGAAGCGGCCGGTGCCGTCGGTGCGGGCGATGCGCTTCAGGCCTGTTTCGCGGCTGGTGACGATTACGCTAGCGCCGGGAATGGCGGCGCTGGTGGCGTCCTTTACTTCGCCGACGATGGCGCTGGTGGTTTCGCCCTGGCCGAACAGCTTTGCCGGGAGAAGAATGGCTACGACCGTCAGCAGGAGAACGAAGGGGTTCGCCTTCACCGTAATTCCTCCTCTTAACAAGGTGTTAACTATTGCTGATGGACGAAAGTTAATGACTATTACGCAATATAGTTAACCATAGTTAACTCACATCATACAAGGCGAAGCGAACACGTTTGTTCCAGGCGGCAAGGCTGGGATTGTTATTGCTGCTGGATTTTGACGGTTTGCTTCAATTGGCCGCAGGCGGCGTAGATGTCGCGGCCCCGGGGGCGGCGGATGAAGGCGGGGATTCCGTTGTGCTTGAGGCGGCTCTGGAACTCCATGACGCGGTGCGGCGGGGGCATGTCGTAGGGCATGTGCGGACCGGGATTCCAGACGATGAGGTTGACCTTGAGCGGGCGGCCAACGCGGCGGAGCAGCCGACCGACTTCGTCGGCGTGGGCAAGCTGGTCGTTGACGCCGCCGAGCAGCACGTATTCGAAGGTGAGCTTCTCTTTGGGACGTAGAGGAACCTGGCGGACGGCGTTGACGAGGTGCTGGATGTCCCATTTGCGGGTGATGGGCATAATTTGCTCGCGCACCTTGTCGTTGGACGCGTTGAGGGAGATGGCCAGTTTGGGACGGACGGGTTCTTCGGCGAAGCGCAAGATGCCGGGCATGATGCCGGAGGTGGAGACGGTCATGCGCGATTCGGCGATTCCGACTTCGTGGACGAGAAGGCGGACAGCGTCCATGAAGGCGTCGTAGTTCAGGAAGGGCTCGCCCATGCCCATGAAGACGAGGTTGATGCGGTCGCGTCCGATCTGGACGTTGTGGCGTTTGAGGACGGCGACGACCTGTCCGGCGATTTCGCCGGCGGTGAGATTGCGGATGATGCCAAGCTTTGCGGTTAGGCAGAACTGGCAATTGACAGCGCAGCCGATCTGGCTGGATACACAGATAGTCGAGTCGTGATAGCCGGTTTCGGAGCCGTCTCCGCGCTCGCCGTCATCGCCCTCGGGCATCCAGACGGTTTCGACGGTCTGGCCGTCTCCGGTGGCGATGAGGTAGCGCTCGGTTCCGTCAACGGACTGGTAAGTCTCGACGATGGAGGGCAGACCGACGTGGTAACCGGCGCTGGTCAGCTGATCGCGCAGGCCGCGGGGCAGAGTGGAGATGGCGTCGAGCGAGTCTGTCCAGTTAGCGTAGAGGGCCTGGGAAAGCTGTCGGGCGCGGTAGGCGGCCGCTTCAAACTGTTGAAGTAACTCTTTAAGTTGTTGAAGGCAAAGGCCAAAAAGAGGACGAATCGCGGAGGCTCGGGGAACGTCTAAAATGGGTAGTAGATTTTCCCTGCCTGGCGTCATCGCAGCATCGATTCTGTTGACAGAATAGCTCATCGGCAACGCGCATCGCAGGCGCGTCTCCGTCGATGGTGATGGACGCGGCAGGTCAACAAGCAACAAGCCTTGGCAACAGGCCCAGACAATTTGGAAAGGGCTCCGACTCATGGACAACGAGAGAAATATCCGCCGCACCATCCTGCCTAACGGACTGACGATTTTGACTGAAAAGATGGACCACATCCGGTCTGTCGCGATGGGAGTGTGGGTGAGAGCAGGATCGCGCCATGAGATGGCCGAGATGAACGGGATCTCGCATTTTGTGGAGCACATGGTCTTCAAGGGCACGAAGAGCCGGTCGGCGCAGATTATTGCCCGCGAGGTCGACGCGATCGGCGGGAATCTGGACGCGTTCACGGGCAAGGAGACGGTCTGCTTCAACATGAAGGTGCTCGACGAGCACGTGCCCACGGCGCTCGAAGTGCTGTCGGACCTGGTGCTGAATCCGGTGTTTGCCAGCGAGGAGATTCACCGCGAGCGAGGGGTGATTCTGGAAGAGATCAAGATGGATGAGGACAACCCGGATTACCTGGTGCATGAGATCTTCACGCAGAACTTCTGGAAGGATCATCCTCTGGGCAAGCCGATTCTGGGGACCAAAGAGACAGTAAGACGCTTTGAGCGCGATACGCTGATGGACTTTTACGGCGGGCGCTTTCTGGGCGGGAACATGATCTTCTCGGCGGCGGGAAATATCGACCACGACAGCTTTGTGGAGCAGGTGTCACGGCGGTTCGAGTCGCTGCCGGCGGGGCAGAGCCCGCTGGTGGAGGGGGCGCCCAAGACCACGGCGCGGATCAATTTGCGAAATAAGAAGGCTCTGGAGCAGGTACAGCTTTGCCTGGGGGTTCCGGCTCCGCCCGTGGCGCACGATTCGCGCTACACCACGCTGGTGCTGAATACGCTGCTGGGCGGCGGGATGAGTTCGCGGCTGTTCCAGACGGTCCGCGAAGAGCGCGGGCTGGCGTATTCGATTTACAGCGACCTGAATCCTTATAGCGATACCGGGTCGCTGTGCGTCTATGCGGGTACTTCGGCAGACCGGGCCGTGCAGGTGATTGACCTGGTGATGGCGGAGTTCAGCCGGCTGAAGACCGAACCGCTGCCGGCCGATGAGCTTCGTAGAGCCAAAGACCAGCTGAAGGGCAACCTGCTGTTGTCGCTGGAGAGCTCGATGTCGCGGATGTCGAACCTGGCGCGCCAGCAGATGTACTTCAACTACTTCTTCGGGCAGCAGGAGATCCTAGACAAGGTGGAAGGGGTGACGGCCGAACAGGTGATGGATATGGCGAAGTCGCTCTTCCAGCCGGACCTGGTGGCGGTGACTCTGCTGGGCAGGCTGGATGGGCTGAAGCTGACCCGGAACAGGCTGGTGTGTTGAAGGCAGCCATTAGCCATTAGGGATTAGGGATTAGCCGGCGGGTAAAGGGCCTTGCTACACCCTATTCCCTACGTCCTACACCCTGCTTTGCGAGCGCTGCGCTGGTGCGGCGCGTCTTCATCCTTTAGGATTGCGTTGGTGGCGCGTGTACCGGGCCGCCGGTGGGTGGAAGTCACGGTTATGAAGCTTTCGATGGTGCAAAGACAGGTTTTGGCAGGGCGGGTTCGGAGACGGCTTGCCCGCAGGCGGCGTGAGGCCGGATTCACTTTGATGGAGCTGCTGATCGTGATCTCGATCATGCTGATCCTCATGCTGATTGCGATTCCGAATTTCGCGGGCATGAAGATGCAGGCGAATGAGACGTCGGCGATCCAATCGCTGCGCGCGATTTACCAGGCACAGATTCAGTATCAGACAACATATCCGGCGAACGGCTTTGCGTGCGGGCTAACGACACTGGGCGGCGATCCGAAGTCGGGACAGCCGTCTCCGCAGTCGGCGCAACTGCTGCAGGGCGACCTGGCGAGCGGACAGAAGAGCGGATACACATTTACCGTCGTGAACTGCACGAAGGTGACGGTGAACAATCAGGACATGTACACCGGCTATGAGGCAACAGCGGTTCCCCAGGCGGTGGGCAAGACCGGGCATCGCGGCTTCTGCATCGATCAGCAGGGCGAGGTGAAGGCTGATCCCACGGGCGGGACGAACTGCACGCAGCCGTTGCAGTGAGGTTCCGGTTGGGGACCCGCGGTCTACACGCCATTGTGTTGCGGGCCTTTGTTCTGGCGGCGCTGTTGGCGCCGGTCGTGGTGGCGGTCCCAGTGCCGGCGCAGTCCTCTTCGCTGACGGCGGTTGAGCTGGCGCAACGAATCGATAAACACTACAACTCTCTGCACTCGCTCGAGGTGCAATTTACTCAGAAATATGAAGGCATGGGCATGAACCGCAAGGAAGCGGGCGTGCTGCTGCTGAAGAAGCCGGGCAAGATGCGCTGGACGTATTCGCAGCCCGAGGGAAAGCTGTTTGTTCTGGACGGCAAGTACGGGTACTTCTATTCGCCGGGCGATACCGAGGTGCAGCGGGTTCCGGTGAAGAAGCTGGATGATATGCGGTCTCCGCTGCGGCTGCTGCTGGGGCACGCGAAGCTCGAGCAGGAGCTGACGAATCTGGCGATTGCTCCGCAGGCTGATGGGACGTATGTGCTGACGGGGATTCCGAAGGGGCTGGAAAAGCGCGTGGCGGCCTTCAGCGTGACGGCGGCGGCGGATGGCGTGATCCGGTCGATGAAGGTGGAGGAGACGGACGGGATTACGAATGCGTTCGTGTTCGCCGATGAGAAACCGGATGCGGCGGCTCCCGATACGGAGTTTGTGTTTGCGGCACCGGCGGGCGTGAAGGTGGTCGAGGGCCTGCCGCCGGTGTGAGGACTGAACGTCCAGGGACCGGCGGTCCAGGCGAAGGCGCCTTCGGGGCCGTATCAAGACCAATGAAGACGTTGATTGCCCGATATGATTTGGGCATGGTGAGTTCGAGACTCCGCTCTTCCCTTCTCTTACCGCTTTTTTGCCTCTTTCTTTTTGCCGTTGGGACTGGTGCGCAAGATGTGGTGTCAGGGCCGTGGGTGATGCAGTCGAGCGGAACGAAGGCTGGGCTGCGGGGGATCCATGCTGTCGGCGGTGGCGTGGCGTGGGCCAGCGGGACGAACGGGACGGTTCTTCGGACCGAGGACAGCGGGTACATGTGGCAGAGCTGCGCGATGCCTCCGGGGGCGGAGAAGCTGGATTTTCGGGGGATCTGGGCGTGGGACGCGAATACGGCGATCGTGATGTCGTCGGGGCCGGGGGATCTGTCGCGGCTGTACAAGACGACGGATGGGTGTTCGCACTGGACGCTGCTGTATACGAACCCGGACAAGGACGGGTTTTGGGATGCCGTGGTGTTCAGCGACCGTAAAAATGGGCTTGTGCTTGGCGATCCGGTGGATGGGCGCTTCGTCCTGCTGCGGACAGAGGATGGCGGGGCGACGTGGAAGCCGATTCAGTCGGCGGATCTGAATGCCGGTGGGCAGAAGCGGGGAGTGTTTGCGGCCAGCAATTCATCGATGGTGCTGACCGGGCCGGTATTGGGGCAGGTGTGGGCTCCCTGGTTTGGGACCGGCGGGCCGGGCGGTGCGCTGGTGTATCAGGGCGGCATCGACTGCACGATGGGGATTGCGCACAGCAATCCCGAAGAATGCCTGAAGCACTGGACCTTCGACCGCAGTAAGCCTCCGATCGCCGGAGGCGTCGCGTCGGCAGGGGTATTTTCGCTGGCGCTTCGCGATGACCAGCATTGGGTTGCCGTGGGCGGCGATTACACCAAGCCGAATGAATCTGTTGGCACGACGGCGTGGACGGCTGATGGCGGGGAGCACTGGACGGCGGCACAGGAGCCTCCGCGTGGGTACCGGTCGGCGGTGGCGTGGGATGCCGATGCGAAGGCGTGGATTGCTGTCGGGACGAACGGCTCGGACGTGAGCTATGACGATGGGAAGACGTGGTTTCCGCTGGATGACGGGAAGTGGAACGCGCTGAGTTTGCCGTGGGTGGTGGGTCCGGAGGGGAGGATTGCGAAGCTGGGGGAGCTGCCGGCGAGAAAGTGACTAGGAGGCATCGCTTCCCACCCTTTCGCAAGAGCGCGAAAGGATGGGGCACCCAGAACCGTGGCCTGATACGAGGCTAAAAAGCAGGGCCTCCGACTGCGGTCGCCGCGGGCGAGCTTCGCTCAGAATGACATCTTTAAGGGGTTGCGCTCTTTAAGGTCTGGTCGCTTTGCAGAGTCTGCCTGAACT
>CAWAYO010000066.1:0-33054 GCA_963786085.1 uncultured Acidobacteriaceae bacterium
TGCCTCTTCTGAAAACCTCGGAGCGGCAATGGCTTCCACAAACAGCTTGGCGATCTCTTCCGCCGCCGGCCCATCCACTTCGCGGTTGATCCCGATTACCCCTCCAAAGGCCGAAATCGGATCGGCCGCCAGTGCCTTCTGGTAAGCCTCAAGGATGCTCGACCCTGTCGCCGCGCCACACGGGTTGGTGTGCTTGATAATCGCCACGCCCGGTGTGCCTGAGTCGAACTCCTGGGCCAACTCCCAGCACGCATCAAGATCGACCAGATTATTGAAGCTCAGCTCTTTGCCCTGCAGCTGCTTCGCGCCCGCAATTCCCGCTCCCGAGCCGTCGGAATAAAGCGCCGCCCGCTGGTGGGGATTCTCGCCATAGCGCAGCGGCATTGCCAGTGGATAAGAAATGCGCAGCGTCGACGGCAGGTCAGACTTCGCCGCATCAGCAAACTTCACCGGTGACTCCGCTTCGTCCGTAGTTGTAATCCGTTCCAGCGTATTTGCAATGGCCGCGTCGTAAGCTGCCGTTACCGCAAAGGCGTTTTTCGCCAGCCGCCAGCGCGTCTCGCGCGAAAGAGCGCCACCATTCGCCGCCAGCTCCCCGGCCAATGCTTCGTAATCCGCTGCCGAGGTCACAATGGCTACGTCCTCGAAGTTCTTCGCCGCCGACCGGACCATCGAGGGTCCGCCGATATCGATGTTCTCGATCACTTCGGCAAAAGTTGCACCCGGCTTGCCCGCCGTCTGCTCAAAGGCGTAGAGATTCACCACCACCATGTCGATCGGCTCGATCCCATGCTCTTCGACCGCCTTCCGATGGTCGGCTTTGCCACGAATATGAAGAATCCCACCGTGTACCTTGGGATGCAGCGTCTTCACCCGTCCATCGAGCATCTCCGGAAAGCCCGTCAACTCAGAGATATCGCGGACCGCAAGCCCCGCTTCGCGCAGAGCCCGCGCCGTGCCCCCCGTCGAGACAAGCTCAACACCGTGCTCGGCAAGCTGCTTTGCAAAAGCAACCAGGCCGGATTTATCTGTGACGCTCAAGAGGGCTCGCTGCACCTTCTTGGTGCCGCTCAAAACATTGCTGGAAGTCATGTAGGTCCTGATATAGGGGAGTCGAAAGAAAATTGTATGGGCCGGCGCATCGCGTTGTCACATCCGCCCATATTTGTCAGCAGCTCACAGTGACGATAGGTTAGAAGAGACATGGACCGAAGCTGGCAGGAAAACGCCGCACATCGTGAGGATGGATCCGGAGCAGCCGGTTTCCGCTCCGGCGGCGTCCGCCCTGAAATTCTGCCGCCGGATGACAGCGCAGAAAGCGGCTGGTATCCGCCTCCCGGTCAATATCAGACCCAGCCGCCTCCGGCCCCGACTGACCGACCGAAAAAGCGCGTCACCTGGGCGAGCGCTCCGGCAACTTACACGCTTCTGGCCATCAACTGCCTGGTCTATGTCGGTATGGTGCTGACTGGCGTCTCATTCATTTCGCCCACCGTCCGGCAACTGCTTTTCTGGGGCGCAAATAACGGCACGCTGGTGCTTCAGTACGGAGAGTGGTGGAGACTTATCACCGCCATGTTCGTCCATGTTGGCATCATCCACATCGCCACCAACATGTGGTGCCTGTGGAACCTCGGCCTGCTCGCCGAGCCTCTCATGGGCCCAATGGGAGTTTTCTCCGCCTACATCCTCACCGGCTTTGCCGGAAACCTGCTGAGCATAGCCAAAAATCCCGGGGTTGCAGGTCACCCGTCAATCGTCGGAGCTGGCGCCTCGGGTGCGGTCTTCGGGCTGGCCGGCGTTCTCATCGTGCTGCTCAAGTCGCCGTTGCTTCCGGTCCCGCAGCCCGAGCTCAAGCGCCTCCGCTGGAGCGTGATTCAGTTCGCCCTGCTCAACTTCGCCATTGGCCTGTACACTGCCTTTGGCCCTAGCCCGGTCCAGATCGACAACATGGCCCATCTCGGAGGATTTCTCAGCGGCCTGGCGCTAGGTGTCCCGCTCGTCCCGCGCATCGGAGCGCCTCGTACGACCTTCATCCGGCGTCGCTGGCTGGCAGTTCTGGGTATGGCATTCGCGTTGACCCTCTTGGCTTTCGGCGTAAATTCCTTCTGGCACGGGTAGCCTTGTGGCCGCGCAGCCGTTCTCCAGCAGAGATTAACTGCGGACGAGTGGGCGCGCGCCCCAGATGTCCGGCGCTTGTCAGGAGATGAGTCGGCGGGGGAACGCCGTAAAGTGGGGGAAAGAAGGGTTACCGGACAGCCGTTGCCGCGAACTTCTTCACCATGGCCAGCAGCAACTTGCGGTCACTGTCGTTCAGGTTCGTGGAATAGCGGCGAATCTGGGTTAGGAAGCGAAGCTCATCGTCTGAAAGCTTCTGCGTGTTGAGTTCCCGGCCAAGTGAATCCTCCGCAAAAAACTGTGCCAGCGGAAGGTCCAGCGCATGCGCAATCTTGGACAGGGTATCAAGAGATGGAACGGTGTGGCCGTTCTCAACCCGAGACAGATAGCAGCGTAAAAGTCCGGTGCGCTTTTCGATATCGCCTTGAGATAAACCCTGTTGCAGGCGAAAACCCCGGATCGTCGTTCCAATTTTCATAAACTTGCCTTCAACTACACTTCCCCCTCGTGAGTTCAGGTGGGTTTCGTGGAGTATTGGCTGCATAGTTAACATGCTGATGCTCCCCCGCGCAAGGACTTTCTTAGCAGTATGTGCGAGATCGCGCGTAATTTAACAGCAACTTGCGCGAAATCTCTTCAGTGTCACTCCTTTGGTTCATCTTCACTACAAATCCGTCACCTTTTGCCACACTAGGCAATTGCTCACCAGGTATCTCCGCCCGATGGCGGCGGCCATGCCCCAAAAAGCTGACGCAGCAGCACCACCCGGCCCAGATGGTAGGCGTTGTGCGCAGCCACGCCCTCGATCTGCTCGCGCACCGTCATCGTGCGTGGGGGGTCCGGCTCTCGCGACAGGCACACGACCGAGGCTTCGAGCTGCGCCACGTCGCCGGCGATGGCCGCAGCTTGTTGTGCCCCTCGTAAAAACCGCTCCCGCACCGTCGACCATTGCTCGGCTGTCGACACTGGAAATCCTGCCGACGCATGCTCGGGATAGGGTGTCGATTTGCCCGCTATCCAATCGAGCGAAAGGTCTTGCCAGAAAGCCAGATGCCATATCTCCTCGTA
This sequence comes from uncultured Acidobacteriaceae bacterium, assembly GCA_963786085.1. Classification (GTDB taxonomy): domain Bacteria; phylum Acidobacteriota; class Terriglobia; order Terriglobales; family Acidobacteriaceae; genus Silvibacterium. The sequence goes on from CAWAYO010000066.1 coordinate 3,187, forward strand.
AATCGAATGAGGGACACCCGAATATCTCCGCTGCGCCATCGCATTGTCGATGCCTTCCAGAACATGTGCCGGCGGCGCGCCCACTCCATTGCTGATCAGCGTTCGTTGCAGCTCATTCATCGTTATCTCCGCGCGATTGGGTCGCGCTCATAATAATCCGTGGGGAATCCACGTACACTCTCAGGCAGGAAAGACCCGTACACTCTGTGACGTTAAGGATAAAAAGCGCGCAAGTGGCGGCTCGCCGCATCGTCTGGTCGTTGTTCCTGACAGGAGCCTGCGGGTACTCAATGGCACAAACCGCTCCGGCCCGGTTCCAACTCGACATCGGCGGCAAACAAATCGGCAAGGCCGACTACGAGTTCACGCCCGCGAAAAACGGCTTCCGTGTGAAGGCGCATTACGCCTTCACTGTCGAGAACAAGTCGATCATAGGCGAGAGAGATGCCGACCTCGGTCCAGATTACGAACTCAGATCCGACACACTTCATGTCAGCGTGAACGGCGAAAATCAGACCGTCTCCGTCGCCGCCAATCCGCATACCTCCAGGCTAACCTTCGAAGGCACCGCCGCCGGCAAACCAGTGTCCTCGACCTTCGATCTGCATCCCGGCACCGTCGTCTTCAACAACTTCGACCCCAGTGGCGTCCAGGGCCTCATCTACATGGAAACCGCCCGTCCGCAGCCCGATCACCAATACTGGGCTCTTCTCGCCCAGGGCAAAGGCGTTCAGGTGCCGATGGAACTGACGGCCAGGGAACTCGGCGAGGGCACGCTCAACGGCACATCCATTCACCTGAAGCACTGGCGCCTCAAAATCTCAGGCACAGAAGGCGAGATCTGGGCAGACACCGACAACAACCTGATGGAGTTCGACGTCCCCATCCAGTCCCTCGCCTACCGCCGCATCGGTTTTGTCCTGAAACAGGAAGACGACGCCATCCCCTCGCAATCTACCACCGGTGCCGACGCGGTCGAGGAGCGCAGTGTTTCCTTCACCAGCGATGGCCTTAAATTCCCCGCAATCCTTGCTCTGCCCAAAAATCTCAAAGCCCTGGCGCCCGTCGTCGTCCTCGTGCAGGGTTCGGGCCCGCACGACGCAGATGAAACCATCGGCCCGAACAAGCCCTTTCGCGACCTTGCCTGGGGACTGGCTGCCGACGGTGTCGCCACCCTGCGTTACGAAAAGCGGACCCACTTCGCGCCCGAGACCTTCCGTCCCCATCCCGACCTTGATCACGAAGTGACCTTCGACGCCGTCGCCGCCCTGGCCTTCGCATCGGCACAGCCCGAGATCGATCCCAGACGCGTCTTCCTCCTCGGCCACAGCCTCGGCGGAACCATGGCTCCGGTCATCGCTGCCGACCGGTTGCAGCGGGCGCCGGGATCGGTCCGTGGCATCATCTTCCTCGCCGGAGGCGCACTCGGAATCGAAGAGACCCTCCAGAGGCAGTTGCTCGCCCAGGCAAAACGCCAGGGTGCAGACCAGGGCCAGCTCGACGCTATCCAGAAGCAGTGGCAGGAGATATTTCATACAGTCAACGATCCCACCACACCCGCCGACGAGATGGTTGGCACCCCGCCGCTCAGGCTTCCGGAAGCCTACTGGCGATCGTGGATCAGCCAGGATCCACCGGCCGAGCTGACGAAGCTCCATCTGCCTGCCCTTGTATTGCGCGGTACAAAAGACATACAGGTCAGCGAGGCAGATTTTCAGGCGCTGGCCAGGGCAAATACCGCCCCGGGTGGTGAGAATAAGCAGGTCGAGGGCCTCAACCACCTCATGATGCCTGTCGCCGGAGATTCAACCGGGCAGGAATACTTTCAGCCGGCCCACGTTTCACCCGAGGTTATTCAGCTCATTGCCGACTGGATAGGAACATTTCATTAACGGAGGCGTCGTCCCGGAGTATGCAGCATCTCTTAGGAGGAGGAAAGACGGCAAAATGCAGTTACAGGAAACTGCAGGGAGCATGAGCGGGATCGACCTCAAAGCGGCACGCCCCACCGGACGATTGCACCGCTGGGGAAGTGGAGCATGGCGCCTCATTCGCACCGTGTACAGCGAATTGTGGCGGACACGCGCCTTCACCGTCGCCGCGGCCCTGGCCTTCTACTTCCTTTTTTCGATGGTGCCGCTGCTGGTCATCTTCTCTTCGCTGCTGCAGTTTCTTCCCGTGCCGGATGTCTTCCAGCAGCTGCTCAATCTCATGGCCGGCATCGTGCCGCCGGATTCCATGACCCTTGTCGAGAGAATCGTCGCCGACATCCTCACACCCAACCGCGGCAAGCTGCTCTCCTTCGGCATCCTCGGCTACATCTGGACGACCTCGGGAGGATTCTCTGCGCTGATCGAATCGCTTAACATCGCGTACGATGTCGAGATCGCACGCCCCTGGTGGCGCGACCGCCTCAGGGCGCTGTTGCTGGCCTTTACCAGCGGCGGCCTGGTATCGCTTTCCGTGCTGCTGCTGATCGTTGGCCCGCACTTCGGTCACTTCCTCACCGAGGTATTCCCGATCCCGCCTCCGATCGAACATTTCTGGCCCCATTTTCGCCTGATCTTTATCTTCATCACCTTCGTCACCGGTCTCGAATTCGTCTACTATCTCGGTCCGAACTGCCGCCACAGTTTCCTCTCCACCTTTCCCGGAGCGCTCTTCGCCATCACCATCTGGCTCCTCGGCTCGTCGGTCCTTAACTATTACCTCGGCCATATTTCGAATTACAACGTCACCTACGGGTCGATGGGCGCGATCATCGGGCTCATGCTCTGGTTCTACATCACGGGGGTCGCCATTCTTATTGGCGCGGAGCTCAATGCCGAGCTCGCCAAGCAACGCGCAACCGGCGCGATGTGCCCGCTGCCTCCGCATCCCGAAAAGCCGATTTCAGGGCCGTTACCTGCCGCACAGTAAACGGCTCAGCCCATGTACATGCCGCCGTTTACGTCGAGGACGTGTCCGGTGATGTAAGCCGCTTCGTCCGAGGCAAGAAAGCGCACCGCATGCGCAACGTCCTGCTCGGTTCCTGGCCGCGCCAGAGGAATCTGCGTGAGCATATGCTCACGCTGCTTCTCCTCGAGCACGGCCGTCATCGCCGTCTCGATATATCCCGGAGCGACTGCATTGGCCGTAATGCCACGCGATGCAAGCTCCCGGGCCAGCGACTTCGTCAGCCCGATCAACCCCGCTTTGCTTGCGGCGTAGTTGGCCTGCCCCGCCTGCCCCGTCTCACCGACCACGCTTGCGATGTTGATGATCCGGCCCCATCGCGCTTTCAGCATCGAGCTCACCACGGCCTGCGTCAGCAGAAAAGTCCCTGTCAGGTTCGTGGACAGCACCGCATCCCAATCCGCGCGCTTCATGCGCAGCATCAACCCATCCTTGGTGATGCCCGCGTTGTTCACAAGAATCTCCACGCTGCCGAAATGAGCCACCGCCGCTTTGGCTCCGGCCTTGATCGAGTCTTCGCTGGCGATGTCGATGGCGAACGTCTGCGCAGTTCCGCCAGCGGCGGCAATCTCCACCGCGACCTCAGCGAGCTTAGCTTCATTTCGTGCGGCGAGCGCGACTTTGGCTCCGGCCTTTGCCAGTTCAATCGCGCAGGCGCGGCCAATGCCCTGCGAAGCTCCGGTAACAAGTGCGGTTTTTCCTTCGAGCGACGACATCAGTAACGATTTCTCCGTTGTCGATTATAGAAGGGCAGGGAACAGGGCACAGAGATCAGGGCTCAATACATCACGAATAGCGATGCCGGATACCAAATAATGATGTCATCCTGAGCGAAGCGCGCTCGCGCGCGAAGTCGAAGGACCTGCTGTTCTCCCAAACTAGGCACGAACGAGGGTGCCCCGTCCTTTCGCATCCTTTGCGAAAGTGTGGGAAGCGGAGTCAGCGCCACTACCCTGATCCCTGACCCCTGTTTCTCAACCGCGGCGCGATCGCGTAATTCATCTGCACGATCAGAATGAACCCGATGCTCCAGTAAGTGTTGATGACGCACAGCAACGCGCCGAAGGCGTAAAGCGATTGCGCGATCACCACCCGATTGCAGATCGCCTTGCGAATATCGAGTGGCGTGTCTTCCCGGATAAGCCCCTGCGACCCCGAGTAACGCCAGCTTATGTACAGGCTCACGCCCGGCACCAGTATGTTGAGCCAGTAAACCAACAGCGCAGTGCGATAGTGGATAAACTCCGCCAGAAGCTGCGTCGAAAACGGCAGCAGGGTAATGAAGACCAGAAACGCAAGGTGAATCCAGCTCAGGTCGCGATTGACACGCTCGAAATAATTGAGCTGCGTCTGCTGGCCGTTCCAGAAGATGCCCAGCGTGAGAAAGCTCATCAAGTACATCAGGAGTCGCGGGCTCAACTTGATTAGCGCGTGCCACAGATCGCTCTCGGAGTGAATCGCTTCCATCGCCGGGACGCGCAGGTCGAGCACCAGCAATGTCATGGCAACGGCGAACACTCCATCGCTCAGCGCCGCCAGCCGCTCGCGATTCTGATTGGCAATCTGGTTGTAAAGCGTTGCCACGCCGCGAGTGTACTAAAGGCAGGCTGCAGGGAATAGGAAAGAGAGCGCCTAATGGCTAATCCCTAATGGCTGTCTTACAACGGCTTCGCCACCGGGACCGGATTAGCCGCCGTCTTCAGCTTCGGCATGGGCAGCGGCTCAAGCGCCCAGATATACACCACCAGCTCTCGGCTGTAATGCAGTAGCGGCGGAGTATCCGGCAATTGAATCCCATGTGCTGCCGGCAGCTCGTTTACCTCGAACTCCGCTTCCGCCCGCTCCAGTGGCCATGGCAGATGATGAATGTTCCCCTTGAACAGCGCGCCACCCGGGTCGGCCGTATAGAGCGCGTATCGCTCGGTCAGAAACTGCTCCAGGCCCTGCTTGTCCGAGGCCTGCCCCAGGCTGCGGTACCGCGCCCGAAACCTTGCCTGCTTTTTCGCGAACCGTCGCTGGCTCGAATAGCAGAACTCCCGGTTGTCGCAATGATCGATCCGCATCTTGGACCAGTAATACGGCAACTTGAAGAACAACCGTGCCGCGGCGACCGCCAGCGGATTCCCCGCGTCCAGCGAGAAAAAGTACACGCCGCCCAGGTTTGAATGCGACTCACGCACATAGGTGCGCAGATTCAGTTCCGGGAAGCGGTTAACCCCCGGAATCTCCGGCCATCGGTGCATCCGGATCTGGTCCATCCAAAAGGGAACCACGCCCACCCACGCCGCGCCGTCAAAGGTATCCACCACAAGGTTGGCCGGAAGCAGGGGCGCAATCTGGGCCGGAGCCACCGGCCAGTGCGCGAAGAGCAGATCGTTCCACCGCTGCGTCATGGTCCATTGCGCATTGGGTAATGGCCACGGCCGATGACTGGTGGCCGACAGGATCTCTCTCGAGTCCTCCTGATGAGGTTGAGTGGAGTGCATGACCAAGGGACGGCATTCAGGTGATTCAAGCTGCAGACCCTGATCGAGATTGGGGAAGTCGTTCACGCCTTTTCAGAATCCGGTAGTAAAAGTGGGTTGCTGTAAGCCATGGTTCCTGACGATATTTTTCCTCAGGAACAAACGTTCTTGCACGATATTAGCTTCTGTCCGATACCGTATCCTGTTGCCCATGGCAGAAATTGAAACCGCCGCCCCTGTTGTGCCCTCAGCCCCATCCGCCGAGCAGTCTCAAAACAAGACCGAAGTCTTCGCAGTGCACGGCGCCGATCCTGAAGTCCTGGCCTACGCCATGGCCAAATATTCGCGCTCTGCGCTATCGATGAGGGACTCTTTACGAGAGATCAGCAGCCAGCGCGCCGAACAATTTCTCAACACATTCTATTTCCAGTACGGACATCGTTCCATCGCCGATCTCGCGCATCTCGCCTTCGCCATCGAGCGCCTCTCGCTGCTCGCCGCGATTGTACTCGTGGACGAGCAGCGCTGGGACGGCCAGGAGCGCTCCACCCGCTACCAGAATTTCCGCAAGAGCGGCTGGTACATGCCCGACTTCGGCGCAAATCACCAGGCGGCCACCCTCTTCCGTGAAAGCATCGAGGCCCTCTTCGCCGCCTACCACGAAGTTGCCGAAGGCATGCTTGAGTCGTTGAAGGGCAGCATTCCGCGTCCTGCCGAGATGAAGCCCGAGAGCTACGAGCGTACCCTCCGCGCTCGAGCCTTCGACGTCGCCCGCTACCTGCTCCCACTGGCCACCAACACCTCGCTCGGCCAGATCGTCAATGCCCGCACTCTCGAAACCCAGGTCTCCCGCCTGCTCTCCAGCCCCTACGCCGAAATCCGCCAACTCGGCGAAAAGTTGCGCTCCGCGGCCACTGGAGGAGCGTGGAACGTCAACGGCGATGAGCTCGTCAAGTTGCAGCAGGAAATCGTCGCCCTCGACCCCGCGCTCGGCGAGCGCGCCGCTGCTTTACTCACCCGCGAAGTCCGCACCGCTCCCACGCTGGTGAAATACGCCGCTCCGAACGAATACGAAATCGCTACTCGCCGCGAGCTTGGCCAGGCCGCTGCTGAACTGCTCGCAAACGAGCCGATCGAGCCGGCACGATCGGTTGATTTGATTGACGGCGACGAATCCCTCGAAGTCGAACTCGCCACCACGCTGATCTACGCAGTCTGCCACTACCCCTACCGCCAGATTCGCCGCCACGTCACCGCACTCAGTGAAGCACGCGTTGGCGAGATCATCGCTCTCGGTACGCGTCATCGCGGCAAACACGACGAACTACTGCGCGAATTCGCTTCCGGCAAGGCGTTGAAGTTCGACATCCTCATGGACATCGGTGGCTTCCGCGACATGCACCGTCATCGCCGCTGCATCCAGGTACTGCAGGGCTACACCACTGCCCACGGATACGACATCCCTGAAGGTCTCGCGGAAGCGGGCTTGCAGCGTCGATACGAATCCGCCATGCACGATGCCCACACGGCCTCCGCAAAGCTGGCGCCAAGTATTGCTCCCGAATATCGAACCTCAGCCGACTACCTGCTGCCGCTCGGTACCCGCACCCGCGCTCTCTTCAAAATGGACTTCGCCGAAGCCGTCTACATCTCCGAGATCCGCTCCCAACCCCAGGGGCACTTTTCCTACCGCCGCATTGCCTGGGAGATATACGAAGCCGTCCGGAAACAGCACCCGTCACTCGCGCAATACTTCCGCGTGACTGACATCAATGAACCTGTGGATTTGCTGAAGCGGTAGCGAACCAAAGGCAAGTTTGTATTATTTGGTAATATTCCCTATTATTTAAGGCATGAATGCGCAAAAGACCGTCAGTTTCCGCATGGACACCGATAAAGTCGATGCCCTTGACGCCATTGCGTCCGAAACGAAGCGGGATCGGACCTTTCTGTTGAACGAAGCTGTGGACGCATGGCTCGATTTGAACGAATATCACCACAGACTCGTCGCTGCAGGCATGAAAGATGCGCAGGAAGGCCGCTTCGTTGAGTCCGCCCAGATGCGTAAGCGGCTAGCACAACTGAAGAAGAGAAACCGCATCGCATGAAGGTCCGATGGACCGAGACTGCAGCCACGAATTGGGAACAGGCCTTCGACTACATCGCGGAAGAGAACATCTCCGCTGCTCTGCGCATTGCAGAAAATATCCTGGACCTGACCGAGATGCTTGCCGTTCACCCGTTTGCTGGCAAGCCGGGGCGGGTCGCTGGTACGCGAGAGATGGTTGTTCCTCAATCGCCATTTATTCTCGCCTATGGCGTCGATACCATTGAAGAGATCGTCTGGGTTTATGCTGTGCGCCACGGTCGCCGACGATGGCCAAACAGGTTCTCAAAGAAGTAACGCACGAAAAATTCCGTACCGCTTTCTGCACAGTCACCACCGCTAGAATGCCGCTAGCTGGACTTTCTCCGGCTGTCAACGTTACTATGGTTTTTGGTTTTTCTTCGCCTCGGAGATTTCGGTGCTAGTATTCAACCCAAACCCTCGGACCAGATCCGGATCGTACCAATTTGAAACACGCAAGATGCTCTGAAGACTGGAGAAACACACGTGGCTGATGACCGTTCCCGCGCCGTAGATCTGGCGCTTTCGCAGATTGAAAAGCAGTTTGGCAAGGGCTCCATCATGCGTCTCGGCAGCAAGGACGTGGTGCCGATTGCCGCCATCTCCACTGGCTCGATTTCCTTCGACGCTGCGCTCGGTGTGGGTGGCGTGCCCCGCGGCCGGGTCATCGAAATCTTCGGGCCGGAATCCTCGGGCAAAACCACCATCACCTTGCAGATCATCGCCGAAGCGCAAAAGGCAGGAGGCATGGCCGCCTTTGTCGATGCCGAGCACGCGCTCGACCCCGCCTACGCCAAAAAACTTGGGGTGGATGTCGATAACCTGCTCGTCTCGCAGCCCGATTACGGCGAGCAAGCGCTTGAAATCACTGAAGCCCTCGTCCGCTCGGGCGCAATCGACGTACTGGTCGTCGACTCGGTCGCCGCGCTCGTGCCCAAAGCCGAGCTCGACGGTGAAATGGGCGATTCGCACATGGGCCTCCAGGCTCGCCTGATGTCTCAGGCGCTGCGTAAGCTCACCGGCACGGTCTCGAAATCGCGTACCTGCCTCATCTTCATTAACCAGATCCGCGAAAAAATCGGTGTCATGTTCGGCAATCCCGAAACCACCACCGGCGGCCGCGCCCTCAAGTTCTACTCCTCAGTCCGCGTCGATATCCGCCGCATCGCTGCTGTCAAAGAGGGCGACGTCGTCGTCGGCTCGCGCACCAAGGTCAAGATCGTGAAGAACAAGGTCGCCGCACCCTTCCGCGAAGCCGAGTTCGACATCCTCTACGGCGAGGGCATCTCGCGCGAAGGTGATGTGCTCGATCTCGCCGTAGGCAACAATATCGTCGAGAAGTCCGGCGCATGGTACAGCTACGCCGGAGAGCGCATCGGCCAGGGCCGCGAAAACGTCCGCGGCTTCCTCAAGGACAACCGGGATGTCTTCACCAAAATCGACACCCAGCTTCGCCAGAAGCTCGGCATCGTAACCCCCAGCGCCACTCCCGAGGTCCCCGCAGTCCCCGTCAACGGCTCCGCCGCCGCACAGGAAGCAGTGCGGCCCGCAGCAAGACGCCAATAGGAAAGCGAATCGAACTCGGAGGGCAGGCCGCGAGGTCTGCCGTTTGTCTTTCCCGCTACTTTGTGCGCCTTGCCCATCCCGACTACAATCTCCAATGGCGTGAGCACTGTAAAAGCTATCTACCCCGGCAGCTTCGACCCGGTGACCAACGGTCACCTCGACCTCATTGCGCGTGGAGCGAAGATCTTCGACCACCTCGTCGTCGCCATTCTCCGCAACTCCTCGAAGAACCCGCTGTTCACCGTCGAAGAACGCGTCGAAATGCTCACGGAAGGCTTGGCGCCCTTCGGCAACGTCTCTATCGCTACCTTTGACGGCCTGCTCGTCGACTTCGCTCGCGAGCAGCACGCGCAGGCGGTCATGCGCGGCATCCGCGCCATCAGCGACTACGAGTACGAGTTCCAGATGGCCCTGATGAACCGCCGCCTCGCCCCCGAGCTCGAGACCATCTTCCTGATGCCCGACGCCAAGTACTCCTTCGTCAGCTCGCGGCTAGTGAAAGAGGTCTTTGTGCTCGGCGGGTCGGTCGAAGGCCTCGTGCCGAAGCTGGTCATCGATCGCCTCAAGCAGCGGGTGCCCAAAAGCTAGCAAACAACAGATCCGGCCCACAGCTGACCGTTCCACGTCGTCGAACTAGGTCCTGCCGGTTGCCTTGATCACGAACGCTGCCAGTTCCCGGTTGAAGCAAACAGACTCTTCCCAGAAGGGCATGTGGCCCGACTCTGGATAGAAGGATGCCTCGGCGCCGGACACTACCGAAGCGGTGTACTGGCCCACGTCGAGCGGCACAATCTGATCCTTTTCACCGTGGGTGACAAGCACTGGAACGCGCAGTCTCCGCAGCGCTTCTTCATAAGGCGTCGGACGGCCCGACATATAGGACCGGACTTCAACGGGAGTGAGCAGATTTGCGGCGAGCATGCCGTCAAGGTCGTCGGCGGACATTGGCAACGCCGTGCATGCATTCAGGAAGGCGAGGGTACGTCCGGCGTTCTCAGATTCGTCCGCAGTGGCCATTGCGCCTATCAGCGCTCTCCCGGGTGCGTTCTCAGGGTTTTTTGTCGTCGCACCCACGAAGTTGATTCCTGCAATGGAGTCGTCTCCATAACTCAGCAGGTAGTCGCAGATCACGCGGCCGCCGTACGACCAGCCCACAAGCACCGGACGCTGTAAATGCGCTCCGGCGATAACAGAATCCAGCTCCTGCGCCCAGCGCGAGCTTTCCCGGTAGAATGCTGCATCCAGCGGTTTGTCTGAATCGCCATGTCCGCGAAGATCATAGGTGACCATGCGAAATGACTCTGCCAGTTCGCTCTCAACTTGCTTTTTCCAGCACAGATGGCTCTGCGAGAAGCCATGGATGAATACGATCTCCCGACCTGCGGCATAACCCCATTCCTGCACGGCGATGCCAACGCCGTCCGGTGTCTTGATCGTGCGCGAGACTTGAGGGAGTGCCATCCTTAACGCTTCCTGTCTTCGAGACGCCTTGAATTCTAAATCCCTCGCTCGCTTCGCTCAGGCCGATTCCTGGTTCCGGCACCTCGGCTGATGGGCGATTGCACGCGAGTTTTTCGATGCTCAACCATTTCTCTCCCCACCCCGCCGCCAAAATCTGAAAAAATAGAGTCACCATGACGACTGCAGCCACTGCTACCAAAGTTTTCGCCGATCGCATCGGACGCATCGAAGTATCGGCCACCATGGCCGTCACCGCGGAAGCCGCCAGACTGCGCGCCCAGGGCGCCAAGCTGGTTGACTTCGGAGCCGGCGAGCCTCACTTCGCCACGCCGCGCCACATCAAGGACGCCGCCATCGAGGCCATCAACGAGAACTTCACGCGCTACACCGTCGTCTCCGGAATCCCCGAGGTGCGCAAAGCCATCGTCGAGCGACACGCCTGCGACTTCGGCTCCGACTACGCGCCCGACGAAGCGGTCTTCACTACCGGTGGCAAGCTCGCGCTTTTTAATGCCCTCCAGGTGCTCGTCGATCACGGAGACGAGGTCATCTTGCCCGTCCCCTACTGGGTCTCCTACAAGGACATCATCCAGTACGGCGGCGGCAAGGTCGTCTATCTCGAAACAGAAGAGTCCGAAAACTTCCGCATCACTGCCGACGCCATCGAGAAGGCCATCACACCGCGCACCAAGGCCATCATCCTCAATTCGCCTTCGAACCCTGCCGGCTCCGTCGTCGCCCCCGCCGATCTCGAGCTCATCGTCCGCCTCGCTCACGAACGCGGCATCTATCTCATCCTCGACGAGTGCTACGTCTACCTGCAATTCACCGGAGCTCTCGTCAGCGGCGGATCGTTCACCGAGGCCAAAGAACACCTCATCGTCGCCGGCTCGCTCTCCAAGACCTACGCCATGACCGGCTGGCGCGCCGGCTTCGCTCTCGGCCCGAAGCCCATCATCGCCGCCATGAGCAAGCTGCAGAGCCAGTCGACATCTTCGACAGCGCACTTCGTCCAGAAGGCCGCCGTCGCCGCGCTTAACGGCTCGCAGGAATGTGTCTGCGAGATGCGCGCCGACTACCTCGCTCTGCGCGACCGCATCCTCGGCCGCCTTGCGGAAATCCCCGGCGTCACCTGCACCAAGCCTGAAGGCGCCTTCTACGTCTACCCCAACGTCTCGGCCTATCTCGGCAAGCCGGGAGCGCAGACCACTATTGAACTGGCTTCCCGCCTGCTCAATGAGGCACACGTCGTCACCGTTCCGGGCGAGGCTTTCGGCACAAAGGAACATCTGCGCCTCGCCTACGCCGTCACCCACGCAGACGTCGAAGAAGGCATCGACCGCATGAAGGCGTTCTTTGCAAAGCTTTAACGCGTTTCTTCACAAGGCTGCATCCTGAATGAGGGTGCAGCCAACCCATGAGTCCGGACATCTATCATCTATGATCCTTCGCGTCCGCGGCATCCTGTTCGACATGGACGGAGTTCTAGTCAGCTCCCTTGGATCTGTCGAGCGCAGCTGGAAGACCTGGGCCGAAGCCCGTGGAATCGACCCCGCGCTCGCCATCCGCACCGCTCACGGCCGCCGCGCCATTGAGACCGTCCGCCTTCTCCGTCCCGACCTGAACGACGAGCAGGAGCTGAAATGGCTCGAGGACATGGAGGTTGCGGACAACGAAGGCCTCGAAATCCTCCACGGCGTCAGGCCCATCCTCGAAGCTCTGCCCGAGAAAGGCTGGACCGTGGTCACTTCGGCCACCGATCGCCTCGCCCGCGCCCGCATGGCCGACGGAGGCATCCCCGTCCCCGCCCGTATGATCACCGCCAACATGGTCACCCGGGGCAAGCCCGATCCCGAGCCCTATCGTCGAGGCGCTGAGCTCCTCGGCTTCGCCCCCGCCGACTGCCTCGTCATCGAAGACTCAGCCTCCGGCGCCAAAGCGGGCCATGCCGCAGGCTGCAAAGTCCTAGCTACCTTGTTTTCTCATTCGTTGGAAAGCCTCGCCTCCGCCGACTGGATCGTGAATTCGCTTGAAGACGTGCGCGTTCGGATTGCAGGCGACCAGGTCGAGCTGGAGTTCAAGCCTGTCAGCCGGGAAGCAATTATCGCGTCCTCGTCATCGCATTAAGCCCGTAACATAAGCTAAAGAACGTCCATGCCTTACTCCGTCAAAGTGGAATACGCCGACGCGCGCAAGATGCGCACGCGCAACAAACGCTGGTACCGCGTCGCGCACTGGCCCATCTGGATATGGGTCTTCTTCCTCGCGCCCGGCCCCCTGACTTTTGACCTGTTCGCGAAAGGCGGCAGTGCCGGAAACCTCATCTGGCTGGGTGCCGTCCTCGTGTTCACCGGCCTCGCTGCTCTCTACGGACAACTTCCCGGTGCCGAGCCCGCGCCGTACATCCTGCGCTTCACCGAGGACCGCCCCAACCCGCTCTATCGCCGCGTCTGCTACACCTTCGCCTGGAACGCCCTGCTCAACTTCGCTCTGCTCAACCTCACCGGACTCGCCGTCGCCGTCGCCACCGGCACTTGGTACATGAAGCAGATCTACGCCCGCGGATACACGCCGCTGCTGATCGTCATTCTCGCCCTCGGAGTCTTCGGTGTCCTCCCGCGCGTCCGCCGCTCAACTCAGGGGGAGGGTTGGGAGCGCCGCTACTTCTACGGAACCGTCTGGGCCGTCACGGCCGCGCAGACCGTCCTGCTCATCCTCTGGAAGGCCCTGCCCCGCACCCATGCCACAGACATCGTCAAGCTAGCCGTCTACGTTGTTGTCCTTACCGGGATGGGCCTCGCGGCCGCCTTCGGTCACCTGCCGCGCACGCGCCCCATTCTTCCCGGTGAACTGATGGTTGCCGACTGAACGATCGGCAAATCTCTTACACTCGTAACCGAGGCATTCCCCCAATGCACCCACGCCTGGTAGTCTGCCTGTTCATCGTCTTGGCAATTATTCTCGGCTTCGCCGCGTGGCGGCTGTTTGTCATCTATCGCCGTCGTAAACGCTGGAAGGCGCTCATGACCTCCCACCAGAGTCTTCACGTCGCGCGGCGGAGGATCTTTACTACCTCACCTCCGCCCGACGAAGATTAAACGGCGCCGAAGGCGCTTCCGCCCGTGCGGCCAGCACTAGAGATTGCCGCGTTCGCCCTGCTCTCGCTCAATCGCCTCAAACAGCGCTTTGAAGTTGCCCTTGCCGAAGCTCCGGCTGCCCTTGCGCTGGATGATCTCGTAGAAAAGCGTCGGCCGGTCCTCCACAGGACGCGTAAAGATTTGCAGCATGTATCCTTCGTCGTCGCGATCGACCAGAATGCCCAGCTTCTCCAATTCATGAACAGGCTCGTCGATTTTGCCCACACGCCCCTCGAGTTCCTTGTAATAGCTATGCGGAACCTTCAAGAACCCGACACCCTGCTCCTGCATTTTCGAGACCGTCGACAAAATGTCGTTGGTCGCCAGCGCTATGTGCTGGACGCCCGGCCCGTGGTAGTACTCCAGATACTCCTCGATCTGCGACTTCCTCCGTCCCTCGGCCGGCTCGTTGATCGGAAACTTCACCCGCCCGTTGCCGTTGGCCATCACCTTCGACATCAGCGCTGAGTACTCCGTTGAGATGTCCTTGTCGTCGAAGTGCTGGTAGAGCGAGAAGCCCATCACATCCGAGTAGAAATCGACCCAGCGGTTCATCTCGTTCCAGCCCACATTGCCCACCATGTGGTCTACGTGGAGCAGTCCCACCGGCCGCGCCAGCGTGTCATGCTTCTCGTGGCGATAGCCCGGCAAAAATGGCCCGTTGTAATTCGAGCGGTCGACAAAGGTGTGAATGGTATCGCCGTAGGTGGCGATCGCCGCCAGCTTGACCGTGCCGTGCTCGTCTCTTAGTTCATAAGGCTCGTGGACGCTCCGCGCCCCGCGCTTTGTTGTCTCTTTCCACGCCTGCCGGGCGTCATCCACCCACAGCGCGACATCGCGCACGCCGTCACCGTGGCGATGCACGTGGTGAGCAATCTCGCCGTCAGGCCGCAGCGGCGTAGTCAGCACAAATCGAACCTTGCCCTGTTGCAGAACGTACGAGGCCCGGTCGCGCAGTCCGGTCTCGGGACCGGCGTAGGCCACCAGGCTCATGCCAAAGGCAAGCCGGTAAAAATAAGAGGCTTGGCGCGCATTGCCAACGTAAAACTCAACGTAATCCGTGCCATTCAGGGGGAGAAAATCTTTTTCGGTGGTCACTTCCGGGTGAAGCAGGGTCGACATACGTAACAACTCCAATGTGTTCGATGCGCATCAACGCCATGACGCCCGAAAATGATTTCCAGGCGCACAGCGACTCATTACCATATACCCTTCTCAAAAGACTTGGCCAATACCCATAGGTTGTAGACGTAGGTACCTCTGTGGATGTTCAGCCTCCCCGGCCCGACGCCCGAAAACTCAACGATTTCCGGCAGCAAATTTCCCGTTTTTTCACACGCTCTGGCCAGGGCCGGAGGAAGTGCTGGCAGCCGAACTTGCCCTGGGATACGATGGGCCCTCACCCCTATGCCCACCCCTCGTCGATATGCACTCGCAGCCCTGGCCCTTATCGGTTTCACCGCGTTGGCCGCTCCCGTCTTGGCATCCGACGCCACACCCGAAGAGATGACACCCATTTTGCTCAGCGTGCCCCACGCGCCCGTGCCCTTTAACGGCTCCGACGGCCGTACCCACCTCGTCTACGAACTTGCCATGACGAACTTCTCGAGCGGCGAGGTCGCCGTCGAAAAGGTCGAGGTCCTGGGCGATGGCGTCGTCCTGCAAACCCTCGACGCCCCGACCATCGCCATGCGACTCCAACCCGCCGGCCAACGGGAATCCTCCGGATCGCTCACCAAAAGCACGCAGGCCATGCTCTTTCTCAACGTTGCAATCGCTCCCGGAGCGCAGATTCCCCAGCAACTCACCCATCGTGTCACCGCGCGTGCCAGCGCCGCACCACCCGGCCATCAGGAGATCACCGAGACTGGCGGCCGAACCACTGTCGACCGCCAGTCTGTCGTCGTGATTGGCCCGCCCCTGCAGGGCAGCAACTACATTTCTGCCGACTCCTGCTGTGACGCCACGCGCCACACCCGCGCCGCGCTTCCAGTCGACGGATATGTATGGATCAGCCAGCGTATGGCCGTCGACTGGGAGCAGCTCGACAGTCAAAGCCGCGTCTACTCGGGTCCCCGCGAAAAACTTGAGAGCTACACCATCTTTGGCAAGCCCGTCATCGCCGTCGCGGACGGTGTGGTCGTGAATACCGCCAACGATCAGCCGGAGCAAATGCCCGGACAATTCCCCAACGGTATCTCTCTCACCCAAGCCGATGGAAACTTCGTCATCCTCGATCTCGGCCAGAACCGCTATGCCTTGTACGCGCACATGCAGCCGGGCAGCGTCCGTGTACACAAAGGAGATCGCGTTACCCGCGGCCAGGTAATTGGCCTCGTCGGCAACACCGGCAACTCCGTCGCCCCGCATCTTCATTTTCAGGTAATGGCCGGTCCTTCATCCTTTGCGTCGAATGGCCTGCCCTACGAGATAGATTCATTCCAGGTAACCGGCTCGACTCCCGGCACCGCGGCCTTTGACGAAGCCGAAGCCAAGGGAACGCCTCTGGCCATCACGCCGGTCTCTCCGCCGCGAGACGTAAAGGACGCCCTGCCTCTTGACCAGCTCATCATCTCGTTTCCGCTCCGCTGAGAAATCGCCGTGAGCGGCACAGCTCATGCCAGATCGCGTGGCCCAACGCCCGCCTCTGGAGCGTCCCGTTCCCTGAGCAGCGCATGGAGATCGAGTGGCCGCGTCACCATCGCCAGACCACCCTCAGCTGTGCGTGGCCATTGCTCGGGCGGAAGATCCCAGTAAAGCTCAACTCCGTTATCGTCAGGATCGCGCAGGTAAAGCGCGTGGCTAACGCCGTGGTCGGCTGCGCCTTCCAGAGGAAGCCGCGCCTCAATCAGTCGCTGCAGGGCATCCGCCAGTTCCGCCCGGGTCGGATACAGAATCGCAAGATGATAAAGGCCCGTCGTCCCCGGTGCCGGCGCTTGGCCGCCAAGGCTCTCCCAGGTGTTCAGGCCGATGTGATGGTGATACCCGCCCGCCGCGAGAAAGGCGGCTGAATTGCCCATGCGCTGCGTGACCGCGAATCCCAGCACGCCGTGGTAAAAATTCAGCGCCCGATCCAGGTTGGCAATTTTCAGATGGACATGTCCGATCCGCGTTTGCGGATGAATGGGTTTCATGGCTGCCATCTATCCTAAGGACGCAAACGCCTTTTGCTCGACGCCTTTCCCCGCAATCTCCGCCAGCATCTCGTACGAACGCAGCCGCGCCGCGTGATCGTAGAGGGTCGTCGCAATGATCAGCTCATCGACCTGCGTCTCCGCGAGAAATAGCTCCAGCCCGCGACCCACACTCTCTGCGCTGCCCACCACCGCAGCGCGGAATCTCGACGCCACAGCCGCCTCCTCAAACGGATTCCAGCCCAGCTTCTCGACCGGTGGCGCCAGCGGCCCGGGCTCGCTCCGGATCAGCTTCAGAAACGCCTGCTGCGGAGTCGTGGCCAGCCACCGCGCCTCCTCATCCGTCTCTGCCGCAATCACTGGAATCCCCGCCATCGCATACGGCCGGTCCAGAATCTCCGAAGGCCGAAAGCTCTCCCGGTAAAGGTCCAGCGCCGCGATCAGATTGTCCGGCTGAAAGTGCGAGGCGAACGAGAACGGCAGCCCCAGCTCACCCGCAAGCGCCGCGCTGAAGCCGCTAGACCCTAGCAGCCAGATCGGCACGTTCGATCCCGCTCCCGGATACGCCGTGACCGCCTGCCCCGGCCGCCGCGGCGCAAGATAACTTCGCAGCTCCTCGAGCAGGGCAGGGAAGTCGTCGCCCTGAGCTTTCAAATCCTTGCGCAGCGCGCGTGCTGCCGCGTAATCCCCTCCCGGGGCGCGCCCCAGCCCCAGATCGATTCGCCCCGGATACAGCGCCTCCAGCGTGCCAAATTGCTCGGCAATTACCAGCGGAGCATGGTTGGGCAGCATGATTCCGCCCGAGCCCACGCGGATCGTCTTCGTTCCGCCCGCAACATGGCCGATCAGCACCGCCGTTGCCGACGAGGCTACGCCTGAAATGTTGTGGTGCTCAGCCAGCCAGAAGCGCTCGTATCCCCAGCGCTCCGCATGCTGCGCCAGGTCGAGACTATGGCGAAAAGCTTCAGCAGCATCGCCGCCCTGCCGCACGTGCGCCAGGTCAAGTACCGAGAGAGGTGTCCGGGAAAGTCGAGAAAAAGTCATAGCAGCGGCTCATCTGAATAGATGACCCAGCCGCACGATCGATGCACCCGCTGGATGGTCGCACCCTACCTTGAGGAGCGCATCTCGTTTGCCTTCAGTTCCTCGTCGCGCTTTTCGATGGCGGCAGCCGCTTCCGGCCGCAGGCGCTCCAGCAGTTCCAGCAGCTTGGCCGGATCATAAGTCTCAAGATGATGATCCGCGCCTGGGCAGATTCCGATAAGCGGTGCACAAACGTCGATGACGGGCACGGTCGGAGCGACTTTCTTGACCGCTCGGATAAACTCCCCACACGGCATCTCGTGCGTGTCGGAATCTACGACAATTCCGTCCACAGCCGGAAATCGTTGGAGGATCTCGACCGCCTCATGAGCGCTGTACGCGGTAAGCACATTGAATTTTGCAGTTTCAATCACCAGCTTGCGGGTTGAAATGCTCGAAGAATACTCGCGATCGACAACAAGGAAACATGGCCTGTGCGTGAACGCTTTGGACATAGACTCTATAGGATGCCGGATAGCTCGATGCGTGCTCTCGTGCGTCATCATTCGTGACCTCAAATCCCGGCCGGCACCTTCATTTGACACCCCTGCACCCCGGGTGCAACTCTAAAATGTTTTGCCGGAGTCGAATTTTTCATGAACCCTCAGGCCGCTTCGCTCACCGTCGCCGAATCCTACCTCATCCAGCAGGACTGGGCGGCTTACACACCCGAGCAGCACGCTGTCTGGGCTGAACTCGTGCGCCGCCGTATGCCTCAGCTCCGCGAGCACGCCTGCCAGGAATACCTCGACGGCTTCGAACAGATTGGCCTGCGCGAAGACAGCATCCCCAATCTCGCCGAGGTCAACAAGCGCCTCGGTCCACGCACCGGCTGGAACGCCACGCCCGTCAGCGGCTTCCTGCCTCCCGACGCCTTCTTCGAAATGCTCGCCGCGCGCCAGTTCCCCACTACCACCTGGCTGCGCAGCCGCGACTCGCTCGAATACACCCCCGAGCCCGACATCTTCCATGACGTCTTCGGGCACGTGCCCATGCACGCCCATCCGGTCTTCGCTGACTTCCTGCAGCACTACGGCAAGGTCTGCGCCCGCCTTACCGATAGCGCCCGCGGCACGGCGAAGGACAAGCTGGAGCGCATGGGACGCCTCTTCTGGTTCACCGTCGAGTTCGGCGTCATCCGTCAGAACGGCCAGATCAAGCTCTACGGCAGCGGATTGATCTCCTCGCATGGCGAGTCGAACTACGTCATCGAGGGCGTGAAAGATGGGAGCGCTAAAAGCGGGCGCGGCCCCGAGATTCGCGACTTCAATCTCGACCAGGTGCTTAATCAGCAGTTCCTCGTCTCCGAGATGCAGAAGGTGCTCTACGCCGTCGACTCCTTCGATCAGATTTATGAAGCCGCTCAGCAGGCCGAAGAACGCCTCGCGTAGCGCTCGCGCCAGAGTGGAACCACCCCGGATAAATCGTGTCACTTCGGTAAGCCTGGCGGCGAAAAATTCTCAGTTTTGTCACCTTGCATAGTGCACAATGCAATTTGGGGGATATCTTGCCGCGCATTCACTTCCATCAGCAGCTCGCAGAGCTCAAAGACAAGCTGCTTGCCATGGCCGCGCTGGCGCAGCAGGCCGTTGCCTCCGCTGTCGATGCCTACATCTCCGGTAATGACCGGCTTTGTCAGTACGTCCGTGACAATGAAACCGCCATCAACACTGCGCACCGGGTCGTCGATGAAATGGCCTTTGATCTCCTCGCCAAAGAGCAGCCTATGGCCGTCGATCTCCGATTCATCCTCACCGTGATCAAGATCAATGGCGATCTGGAGCGCATAGGCGATCAGGCCATGAGTATTATTTACGGGTGCCTGGATCTGATCGGTGAAGACCGCGTCGATCTGCCCGTCGACATTGGCGGTATGGGCGAGTATGCCGGCAGAATGATTCGCAGCTCGCTTCAAGCGCTGCTCGAAGGCGATGCCCAGCTGGCGGAAGCTGTTCGCGAGATGGACGATGAGATCGACCGCATGAATCGCGTCGCTCAAATGGAACTCACCGGAGTGATCCAGGACCGCCCAACGGTAGCGCGTCAGGCTCTCCAGGGTATCATCGTCTGCCGCAACCTCGAGCGCATCGCCGACCACGCCACCAACATCGCCACCGACGTCATTTTCTGGATCCGCGGCGCCGATGTCCGCCACCAGTTGGTCGCCGCTGAAGCCGAATAAGGAGGCGAGTCAGCGAACCATTCGATGTCGTACTGTTGCCTTTTGCTGGCTCGCTAACCTGCCGGCTGGCTGACTTGCTGCCTCTCAATTCCGTTAAACTAAAACTCTATGGCCGCATTGGTACTGGACGGTAAGGCATACGCGAAAGAGTTAGAGACTGAGCTTCAGCAGAGAGTCGAAAAACTAAAACAAGTCACCAGCTCCGACCCTCCAATTCTCGCAACCATCCTCGTGGGATCAGACCCGGCATCCGCAACCTACGTTCGCATGAAGGGCAACGCCTGCCGCCGCGTCGGCATGGAGTCGCTCAGCATCTCGCTTCCCGAGGAGACCACCACCCGGCAGCTCCTCTCCACCATCGACGACCTCAATGCCAACCCGTGTGTCCACGGCATCCTGTTGCAGCACCCCGTGCCCCATCAGATCGACGAGCGCGCCTGCTTCGACCGCATTGCCATCGAGAAGGACGTGGACGGCGTCACCAGCCAAGGCTTCGGGCGCATGGCCATGGGCGAGGCCGCCTACGGATCTGCCACGCCCGCCGGCATCATGCGCCTCCTCAAGCGCTACGGCATCAACCCATCCGGCAAGGAGGCCGTCGTCGTCGGCCGCAGCCCCATCCTGGGCAAACCCATGGCCATGATGCTCCTCAACGCGAATGCTACGGTAACCATCTGCCACTCGCGCACGAAAAATCTCGCCGACGTAGTAAGCCGGGCAGAAATCCTCGTCGGCGCAGTCGGCAAGCCGGAGTTCATCAAGGCCGATTGGATTCGCGACGGCGCTGTTGTCGTCGATGCTGGCTACCATCCTGGCGGCGTGGGAGACATCGAGATCGCTCCCGTCATCGGGCGCGCATCTGCCTACACGCCCGTTCCCGGCGGAGTTGGTCCCATGACCATTGCCACGCTTATCGCCCAGACCGTGGAAGCGGCAGAGAAGGCCGCCGAAGTTGAGGGGGCCGTCTCGGCGGCACTCTAGCTACCGCTGCTTTTTCGCCGAGGGCGTCAGCTTGCGTAGGAGGAACTCCTGGATCACGCCGTTCGCCATGTCCGCGGCGACATCAATTCCAAATCCGCTGAACACCCGCCCCACGCCGCGATTCGATTCCGGATAGTAGAGGTTCGAGATAGCCCCGGAAGCCAGGTACCCGCCCAGCCCGGAGTAGTTCGGCTGCCACTTCCCGTTGTCGCCTTTTGTTCGCAGCGGATCGGAGAGTGCATAGAGCAGGCGCGACTTCTTTGTTCCGGTGCCCTTGTAGTAGTACCGCGGGTCCTGATGCAGCAGCGAGGGCAGGATAGCCCCGCCGATGAAGATATCCGTTAACCCATTCGCGTAGTTTGCTCCGAACCGCTGCCCGTAGGCCTTCCAGCCCTGGCCGTAGTCGGGAGTATCGCCCGCCTGGTCGATAGCGGCAACAAAGGCCGCACCTAGAATGGTAACGGGATCGACCGAGGTGCGAAGAGCAAGTCTGAACTTCAGCTTCGGCGTCAGCGGGACGGGATGCTCGTCGTAAACCACGTAAAAGTTGGGGATGAAGCCCAGGACGCGCTGCTTCTCTGCTATTTCGACCTGCTGTGTGGCAATCTCCACCTGGCTGACGGAGGCTGTAACCGTCGTGACCGCCACTGCCAGCTTCATGTCAATGCCAGTCAGCTCCATATACTGGCCTGGAGTCAGGGTTAAGGCTGGCGAGACCCAGTCTGCAAATCCCTTGGCGCTGATTTTGATGTGATAGGGTACACCGGGTTTGACATTGTCGAATGAAAAGAACCCGTTGTCGTTTGCTGGGACAGACCGCCGATCGCTGCCGTTGGGACCTTCGAGAACAACTGTGGCGTCGGGAACAACGTAGTTCGTGTAATCGGTGACCGTACCGACGATGCTTCCCGCCTGTGGTTGAGGTGCCAGGAGCTCTTGGGACATCGCAGGCCCCGCGGCAAAAATACAGGCGATAAAAATGATGATAAAAGACAGCTTTCGTTTAGGCATGTGCTCCCAAAAAATGGGAAGTCGCATTCCGATTACTCCTCTGCGTCGTGACTCTGACTGCTTCTGCGGTGCGTCCAATGGCCGACGGCTCCCTTTACTGATCCTGACGGCCGCTTCCCGCTCGCGAGCGCGACGTGCACCGCCGAAAATAAATTCACCTGCTGCATCCAGGCAGCATCCAGGCGTCCTGGACTCTTCCAGAGCCTTAAGCCGGCCTGTTGCTTGTCGAGATCGGCCGAAACGTCGCGGCGGGCGGTGCTACCCGTGGTCATCAGGTAGTCGCTGCGTCACTCGGCCAATCAGTGGCTGGGACGGTGGATGGTGCTCGTCCGGGTTGCTGTATCTATTGGTGCCTCTGGAAAACCCTACCTCGTGCACTCTACGAAGAGATGTTCCGGTAACTAGACCGGATACATAGAATTTGACGCAGCTTTTCTCCAAATAGATGACGCAAGCTGCCAGAAGCCCGGCATCCCTAACAAAACAGGGGTGATCGTCCTGGAGCCTTATCATCGGAGATACCCCGGCTCCGCGTTTCTGAACAATTTACGACCAGCCTCCATTATGCCAGAACCCTCCCCACCGTCGCGCCCGCCCAGACGGCCACAAAGCCGAGCGCCACGCTGCCCACCAGGTACGTCAGCGCCGTTGCCCCGTGCCCATGCTGCACAGCTCGCAGCGCCTCGTATTCGAAGGTCGAAAAGGTGGTAAATGCACCGACGAAGCCAATCGCCATCGCTTCACGCCACGCCGGAGAAAGTCCCAATCGTTCATCGAGCATGGTGAGCACCAGCCCGATCACGAAGCATCCTGAGACGTTGATCACGAACGTCCCGTAAGGAAATCGCGTTCCCATCCGCTCATAGATCACTAGGCCCACCACGTACCGTGCAATCGATCCCAGTGCTCCGCCCAAACCCACCCACAAATACTTCATCTTGCCAGCTCCTCGTCCGCCGGCGGACACACGAATGCGCCCGCCGGTCGGGCTGAATTTGTGAGTTTCGATCGAGAGGCATGACTCCCCAACGAGAGAAACTCGTCAGGAGTCATCGGCTGCGTCGACTGCGCAGCGGTTGAACCGGATCGCTCCGGAGAGGCGAACTCCACCGCCTGTACTCTTAGATTCAGACCAGCGGGCCCGATCCGTCAAGGGTGCGTTCGCTCACTGCAGTCGCAATCGCGCGTCCCCATCGCGAAATCGGCATCCAGGCAAGCGATGACGGGTTCGTAATTGTCCAGCAATGTACAGGCAAACCTTCAAGCATATCCTTAAACTCAGGACACCCTCAGCATGAGCAGTGAAAGCGCTGTCGCGCACAGCACGCCCGGCCAGATCGCCTATTCACAGCACGTCAATCCCCAGTGGGTGCGTCTGCTCAAGCTGCTCGAAATGAATGCCGACTACGTCGAGTGTCGCGGAGAAGTTCTGCGCACCGCCGACGGCCGCACCATCCTCGACTTCCTCTCCGGATACTGCGTTCACAACCTCGGCCACAACAATCAGCGGGTCATCGATGCGCTCCACGCAGAACTCGACCGCAGCGGCCCCGCCATGCTCCAGAGCCACGTAGCCGCAACTGCCGGCGAACTCGCTGAAAAGCTCTGCGCCAGCGCCGGCGGCCGCCTGACCAAGGTCTATTTCTCCACCTCCGGCAGCGAAGGAGTCGAGACCGCCATCAAGTTCGCCCGCGCTGCAACCAACCGCACCGGATTACTCGCCGCCCGCGCCGCCTTTCACGGCCTTACCTGCGGAGCGCTCTCCCTCATGGATCACGGCTTCTGGTCCGCTGGTTTCGGCCCGCTGCTCCCCGGGGTCGAGTTCGTCGACTTCGGCGACCTCGACGCTCTCGAAAAACACCTCGCCACCCGTAAATTTGCGGCACTGATCCTCGAGCCCATCCAGGGCGAAGGCGGCATCGTGCTGCCGCCCGAAGGTTATCTCCAACGCGCCCAGGACCTCTGCAAAAAGTACAGCACCCTCTACGTTCTCGATGAAGTCCAGACCGGGCTTGGCCGCACCGGACGCTTTCTTGCTGGCCATCACTACGGCCTCGACCCCGACATGGTCATCTTGGCCAAGGCGCTCAGCGGCGGACTGGTTCCCGTCGGCGCCGTGCTCATGACCGATCCGATCTACGAGAGCGTCTATCACTCCTTGGGCCGCGCCATCGTACACACCTCCACCTACAGCGAGAATGGCCTCGCCATGCGCGCCGGCCTCGCCACCCTTGAGGTTCTGGATTCAGAGGGCCTTGCCGAGAGCGCCTTCATCCAGGGTGCAGAGTTCCGAAGCCGCCTGACCGAAGCTGTCGCGCAGTATGAAATGGTCGATCATGTCCGCGGAATCGGCCAGTTCTCCGGAATCGTCTTCCGTGCGCCGCGATCGCTGAAGCTGCGCCTCTCTTATGAGGCCTTTCACCGCATCCATCCGGCCATGTTCGGGCAGATCATCGTCATGCGCCTCTATCGCGATCACGGCATCCTCACCCAGATCTGCGGAAATAATTTCATGGTGCTGAAAGCTGCGCCCCCTCTGAATGTGTCCGATGAAAGTCTCGAAGCATTCACGCGCGCCCTCACCTCTGTGCTCGAAGTCGTACACTCATCCAAACGCTTTTGGCAGGATGCGTTGGAACTTGCTGGCCGCGCCATCAGGGTATAGAAAAGGGGACCAGGTTCGCTTTGCGGCTGCTTGTAGTCGAGGACGATCGGACAATTCGTGAATTTCTTACCCGCGCACTCACCGAGGCCGGGTTCCGTGTCGACGCGTGTGTGTCGGGCGGCGAAGCGGAGCGTCAGGCGGTCGAAGGCGTGCATGACGCCATGGTCATCGACCTCACTCTGCCCGATATGGATGGCCTCGACCTGATCCATCGCCTGCGTTCTCAGGGAGTTGGCGCCCCCGTGCTCATCCTCTCCGCGCGTCGTTCCGTCGACGAGCGCGTTCTTGGCCTCGAGCGCGGAGGCGATGACTACCTCACCAAACCCTTCGCTGTCGCAGAAGTCGTTGCCCGCCTGCGCGCCCTTCTCCGGCGCAGCACGCCTAACCAGCCGGAAGCCACCCGCCTTCGTGTCGCCGACCTGGAACTCGATCTCATCCGGCGCGAAGCCCACCGCGGCGGTGCCGAACTGCAGCTCACCCAGCAGGAGTTTGCCCTCCTCGAGTACCTCTGCCGCAATGCCGGACGCGTCGTCACCCGCAGCATGGTCCTCGACCACGTCTGGAAGATGCGCTTCGACACCTCCACCAACATCGTGGACGTGCATATACACCGGCTGCGCAACAAGGTCGACCGCGACGCCGACCGTCCTTTGATACGAACCATGCGGGGTGTGGGCTATGTTCTCAAGGATTAGGCGCAGAATCAGCGGCTCCCTGTACCGCACAGCCGCATGGCGTCTGGCATTGCGCAGTACGATTGTCTTTGCCGCCGGCAGCGCCCTGGTCTTTCTCATGATGTACGCCCTGGTCGCGCGTACAATTCGCGAGCGTAGCGACTCCTGGCTCATCGGCGAAAGCGAAACCCTGAGGCAGGTCGCGCTCACCACGCCGAAAGACGCGGTTTACGGACGAATCGTGGGAGAGGTCGCCGAACTGGCAACGCAGGAGTTCGCCTTCGACAGCCACGACAATGACGCTGCAAATACGGTTTTCTTTTACGAAAATGGCGAAGGCGGACAGCCGCCGCTATGGGTCGGTCCTTCAGGCAAGGACGTCATCGTTGCCAGCCTCCGCAATGTGCAAATTCCTGAGCGGTCCGCTGTGTCGGTGACGGTTCCCGGACGACGCATGCCCTTTCGGGTAGTGGCTACCAATGTCGGCCCCGGCATGGGCCGGATTTACCTCGGCCTGCAGGACTCTGCCGCGCGCATCATGCTCTTCCGCCTGCTGCTCTGGTTCTTCCTCGGATGGATGTGCATGGTAGGTTTTGGCTTTCTCATCTCGGTGCTCATCATGCGCGGTACGCTCAAGCGGGTCGACGCCATCACCACCGCCGCCGCCGGCATTGGAACCGGCGATCTCAGCAGCCGCGTAGCTGCTGCCGACAAGCCCAACGACGAGATCGCCCGCCTTACCCGGACCTTCAACACCATGCTCGACCGCGTCTCCGCGTCGGTGAACCAGCTCCGTACTCTCGCCGATTCCGTCGCCCACGATATGAAGAGCCCCATCACCTCTGTCCGTGGCAGCCTCGAGGCGGCGCTCTCCACCGACGACACCAACCTCTCCCGCGACCTCGTCGCCCGGGCTGTTGAGAGCCTCGATCGCCTCTCCGAAATCGTGACTACCTCACTCGACGTCGCCGAAGCCGAGGCCGGCGCGCTCCGCCTTCGCCGCGAGCCTTCTGATCTCGCCGACATCATCTACCGCGTCGCGGAACTCTACGCCCCAGCCTTCAGCGAGCGCCGCCAGACCCTGACCACCATCGCAGACCAGCCGGTTCAGGCAATGGTCGATCAGCGGTTTCTTGTACGCCTGCTGTCCAATTTGCTCGAAAATGAGCTCCGCTACGCCGGCGACGGCGCGCAGATCCTTATCACCCTTACCGAAGCCGATGGCCGCGTCCAGATCCGGGTCCGCGACGACGGTCCCGGCTTCCCGCCCGATCTGCTCGATCACGTCTTCCAGCGCTTCGCCAAGGGCGACCAATCGGAGGGCCACGGACTCGGCCTCGCCTTTGTCAGGGCTGTGGCTCTGGCCCACGGCGGCCGCGCCTGGGTCCGTAATCTCGACCCGGGAGGGGTCGAGATTGGCGTTGAGTTTCCGACGTCCGGTCCGCCTTCCGACCCCGAATCCCCGACTTCCACCGCCCTCGCCGACCGCGCATCCGCGATCCCGCTTTCCGAACCGAAGAATGACGTTATCGTGACTTCTTCGTGACGGTTGGGCATACTCAAACTACTATTCTCATTGGAGCCAGAGAGAGCATGCGCATTGCAGCAACGACCACAGCATTCCCCCCGTACTACTTCAGCCAGCAGGAGGTGGTTGAAGCACTAAAGGCCTATTGGGGTAACGGGCCAGACAACGGAGCCGTCCTTGACCGTCTCCATTCGCGTACCGGAGTCGAGTGGCGTTACTTCTCGCGGCCGCTCGAAGAGTACAACTCGCTCGACACATGGGGTAAGACCAACAATGTCTGGATCGAGACCGCGGAACAGCTCGGCCAGCAGGCCATCGAGTGCCTGCTCAAGCAGACCAGCCTCGCGCGCGAGCAGCTCGCAGCTCTCTTTTTCGTATCCGTTACCGGAGTGTGTAGTCCTTCGATCGACGCCCGCCTGGTCAATCGCATGAAGCTTTCCCCTAACATCAAGCGCAATCCCATATTCGGGCTCGGCTGCGTCGCCGGAGCCGCCGGCCTGGCTCGTGCCGCCGATTATGTACGCGCCTACCCCGACCAGGTTGCCGTGCTTCTCTCCGTGGAGCTCTGCAGTCTCACCTGGCAGCGCGGCGACATGTCCGCTGCCAACCTTATCTCTGCGGGACTCTTCGGCGATGGTGCTGCCGCCGTCCTGGTCGCCGGAGACAAGGTACCCCTCCCCGGGCCCCGCATCGTCGCCAGCCATCAGGTCTTCTATCCCGACACCGAATACGTCATGGGCTGGGACATCTCCGAGAAGGGCTTCGGTATCGTCCTCTCCCCTGACGTCCCCAAGGTGGTCCGCGAGAATCTGGGCCGCGATGTCGACAACTTTCTCGCCCGGCAAGGCCTCACCCGTCTTGATATCGGCACCTGGATCATGCACACCGGGGGCCCCAAGGTTCTCGATGCCTCTGCGGAGGCGCTGGGGATCGAGAAGGAAGCTCTCAGCGTTTCTTGGGAGGCACTGCGCCGCGTAGGCAATCTCTCCTCGGCTTCCGTGCTCGTCGTCCTCGACGAAATCATGAAACACCAGCGTCCAAAACCCGGCACCCGCAGCATCCTTGCCGCCATGGGCCCCGGCTTTTGCGCGGAGATGCTGCTGCTGGAATGGTAGGGCGATTAGCGATGTAAGGAAAAGAAGATCAAATGCTGCTCTGGGAGGTTATTTGGAAGGGCAGGGCTTAAGCGCGGATTAAACCATCGCAATGAATCGTGCTTTCGCCCTTAGGAACGCTTTTTGCAACGTCCAATCAGGAGAATGATGGCGCTGGTATCCGATGTACTGGTATTAGGCGGGGGCCCCGCAGGACTGGCAGCAGCCATCGCACTCCGGCAGAGCGGTGTCGACGTGCTCTTGGCCGACGCTCTCGTGCCTCCCATTGACAAGGCCTGCGGTGAGGGCATCATGCCCGATTCGCGCCGCGAGCTCGCTCAGCTGGGCGTCGATCTCAATTGCGTTCACGGAGCCGCCTTCCATGGCATTCGTTTCGGCGATGAGCGCTCGACGGTGACGGCCAACTTCTCCTCCGGAGAGGGAATGGGCCTTCGCCGCGTCGTGCTCCACGGCCTCCTCGTCGACCGTGCCCGCGACATCGGCGTCCGTCTACGCTGGAGGACGCCGGTCGTCCTCAAACCGGGTCAGTCTGCCACAATCGCTGGCGAACGCCTCAGGTATCGATATCTCATCGGCGCCGACGGCCAGTCCTCTCGGGTGCGCGCCTGGGCTGGCCTCAGCCGCGGAACGCTGCACACCCGCCGCTTCGGCTTCCGCATGCACTACCGCATCGCACCCTGGAGCGATTATGTCGAGGTCCACTGGGGACCTCTCGGCCAGGCGTATGTCACGCCCGTCGGCGAAGACGAAATCTGCGTAGCCGTCGTGACCCGTTTTCCAGGGATGGTCCGCACCGTTCAGGTAATCGAAAGCATCCCCGCGCTGCGGGAAAAGCTGCGTAATGCCGAAATCACCTCACGCGAGCGCGGCTCCATCACCACCACCCGCACCCTGCATCGCGTTGTCCGTGAAAATGTCGCGCTCCTCGGCGATGCCTCCGGCTCGGCCGACGCGATCTCCGGAGAAGGCCTCGCCATGGCCTTTCGCCAGGCTCTTCTGCTCGCTGCCTCCATCGAAAGCGGATCCCTGGATGCCTACGCCGCCGGCCACGCGAAGACTCTGCGCATCCCACAGTCCATGGCGCGCAGCCTGTTGCTCATGGATCGCTGGCCGGCTCTTCGCGGCAAAGTCCTGCGCGTCTTCGCCCGCGAGCCGCTGCTCTTTGAAAAGCTGCTTCGCGTCCACATGGGAGAAGACTCTCTGCATCGATTCCTCCTGCACCACGCGCCCCGGCTCGGCTGCCGCATGCTCCTGCCTTCGCCGGCATAACCCCACTACCCGGAGAACCCACGTGAAATCTCTCCAGCCCCGGCATTCCGCTGTTTGTGTCGCCGCCCTGCTCTTTGCGCTCGTCCCGCTGCTTGGCGCACAGCAGGCGCCGCAGAGCGTCACTCTGCACCTCGACCCGTCCAGTACCGAAATCCACTGGATCCTCAACGGCAACATGCATACGGTCCATGGAACCTTTAAGCTCAAGGGGGGCCTCATCACCTTCGACCCCGCTACCGGCGCGGCTCAGGGCGAAATCGCTGTCGATCTCAACACTGGAGAAAGCGGCAACCACTCCCGCGACAGCCGCATGCAGAAAGAGATTCTCGAAAGCGATAAATATCCTCAGGCCATCTTCCATCCCGAGAAAGTCACGGGAACCGTCAAGCCTGGCTCAGCTCAGAATGTAACCATCGACGGTACATTTACCATCCACGGAAAAGACCATCCCCTCCGCATGGAGGCAAAAGTCGACGTCAATGGACATGACGCTGCGGCGACCACGCACTTTTCT
>CAWAYO010000067.1:0-8351 GCA_963786085.1 uncultured Acidobacteriaceae bacterium
TGCCCCATCCTTCGCATCGCGAAGGGTGGGAACCAATCACCTCGACCCCTCCAGCCTCGCCTCCATGCCTTTCGTAATGCACACATCCCGCAAAACCTGAAGTATGATGTTCGCCGACAGCGAAACCCGCATTACTTCATCCTCAAGCCCCGAGTTCATGAGGATGGCAGGACGGGCAATCCTCTCGTGCCATAAACGGAGATACGTCGATGGGTTTGTACACCGGCTGGATGAAGAATCCCAACATTGCCCACACGCAAACCGACATCAGCCTCTGGCCGCAGACCGTCGGCGGCCACATCATGGCCTACTGCAACGCCCACAATCTCGATCCCGACACTCATCAGGATATGCAGGACATCGTCCACCAGTTCAGCGTAGGCGCCAACCTGAACTGGACCTGGAATCCCGCGAAGGGCTGCCGTAGTGCCGGCAGAGCCGCCACTCTGCTCGATGAGCTGGCTGGCGGAAACTACCAGGGCGAATGCGGCTGGCTCGCCTGGGCTCTATACACCCTGCTCATCGCTCCCCCTCCTTACGGCTTCGGCAAAAATGTCGACCCGCATAAGGTCAAAACCTACTCCGGCAGGATTGGAGGCAACAACAATGGAGTCGCCGACGACGGCCATAACGAAGGCGAGGGCTTCATTTCGACGCACCCGCACGCCTTCCACAATCTCCAGCCCAACACCTTCAACCTCAACTCAAATGCCCTCGACCTCTTCCGCTGGGGCGATCATGTCGTCGTCAAGTACAACCATCGCTTCTACGATCCCTCCTACGACGCCTTCTACAACAACCTCTACGACATGGCCCTCTACAACGTCGCCAAGATGACGATTGAAGATGTGAACCCGCAGAACAAGAAGCTCGGCGTCAAAATGATCTGGAGGGTACGCGCTAACGGTTCCGCCAACGATCGGTGGTTTCGCCAGATCCAGCCCAGCGAGCTCGGCGGATATCCGGCCAACTCGCAGGTTGTCGGACCCTTCAATACCGCGCCTGGCGCTCCGCAGGTACAGGCTCCCGCCGCTCCCCAGGTCCCGCCCAATCGGCGCCGTAACTGCCTCGCCCGCGCCTTCTTCTGCTGCTGGCCCTGGTAGCGGCGCTTTTGGCAATCCTGTCGCTGACAATCTGTCGCTTTCCACTTACTTCCTACACCGCGCCATTGAGTGGCCGAGAATTATCGCAACCCAGCTACAATAAAAATAGAGAGATAAGGAAGGCCCGGCATCCGCGCCGGGCCTTCCCATTTTGGACCGAATCCAATTCCAAAACGGGAGCGAGTCTCGCCGCGTAACTCCTTTATTTCTTATGAGATGCCTGCAAGTTCCATTCTATGTATGAGCTACAGCCGAGGTGTTCGCTAAGTCTTTGCGAATGTGTGAAATACAAATTCAGGGGGGTAGGGGGGGTACCCACCGAATCAGTCGTCACAATCACTGCGGCGGAACGCTATAGAGAGAAATCTGTTCCGCAGAAAGAACAGCCAGCTCGCCTGCGCCGGGAGCCAGTGCGTAAGCTTCACGCGTAGGGGGAGGCGAATCGACATGAGTAGTGAAGATGCGTTTCCCATCCATAGCGCGATACACGGCAAGATGTTCTTTCCTGAGATCGGACGGATAAAAGTAGCCGCCCGGCACAATAGCACAGTCCGCCTGAGCGATCCCGACCACGAAGGCCTTTCCTCGTCGCGTTCCGCGGGCAACCTGCCCCAGCTCTTCCGCCGACGAACTGCCCTGGAGCAGCAGGCTGCCATCTCTGCGCAGCACCCGGTACTTCGCACCCGCACTCCGCGAGCAAGTCACTACGAAGAGCAGGTCCGGCGCGATACTGGAAATCTGCGGCATGCACGCCGACTTAACATAAGCGATCGAATGCGTCTGGTGGTCCCATGTGTACTCCACCAGATGCCACCGCTCCTTTTCCTGATCCTGCAGATCAACTTCAACCTCGCCCTCATCCGTCAACACCGGAGGCATGAATCGCGAAGAACGGACCGCCGTCGCCGTGGTCTGAAACTCGGCATCCAGCACGCGAATCTCCATGTCCTCCTCCGGTTCTGAAGTCGCCGCCGCTGCCAACTGCGCATGCAGCTCTTTCGAGTGACGCTCGAGGATCACGCCGATCGCAAAGTTCTTCTGTGAGGGTGAGACGCGGACCCATGCCAGCGGCCCCGGCAGTACCATGCGCCGTTCAATCGTGAGACCCGGGCCGTACACACGCAGCTCGTTGCCAACATGCGCCAGGACGCGATCCTCTCCCGCCGGCCAGAGATACTGTTTGTGGTCGGCGATAGGCCAGTCCACGACCAGGATTGGCCGCATCGTGGACGTATCCAGCACGGCGGCACGCACCATGCGCGCCACATCTCTGCCATCTCTCCGGTCAATAAGCGTGTGCGGATTGAACGTAACCAGAAGCTGATGTTCACCCAGATAAGCCAGAGCAGCTTCGTGATTGAAGTCGTCCAGCTCGATGCCGTAGCGCGGCGCATATCCCAGCTCG
This sequence comes from uncultured Acidobacteriaceae bacterium, assembly GCA_963786085.1. Lineage (GTDB taxonomy): Bacteria > Acidobacteriota > Terriglobia > Terriglobales > Acidobacteriaceae > Silvibacterium. The sequence goes on from CAWAYO010000067.1 coordinate 2,509, forward strand.
CGCAGCGGAAAGCTCTTCTCCGCATGCACCTCCGCAGTCGTCGTCGCGTCCGGCACCGCGACGTTGCATGACGGCGGGGCGCACACCTCCACATCCGGTTCAGGGGCCGCCAGCGGCGGCTGCGTATCACTCCGCACCGCTTCCGCACTGCTCGCCGCTGGCGTAGCCGGTCGCGTAGACACACTCACCGCGACCGCTGCGGGAGCGGAACCAGCCGGCGCTGCGGCTGTTTCGTGCGCAATAAGTGCTGCCGGAACCAGAACAAACTGCGTATAGCGCTGAAGGCTGACATTGTGTCCCTTCACAAAAAGAACCGTGCTCTGCTCCGGCCCCGTTCCCACGCTCAACTTCAGCCCCGAGAGGCCGACCACATCTCCCAGCGAGATCTGCTTTGGCGAATCAAGGCGAGTCGCGGAATTTTCCGCCACGACTGCGGCAGAAGACATGGATAGCGGGCCCGTCCCGCTCGCGCCCCGGATCGCGACCGGCAACGCATTCAGCGGCGCATATTCCTGCGTGTTTCCGAACTCCGCCGGATCACGCGCCATTATCGCAGCCACCGCCAGCGGCATCGGAACGAGCGCGGTGCCGTTGCACTGGGCCTCATCCAAAACCACCGCAACCTTAGAGACCCTGTCTTCTTTCGACGACACATTGGCATCCACCACGTGCCCCTTGAGAATGGAGCCTTCGCGAAGTTTGCAATCGCCATTCTGCCAGGCGTCTTTGACCCTGAGCAGAAGCGGCGAACCCGGCTTCAGAAAACGCGCGTCGAGCAGCGCCACCAGCTCGGCATGGACAGGAGCGAACGCAGGCGTCTCGTTCTCGTGTTTGCGGGCCGCAGGAGCACTCGTGACCACGGAGATCAGGATGAGATGTGCCAACAGATGACAGCGACGAAGACGCAGTGCAGGAAACATCGCGAAACAACCTTTGGCCATGATGTCGCTGGCGTGGGATCGGCAGACCGAATTATTGCACTCGCCCGCCAGCGTTGGCGAGAGGCCACCGTGGACTCCTTCCGCCGGTGCCCACCTTTCTCTTTCTTCTCGATTTCACCGCGAACGCGGGTGCCCCATCCTTGCGAAGCAAGGGTCGGAAAGCACAATCTCTGCTCTCGCAATATGCGGAACTGGCCAGGTGGCATCCCATCCCATAAGCCGGGCATCCCATTCCTGAAACCGGGCCCACATACTCGTATCTTCGAGAGGGTAACCATGCGGAAGCGCGAAGTGACACTGGAGAATTGGGCGGCCGTTCGAAGTGCGCATTCCCCGAGTTTTGAAGAGTTGCAGCCCGGCGTTCACCTCATGGGCAACGCCATGGGACATCAGGATCTCCCTGGCCTGAGTTTCATCTACACGTCGATCATTGTGAACGTCGATAACGTGAACGGACTTGCGGAGACATCGAACACACTGTATCGACTCGGCCAGCCCCACGAAACCTACCGGGCCTGGCAGCGCGAGCCCGCCGATTCGACACCCGCCGATTCGACATCCGACGAGCAGCGGCTTCAGAAGAATGCCGCCTGAAGATTAGCCTGCGGCGCCCCGCAGTGAGTGCCACGTCTTTGAACTGCCGCGAAGCGAGAGAAGTAATCACCTTCACCCGCTCGACCCATCCAGGTCCCGAATCAGCTGCCCTCAGTGAGCGGTACAACTTCGCGGGCGGCGATAGCAATGTAAAGCCCTGAGCCCAGAATCAGCGATCCGCCGATCAGCACGTACGGCCCGGGTTTATCGCTCCACACAAGATAGGAAACCAGCGCACCCGTCAGCAACTGCGTGTAATGGTACTGCGACACGTTCGCGGCAGAAGTATGCTTCACAGCGGTATAGAAGCAGAGCGTCCCCAGTGCGCAAAACAAGCCCATGGCGAACAATCCTGTCGTCAGTCGAAATGTCAACGGCTCGGCGTGTACCAGCGTCATCAGGAAAAACCCCACCGCCGCCGTCACCAAGCCAGAAAAGAACGCGAGGCTCTCAGGCGACTCGGTCCGGGTCAGCACGCGCGACCATACCATATTCACCGAAAAACATGTCACGCACACGATGCACGCTGCGAACCCAATCCAATCGCCTTCACGGGTGCTGCTCCACGGATGCACAGCAACCACCACTCCCGCAAATCCGGCTCCAATTGCCGCAGCCTTTTTCCAGGACAGCCCTTCGCCGAGAACCACAGCCGACAGAAGCGCAATCACCATCGGCGCCATGAAGACGAGGATGTAGAACAGGGTCAGGGTCAGATGCCGCAATGCGATGACGACGCATACATTGTTCCCCATATCCAGGCAGGCCCGCCCCACTTGGCGGCCCAGCCTGTGAGGCCGCAACTTCTGCACCCGGCGGCTTCCGATTCCATACAGAGCCAGGAACATGGCCATGAAAAGGCCCAGAAACGCCACCATCTGGTAGGCCGGCAAGCCGGACTGCCCAACCAGCTTGATTGAGCTATCCGCCAGCACCCAGAACGTGAAACCTGCCAGAGCAAACCCGATCGCCCCCAGGTCCGAAACTCTTGCTTCCTGCTTGAGCATCTCCCTTTAACGTATAGGAATCGTGGGCCAAACTGAGGCTGCGCGATCTTTCGCATCGTGAAGCACGGCGATAAATCCTCTCGTGCCCGCTGCTGAAGCGATTCCGGCGTTGCCGATGTATACTCAGCCGCGCGGTGGCAAAGAATTCAAGATCTGCAACCAGGAGAAGACATCATGATGCTTGATTGGAACCAATACCACAAAGAGATTGGCAGCCGTCTTGGCGAGTTGATGAAGCTCAGCCCGGACACAGTGCGCGGCTACCGGATGTTAGGCGACGCGAACGCAAAGACAGGTCACTTGGATGCCAGGACACGGGAATTGATTTCGTTGGCCGTAGCGGTAACGACGCACTGCGATGGCTGCATTGTCGTTCACACCGACGCAGCGCTGAAGGCCGGCGCGACCAGGGAAGAAATCAGTGAAGCGTTGGGCGTCGCCGTAGCCATGAACGCCGGGGCAGCTCTGATCTATTCGACGCGGGTTCTGGACGCGGTGGCAGCCAAGACAACGCAAGCGGAGAGCGTCTGAAGCCCGCACCTTAAATAAACCAGACAGATCGCCTTTTGCTCGACGTGCCCCACCTCACCGTTAACTCGCGAGGCCCGATAGCAGCGGGGCCTCAGCCCCAGAAAAGCTACTTCTCCCCCTTCGCAAACAGCTCGTCGAGCTTCTTCTCATAGGCGTAGTAGCCGAGATAGTCATACAGCTCCGCCCGCGTCTGCATTGTGTCCATCACATTTTTCTGGGTGCCGTCCCGCCGCACTGCCTCGTACACCTTCAGCGCCGCCGCATTCATCGCACGAAACGCCGACAGCGGATACAGCGCAATCGCCACGCCCGCCCCGCGAAGCTCCTCCACCGTGTACAGCGGAGTCTCCCCGAACTCAGTAATATTCGCCAGCACCGGAACCTTGGTCCGCTCCGCGAACTGACGGTACATGCCCAGCTCTGTCATCGCTTCCGGAAACACCATGTCTGCGCCCGCCTCCACATACGCCGAGGCCCGATCGAACGCAGCATCCAGTCCTTCCACCGCCAGTGCATCCGTCCTCGCCATGATGACGAACGCCGCATCCGTCCGCGCATCCACCGCCGCCTTGATGCGGTCGACCATCTCTGCCGTGTGAACAACCTCTTTGCCTGGCCTGTGCCCGCATCGCTTGGTCTGCACCTGGTCTTCGATGTGGCACCCGCCAGCGCCCTCGCGAATCAGCGACCGCACCGTCCGCGCGACGTTGAACGCGCTCCCGAACCCCGTGTCGACATCCACCAGCAGCGGCAGGGAACACACCGCCGCAATTCGCCGCACATCCACCAGCACATCTTCCAGCTCCGAGATGCCGAGATCCGGCACCCCCAGTGATCCCGCTGCCACCCCTCCGCCCGATAAATACAGCGCGCGATATCCCACCCGCTCCGCCATCCGCGCATGATACGCGTTGATTGCTCCGATCACCTGCAGAGGCCGCTCGGCCTCAACCGCCGCGCGCAGCCTGGCCCCGGCAGAGAGGCTCCTCGCACCCGAAACAGACTCCGTTTCTTTTCCCATAGGGAAAGCCATGTTAGCAGGTCCGCATTATCCCATTCCCCCTTCAGGGAATGATGGGCTAAGCGTTTTTGGGGATAGGGCTAAGCGTTCCGGGGGATACTCCGAGCGTCCCCGAATTTGTAAAGTCAGACTCATGAACGGTACGAACAGTAACCCGAGAGCGATGCAGCCGATCGCCGCGGAACAGATGCCCACCGAGCAGCTGCCCATGGAACAGATCCTCGACATCTACAAAAAGATCATTCGTGAGCTGATTGGCGCCTTCGAGCTTGACGAGGAGTCGACCGATTCGGAGCCATTACCCTCCCCGATCGGATAAGCAGCGCAGAACCGCCAGTTGCTGCCCCAGGGACGCGGATTCATTGCCGCTCCATTGCCGACAATGTTTCCGGGTCGGTAAGTGCAGCATAACTATAGAGACATCAATGATATGCTCATGAAACCTTAAACCGTAGGGCTGAGGGTTCTCTCGATCCAGCCGACACCTCCAGCCCAGCTCCGAAATACCCGGTCTCCAATAGGAAGGACGATAGAGGCATGAATTCAGCCGAAACTGGGGTGGCTTTGTACCCTGAAAGGATTAACGAAATTCCGCTCCTTATGGGGCTTACATCGCTGCGCAAACCGCGCTAGCATCGGGGCCATAGTAGCTAAGAAGCACTCCCACCCCCGGGGAGTTCAGAGAGACATCCCCAGCGGCCGCGGAGACTAGCAGAGGTGAGTCATGTGGTTCGAAAAGCCTCAAAGTGAAGATCCCAACGCGGCCTGCTGTCCAGAGTGCACGTGGAGCACGCCCCTCCATCATCCATGCTGTCCACACCACAACGAGAGCACCGCCGTGGTCGATCCATGCAAAGAAGACTACAGCCAGCTCGTTGGCCCTCCTGCGATGTATCAGTACAAGCGGTGGAGCGATCCGGAGTTCGACAGAATGCTCACCGGCGATGACCGCATCCTGCTCCGGAGTATGTGCATCTCGTGGCAGGTCTAGCAATCCGCGTCAACCCGGCCTTTTAACTCCCCCCAAGCGAGGCTCGGAGGCAATCGAGTCGACGCACTCAACACTTTCCGTGTCGATAGGTAGTATCCCTGTCGGTCTCTCTTTACTATGTTCGAGGAGAAACCTGAACGATGACCGAATGGAACGCGCCGGAGTATGACCGTCTGTCTGCTCTGCAGGCAGCGATGGCCGAAGAAGCTCTGTCCCTGCTCGACCTTCGCGGTGGCGAAAGCGTCCTCGATATCGGATGCGGAAACGGCAAAACGACCAGCGAGATAGCCGCCCGCGTTCCTCGCGGCCACGTTGTCGGAATCGATGCTTCGGAAAAGATGATCGCTTTCGCTAAAGAGCACGCTGCCTCGCTGCCTTACTCCAATCTTGAATTCGCCGTCGCCGATGTTCGCCGCCTGCCCTTCACGCAGGAATTCGACCTCGTCGTCTCCTTCAACGCCCTTCACTGGATTCCCGAACAGGCGCTGGCCCTCGACTCGATCCGCGCCGCCATCAGGCCCTCCGGTCTCGCTCAACTCCGCCTGGTTCCCAAAGGAGATCGCAAAAGCCTCGAAGACGTGATCGAAGAGACGCGCCACTTGCCGCCCTGGGCACAGCATTTCGCCGGCTTCCACGATCCCTACCTCCATCTCACTCCCGAGCAGTATGCAGCCCTTGCCGAACAGCATGCGTTCAAAGTTCTCAGCACGAACACTGCCGACAAGAGCTGGGATTTCCAGTCCCGCGCCGCCTTCAGT